>NZ_CP071321.1:2400000-3068750 GCF_017309585.1 Nitrogeniibacter aestuarii | reverse complement strand
CTCGGGCGGCAGGATGAGCTTGTCTTTCAGGGCAGGGTCGTATTCATAGGGCTGCATGTCGTCCACATGCACCCACAGGTGATGGTGCAGCTCCAGATGAAACATGAGCACATAGGGATGCACCGGCAGTTGCGTGAACAGTCCCTCGGGAACGCTGTCGCGCATCTTTTCCAGCTGGGTTTCGAGCTTCAGGTCGATGCGGCTGCTGCGTTCCGCCTTGCGCAGGAACTTGGCGAGGATGTCGCCGGGCATCTCGAGTGTCAGGTCGCGATCCTTGAGGATTTCCTCATCATTCACCAGCCGCGCCTGGCCGCCGCTCGACGAGAGCACCACCAGGCTCTTGCGCGACCAGTCGGTGGTGCGATGGGAGGCGGTGGGGTCTTCGGCATAGATGCCGGTGCCGCGGCCGGAAAACTGCTGGCCGTAGCGGGACCGCCACTCGAAATAGTGCCCGGCCGAGGCGTCATAGGTGTCGACCAGTGCCCGCGTCTCCTTGAGATAGCCTTTCTCGGCGAAGATCTCGCGCAGGTTCTTGCCCTCGATGTCACGCCCGCGAATCATCACCTGCTCGACCGCGATCTTGCCCATGGCATTGGCGCGCAGCTCGATCAGGATGCGGCCTGATTCCTCTTCGCCCGGCGGTGTGTAGTCGAGCCGCGTGATCAGGTATGCCGCCGGTTTGCCGGCCATGCTGGCGCGGAACAGCCAGCCGCGAATCACGTCCTGCAGCACAAAGGCCATGATGTCGGGCACCAGCCGCTCCAGATCACCATCGCGGTAGCGCGTGCCGCTGTCGTTCACCGCCTCTTCAAGCGTGGATATCTGCGCGGCCCGAGCGGCCATGCGCGGCCCGCCCGCCTCATAGCGCTGGCGCAGGAAGCGCAGTTGCTCGACGGTGAAGTCCCGGTAGGGCACTTCGACGCGGCCGCCGAGGCGCAGCTGCTCGCGCAGGTTGATCAGTTCCGGAAACTGGACGACCAGGGCTTCCACACTGGCCTTTTCGATTTGCAGCTTCATGCGTGTTCCACGAGGTTGAGCGTCATTGCCACCCCCGAAGCAATCCATGCGCCAGTCTGCAAGTGCTTGTTTTAACGCGGGTCGTGGATCGGTGTGTGTGCTCGTCGGCCGGCAGCGAGCGCGATTTGTCGCACTTGCCACAGGGGCGTCGTGCCCTGGCATGAGTTGGTTCTTCCGTGCTTATGCCGATATCATGGCCGGCTTCGCCCACACTGACACTCGCCAGGACACCGTCGCATGAGCTCAAGCGCCTTCTTCATCATTGCCGCCATCCTCAACTTTCTGGCAGGTCTGGCGCATTACGCGTGTGTGGTGGTCGGTGCGCGGGGCTTCGAACTGTTGGGGGCGGGCGAGCCCCTGGTGAGCATGGCCCGGCAGGGGCACTGGTATCCCGCGTTCATTGCCACGGCGATCGGTTCGGTGCTGTGCGCCTGGGGTGTCTATGCGCTGGCAGGCGCGCGCCTGATCGGCCCGCTGCCATGGCAGAAGTGGGTCCTGATGGCCGCGACCGCCATCTATCTGCTGCGCGCAGTGGCGTTTCCGTTGCTCAAACCGGCCTTTCCCGACAACAGCGATCTGTTCTGGTGGGTCAGCTCCGGCCTGTGTCTGGTGATTGGCGTGTGTCTGTTGCTTGGCTTGCTGCTGGATTAGACACAAAAACGCCCGGCCGTGCCGCAATACCGTTCAGTTAAGCGAATCCGGGCCTCATGGACGGGTCGCTCCCTCCCCTTCAAGGGGAGGGTTGGGGTGGGGATGGGGTGAAACAGGGTTGCTCAAACCCCATCCCCCTCCTGACCTCCCCCTTGAAGGGGGAGGAACCGTGCCTTAACTGAACGGCATTACCGGTCGTGCCGGGGCGTTTCGTGAGCGGGCAGTGAGCGATCAGACGGTCAGCGACCGCCGCGATACATCTGTTTGCGTTGCTCGTCGGTGAGCAGGGCGTCCATCTTCTGACGGGCGTCGATCATGCTCTCGTACATGGACTGGCGAATTTCACCGATGCGTTTGTAGATCGCGCCGATGGCGTCGCGGTCGGGTTTTTCGGCCGCGTAGAGGTCACGCAGCTTGGCCTGTTCGTCCATCATCGCGCCCATCATCGACCAATGGCTCTTGCGGGTCTGGTCCATGATGGCGTTCGCTTCCTTGCGCTGCTCGGGCGTGAAGTCAGGACCATAGCCCCCCATCATGCCCGGGCCGTAACCACCGCCCATCATCATGCCGGGACCTTGCCCGCCCATCATGCCGGGCCCATAGCCACCACCCATCATGCCGGGACCATAACCACCACCCATCATGCCGGGACCTTGACCGCCGCCCATCATGCCGGGGCCGTAACCACCGCCCATCATGCCCGGGCCGCCCTGGCCTTGCTCGTAGGGGCAGTCGTAGCCCGCTGATCCTGGCTTGGGTCCCGGTGGATTGGCGATGACGCCTGTTGCAGCCAGGCCGAGGGCCGCTACGGCCACCCAGGGCATCCATTTGCGAGTCGTGCTCTGTTTCATGGCTTTCTCCTTACGCTCCGGCGGGATGAGAGGCATCTCGCCAACCATGTTTGTTCGTTCAACGATCTCTCTGTGGTTCAGTGTGCGACGGCTGGGTGCCGTTTTCTTTGCGTTATGGCAAAACGTGTGTCGTGACTCTAGCGATCGCGACGACCGGCGCCCGGGGGTGGCGCCGAACAACAGGGTGAGGTCGGCGCGTCTCGATGGGCTTGTTCGTTGGCTTTCATCCAGGCGCGAAATGCACGCCATGTGCGGCGCCACCACGGGGTGGCGGGTGCATCGGCATCGGGCGTGGATGGCAGGTCAGTGGGCATGGGGCGTCCCTTCATCGTGCGTGTGGGCAGCCGGGCCCTCGTGATCCTGGGCGGGCATATCGACAGCCCTGTCGTGCCCGTGTTCATGTTCGTCAGCCGGCTGGCCGCCATGGGCGTGTCCATCGCTGCTGTTCACCCAGGCGCGGTATTCCGCCACGCCCATGACCGGCAAGGCCTTGAGCAGGGCGACCAGGTTCCAGATGTCGTCATCGGTCATGCCGCCACGCCCCCAGGCGGGCATGCCGCTGGCCTTGATGCCGTGCTTGATCACCCAGAAGGCCTCGGCCGGGGCGAGCGGCGCGGCGCCGTCCTCACCGGCGCGGGCCAGGTTGGGCGGCGTGGGGTAGAGCCCGAGGCGGATCTCGGATTCGCCGACGCCCGGGCTCAGGTGACAGTCGGCGCACATGGCGGCGTAGTTGCCGGCACCTTTGCGCACGCGTTCGCTGTCATCCAGATCCGCCGGCACCGTGATGCCGTCGGCGTGATGGGCGATGGCGCGCTCCCGTGCGGTGTCCAGCAGGCTGAATACGAGGGGGTGATGCGGTTCATCTGCCGCCACATTGACGAAGCCGCCGAACAGCATGACGGCCCCGCCGCCGATCGCGACCAGCGCGGCGAAGACGATGCCGGAGATGAAGGATTTCATGGGGTGGGCCTCCGTGTGTTCCGCGCCTGGCCGCGTGCGTCAGCGGATGCCCGCGCGACGTTGCTGCGCACGAACATAGGCAATGATGTGTGCCACGTCATTGGCGTCGACCCCTTCAACCGGCGGCATGTCGCCGAAACCCCAGTGGTGCGCGCGCGTGCCATAGCGGGCCGCCAGCTGGAACGAGGCATCCGAGTGATGTGAGGGTTCATAGATCTTGTGCACCAGGGGCGGGCCCTTTTTGGTGCCGGCCAGGTCCTGCCCGTGGCAGCTGGCGCAAGTGCGCTCGAACAGTGGCCTGCCCTTCGCCGGGCTGGCCATGAGGCCACGGTCCGGTTCGGGAATTTCCATGCCGGCCGCGAACACCGTGCCGCCACACAAGGCGGCGAGCAGGCCGGCCAGGGTCAGAACGCGTTTCATTTTCAGTCTCCCTTGAGCATCGGTCGGTCAGAACCAGAAGCGCACGCCCGCCACCAGGCGGGTGTCCATGGTGTCGCCGCCTTCGTCCCGGGCCAGGTCCGCCGTGCCGCCCAGCAGTCGCTTCCATTCAACGCCAACGTAGGGTGCGAATTGACGCGAGAACTCGTAGCGCAGGCGCACGCCGGCGCTCAGGTCGGCCGGGCCCGAGGCCACCCCCTGCGTTTCGTCCCGCTTGCCATAGGCGTTGAATTCGACGCGCGGCTGCAGAACGAGTCGTTGCGTGATGAGCAGTTCGTACTCGCCCTCCAGACGCAGTGCGGTCTGGCCGCCCTTGCCGATATACGCGGCGGCGTCCACCTCGAACCAGTAGGGGGCGAGCCCCTGCAACCCGATGGCGAGCCAGTCTTCGTCCGGCGCTTCGCCCGAATCGTGGCGCCAGCCCAACTGCAGGTCCCAGAAGTGCTCGACCGCATGGCTCCACAGGAACTCCGTGCGGGCGTGTTCAAGGGCGCCTTCGGTATATTCGCCTTCGGACTTGATCACCAGCTTGTTGAAATCACGGCCGATGCGGGCCTGGGCGTCCCAGGCCGTGAAGGCCGAGTCTTCGGCGTCGACCCGTTCGAGGCGATCGACGAGCAAGCTCGCGAAGCTGTCCATGTCGGCCGTGTGCGGCGGGTGGGCGCCGTCGAACAGGTGAGGGCCGCTGGTCAGGGTGTAGCCACCGGAATAGGCGTGCGGATCGCGCGCATCGGCCGGGGGACTGCCGCCCTGCATCTGACCGTGATCCATGCCTTCCATGCCGCCATGGTCCATGCCGTCCATTGTCTGCTGGTCCATCGTGCCGTGGTCCATCGTGCCGTGGTCCATCGTGCCGTGGTCCATCGTGCCGTGGTCCATCGTGCCGTGGTCCATCGTGCCGTGGTCCATGGCGCTGTCATTTGTGTTCATGCCCTCGGCACCTGCGGCATGAGGCATGCTGCCGTGATCCATCTGGCTATGGTCCATCTGGCTGTGGTCCATGGCCTGGCCGATGGCGGCCGATGTACTCAGCGAGAGCAGCGCGGCGGCGATCAGGGTGCGCTTCATTCGGATCGATCCTTGTGTGTGCGTCATCTTCATGCCACCAGCACCTCGCGGAACATGCCGGCGTGCATGTGGAACATCAGGTGGCAGTGCCAGGCCCAACGGCCCGGGGCATCAGCCGTCACCAGAAAGCTGATGCGCTGTGCCGGTTGCACCGGAATGGTGTGACGCCGGACAAGGAAGCGGCCATCGGGCGACTCCAGCTCGCTCCACATGCCGTGCATGTGCATGGGGTGGGTCATCATGGTGTCGTTGTGCAGGATCACCCGCAGGCGTTCGCCGTGCTTGAAGGTCACCGGCGTGCTGCCGCCGAAGGCCAGCCCGTCGAAGGACCAGGTGTAGCGTTCCATGTTGCCGGTCAGGTGCAGCTCGATCTCGCGGCCCGGGCCACGATCGTCCATCGGGCCGCCCACGGTGGAGAGCTGGTCGAGGGTGAGCACCTTGCGGCCATTGCCGCGCAGACCCACGCCCGGATCGTCCAGGTTCGTCCGCGGGGTGTCGACCCGCATGTCCACCGAGGCACCGTATTCGGTGCGGGCGTGGCGCACCTGCTGGCCGGGTTTGGCGAGGCCGCCCATGGCCATGCCGTGGGCGCTGTGGTCCATCTGGCTGTGATCCATCGCCGCAGGCGCCATATCGCCGTGGCCCATGGCGCTGTGATCCATGCGGCTCATGTCCCCCATCATGTCGCCCATGGTCAGTGGCTGCACCGGGTCGATGGCCGGCACGGGGGCCGTCAGGCCTTCGCGCGGGGCGAGGGTGCCGCGGGCGTAGCCGGAGCGGTCCATGGCCTGGGCAAACAGGGTGTAGGGCATGTCCTTGGGCTCGACGATCACGTCGTAGGTCTCACCCGGACCGAAGCGGAATTCATCGACCGTCACCGGCTCGACCGGCAGGCCGTCGGACTGCACCACGGTCATCTTCAGGCCCGGAATGCGCACATCGTAGAAGGTGTTGCCCGCGCCGTTGATGAAGCGCAGCCGGACCCGTTCGCCGGGCTTGAACAGCCCGGTCCAGTTGGCCGCCGGCGCACTGCCGTTCATGAGGTAGGTGAGGGTTTCGGCCGACAGGTCCGCCAGATCGGTGGGGCTCATGCGCATGTCGTTCCACATCTCGCGCTTGGCCATGGCCCGGCGCAGCCCCTGGTGGGCCGCGTCATTGAAGAAGTCCATCACCGTGGGCTGATGGAAGTTGTAGTAGTCGCCCTGGGCCTTGAGCTTGGCAAAGACCCGCCCCGGCTCCTCGTCGGTCCAGTCGGAGAGCAGCACCACGTGTTCCCGGTCGGCGCGGATTCGCTCGCCATCCTTCGGTTCTACGATCAGTGCGCCGTACATGCCGGTCAGCTCCTGCATGCCCGAGTGGGAGTGATACCAGTAAGTGCCGCTTTGCTGCAGCTTGAAGCGATAGGTGAAGGTCTCGCCCGGCGGGATGCCCCTGAAGCTGATCCCCGGCACGCCGTCCATCTGGAAGGGCAGGATGATGCCGTGCCAGTGAATGGAGGTTGATTCCTTGAGGCGATTGGTGACGCGCAGGGTCACCGTGTCGCCCTCGCGCAGGCGCAGTGTGGGCGCCGGGATCGAACCGTTGATGGTAGTCGCCATGCGCGGCTTGCCGGTGTAATTGACCAGGGTCTCTTCGACCACCAGTTGAATCTCGGTGCCGGTCAGTACCGGTGCGGTGCCCGTGTGGGCGCGGTTCTCCAGCGCGGCGCGAGCCAGGCCGGGCATGCTCGCGACCACGCCGCCCGCGGCGAGACCCTGGACGAAACGCCGTCGGGTCATGTGGGGCTGGGGAAGCGTCAGCAAGGATTTCGATGACACGCTGATCTCCTCGGGGAAAAGGGGTGTTGTTGGGGGGCGGCCGCAAACGTGCCGTTGCATTCAATGAGGCCAGTGTCATCCCCTGCGGGCGTCACCAAGCTGACGCGAACATTACATTTCTGTCATCTTGCTGCGGCCGGGCGCGGGGACTGGCACACTGCGAGGCATGAAGATCCTGATCGTCGAGGACGAACCCAAGACCGGCGACTACCTGCGCCAGGGCCTGAGCGAGGCCGGCTTCGTGAGCGAACTGGCGCGCACCGGCACCGACGGGCTGCATCTGGCGCTCACGGGCGATCACGACCTGATGATTCTCGACGTGATGCTGCCGGGCATCGACGGCTGGGCGCTGCTCGAATCCGTGCGCCGTGCCGGCAAGGACACGCCGGCACTATTTCTGACCGCCCGCGACGAGGTGGAAGACCGGGTCAAGGGGCTGGAGCTGGGGGCGGACGACTATCTGGTCAAGCCTTTTGCCTTTGCCGAGTTGCTCGCCCGCGTGCGCACCGTGCTGCGCCGGGGGCGCAGCGGCTCCGAACCGACCACGCTGGCCGTCGCCGATCTGGAGCTCGATCTGCTGCGGCGCCGGGCGGTACGCGCGGGCCACCGGATCGACCTCACGGCCAAGGAGTTTTCCCTGCTCGAACTGCTCATGCGTCGCCAGGGCGAGGTGCTGCCGCGCTCGCTGATTGCCTCGCAGGTGTGGGACATGAATTTCGACAGCGACACCAACGTGATCGAGGTGGCGGTGCGCCGCTTGCGCAGCAAGGTGGACGACCCCTTCGATCCGCGCCTGATCCGCACCGTTCGCGGCATGGGTTACGTGCTCGAAGCGCCGGAGGCCGATTGAAACCCTTCATGTCGCTGACCACGCGGCTGACACTGCTCTACGCGCTCATCTCGAGTGCGGTGCTGGGGGTGTTCTGCGTGGTGATCGTCTCGGCCATCGAGCAGCACTTCATCGAACAGGATCATGATCTGGTCAATGGCCGCCTGGCGCGCATCCAGTCGCGGCTGGCATCGATTTCCCGCGCCGATCAGCTTGAGCAACTGCACACCCTGCTGCACGACGTGGTGGTCAGCCACCAGGACATGCTGGTGCTGGCCTTGCTGCCGGACGACCGGGTGGTGCTGCAGATGCCGCACGACGCCAGTGCCGAGGCGCGACTGCGTGGCGCACTCGATGCCCGCGCGGCCGCCTTCGAGTGGGAACTCGACGATCATCCGTATCGTGGATGGACCGCCGTCATGCCCACGGCGCTCCCCGGCCAGCCAAGTGTGCGATTCGCGCTGGCCATCGACATCAGTCATCACGCCATGTTCATCGAGCGCTTCATTCGCAGCCTGAGCGTGCTGGGCGTGCTCGCGGTGCTCGCCAGTGCGCTGCTGGGCTGGGCGGTGGCGCGCCATGGCCTGGCGCCCCTGACCCGCATGCGCGCGCAGGCCGAGCGGGTGACGGCCTCGCGACTCGATCAGCGGGTGTCGACGGCCGATGTGCCGCTCGAACTGGCGGAACTGGCCGAGACACTCAATGCGATGCTCGGCCGGCTCGAAGATGCCTTCAATCGCCTCTCGGCCTTTTCGGCCGATCTGGCGCATGAACTGCGCACGCCGATCAGCAATCTGACGACCCAGACGCAGGTGGTGCTCAGCCAGCGGCGGTGCGCCGATGACTACCGCGATGCGCTCGAATCGAATGCCGAGGAGCTCGAACGCATGACGCGCATGGTGGCCGACATGCTGTTTCTGGCCAAGGCCGATCACGGGCTGATGTTGCCCAGCCGCGAGCCGGTCGATCTGCATCAGACGGTGCAGGATCTCTACGATTACTACGATGCACTGGCCGAAGTCGGTGAGGTCTCGCTGGTGGTGAGCGGCGGGGCGACCGTTTTCGGCGACCGTCTCATGTTGCGCCGGGCGCTGGGCAATCTGGTGTCGAACGGCATCCGCCATACCCCGCCGGGCGGGCAGCTTCGGGTCGAGATCGAGTCGGGCGGCATGCCCGATCAGGTGCAGGTCCGGGTCATCAACACCGGCGAGACCGTCGCTCCGGAAGACTTGCCGCACCTGTTCGAACGCTTCTACCGTGCGGACAGGGCGCGTCGTCACGATGCCGCCGAAGGCAGCGGATTGGGGCTGGCGATCACCAAGGCGGTGGTGGATGCCCACGGTGGCCGCATTTCGGTCTGCTCGGCCGATGGGCAGACCTGTTTTGCCCTGTCCTTGCCGGGCAGCTCGCCTGCCGACTGAGTCGCGTCGCGCCGGGTGCGCGCTGGTGTGCCGCGCCGCCGCTGTGTTCCTGCCCCGTTCCCCGTCATACGCCAAGCGCTTAAGAAACCCTTAAGGGTGCCTGTCTAGAGTCCCCCCATCGTTTATTGGGGACTCATATGCTTCACCGCCGTTTCATCCTTGCACTGACCACATCGCTCGTCCTGGGCACCGCAGGTGCCGCCGAGGGTATCGTGCTCAAGCCGGCCCAGCTCGAAGGCTTGGGCATCCGTACGACCCCGGCGGGCGAGGGGCTGGCCGCCACGGCCGGCCAACTGCCCGCGCGGGTGCTGGTGCCGGTCGACCAGATGCGCATCGTCGCTTCGCCCATGAGCGGGCGGGTCGAATCCCTGTCGGTCGCCGAAGGCATGGCCGTGAAGGCCGGGCAGGAAGTGGCCGCCCTGAGCAGCCCGGACGCCCTGCAACTGCAGCGTGAAGCCATGCAGGCGGCCAGCGAGGCCGCGCTGGCGCAAAGCGCCTACGTGCGCGATCAGAAGCTCTACAAGGAAGGGCTGATTCCCGAAGCGCGCCTGCAGGCTTCCCGCGCTGCCGCCGCGCAGGCCGGTGCGCTCTCCAGAGAACGCAGCCAGGTGCTGTCGCTGAGCGGCGCAAAGCGCGGTCGCGCGGCCGGCTCACTGGTGCTGGTGGCACCCATCGATGGCGTCGTGCTCGAGAAAATGGTGGAAGTGGGCGAACGGGTCGATGCCAGCGCGCCGGTGTTCCGCATTGCGCGCCTGTCGCCCCTGTGGCTGGAAATCCAGGTGCCGCTGGCCACCGCCGATCGTCTCAAGCCCGATGCACGGGTCGATGTGCCCGGCGTGGGCGTGAGCGGGCGGGTCATCGGGGTGGGGCATGCCGTCGATCCGGTCACCCAGACGGTGATGGTGCGCGCCGAGGTCACCGACAACGCCGAGGCGCTGCGCCCGGGCCAGATGGTCTCGGCCGCCATCGCCGACACCGCCGGCGGCGGCATCGACATTGCCGCCTCGGCACTGTCGCACGAAGGCGGACGCACGCTGGTGTTCGTGCGCACGGAGGGCGCCGGTGGCGAGGTGAGCTTCGAGGCGCGCGAGGTGAAGGTGCTGGAAGTCAGCGGCACCACGGCCAGCGTGCAGGGGGTGCAGGCCGGTGAGCCGGTGGCCGTGTCCGGGGTCTCCGGGCTCAAGGCTTTGCTGACCGGCGTGGGAGCCCAGTGATGCTCGACCGCCTCATTCGCTTCTCGCTCACCCAGCGTCTGCTCATCCTGGTGCTCACGGCCATCCTGCTGGCCGCCGGGGTGCAGGCCTTTCTCAACCTGCCCATCGACGCCTTCCCGGATGTATCCACCACCCAGGTGAAGATCATCCTCAAGGCGCCGGGCATGACCCCCGAGGAAGTGGAAACGCGCCTGGCCGTGCCGGTGGAGCAGGAGATGCTCGGCATCCCCAACCAGCGGCTGCTGCGCTCGACCTCCAAGTACGCGCTCACCGACATCACCATCGATTTCGAGGACGGCACCGACATCTACTGGGCCCGCCAGCAGGTGGGCGAGCGGCTGGCCTCGGTGATGGGCGATCTGCCGGCCGGCGTGACCGGCGGCATGGCCCCGATCACCACGCCGCTGGGCGAGATGTTCATGTTCACCATCGAAGGCGATCTGCCACTGGCGGACAAGCGCGCCTTGCTCGACTGGGTGATCCGCCCGCAGCTGCGCACCATTCCCGGCGTGGCCGATGTGAACAGCCTGGGCGGCCATGTACGCACCTTCGAGGTCATCCCCGACCCGGTGCAACTGGCCGCGCGCGGCATCGAAATGGCCGCGCTGCAGATGGCGCTGGAAGAGAACAACCGGAACGACGGTGCCGGCCGCCTCACCGATGTGGAAGAGGCCCTGCTGGTGCGCGCCGAAGGCGCCATCCAGACGCTCGACGACGTGCGTGCCATCGTGCTGCAGGCCGACGGCGGCATGGTGGTGCGTGTGGGCGACGTGGCCGAGGTGCGCATGGGCGCGCTCACCCGCTACGGCGCGGTCACGCGCAGCGGGCAGGGCGAGGCCGTGGAAGGGCTGGTGCTGGGCCTGCGCGGTGCCAACGCGCAGTCGGTGGTGGCGGGTGTGAAGGCGCGTCTGGCGCAGATCGAGCCGACCCTGCCCGAGGGCGTGAGCATCGTGCCGTTCTACGACCGCTCCAAGCTGGTCGGGCGCGCGGTGGGTACCGTGTCCAAGGCCTTGCTTGAAGCCATCGTGCTGGTGGTGTTGCTGCTGCTCGCCTTCCTGGGCAACCTGCGCGCGGCGCTGGTGGTGGCGCTCATGCTGCCGCTCTCGGCGCTGGCGACCTTCATCATGATGCGGTTCTTTGGCCTGTCGGCCAACCTCATGAGCCTGGGCGGCCTGGCCATCGCTATCGGCATGCTGGTCGATGCGGCGGTGGTGGTGGTCGAGAACGTGGAAAGCCAGCTCACCGGCAGCGCCGATGCGGCGCCCGACAAGCTGCCCACGCTGCACCTGATCTTCCGCGCGGCTCGCGAGGTGGCCTCGCCGGTGGCCTCGGGCATTGCCATCATCATCATCGTGTTCCTGCCGCTGCTCACCCTGCAGGGGCTGGAAGGCAAGATGTTCGGCCCGGTGGCGCTGACCATCGTGTTTGCCCTGTCGGCTTCCCTGTTGCTGTCGCTCACGGTGGTGCCGGTGCTGGCGTCCTACCTCATCAAGCGTGGGCCGCATCACGAGCCGTGGCTGGTGCGCAAGCTGGCCGCCATCTACGAGCGCGTGCTTGACGTGGCCTTTGCCCGCAGCAAGTTGTTCATCGGTGCCGCGATGGTGGCCCTGGTGGCCGCCGGCGGCGCCTACACCCTGCTGGGCAAGAGCTTCATGCCGACCATGGATGAGGGCGACATGATCATGCAGCTCGAAAAGCTGCCCTCCATTGGTCTCGACCAGTCGCTGGAGGTGGACATCCGCGTGCAGCAGGCCATCCTCGAACGCATTCCGGAAGTCGAGGCCATCGTCGCCCGCACCGGTTCGGACGAGCTGGGGCTCGACCCCATGGGCCTGAACCAGACCGACACCTTCATGGTGCTCAAGCCCCGCGACACCTGGCGCACGCCCGATCCCGAATGGCTGGCCGACCAGATGCGCGAAGTGATGGTGGATTTCCCCGGCATCGGTTTCTCCTTCACTCAGCCGATCGACATGCGGGTGTCCGAAATGCTCACCGGTGTGCGCGGCGACCTGGCCATCAAGATCTATGGGCCTGACCTGGATGTGCTCAACCGGCTGGCCGGCGAGATCGAGGGCGTGGTGCGCCAGGTCAATGGCGCCGAGGACACCTTCACCGTCAAGAACGAGGGTGTGCAGTACCTGCAGGTGAAGATCGACCGCCTCGCGGCCGGTCGCTACGGGCTGAATGTGAACGACATCCAGAACGACCTAAAGGCCCTGCTCGAAGGCGCCGACGTGGGCACGGTGATCGACCGTGGCCGCCGCGTGCCGGTGGTGCTGCGCGGGCCGGACAGCCTGCGCACCTCGCCGGCCGATTTCGAGAGCCTGCGCCTGGCGCTGCCCGACGGGCGCAGTGTGCCGCTGGCCTCGGTGGCGAGCCTTGCGCGGGTCGACGGCCCGGTGAAGGTGGACCGCGAAAACGCCGAGCGCTACGTGGTGGTGCAGTCCAACGTGCGCGGCCGCGATCTGGTGGGTTTTGTGGATGAGGCCAAGGCCGCGGTGATCGATCAGGTCGCGCTGCCCGATGGCTATCGCCTCGCCTGGGGTGGCCAGTTCGAAAACCAGCAGCGGGCTGCGGCCCGGCTGGCGGTGGTGGTGCCGGTGGCGCTGGCGCTGATCTTCTTCCTGCTGTTTTCCACCTTCGGCTCGGTGCGCCAGGCCCTGCTGGTGCTGTCGAACATTCCCTTCGCGCTGGTGGGCGGGGTGTTCGGTCTGCTGCTCACCGGTGAATACCTGTCGGTGCCGGCGTCGGTGGGTTTCATCGCCTTGCTGGGCATTGCGGTGCTCAACGGCGTGGTGATGGTCAGCTACTTCAACCAGTTGCTGGCCCGGGGCATGCCCATGGCGCAGGCGGTGCGTGAGGGCGCGCGGCGCCGGGTGCGCCCGGTGATGATGACCGCCAGCATTGCCGCCTTCGGCCTGGTGCCCATGCTCTTCGCCAGCGGCCCGGGCTCGGAGATCCAGCGCCCGCTCGCCATTGTGGTGGTCGGCGGTCTGGTCACCTGTACCGCGCTCACGCTGGTGCTGCTCCCCATTCTGTTCAGCCGCTTCGGTGCCAAGCGCACCGTGGCCTTCTCGGAGACTTCCGTTGAATAACGTCATGCTCACGCTGGTGATGCCCAACGACATCGCCCAGCATGTCGAAGACCTGCTCATCTCCCATCCGGACGTGGTGGGCGGCTTCACCGCCACCGCCGCCGAAGGCCACGGGGCCAGTGTGCAGCTGGTCCAGCCCTCAGAGCTGGTGAGCGGCCATGCACCGCGCACCACCATCCAGACGGTGGGCACCGAGGCCGCCATGCAGATCGTGGTCGATCTGATTCGCCGCCACCTGCCGGGTGCCAACGTTTTCTTCTGGCTCACGCCGGTCATTGAGATGGGGCGTCTATGAATTCCGCTCGTTTTTCCTGGGTGGTGTTCGCCCTCATCGTCTCCACCGGGGCGCAGGCTGCCGGCCACGAAGCCCTCGGCCTGCCCGACAGCGCCGTGGTTGAGCAGGTGCTCAACGCCGCCCCGCGCGTGAAGGCCGCCGATGCGCGCCTGCGTGTCGAGTCGGCGCGCAGCGATGGCCTGGCCAGCGGTCCGTATGAATGGAGCGCCAACCTGAGCGCCCAGCGCCGCCGCGCCGACGCCACCAACGGCGGCACCGACCGCTTCAACGAATGGAGCGCCGGCGTGGAACGCACCGTGCGCCTGCCGGGCAAGGCGGCGATGGATCGTGCGCTGGGGCAGGGCGGTGTCGACATGGCCACCATTGCCCGTGAGGACGCCTTCCACGAAGCCTCGCGCGATCTGCTTACCGCCTGGTTCGCGTGGCTGCGCGGGGTGGCCGTGGCCGAGCAGTGGCAGTCGCAGGTCGACTCGCTCAACACCCAGGCCAGGGCCGTGGCGCGCCGCAACGAGCTGGGCGACGCCTCGTCACTGGATGCCGTGCAGGCAAATGCCGCCCTGGCGCAGGCACGGGCCGAACTGGCCACCGCGCTGGCCATGCGCGACGCGGCGGCCGAATCACTGAGCCGCCGCTACCCCGACTTGCCGCTCACCGCGCCGACCCACCTGGCCGAGCCGGGGGTGGTGGCCGGGCAGGAAAGCGAATGGATGGATGCGCTCATGGCCCACAGCCACGGCCTGCGCCTGGCCCAGTCACGCAGCCATCTGGCAGGCCTGAACGCGCGCCGCGTCGGTCGCGACCGTGTGCCGGACCCCACCTTCGGGGTGTTCTTCTCCCGCGAGCGCGGGGGCGAAGAGCAGGTGATCGGCGCGCAGGTGAGCATCCCCATTGCCGGCGGTGCACGCCGCGCCAGCGCCTCGGCCGCCGTGGCCGAAGCCGACGCCGTGGCCCAGATGGAAGCCGACGCCCTGCGCGAAGCCACGGCCGAAGCGGCCACCAGCCTGCTCAAGGCCAAGGCCAGCCGCACGGCCTGGGAAGCGAGCCGCACGGCCGGCGAACAGATGGTGGCCGCCGCGCAGATGACCGAACGCGCCTACCGCCTGGGCGAAGGCAGCTTCGACGAATTGCTGCTCGCCCAACGCCGCGCCAATGAAGCGGCACTCAGCGCCCGCCAGCGTCACCTGGACGCACTCGAAAGTTACTACCGCCTGTCGCTGGACGCCGGGCGCCTGTGGGGTGATTCGGATATGCCTGCCCACCCCGACATGAAAGGAGATCACTCATGATTCGCCCCCTCTTGACCGCCACTGCGGCCACCTTTTCCATTACTGCTTGTGCCGGCCCGATGATGACCACCCCGGCGGCCACGCCGGAAGGCCTCGTGGTGTTGTCACTGACCGCCGATGCCCCGGCGGGCGCCCGCATCTCGTCGCTGGAATATCGCATCCGCCCGGTCGAGGCGATGGGTGAGGGTGAGCAGCTCGCCCGCACCGAGCGCCGCGCCGGCTCGGTGACCGAACAGTTCCGCCGCGCCGCCGCCGACAACGCCCGACGCGCCGCCGACAACCTCCGCAGCCGGGTGGAGGTACTCGGTGACAACGCCCCCGACAACGCGGCCATCCATGTGGCCGACAAGACCACCGGCCGCGTGCTGGTGCTGCACCTGCCGCCGGGCGAATACGAGCTTCGCGACTGGTCGCTCTCCATGGCCGACAAGGCCGGCAACGCCAGACTGAGCCCACCGGCCGGCAGCGCCTACCGGTTCACCGTTGCCGGGGGCGAGCAGCGTTATGTGGGCAACGTGCACCTGAGCCTCAAAACCGACAGCCGCTTCAGCCAAAGCGTGCTCGATGCTCGCGAACGCGACCTGGGCATGGCGGGGGCGCTCGATGAGGCCGTGAAAACGGAGACCGTGGTGTATCTGCCTGCTCGACGGGTGCCTTGAACGAGGTCAGATGGACCGGGGAACGAAGGCGCCTTTGTGCGCCTTCTTTTTTGACTGGAATTGAGGGGGGAGGACGGCTGTTGAGTTCGCTCCCCAAGTGACAAGTCCTCGGCCGAAGCCGACCGTGGGCATTCTGTCAGAATCAGGCGCCAATGTGCCGGTTAGCTGTCACTCAGCGAGTAATTGGTCTTGACGCTTGGAAAAAGCACTCGGCGGAGAGCGCACTCGATAAACCTCTTCATTCGGACTGATCTTTGGAGAATGGATCGATGTGCTCAACGTCGTCCGTGGCTTGGCCATAACGCGTTCCCAGCAGTTTTTCTAAGGCGTTGATGTCAGGAGTACGTGATCGCACGGTAAGGTTCCAAACATTCGCTGTCGTCATCATGAAGGAGGTCGCCGACATCTTCGCCTCTTCGCTGAATAGGGTTTCCACCGGGAATTCGACAGTGTCCGCAGATTCCTCCTCGTGCAGTACTTTCGAGATGTACTGCCGATATCCCTGCACGTCGTTAGGTTTAACCGCCAGCCTTGCCCGATAGTTAAGGATCGTATTCATGAGAACGAGAAGGATCCACCAGTCCTTGTGCCCTTCCGCGCGATGCAGGGCGACCCACTCCTGGAATCGCGGATTCCCTCGCAGGCGTGCAAGGGTGGTCGCGATTGGTTTCACGCCACGCTCATATCGGTTCCTGAGCGCGATCTGAGCCTTCTCAGGGGTATAGCCGGGACCCGGAGTGTCAAGCCAAGCGAGTTCGGGTGCCGAGCGAATGATATAAGCACTCGCATCAGGTGGAGCCAGCGACGCGGCTCTCCGCCCTTCGTACTCGGCGGGATCTACGAACTGAGCGAACAGTTCACTGTACGGACGGACGATAAACACTTTCGACGTAAGCCCATCGCGGAAGGCGCTGTCGAGCCGGCGGAAGAGGTCTTTATCCGAAAGGCAACTGCATTGGGTCAGCACGGCTAGGG
Source organism: Nitrogeniibacter aestuarii (assembly GCF_017309585.1). Taxonomy (NCBI): domain Bacteria; kingdom Pseudomonadati; phylum Pseudomonadota; class Betaproteobacteria; order Rhodocyclales; family Zoogloeaceae; genus Nitrogeniibacter; species Nitrogeniibacter aestuarii. The sequence goes on along the minus strand of NZ_CP071321.1, from coordinate 3,052,171 downwards.
CTATGCTGCTGACGTCTTGCTGCATCTCCTCCAGTTCAGCCTGACTGACGGCATTCACCTTCGGCAATGTGACCTTCATGCCGGAAGAGTCATTACCAGGCAGCATCTCGACCCTCGCCCGTCGAATCGCCGACAGTTCCACCTGAATCGACACGCTTGTGGGAAGCAGGCACAGGTCGCGCTGCGCGAGATCGGCCAAGGCGATTTGCAGAATGGCGACGAACTGCTCGACCAAGCAGATTGTTCCGTAGCTATTGGGACACGTCACACGCCACTGAATTCCGAGCGCCGCCCAAGCGTAAATTCGGGTCGGGCCGGTGTCGCTGAGCGGTACTCCGAAGAATTCCCTCTGCATCTCATCACGAAGCTGCGCCGCGCTAGAAGTTTCGAATTTTGTCAAATCGGTCAAAGGAATCAGAAGGTCCTTCGCCAAGTCCTCCGGCATGCTGACAGCAGCCAGTGGTGCGTTCAGGAGCGCCATTGCCGATTCACCGTTGAGCGCCTTGGAGAGTGCACGGGCGACAAAGAAGTGGTAGACGGTTGCCTGGAGTCGTTCGTGCTCCTCCCAATTATCCGGGTCGTTGAGGAATTCATAGTGCGATGACAGTATCAACGGCATCAGCTCGCTGAACGACATCCACTCTCCAGCCTCATAGTTGCAAGCAGCCGCTTCGTGGAGTGCGCCCACAAAAAGTGGCCGCAGGTCGTCATCCTCAGACGTATGAACCAGGAACGCGGCGCCGAACGCATAGTACTTAGCCGCCCAGAGCAGTCCGAGCCTGCGATAGGCACCTGAGAGCAGCAGCATTGCAAGTACGGTTGGCCGCAACGTGTCTCCTGTGAACCACTTGACCTTGACCCGATGTAGCTCCGACATGCCGGACAGGATGTCACCTTGCTCGATGAGGGCAATTGCGCGATCGCGGCATTTCTCAGCCACTACGAAGCCGGACGTGCGCTTCTCAAGCACTTCGTCAGTCCGACGGACAAGCCGGTCGAACTGCGGGTGGCTGCTCAGGATGGGGGTCAGCTTCGTCAGCCCGTCTACGAACGACTCCAGCTCGAATAGCGGTGCTGCATCGGCAACCTTCAATAACTTAAACCAGAATTTGATCGGAGCGTCGAGGTCGAACTGCGGCTCGGCGCCTGTGAGGAATGGGAGCGACGCGAGCGAAGATCGTGTGTACAGGAGGTCAGCTAGCCGGTTCGGGTTGTCGGAGGACGCAGCAATCTCTGCGTCCACGAACGCGACGATCTCGGTGCTGTAACCATGGAGCACAGCTGGGTCCGCATCGAATTCGCGATGAAGTACTGCGGACGAGGCATAGGACAGCAAGAGTGCCGAATCACGAAGCTCCGCAGGCCTGGTCCATCGGTGCCAGTCGGCGAGGTATGCGTGGACCATGGGTTCGCATGGTCTCAAGTCATGCAATCCGCGAAGTGTCGCCACGCATATCTCGTATTGGACTCGACGGACCAGCGACTCCCTCTGCTCGGGAGTTATTAACTGCTCCATAACGGCAAGCCAGCGCGTCAAATCAGCTTTGTACTCCGGCTGGAAGGTCGCAGCGCGAAGGCCGTACTTGATGCTGACGAAGTCGGCGAACGTGTACGGCGTCTGTGTCTCTTCGAGCCATCGCCGACGGGCGTCCGCGTATGCGGATTTGGGGGCCACCTGCGGCTCCGGAAGCAGGTCGCTGGGTATGTGAAGGTATTCCTCAGCGATCCAGAATAGAGCCGGCTCGGTGAACTGCTCCGCCATAGCCTGTGCGTCCAAGATCTCGAGGCGGCACCCGTAGGTGTCAACGCATTCTTGTGCGAGCACAAGGCGAGTAGCGATGGGAATGTTCTGGTTGGAGAAGAAGTAGACGATATAGGGGGTTTCTCGCGCGCAAATCTTGGCGAGGTCGTCACGAACTTTCGCTTTGATGCGGGATTTTCCGGTGATTGAGCAGGCGAAGACCAGCGGCTTCGACTCCCCGATGCCGCGGAAGAGGCTGCTACGGGTCTCCACCCGCCGTATGAAGGTCGTGAAAGTCTCGAAGTCTCTGCCCTCATCGCCACCAGCTGTCACAGGGCCAGTTGCAGGGAGGATGTTCGGCGTAATCGTCTCACGAGCCAAGTGGCGGCAGATGTGTTCAAACTCGTGGTGCGAGTTTGTGGCTGAAAGCTGGTCTAGCTGAAAGAGCAGTTGCGCGATTAGGGCACGTCGCTTCGGAGTATTTTTCGCCCGCTTAGCTGCGCTTGCTGTCGTACTCGTCATTGTTACCCCACCCTGAATCGCTCGGCTATGTTCTAGGTCGCTTTGCGGACCCGAGGGACGGCCGACTGAGTATGTCGTATTTGTTGCCAGCTTACGTTGCCGCCGACATATTTCTGCCTGATTTAGTTATGGCGCGCAACTAAGAACGACATCAGAATGCTGGGGCGACCTTCGTCGCCAAGGTAACTCTAAGATCTGGTGACTGGCGAATACCGGACGTTCATGCGGTACCGGCTGTATGTCCGCAATGGCCGAAAACCGGAGATTCGAAAACGTCCATTTGAAGGCACCTCGGTCGGTGGCGCGCACGCAGGACTCGCTGGCTTCGCGCAACCCTTCGACCGTTCCTAATCAATGAGCCCTTCACCCATATATCTGGGCATGACCGGGGCTCATTGGGGAATCGTATCTACGATTGTTCTTGGAACGTTTGGCGCATGTACCCCGTGGCACAGCGCCTCCAGCTCAAGACGCGCCTCGATAGCACGCTCGAGTGCACCTTCCTCGCCGTACTTCGAAACTGCGAACGAGCGTGAGCTCGCCTTGATACCCCAGGGCGGGTCGGCGACCCAAGAGATGTAGCAGCGCTGCTGGCCCGATTTGTTGGTATAGATGCGCTTGTGTCGGCGAATTCCGGCCTTGCCGGTGGTGTTGTTCTTGCGCAGCTTCGAGACGTATTCACGTTTAGGCAACATGGCCAGACTGGTGATCATCTTGTCGCGCCATTGCTGTGCCGCGCGCAGGGCGTCCTCAATGCTGCCGTAGCCGCGCTTGCCAAACCATCGCTTGTGGGTCTTGCCGCGTCGTCTGAGGCGTGCCTCGTATCCCTCTTTGCCAGGTGTCGCTTGGTACGTAATGCAATACATGGCATTGACGCTTGCAACCTCCTGTGGCTTTGGCGACGGTTGTGCTTTAGAATCGTCCGACATTACCGCGACCGCATGGAAGCTACAGACTCGGCGCCGATTGGTCTGGCGACCACTGCCAGAAAACGGCGCCATAGTCGCCGCCGACATCAGGCATGGTTTCGCCTTGTTTGAAGTAGCGACGGCTGCCCTGCTTGGCAGGCGTGAACCACCAGCCGGCTTCGGGGCAGGGTTGGCCGGCGGGGACGTTGCTACGCTGTTTCTCGGTCTCCCGTGAATCACCAGTCTTATCGCCATAACCGCGCTGGCTGTGTTGCCGCGCATAGTCGACGAGGTCCGCAGGGTAGAACGGCTTGTCGCGGTAGCTGCTGTCGTCGATGTCGAGAATGAAGGTGATGGCCGCTGCTTCCAGCGACCAGTACCCCGGAAATATCGAGGACTTGTGCCGGTCGTGGTAGGGCTCCCGCCGGCTGGCGTCGTACCACTCGTCCAGATACTGGGCCATCAGCGCAGGGCGATCGGCGGGCTTTGCAGCGAAAATCTTTCGGGTCTTCCGGTACGGGAGCTGTCGGGTGTAGATCGTCGCCTCTGGACGCCCAGGCAGGTAGGGCGCGACCAGTGCTTCCAGCAAGGCGTCCTGGTCATCGTTCTCGTAGGCAAGCAGATCCACGATGCGGCCGAGTAGCCCGGTGTGGCCGAGCAGGATGGCAAAGCAGACGAGCTGGAGCGCCTTCCAGTAGTCTGAATCGTAGAGATCCAGGTGGGGCACCTTGTGACCGCCGCTTTCTTCGCTTTCGTGAAAATCGATGTGCAGTGGCGCGTACGACTCCCAGTATTCAAGAACCGTCGGCAGAAAAGAGGCTAGCTCGTCTAGGGGCGCCCCCCCCGAATAGCTAAAAATGACCGCATCGCTGGCGTCGCTTGCACGCTGCTCTGCAGCACTCATGATGGCGCCCTTCGATGCTTTGGCCATCATTTCTTTGTTGGAAAGGTTGGCGGCGACTATTTCGAAACCTTCGAGGGCGTCAACGATGACGTCTTCATAGTCCTCGTAGTCTTGTCGTGGTTCTCGATGTTGTGCTTCCCATTCCTTTTTACCGAGCAAACTTAACATTCTCATTCCTTCAAAACCGAGTCTGGAATTCTGATCACCGGCGGCTGGATTTTGTGTACCTTGCCTTTCGAGCGGTCATGCAGCTCGTACTGCTTGCCAGTAACCATGAATACTTCCCTCCCATAGGGATACGGGAGGGTTTCTAATGACTTTCTCGCCGCCGCGATCTTCTTCGTCAGAGCGCGTTTCTGAGTGCGCGAGACGGTGGAATCCTCGGCCAAAGAAGAGCGAACCCATTTGTGACTCATCTGCCGCCCCTTTGTCTTGGTCTCGGGCAGCGTACCGGTTTTCTTCGAGGGGTCGGAGAGTGCGCCTTCGTCTTTCAACTCAACCGTACCACTGGTCGGCAGGTCGGCGCTTATCGGTTTGTCCGGGTCGTAGTCACCGCGTTTGGGATCAAGGATGTCGGCCGTGTCGGTTTTCGTGGCCTCGACTGCAGCGCGATCCTGCTCGCTCATTGCCGCCAGAAAACTGAAGCTGGCCCACGTGCTGCCCTTGGTTTCGCCAACGGTGTATTTTCGGCCACGGTGATTGCCGAACCACAGGTGATCGAAGCCGTGCGAGGCGACGCCAGAGGTTCTGTTGAGCACATCATCGATCTTGCGGTGACGCTCCCATTCTTCGATCAGGCGACCGTGGTTGTTGATCTTGCGAAGCGCCGGGGTCTTTTCGCGGGTGCGATAGTCGACGATGTGTTCGGCCGGCGCGCCCGTGGCCCAGCGGTTCCGCTTGGCCTGCCGGATTTCGGCACTGTTCCTGACGGATCGTTGCGCCGGCAGGTCGCCCGTCTTGTCGCTTGCCTGGTCCTTGCCATGACTCCCACCTTCTTTCCTGGCAGGGGCCAGTTCGCGCTGGGTCGGTTGCACCTCTGCCGTGCTCTTGACCTTCGGACCAGCAAGCATCTCATCGACTGTTTTGCGCAGCTCGCCGATCGCCTCGTTGATTTTCTGCGGCGCGCTTCGCTTGATGTCTTTGAGCGTCCGAGTCAGTTCACGAACCCGCTGACGCCCCAGTGCCCAACTGACCACCCACCCGTCCAGCGCGTCGATGAATCCATCGAGCATTTCGTCGAGCAAGCGACGCGACTCTTTGGCAATGTGGGACCAGTCCAGCTGGCGCAGCATTTTTTCGGGGTCGAAGGCAGCGAATCCGCGCATGGCGTCAAACGCTCGAGCCGCACCGCCGCCCTTGCGAGCCAGGGTCAGCCCCGCTTTGATTGCATCACCGAAGCCGGGAATGCAGCCCACCAGCGTGATGACGAGCTCGACCCAGGCGAACACGCCGGCGCCCGGGGTTGCGAGGGCGATGATGCATCGGATGAGATCTCGAAGGTCAAAGAGTTGCCCCACGACGGGTACGCACCCCAATACCGCGGTGACGATGATTTGAGACGGCGAATCGCCCTTACCGTCCACAAGCCCCAAGAGCCACCCACTGACCGAATCATCTGCTTTTCGAAGTTGTTGAGAGGTGATTTGTGTGGCGGCGCTCACAGTTCGGCCTCCTCGTCGCCTGCGGGCTGTTGCGGGTGATCGACTCGATAGTCGCCAGCGGCCGGGTTGTCTTCTCCAGGCAGCGTGTAGTCGGTGTAGGCGCCGTATTCTAGCGAGGCAGATTCATCGTCCATTGCGGCAATTTCGTCGTCAAAGAAATAGTCTTCGCGGTGCGCCTGCTCGGCTTCGGAAAACTGCGCCCACAGGGCCAGCGCGTCTTCTTTTGTTCGGGGCTTGGCCCCGGCAATGGGGTTGTTCATGAGGGGGACAAAGTGCTCTGGCTCAACTCGGACATCCTCGCCGTACTCGACTCGTGCGGCGTAGGGTGGCGGGTTTTCGATGTGGGCTTTCCCGTTGGCATCCAAGGTGCCGCTCATGACGGACCCGTCTTCAAAGATCAGTTTGTAAGGCGCGTTCTTGACGGGTGCCAAGTTGTGATAGGTGAATTCAAGATCAATGCTGTCAGTGACTTCGGTCAATCCGGCTGGCAAGGCTTGTGGGTTAGCTGACAGACTCCCCGGCCCCACAAACGCATTCCCACTGCCCTTGACCGAGAACGTCCCCGGGCAGGCAAAGGTGATGTCCCCGCCCTTGAGCGTGACGGAACTCTGCCCGGCCTTGAGCACGATGCTGTCCTTGGCCTGGATGTGGATCTCGTCGTTCGAGCTGGTGATGGTCACCGAGTCGTCGGCGAGGATTTCCATCTCGTCGGTGTGGGCCTGGAGGGTGTGGGTGCCGGCGGCGGCGATGGATTTGATGCCGCCCGCGTGGGTGTAGAGGCTGGCCGCTTCGCCGGCGGTGGCGGAGAAGGTCTTGGCGCTGGCGATGTGCAGGTCTTCCTGCGCGGTGGCGTGCAGGTTCTGGCTGGCGAAGAGAATGCTGCTGGCGGGGGTCGAGAGGCCGATGTCGTCCGGCCCTTCGGTGACGATATAGGGCTTGGCGAAGCGTTCGGTGGGCTCGCCCAGAGTTCGGCTGCCGGGTTGGGCTTTCTTTGCTTCCTGCCCGCCGATGCTGCCCTCGAATTTGCCCTCTTTCTGTGGATCGAGCCCGTCGATGAATGCCGTTTGTTGCTTGTTGGCCTTGAGGCCGAGGGCACCGGATGCGCTGGCCGCGTCATTGAGCGATTGGGCGCTCTGCTCGGCCGCGCGCAGTTGGCCGACAGCTTCGGCCACATCCATCTGGGTGCTGGTGGCGTTCTGGCGGGCGGTGGTGCTGATGAGCATGCCTTCGCCGGCACGCACGGCCAGCCAGCCGTCGGTGCGTAGCTCAAAGCCGGTGCCGCGCCAGGGCCCGCGATGGGCGCTGTCCAGGCGCTGATCCACCAGGTGGCCCAGGCCCAGCTGGGCGTCGGTTTCGCTGGTGGCCAGACGGGTGCGCAACTGGCCCGGGGCGTCGTCGGTGAGCCACTGATTGGTGCCGGCGCCCTTGCCTTCGTGGTTGTGGCTGTGCCAGCCCGAGACGGTGCCGGGGTGGTTGGCGCCTGAATCGACGCCGGCCGAGAACGGGGGCAGGTCGGCGCCGTTGTAGCACTGACCGACCACGATGGGCCGGTCGATATCGCCATCGACGAAGTCCACCAGCACTTCGGTGCCGATGCGCGGCAGGAAGTGGCTGCCCCAGTTGGGGCCGGCCAGCCATTCGGCCACCCGCACCCAGGTGCCTGAGGTGGCGTCACCCGGGGCGTTGCCCTCGGTGGCGGCCGGCCCGGTGTCGTTGAGGCCGCCCGCGTTGGGCGCCTCGCCGCGCTGCCAGGGGTATTGAATCTTGATGCGGTGGTCGCGATCGGTGGTCAGTGCCGCCTCCGGGTGGCCCACCACCAGCGCCACCTGCTGGCTGACCCGGGGGCGTGCCATGGGCGCGGGCACCACCGGGGCGTCCGCGCGCTGGACCACGAAGCGGTTGCGGTAGGTGCCTTGCTCCAGCTCGGTGTTGCCCAGCAACTGCGCCGCTTCGGCGCCCAGGTTGTTGGCTCCGTGGTGCTCGACACTGAGCAGGCGCAAGCGGGCGTCGTCGCCTTGGTAGTGATCATGCTGGGTGAGGGTGAAGAGCGTGCCCTCGGCCATCTGGCGCACGGCGCCTTCGCCGGCAATGCGGTGGTGTTCGGATTCGAAGGCCGCGAGCATGAGATCGGTGCGCAGCTGGGCGGCGGCAGTGTCTTCGAAGCGATAGGCGCTGGCGCCTTCGTAGATTTCCAGCGTGGGCAGCTCGCCCATGGCCAGCGGGCTGGTCGCCTGGGCGGCGGTGGCGGTGAGTTTCCTGTAGTCCCAGCTGCTGCGGGTGACCGCATTGGGCACCACCTGGCGAATGTCGCGCAGCACATTGATGCTGTCCTCGAATTCGGGGCCGTCATTGCGATGGAAGCGCATGGTGGGCTGGAGACTGTCGGGTGCCTCGGCGTCGCGGTCGAAGATGACCAGCTTGTGGCGGGCATGGGAGGCCGATGCATCGTCGCTGGCCGTGGTGCTCTGGTCGTGCTCGAAGCGCCACGACAGGCCCTCTTCGGCGAGCAGACGGCGCAGGAAATCGAAATCGGTTTCGCGGTACTGGGTGATGCGGCTGTACTGGCGCAGGGGCTGGGTCACATCGGCGCGCCAGTCGGCCATGACATAGTCGCCGAACATCTCTTCGGCGATGCCGAGCACGTCCTTGTCCTGGAACTGGAAGCAGTCGCGGCGCTGGGCACAGAAGGCCAGCCAGGGTTCGACCACCAGCCGGTAGCGGGCCAGCCCACCGTCGGCCCCCAGGTTCATGGCTTCGGTCACATAGCCATGCCAGTTGCGCAGGCTGCCGTCGGCCTGCAGCAGGCGCAAGGTGACTTCCTCACCCAGCAGTTGCTTCAGTTCAAAGTGCGCGTTGCCCGACAGGCAGTCCACCTCGAAGCGAAACAGTTCGCTGATCGCTTCCCGGCCCGTGAGGCGTTCGACCACCAGGGCGGACTCGGGAAGTGCGGTCTCGATGTGGAGGAGACGGGCGTGCTGGGAGAGGTGCGCGGTGAAGAGGGCTCGGAGGGAGGGCATGAACGCAACCCGGCAGAAATGACGTTGAAGTATATCCGTGCAGCCACTAATTATTCAATCTGCATCTACTGCATTGTTGTCGTCTGCGCGCGAAATCAAAGGCAGGGGCGCGCATTCGACGACGAAAGCCTTTGGGCGCCCCTTTAGGTGGCCTTGCGGCCGTCTCTGTGGGTGCGGCTGAACGACAGCAACGGCCGCTCTCTCGCCGTTGAGAGCGCTTCCCCATCCAACGACCGCTTACGAGAAGTCTCGAACTTGCACCTTTCGGCCAAGAAGGGCTAATGAGCGAACTCGATACCCGCTAAGCCACACTGCGTGGATGCGTTTCATGCAAAAAGACCGCCCGCGCCCGGGCGGTCTTTTTTTCGGCTGGCAAGCATCGCTGTCGAATGGCGTCACCGACCGGGGCGGGGGGGTATCCGCGAGCACGTCATGTGCCTGTGGCCCCCGTGCCCGTCGCGTTCAGGTATTCGTAAGCTTCGGGAAAGCCTCTCGTAAGCCCTCCAAACGTACATTGCCGCATGCGGTCGCAGGTGCGCCGCGGGTCATGCTTTGGAGGAGACAACAAGATGACAACAAGAGAGGGTGGCGCGGCTTACTGGAAGGCCACGCTGGGTCTGTTGTGGACGGTGATGGCGATCTGGGCCGTGGTGTCGTTCGGCGCCGGCATCGTGATGGCCGACGCGCTCAACAGCATCCATATCGGTGGTTACAAACTGGGTTTCTGGTTTGCCCAGCAGGGTTCGATCTATGTGTTCGTGGTGCTGATCTTCTGGTACGCGGCGCGCATGAACAAGATCGATCGCGAACACGACGTGCACGAAGACTGAGGCGACGACCATGGATCTGAAAACCCTGACGTTTATCGTCGTTGGCCTGTCTTTTGCGCTGTACATCGGCGTGGCCATCTGGGCACGTGCGGGCAGCACGTCCGACTTCTACGTGGCCGGTGGCGGTGTGCACCCGGTCGTCAACGGGATGGCCACGGCAGCCGACTGGATGTCCGCCGCCTCCTTCATCTCCATGGCAGGCCTGATCGCCTTCCTGGGCTATGGCGGTTCGGTGTATCTCATGGGCTGGACCGGCGGTTATGTGCTGCTGGCGGTGCTGCTGGCCCCGTACCTGCGCAAGTTCGGCAAGTTCACGGTGCCCCAGTTCATCGGTGACCGTTACTACTCGAACACGGCGCGCCTGGTGGCGGTGATCTGCCTGATCTTCATCTCCTTCACCTATGTGGCCGGTCAGATGCGCGGTGTCGGTATCGTGTTCTCGCGCTTCCTGGAAGTGGACATCGTCACCGGTCTGCTGGTGGGGATGGGCCTGGTGTTCTTCTACGCCGTGCTCGGCGGCATGAAGGGCGTGACCTACACCCAGGTGGCGCAGTACTGCGTGCTGATCTTCGCCTACATGGTGCCGGCGATCTTCATTTCCCTGAACCTGACCGGCAATCCGGTGCCGCAGCTGGGCCTGGGGGGTTCGATCGAGACGGGCGAGCCGTTCCTGAACAAGCTCGATGCCGTGGTGACCGATCTGGGCTTCCTGGAATACACCAAGGGCAACAAGTCGCTCATCGACGTGATCGCCATCACCCTGGCGCTGATGGCCGGTACCGCTGGTCTGCCCCACGTGATCGTGCGCTTCTTCACCGTGCCCAAGGTGCGTGATGCGCGCTCCTCGGCCGGTTGGGCGCTGGTGTTCATCGCCATCCTCTACACCACGGCACCGGCCGTGGGCGCCATGGCCCGCTTCAACCTGCACACCACGGTCAACAGCGGCTTGGTGTCGGGTGATGCCTTCGCGCCGGAAGCCGCCCTGCAGTACGAGGCGCGCCCCGACTGGATGAAGCGCTGGGAAGCGACCAAGCTGATCAAGTTCGAAGACAAGAACGGCGACGGCCGCATCCAGTACTACAACGACAAGTCCACCGATACCGCCTTTCTGGCCAAAGCCGAAGCGGCCGGCTGGAAGGGCAGCGAACTGGACGTGGATCGGGACATCATGGTGCTGGCGAACCCCGAGATCGCCAAGCTGCCGGACTGGGTGATTGCCCTGGTGGCCGCCGGTGGTATCGCCGCCGCCCTGTCGACCGCGGCCGGCCTGCTGCTGGTGATTTCCGCCGCCATCTCGCATGACCTGCTCAAGAGCATCCTGATGCCGGACATGTCCGAGAAGGCCGAGCTGGCCACCGGTCGTGTGGCAGCCGCCGTGGCGGTGTGCGTGGCCGGTTATCTGGGCTACAACCCGCCGGGCTTCGTGGCGCAGGTGGTGGCCTTCGCGTTCGGTCTGGCGTGCGCCTCGCTGTTCCCGACCATCCTGCTGGGCATCTTCTCCAAGACGATGAACAAGGAAGGCGCGATCGTGGGCATGCTCACGGGCCTGATCTTCACCTTTGGCTACATCCTGTACTTCAAGGGCATCTTCATCACCCCGATGGCGGAAAACGTGCCGGCCAACTGGCTGTTCGGCATCTCGCCGGAAGGTATCGGTGTTGTTGGTGCGCTGCTGAACTTCGGTGTGGCGTTCCTGGTGTCGAAAGTCACCGCCCCGTGCCCGGATCACATCCAGCACATGGTCGAAGACATCCGCACCCCACGCGGTGCCGGCGCTGCCACGGGTCACTGACCTCCGGCCGCGTTGCCCAAAGCTCCCGCCTCGGCGGGAGCTTTTTTCTTTCCGGCACGCCGTACCGGGCCGGACACGAATACACTGCTTGCTGCGCGCAACAGGCGCGTTCCGGAGGGCGTTGTGCGAGTCATCCTCATTGAAGACGACGTGGACCTGGCTCAGGGCGTTGCCGACTTCTTGCGTGAGTCCGGCGATACGGTGGATGTGGAGCACGACGGCCGTGCCGCGCTCGCTCGCCTGCAGGCCCAGCGCTATGACCTGGCGCTGGTGGACGTGGGCCTGCCCGGGGTGTCGGGCTACGAGCTGGTGCGCAGCATTCGCGCCGGACGCGAGCCCATGGCGATCATCCTCATCACCGCGCGCGATGCCTTGTCGGACCGGATCTACGGGCTCGATCTGGGCGCCGACGACTATCTGCCCAAACCTTTCGAATTGTCTGAGCTGCACGCGCGCATGCGCGCCGTGCTCAGGCGCAGCGGCCACCAGAGCCCGCGCATGATCAGCTTCGGCCCCTTGCGGCTCGACCTGGACGATCACACCGTGACCCTGCAGGGTGAGGCGATGACACTCACCGGCCGCGAGTGGGATCTGCTCGAAGCGCTCATGCGCGCCGGGGGCCGTTCGGTGCCCAAGGACCGCTTGCTGGCCGAGGGTTCGAGCAACGCGGTGGAGGTGTACATTTCGCGCCTGCGCCCCCGGTTGGAGGCCGCTGGCGTGCGCATTCGCAGCATTCGCGGTTTCGGTTACCGGCTCGAATGCCCGGACGCCACCCCTTGAACCGCAGCCTGCGCCGTCGCCTCACGCTGGGCGTGCTCGGTCCGGCGCTGCTGGTGCTGGCCGGCATTCTGGTGGCCTACCGGATCGCCGAGCGTGTGGTGGGCGACGCCTACGATGCCAGTCTGCTCAACCTGGCCGAAGGCACGGCCAACCATGTGCGCCTCATCGACGGGCAGCTTGCGCTCGCGTTCCCGGATGAGGCGGAGCAACTGCTGCGCACCGACCGGGTCGATCGCATCTTCTTCCGGGTACGTAGCGACGCCGGACAATGGATCGCCGGTGACCGTGGTCTGCCGCCACCAGAGCCGCCGGACGGTGAAGGGGGGGCCTCGTTCTACGAGGTGATCTATCGCGATGTGGCCGTCCGCGGCGTGCGCATTCATCGCATCCACGAAGGGCAGGGGTTTTTCGTCACCGTGGCCGAAACCCGGCACAAGCGCGCTCAGGCCCTCGAATGGCTGCTGTTCGGTTTTGGCGCTGTGCTGATCTTTGCCTCGCTGGCGGTGTTCTGGATCGTGCGCTTTGTCATTCCCACCAGCCTGCGGCCCTTGCGCCAGCTCGAGCAGACCCTGGCGGCGCGCGGTGCGGACGATCTGTCGGCCATCGATCCGGCAGGTGTGCCCCGCGAGGTGCGCGGCGTGGTGGGGGCGCTCAATGCCATGTTTGCCCGGCGGGACGCGGCCGGGGCGGCGCAGCGCGACTTTCTGCAGAATGCCGCCCACGAGTTGCGCACGCCGCTGGCGGCCCTGCAGGTGCAGATCGAGCGTCTGGGCCCGTCACCGTCTGCCGACGAGGTGGCGCGACTCAGCGAACGGGTGCAACGCACCACACGCCTGGCCAATCAGTTGCTTTCCCTGGCCCGTGTGGATGCCATGGGGCAGTGGGCGGGAGGCGATACCCCGGTGGCGCTGGACACCCTGATCGATGAGCAGGTCGAAGAGTGGCTGCGGCGCGCGGATGCACGTGGCATCGATCTGGGGATCGAGCGCGACCCAGCGTGCGTGGCGGGTGAGCCGACACTGCTGCGCGAATTGCTCTCCAATCTGGTCGATAACGCGCTCAAGTACGCGCCGGCGGGGGGCCGCGTCTCTGTGCGCTGCCGGACCGATGCCGCGACGGTGCGCATCGAGGTCGAGGACAACGGGCCCGGTATTCCGCCGGAATGGCGCGAGAAGGCCTTCGAGCGCTTCGCCCGCATGCCCGGTTCGGCAGTACCCGGCAGTGGGCTGGGGCTGGCCATCGTGCGCGAGATCGTGCGTGCACATGGCGGCCAGGTGGTGCTCGACACCTCATCGGCCGGCGGTGGATTACTCGTTCGTGTGAGGTTGCCGGCAGTCGTAATCGCTTAAGAATTCCCTAAGCTTTGGTGGTCAGACTGGGTGCCATCCTATGAGAGGAGGGCATCATGAACACGCAAGCATCGCAACCCGTCCGGGTTTTCGACCCACTGCTGCGCATCACCCACTGGTGGATCGTGCTGGCCATTGTGGCCTTGATCGGCACCAGCCAGCTGGCCGAGTTTTTCGAACATGACACCACCGCCGAATTGTTGTGGTCCTGGCATATCGTCAGTGGCTACGCGCTGGCCGCCGGCCTGGCGGTGCGTCTGCTGTGGGGGCTGGTGGGTCCGGCCAGCGCCCGCTGGACCGATCTGTGGCATCCGCGCGCCTGGAAGGGGCTGCTGAATCTTCGCTGGCCGCGCGCGCGACGCGGGCACGATGCGGCGGCATCGCTGGCGTTCATCGGTTTCTATCTTCTGGTCGCCATGATGGTGCTGACCGGCTTCGGCCTGGCGGCCACCGAGTTCCAGACCGGCCCGATGGCCTCGCTGCTGGGCGGCATGAAGCAGCTCGAAGAGCTGTTTGAAGAGCCGCACGAGGTGGGTTTTGCGCTCATTCTCGGCTTCATTGGCCTGCATCTGGCGGCGATTGCCTTTCACCACTGGCGTGGCGAGCGCGTGGCCCAGGCCATGATCAACGGCAAACAGTTCGTGAGCGACGAGGCGGAGGTGAGCCATGGCTAAGCAATGGAGTGCACCGGTGCTGCTGACCCTGTCGATGCTGGGGGCGCCAGCGGTGCTGGCGGCGACGCCGGAATCGCTGGTGGCGGCCTACGCGGCCCAGGCGGGCGTGCCGGTCGAATCGATCGATGTTGCTGTGGGCGAGGCCCTGTTTCGCCAGGGCGGCGGCAGCGAGAAACAGTGCTCGAGCTGTCACACGCAGGACCCGCGCGCTGCCGGCAGAACCAAGGTGGGGAAACGCATCGAGCCGATGGCACCTGCCGCCAATCCGCAGCGCTTCACCGATGAAAAGAAGGTGGAGAAGTGGTTTGGCCGCAACTGCAAGGACGTACTGGCGCGCGAATGCACGCCGCTTGAAAAGGCCAGCCTGATTGCGTGGCTGGCGGGTCTGGATCGGGAGGGAAAATGAACATGGCGATACGTGGCATTCTGGTGGTGTCCCTGGTGACAGCCGCCACCGCAATCAGCTTCAGCTGGCCGGGTGCATTGGCCAGCGGGGGAGACAAGGAAAAGCGGGCCTGGCCCGCCGTGCGTGACGAGGCCTGGGTGAGCGAGTGCGGCGCCTGTCATGTGCCCTATCCACCGCGGCTGCTGCCGGCGGCCTCATGGGACCGGGTCATGGACGGGCTGGCCGATCACTTTGGCGAGAACGCCGAGCTGGCCCCCGAGACCAGCGAGCGTATTCGCAGCTACCTCAAGGCCCATGCGTCCGGTGCGCGTGGCATTGGCTGGCGCTATGATGACGATGACAAACGAGCGAACGGCGCCGGGAATGCGGCGCCACTGCGCATCACGGAAACCCGCTGGTTCCGCCATGAACACGACGAGATCAGCGCGCGTGTGTGGGCGCGTGAAGCGGTCGGTTCGCCGGCCAACTGTGGTGCCTGTCACCGTGGGGCCGACAAGGGTGAATTCAATGAACATCGCATCAAGATTCCCAAGTGAGGGGCGATGAGACTGCTGGTGGTTGAGGACGACCCGATGCTCGGCGACGGCCTGTGTGTGGGTCTGCGCGAGGCCGGATTCGTGGTCGACTGGGTGCGGGACGGCAAGTCCGCCGACGCGGCCTTGAGTGCCGGTGAATTTGCCGCGGTGGTGCTCGACCTGGGGCTGCCCGGGCTCGATGGTCGCGAGGTGCTGACACGCCGGCGCAATGCCGGCGATCGCACCCCGGTGCTGGTGCTGACGGCGCGCGACCAGGTGCGCGACAAGGTCGATGCCCTCGATCTGGGGGCAGACGATTATCTGGTCAAACCTTTCGATCTGGATGAACTCGGTGCGCGCTTGCGCGCACTGCTGCGGCGTGCCGGCGGGCAAGCCTCTGCCATGATCACCGCCGACGGCGTGGCCTTGGACCCCGCCGCCCGCACGGTCAGCCTCCAGGGTGTGCCGGTGCTGCTGACCGGCAAGGAGTTCGACGTGCTCGAACTGCTCATGCGCCAGCAGGGGCGGGTGGTCACCCGTCGCCAGCTCGACGAGCAGCTCTACAGCTGGGATTCGGACGTAGAGAGCAATGCCCTCGAAGTGCACATTCATCATCTGCGCAAGAAACTGGGCAGCACGCTGATCCGCACGGTGCGCGGCGTGGGCTACACCATCGGGAGCGATGCCTGATGGCGGGCAAGACCTATTCCTTGCGCCATCGGCTGATCGGCATTCTGGTGGTGGTGGTCGGTGTGCTGTGGATCAGCTCCGGGGTCATGGCCTACCGGACCGCCCATCACGAGGCCGACGAGGTGTTCGATGCCCAGCTCGTCCAGGTGGCCGAAACGCTGGTCACCCTGGCCACGCTCAGCGAGGTGGAGCATGTGGCGCATGAGATGGCCGAGCACTCGATGCGATATGACCTGCCACTGCGCTATCAGGTGTGGTCAAAAGACGACGGGAAGATCCGCCTGCTGTTGCGCTCGCCCGACGCACCCCGACAGCCCATGGTGTCGCACACCGGCTTTTCCCAGCAGAAGGACGGCAAAGGCACGCTGTGGCGCTACTACGGCTATGCCGAGGAAGAGCACGGGTATTTCGTGGTGGTCGGGCAGAATCATTCGGCACGCGAAGAGGTCGCCACCGAACTGGCGTTGCACCTGCTGCTGCCCATGATCGTGGGCTTGCCCTTGATGGCGCTGGGCGTGTGGTGGGCCGTGGGGCGGGCGCTCAGTCCGCTGCAGGCGACCGCCACCACCGTGGGCAACATGTCGCCCGATGCGCTTGAGCCCGTGGCTCGCGATACCCGCCTGCCCAGCGAGATCGAGCCTCTGGTCGGGGCGATCAACCGGCTGCTGGTGCGCATCCATGACGCCATGGAGAACGAGCGCCGCTTTACCGCCGACGCCGCTCATGAACTCCGTACGCCGCTGGCGGCGCTCAAGGTGCAGGCACAGGTGGCCGCCCGGACCGCCGACGAACAGGCTCGGCGACGTGCGCTCGATCAGGTTGGCGCCGCGGTCGATCGAATGACCCATCTGGTCGAGCAGCTGCTGACGCTGGCCCGGCTGCAGCCCGAAGCGGCGGCGGGGGAGTGCAGCCCGGTGGATCTGGCCGTGGTGGCCGAGCAGGTTTGCGCCGAGATTGCACCGGCGATTCTCGCGCGCCAGCAGGAACTCGATCTGGATGCCCGTTCCACCAAGGTGTGCGGCAATCCGGTCTGGCTGGAGGTACTGGTGCGAAATCTGGTGGATAACGCCATGCGCTACACCCCGGCCGGTGGGCACATTCAGGTGAACGTGTCGGTGGTCATGGGCCGGGCGACGGTGGCCGTGATCGACGATGGCCCCGGCATGGTCGAAGCCGAGCGCCAGTCGCTGACCGCGCGTTTTGCCCGAGGCAGTGGCGCGCAGGGTGAGAGCGAGGGCGTGGGGCTGGGCTTGTCCATCGTGCAGCGGGTGGTGTCGCTCCACGGGGGCGAACTGGAATTCACGGACGGACTCAAGCGCGAAGGGGGTTGCGGCCTCGGGGTGGTGGTCCGTTTGCCGGAGGTCCGTGAGGCCCCATGAGTGCTGGATGAACAAAGGCCACCCCGTGGCGGCCGCGTGCGTCGGTCAGGCGTGAATTTGCCGGCGGTCTTCCGGCGCCGGCGCTCGACCGGTCCGGCGTCGGTGTGCATGGCGCATGCTGACGCGCCAGACATGAAAAAGCCCGCCAGTAAGGCGGGCTTTGTGCCGGCTTGATCGGCGTCCCTGTCAGGCGCTGATATCTCCGGCGATGTAGCTGGAGAGCTGCTGGATGGTGGCCTCGTGCTCGGCAATGACCGCCTTGACCACGTCACCGATGGTGATGATGCCCATCAGCTTGCCGTCAGACACGACCGGCACGTGGCGGAAGCGGTTGGCGGTCATCATGCCCATGACTTCGTCGATGGTGTTCTTCGGCGTGACCGTGCTCACGTTGGCGGTCATCAGGTCGCCCACGCGCGTGTCCTTGGACGAAAGGCCCTTGATGGCGACCTTGCGGGCATAGTCACGCTCGGTGAAGATGCCGACCAGGGCTTCGTTCTCCAGCACAAGAAGGCCACCGACGTCATTCTTGGCCATCAACTCGAGCGCTTCCATGACAGTTGCGTCCGGGCTGACTGAGAAAATGCCGCTGCCTTTCTGGTCAATCACTTGCTGAACAGTGGTACTCATCAAACGTCTCCCTCCGGGGTTCAATTTTCGCCGGCCGTCCGTCGACGGTCCGGTACCGCGTGAAAGGTGTTGAGCACGCTATTTTCGATGGATGCGTGCGTTCACGGCGTTTAGCTTCGTACGAACCGGCCGTTCGCGCAAGCCCGTTGCGCGTCTTTTGATGTCTCGGGGGTGTTTATCGGGACGGTGTCGAGGCTGCGCCGAGGGCGCTGGCGGTGTTCACGATGGTTTCGGCCAGCCCTTCGGCCTCTTCGAGTGGAAAGTCGCGGTGAAAGCGTTTGCGTGCGCCCAGGCGGGTCAATACGACATGTTCATCGCACGCAAGACCCTGATTTTCAATGCACAGTCGAGCGCAACCATGGTGGCAGCCATCGATGACGAGAAGCGGTCGGCCAGAGTCGGCTTCGGCGACCATGTGAGGAAGCCCCGCGGCCACGCCACTGAGGCAGCCCATCTGGGCAATGCCGAGGCGGTCGAGCTTGAGCGCCATGAAATTGGCCATCTGGCCTGCGCTGGCACAACCGGAGCAGGCATAGACGAGAGGTCGATCGGGAAACACGCGACGCAGATACATGGTTTGGCCTATCCAGAGAGGATGCCGGACCATGCTGCCCCCGATTGACCCGGCCCATGATGACCTGGATCAAATCGGGGGTTCTTGGGCGCAATCGGGTCAGATTTCCAGGTTGTCGATCAGCCGGGTGGCGCCCAGCTTGGCCGCACCGAGCACGACCAGCGGGTCGCCGGGCGTGGCCGGCTCCTGCAGATCCTTGCGCCGACGCACCGACACGTAGTCAGGCTGCCAGTGATGGGTTGCCAGTTCGGTCATGGCAGCGCGCTCGAGCTTTTCGTAGTCGCGCTCGCCGCCTCGCACGGCCTCGCGGATACGTTGCAGGCAATGGTACAGGCGGATGGCCTCGGTCCGTTCGGCATCGCTCAGGTAGCGATTGCGGCTCGACAGCGCCAGGCCGTCTTCGGCGCGCACCGTCTCGCCCGGAATCACCTCGACGGGCAGGGCCAGTTGCTCGACCATGTTCCGCAATACCATGAGTTGCTGGTAGTCCTTCTTGCCGAACAGGGCGGCATCGGGCTGGACGATGTTGAGCAGCTTGAGCACCACGGTGGCGACGCCCCGGAAATGCCCTGGGCGGAAGGCGCCTTCCAGTACGGCCACCTGGGCGCCATCGGGCTCCACATGGTAGTTCTGGCGTTTCGGGTACATGACCGACTCGTCCGGCGCGAACAGGTGTTTCACCCCGGCCGCTTCGAGCTTTTCGCAGTCGGCCTGCAGGGTGCGTGGGTACTTGTCGAAATCCTCGCTGGGGCCGAACTGGAGACGGTTCACGAAGATGCTGGCAATGACCGCATCGGCGCGCTCGCCGGCCTGGCGCATCAGCGTGATGTGCCCCTCATGGAGATTGCCCATGGTCGGAACGAAGGCAACCCGGCCTGCGGCGCGGCGTGCCTCGCGCAGGCTTTCGATGGTGGTATGAATCTGCATGGGATCTGTCGCTCAGTAGCAGTGTTCCGGTGCCGGGAAGCTGCCGTCCTTGACGGCCTTGACGTAGTTGCTGACGGCCTCGTCGATGCTCGTGGCCTCGGCCATGAAATCCTTGACGAAGCGGGCCTTGTGGCCGGGAAAGACGCCGATCAGGTCGTGGAGCACCAGCACCTGCCCGTTGCAGCCGGCACCCGCACCGATGCCGATAGTGGCCATGGAGGACAATCGCAGGGTGATGTCGGCGGCCACGTCGGCCGGTACCATCTCCAGGACCATCAAGGAAGCGCCGGCCTGCTCGAGCGCCAAGGCGTCGAGTTTGAGGCGGGCGGCGCCTTCCTCGGTACGGCCCTGCACCCGGTAGCCACCGAGCTGATTGACCGATTGCGGCGTCAGACCGATATGCGCGCACACCGGGACGCCGCGCTCGACCAGAAAGCGGATCGTCTCGGCCATGAATTCGCCACCCTCGAGCTTGACCATCTGTGCGCCGGCCGCCATCAGGGTGGCGGCATTGCGCATGGCCTGCTCCGGGCTCTCGTGGTACGTGCCGAAGGGCATGTCGGTGACGATGAACGGACGATTGCAGCCGCGGGCGACACACTCGGTGTGATACCTCATGTGCTCCAGCGTGACCGGCAGGGTCGTCTTCTGTCCCTGCAGTACGTTGCCCAGCGAGTCGCCGATCAGAATGGTGTCGACCCCGCAGCGCTCAAGCAGCGCGGCAAAGCTGGCGTCGTAGCCGGTCAGCATGGCGATCTTTTCACCCTCGGCGCGCATCTTGCCAAGCGTGGTGAGCGTGATTGGTTTGTTGTCCTGAAGATAACTCATGCGAGCTTCCCCTTTTCTCCCTCAGGCCGCGCAGTAAACCGCATGCGGCCAATACATTCAAGCCGAATGTAAGCGTGTGGTGGTGTGCCGGTCAGGCGTAGCCGAAAAACTCGCGGAAACTGCGCATGGCGCGCAGTCGGTCGAGCAGCAGGTCGAAATCGTCTGCCTGATCGATCGGGTTGAGCACTTCGGCATCGACGATGAACAGGGGCGAGGCTTCGTATTGGTAGAAGAACTGCGCATAGCGCTCGGCCACGCGTTCCAGGTAGTGCGCCGTGATGTGGCGCTCGGCCTCGACGCCGCGCTTGCCGATGCGCTCGATCAGCGTATCGGGCTTGGCTTGCAGGTAGATGACGAGATCGGGCTTGGGGGTGGGTTGAGGCACCACCATGTCGTAGGTGCGCTGGTAGAGCTTGAACTCTTCCGCTTCCAGGTTGAGCTGGGCGAACAGCGGGTCCTTGTCGAGGATGAAATCCGAGACCACCCGGCGCCCGGCCTGGTCGTTGGCCAGGTGATGATTGAGCTGGTCGACCCGCTGGTAGAGGAACGAGAGTTGCGTGGGCAGCGCCCAGCGCTCCATGTCGGAGTAGAAGCGTGGCAGAAAGCTGTTCAGTTCCGGATGCTCGAGCACCAGCTCGGCCTCGAGGCGTGCTGCAAGGCGTCGTGCCAGCGATGTCTTACCGGCCCCGATCGGACCTTCGACCACAATGTATTTGGCTTTATCGAGCATGGATGTTCTGGTTTTGCCCTGTTTCTGACCGTACGGCTAGCATCACAGCCCGCGCCGGTCAGGTCAACATGTCAGAGGGGCGAGATGGCTTGGTCAGCGACGGTGGGCAGCAGATCCGCCACACGGCCCACGCCGGGGATGATCGTTTGCGGCGCGAGCTCGGCCAGGGGCGCGAGCACGAAGGCGCGCTGATGCATGCGTGGGTGCGGCACGGTGAGCTCAGGCTCATTGACCACGGTGTCGCCATGGAGCAGCAAATCCATGTCCAGTGTGCGCGGTGCCATGTGATATTCACGCGTGCGGCCGTTGTCGGCTTCAATGCGCATCAGCGCTTCGAGCATCGCGCGCGCGCTCAGCGAGGTGCTCAGCTGCACCACGGCATTGATGTAGTCGGGTTGGCCCGTGACACCCACAGGCGCGCTCCGGTAGAGGCGGGAGCGGGCGACAAGGCGGGTATCGGGCAGGGCGCCCAGGGCCGAGCAGGCCGCGTCCATGGCCGCGACGGCGTCCCCCAGATTGGCCCCCAGACCGATAAAGGCCGTGACGGCCGTGCCCCCGCGACTCATTCGCCTGCGGACGTTCCGCTGTTGCCGCCATCGCCGCCTGCGGGGCGACGCTTGCGACGGCGACGACGCTTGCGACCTTCACCCGCGGCCGGGGCCGTAAGCATGCTTTCACGCTCGTTGCCGCCGGCATGGGCGAATTGCTCCCACCATTCGACCAGCTCCATGTCGATCTCGCCGGACAGGGCGCGCAGGCGCAGGAAGTCCCAACCGGCACGATAACGGGGTTGCTCCAGCAGGCGGAAGGGGGCCTTGCCGGATCGCTTTTCAAAGCGCGGCTGCAGGGCCCAGATATCCTTGATGTCGCCCGCGATGCGGCGGGTGATGGCGAGCTTTTCGCCCTGGGTGCCCAGGACATCGTCCATGGCCGCAAACAGGGCCGGGTGCGCGTGCTCGTCCTTGGCCTTGCGCGCTTCCCAGGTGACCAGCACCTCGTGCCACAGCAGGGTGGCGAAGAGGAAGCCCGGTGACACTGGCTTGCCCTGGCTCACGCGCTCGTCGGTGTTCTCGAGCGACAGCCACACGAAGCGCTCGCCCATGGGCTGCTCGAGAATCACGTCGAGCAGGGGCAGCAGGCCATGGTGAAGGCCTTCTTCGCGCAGTTGCTTCAGGCACTTGACTGCATGCCCCGAGAGCAGCAGCTTGAGCATCTCGTCGAACAGACGGGCCGCCGGCACGTTGTCCATGAGCTCGGCCATCTCGCGAATCGGGCGGCTGGCCGCCGGGTCGATGGTCAGGCCCAGCTTGGCGCCCAGACGCACGGCCCGCAGCATGCGCACCGGGTCTTCGCGGTAGCGTACCTTCGGGTCGCCGATCATGCGCAGGGTTTTCTGCTGCAGGTCGGCCACACCGTGGTGGTAGTCAATGATGTTCTGGGTGGTCGGGTCGTAGTAGAGCGCGTTGACCGTGAAGTCGCGACGCAGGGCGTCTTCTTCCTGCGAGCCGTACTCGTTGTCGCGCAGGATGCGGCCGTGCTCGTCCTTTTCGGCCGCGTCGGCCTCGACCATGGCGCGGAAGGTGGAGACCTCGATCAGCTCCTGGCCGATCATCACGTGAACGATCTTGAAGCGGCGGCCGATGATGCGTGCGCGGCGGAACAGGCGCTTGACCTCTTCCGGGGTGGCGCTGGTGGCCACATCGAAGTCTTTGGGCAACTGTTTGGCGAGCAGATCGCGAACAGCGCCGCCGACCACGAAGGCCTGGTAGCCGCCTTCCTGCAGCACCGTGCACACCTTCTTGGCGGCATAGGAAACTTCGTCGAGGTTGATGCCGTGGGACTGGGCCGGAATCAGGGCCGGCCCGTCGCTGGCACCGGGTGCAGCGCGCCGAAAGACCTTGCGCAGCAGTTTGCGGATCATCGATGAGTGTTCGTTGAATGAATCAAGCCCGCGATGATACCGCAGAGCATGGGCAAAAGCCTATGCCCGGCAGGGTGTTAGCGGGCGCCGAGTTGTCTTCTCACGGGTATTTTTCAGCCGTGCAGGCTGATGACTTCCCATCCGTGCAGGCGGGCGTGCTCACGCAGGGTGTCGTCCGGATCGACGGCAACCGGGCGGCTGACCCGCGCCATGAGCGGGATGTCGTTGTGCGAATCGCTGTAGAAATGGGTGCGCTCGAAGCTGCCCATGTACAGACCCAGCGATTCGAGCCAGGCTTCGACACGTTCGATCTTGCCGGCCTTGAACGCGGGCATGCCACGGGGTTTTCCGGTGAAGCGGCCATCCATCTGGGCCGGAATGGTGGCCACCAGGTTCGGGATGCCGAATTCGCGCACGATCGGGCCGGTCACGAAGCTGTTGGTGGCGGTGACCACGGCCAGCAGGGTGTCGTCGGCACGATGCTGGTCCACCAGCGCGCGCGCGGCAGTGGTGATCATCGGGCGGATGAAGGTGTCCATGAACTCTTCATGCCAGCGGTCGAGCTGGGCGCGATCGTGGCGGGCCAGCGGCGCGAGCTGAAAGTCGAGAAACTCGAAGATGTCCAGCGTGCCGGCCTTGTACTGGTCGTAGAACTGCAGGTTGCGCGCTTCATACACCTCGCGGTCGAGCACGCCCTTGCCGATCAGGAACTGCGCCCAGGAAAAGTCCGAGTCGCCAGCCAGCAAGGTGTTGTCGAGGTCAAAGAGAACGAGTTCCATGATCGGTTCCGAAGCTTAAAGAGTCAGCCCGTCGCGCATCAGGTCGCGCAACAGGGGCAGGGTGATGGCGCGTTTGCGTTCCAGCGAGGCGCGATCGAGCGCGTCGAGCGTGCTGACCAGGGCCGGCATGTCGCGGCGGCCATAGCGCATGAGATAGGCCACCACATCGCCATCGAGGCGCAGACCGCGCTGAGCCGCCATGCTGCTGAGAATAGCTGATCGCGCCGTGTCGGTCAGGGGCTGGATCTCGAAGACCAGGCACTGTCCGATGCGGGTGCGCAGGTCTTCGCGCAGCGCCAGCTCACGTGGGGGGGCGTTGCCCGCCAGCAGCAAGGTCTGACCCTGCTCGCGCGAACGGTTGAATGCGTTGAACACGGCAATGCTCGCCGCGTCGCTCAGCGAATCGACATCGTCGATGGCAAGCAGTGCATGTCCGGGCAGCGGCTCGATGACCTGGTCGGGTGTCAGATAGGCGCCGTCGCTGGCCGCCGCGGTGGCGGCGCGCAGCAGATGCGTGCGGCCCATGGACGGGGCGCTCCACACATAGATGTGATCGCTGATGACACCACGTGCCTGGTCGGCCAGTGCCGCGACCAGCGCCTGATTGTCGCCGGCAAAATAATTGTCCAGGCGTGGCGGCGCGTCGAGCCGCACGTCCAGCACCAGTTGTTTCATGCCACGTCTTCTTGCTTGTCCGGCTCGCCAAGATACACGTGACTGGAGAAATAGGCACCGCGCAACTCGCGCAAGGCCACCAGCAGCGCGGCGCTGGCCGGCAGGGCGACCATCACCCCCACGAAGCCGAAGAGCTGGCCAAAGGCCATCAACGCGAAGATCACCACCAGCGGATGCAGGCCGATACGATCACCCACGATGTAGGGCGTGAGCAGGAAGCTTTCGATCAACTGGCCCAGCGAGAACACGATGGCCACGCCAATGATCGGCGGCCAGCCCTGGGCCTGCAAGATGGCCGAAAGCAGCGCCAGCACCAGACCGGCCGTGAAGCCCACGAAGGGCACGAAGACCAGCAGGCCGGTGATCACACCGACCGGCAGGGCAAACTTCAGCCCGGCCATCCACAGCCCGATGCTGTAGAACACCGCCAGCAGCAGCATGACCGACAGCTGCCCGCGCAGGAACTCGCTCATCACCTTGTCGATGTCGCCCAGGATGCGCATGGTGCGATCGACCATCGGGCGGGGAATGACGTTGCGCAGCCCCTGGGTGATGTGCGGCCACTCCTGCAGCAGGTAGAACATCACCATGGGGACCAGCAGCAGATTGGCAAAGAAGCCGATCACCGCCAATCCGCCGGTCGAGGCCTTCTTCACCAGCCCGGGCAACAGATCCTGTGCAGAGCTCCAGTTTTCGGTGACCCACTGGCGGATCGAGTTGGCGTCCAGCTGGATGTCCACATCGAAGTGGTTCTTGAGCATGGGCAACACGTTGGTGTTGAGCATCTCGACCAGGTCCGGCAGGCGGCTGACGAGGGTCATCGCCTCCTTGTAGACCATGGGGATGAGAATCAGCAGCAGCGCGGCAAGCACCAGACCGAGCAGGGCGATCACCAGCAGCACCGCCGCTGCCCGGGGGACGCGCCGATTGACCAGCCAGC
Organism: Nitrogeniibacter aestuarii; assembly: GCF_017309585.1. Lineage (NCBI taxonomy): Bacteria > Pseudomonadati > Pseudomonadota > Betaproteobacteria > Rhodocyclales > Zoogloeaceae > Nitrogeniibacter > Nitrogeniibacter aestuarii. The sequence continues at coordinate 3,026,999 of NZ_CP071321.1, read as the reverse complement.
TCACCATCGGGTCACAGATGTAGGCCAGCACCGCTGCGACTGCGAAGGGGCCGAGGATCGGTCCGAGCAGGTACAGCAGCACCAACAGGGCGATACCGACGCCAATCCACGTCGCCGTTTGTATCTGGCGGTCACTCAAGGAGATCATTCGATGTAAAATGCGGGGTTTCGGTTCGGGGGCGGAGGGTCCGCACCAAGCGCAGGATTGCGCAAAACCCCGACACTGTAGTCGCAAGCTGCGACAGGCTCAAGCAAACGGCGATGCCGTTGCCATTGATTCACGAGGTATGCCCTTGACTTCCCTGACTTATCGCGACGCTGGTGTGGACATCGAGGCCGGCGACGCCCTGGTTGACCGCATCAAACCCATGGCCAAACGCACCATGCGCCCCGAAGTGCTGGGCAACATCGGTGGCTTTGGCGCCCTGTTCGAGCTGACCGGCAAGTACAAGGAGCCGGTGCTGGTCTCGGGCACCGACGGCGTGGGCACCAAGCTCAAGCTGGCCTTCGAGCTCAACAAGCACGACACCGTCGGCCAGGATCTGGTCGCCATGAGTGTGAACGACATTCTCGTGCAGGGCGCCGAGCCGCTGTTCTTCCTCGATTACTTCGCCTGCGGCAAGCTCGACGTGGACACCGCCGCAGACGTGATCAAGGGCATTGCCACCGGTTGCGAGCTGTCCGGCTGCGCCCTGATCGGCGGTGAAACGGCCGAAATGCCGGGCATGTACCCGGACGGCGAATACGACCTGGCCGGCTTTGCGGTCGGCGCGGTTGAAAAGTCCGAGATCATCACCGGCCAGACCATTCAGGCCGGCGACGTGGTGCTGGGCCTCGCTTCCAGTGGTGCGCATTCCAACGGCTACTCGCTGATCCGCAAGGTGATCGAGCTGACCAAGCCTAACCTGGATGCCGACTTCCACGGTCGCCCGCTGCGCGACGTGGTGCTCGAGCCTACCCGCCTGTATGTGAAGTCCATGCTCTCGCTCATGAAAGCTAACCCGGGCATGGTGAAGGGCATGGCCCACATCACCGGCGGCGGCCTGCTGGAAAACCTGCCGCGCGTGCTGCCCGAAGGCCTGACCGCCGAACTGCGTGCTGACGCCTGGCAAATGCCGCCCCTGTTCCAGTGGCTGCAGGGCGCGGGCAACATCGAGCCCAAAGAGATGTATCGCACCTTCAACTGCGGCATTGGCATGTGCGTGGTTGTCGCCGCCGCCGACGCGGCCACCGCCGCTCAGGCCCTGCGCGATGCGGGCGAGACGGTCTATGAACTCGGCACCGTGCGAGCACAGGCCAAAGGCGAGGCACCGACCCTGGTCGTCTGAGCGCGCAAGCCCGTCTCACAGAAAACCCCGGCACGTCCGGGGTTTTTCTTTTCTGACGCCGGGATTCCGGCTGACAGCGATACCGGCGTTTTCCTACACGCGAAGGTCGAGCAATGTCCTGAAATTGAGGTGTGCGCAACGCAGCGGCCGACATCAACCCAAATCAGGCCCCGAAGCGCGAGACACTCAAGGAGAACACTATGAACGGCATCCGGATTTTTGCAATCACCGCCATTGTTGCTGGTATTCTGGCCCTCGGTTACGGTGGTTTCAGCTACACCAAGGACACCACGGCCGCTAAGGTGGGGCCCATGGAGCTGACAGTCAAAGAGCAGGAAACCGTCAATATCCCGGTCTGGGCCGGGGTGGCAGCCATCGCTATCGGCGGGATTGCTCTGGTCGCTGGCGGCAAACGCTGAACCGCTGTAACTGATAACAACTCAAACAGAGAGGCCAACGCCCGGCGTGCGAATGCACGTCGGGCGTTGTTGCGTTTATGGCTGCAGTCGGTCAGGCGCGGCCGGCGACCTTTCGGACGTCTCCGTCAGCTCAGAACCTGAAGCGGCCCTTGACGCAAAGCACCCGGATCGATGCGATGGACATGACGCCATGCCAATCGTATGCTCGTCGTGTCTCGTGGGCACGAAATTCTCCTGTCACGACTGCGGGGTTTGTTAGCTTGGTTATCACTGCACATAAATACAGTTTTTCTTGTAATTCCCAGTGCCATCAAGGGATTCAGCCTGCGGACTTCGGCAGGTTATACCGCAGGTCCCTGGTTACGCTCGCAATTTCGCGGTCTACAACAAGTTAGCCCAATGAAGGCATCACTCCGAGCAATTCTATGGAACGATTGGCCAGCGCTGGCGTTTTGGCTTGGCATCCCGATCATGTGGGCGATCTATTTTGCGTTCCCGATGCTTAACGGGTCGAAACCACTTTCCGGTAGCTATGCAGTGTTTTTGCCGGTTGTCTCAACAGCGTTGTTGGTGGGGCTGCTGGCGTGGCGCGTGCTGAGGGTGAGAGCATTGTTCGAACGCGGGGTAGAAGTGCCTGGCGAGATTCGAGGCGTGTTGATTACCCGAGATCGGGGGAGGCTTGAGTACACGTACCATTGGGGTGAAGAAACTCTGGTGGCGTGGAGCCCGGTGCACAAAACGAAGCGCGTGCTTGGTTTTTCCTTCCGGCAGCCCGTGCGAGTCTTGGTTGATGCGAGTAATCCAAAGAAGTCAGTTGTCCGAGAGTTATTCGCGTGAAAAGGGCTAACAAGCAGGTCAAGCCGTTCGCCTGCGGCTCACTCGGACATTCAGCACTCCGCACTTGCTCGGGCATGGCTTTGCCATTTTTGCCCGAGCAATCGCTCCATGCTGAATGCCGCTTACCTGGGCGTTGAGGCTGTAGAAAAACTCCCGCCGCCCATTCTGGTGGCCATATGCTGACCGTATAATCAGGCATCTCGTTCGAGGATGCCCCGATGGCGCACTTCAAGACACCCGACTACGGTCTGAAGATGATTCCGGTGGATTTTTCGCAGCAGGTGCTGCCGGGCAGTATCGAGTTTGCGCTGTGTCACCTGGTCGATCATGAGTTGGATCTGTCGGGACTGCGTTCGGGTTATCGCAACGATGCCGGCGGGGCTTCGGCCTTTGATCCGGCGGTGCTGCTCAAGATTGTGCTGCTCGGTTATTCGCGGGGGCTGGTCAGCTCCCGGGCCATCGCTTCGGCCTGTGTCAGTAACGTGCTGTTCATGGCGGTCTCGGGCGATAGCTGCCCGCACTTCACGACGATTGCCGCCTTTGTGTCGGGGCTGGGCGAAGAGGTGGGCAGGTGTTTTACCCAAGTGCTGCTGGTGTGCGATCGGCAGGGCTTGATCGGGCGGGAGCTGTTTGCCATCGATGGCGTCAAGCTGCCCTCGAATGCCTCCAAGGCGAAGAGCGGCAAGCGTTCGGACTTCGAGCGCGAAGCGGCGAAGATGGAGGCGGCGGTTCGGCAGATGATGGCCTCCCATGCGGCCAGCGACGATGACACGAACCCCCATACCGAAGGCGAACACGCCCGACGCACGCGCGAGCGGCTCACCCGCGAGGCGGCGCAGATCCGTGGCTGGCTCGAGCGCAATCCGGCGGATCGCCGGGGGCCACGTGGAGCCGTACGGCTATCGAACCGGACGGACAACGAGTCGGCCAAGATGGCCACGGGCAAAGGGGTGATCCAGGGCTACACCGGGGTAGCCACGGTCGACGCCAGGGCGCAGATCGTGCTGGACGCACAGGCCCACGGCAGCGGCAGTGAGCAGGAGTTGCTGATCGGCGCCATTGATGGAGTCAAAGCGTATCGAAGCGCACAGACGGCCATTTGCGCCGACGCCGGATACCACTCGGAAGCGAACCTCAAGGCGCTGTCGGTACGCCAGGTCAATGCGTGGATCTGCGACAACCAGTACCGCTCGCGCGACCCGCGCTACGCGGGCCAGAGCGCACACAAGAGCAAGCCCGACCCCTTGTGGGACAAGTCGAAGAGGCCCAAGAAGCCGAGCTGCTTTGGTGTGAGTGAATTCGCACTGGCGGCCGATGCAAGCCATTGCACCTGCCCGGCAGGCAAGCGCCTCTATTCGAACGGATCAGACTGCACGATCGGTGGGCACAAGGCGATGAAGTTCAGTGGCGCCGCACGCGATTGCGAGCCCTGCGCACTGCGTCGGCAGTGCCTGAGAAAGCCCGACACCACGCGTGTGCGTCAGGTGGCGTTCTTCATGGGTAAGCGCGATGGGGCGACGAGCCACACCGAGCGCATGAAGCAGCGCGTTGATTCGGCGCAGGGCAAGCGAATGATCGCAGCGCGCTTTGCCACGGTCGAACCGGTGTTCGGCAACCTGAGGCACAACAAGCGGCTCACGCGCTTCACCCTGCGTGGGCGAACGAAGGTCGATGGGCAGTGGAAGCTCATGTGCCTGATGCACAACATCGAGAAGCTGGCGCATCACGGGTATGCAGGATAGATTAAGAGGCAGGCAGCTGCGGGAACACGCTCAGGGATGAGCACGGAGCCCCAGAGGGGCCCGAGAGACGACGGAACAGAAAGGCGAAGTCGATGAACGAACAAAACAGACCGGCAGTGACCGGGCAAGATCTGATTGCCTGGAAACGGGTTTTTCTACAGCTTCGTTAGAGGTGGCTATGGCCGACTCCACGAGAAAAATCAAGAAAGCGCTGGCAGAGGCGCTGACTAGGTCCGAGGAGAACGGCGATCTTGTCATTGCCACAGCTATCATCAATGACATTACCGAACCAATGGCTGAAGCGGTCAAAACTGCATACGCGGGTATATTCACAACTCAAGAGCTGGCAGCGCTAAGTAACTTAGTCTTTCAAGCGACTTCTGACGAAACATTTTATGACTGGGAAATGCCAACCTTGGTTGGTTACACGCGTGAAGAGATGCAGGTGCTAGGTGCAAAGCTCCGTGAACTAGCAGTCCTCTAACAAGTAGTTTAAATCGTTCGCTTCGCTCACTGGGACTGTCTAATGCCCGCCCCTTAACCAAACGTTGAGAGTCAGCTTCGAGGCAATAGCGGTCTTCATTCGAAGCCGTAACCTTGACCGTTCTGGGTCGAGTCCCGTCCCGATTTGATCCGCCGAATGACACTAAAGGCCGATGGTCATGACCCGTTGCGTCTTTTCCATGGAAAACCCCATTCGCTGGTAAAAGCGATGTGCGTCGTCGCGCTCGATGCGTGATCTCACGGTCAGGTGCGCGAGCCCGGCGTTGTGCGTCCAGCGAACGCTTGCTTCGACCAGTCGGGCGCCAATTTCGTGGCCTCGATATTCCTCCCCAACCACCAGGGCTGCGATTTCTCCGTGAGGGGGTATTTCCAGCCGATCCACACGCATGACGTGAATCCAGCCAGTGAGTGTGTCGGCTGTCGAGGCGACAACCACGGCATGCCGTTCAGTCTGGTCGAGCAGGTTTGCGAGTCGTGCGCGCATGTGCGCTTCCGAAGTGGGGTAACCCAGTTGGCCGGCGAGGATGGCGATGGAGGCAGCGTCTTGGACGCGCGCCGGCCTCAGTTCGACGTTTGTGTCCATGAGCCTGCGTGCCGTTCGAACGTATGGGCCGCGTGTGAATGGAAGCCGGTCTCGCCGGCGAAGCGTTGCCAGACGGTGGTGGTGATGCGGTCGCGGGTGACGTCCATGTGATGAAAGTAGAAGCCGTCTCCGATGTGGCGATGGGAGGTGGGCGATCCAACCCCGAGGCCGACCGCTTGTCGTCCGGACTGGGCGCGCAGTAGCAGTGTTTCGGTGCGGTGCAGGTGGCCCCAGAGCAGCAGATCGACTTCGCCTTCGTCGATGAGCGCCTGGCGGGCCTTGCTGGCGCCGGCCATGCCGCCCTTGTTGCCTTTCTCGCGTGAGGCAAAGGGGTGATGGGCGGCAGCGATGCGCAGTTGGCCGGGCTTGGCCTGGCTCAGCCAGTGGGCGGCGCTGCGGCTGGCTTCGGACTTGAGGCGGCCGGAGCGCCAGGACAGGTTGTTGGTGCTATCGAGCAGGGCGACCCGTAGCTGCGGATGGTCGAGCCGGTCGCTGGTGATGGCGCCGATGTGGGTGCGGTAGCGGTGGCGAGGGGTGAGCAGGCGGTGCCAGGGGCGGAAGAGCGGCATGTCGTGGTTGCCGGGGATGGCCATCCACTGGGCCGGCAATTGTTCGAAGAAGCGCTTGGCGTCGAGGAACTGCTGGGTGCGGGCGCGCTGGGTGATGTCGCCGGTGATGAGCGTGAGCGTGGGGGCGAGGCCGTGAATGGCGTCGAGCAGCGCGTCGGCGGCACCTTCGTGCTGGGCGCCGAAGTGCAGGTCGGAGATATGGACGATACGCAGGTGGTCGTGAACGGGATTCATGGTCTGACGAGCTGCAGTGCGCTCTTTTCGAAGGCGAGATCCAGCGGCAGGGCACACTTGATGATCTCTCCATCGAGCGAGACCCGCAAGCGGCGGCGCCGGCGCTTGATGTCGAGTTCCATGCGGGTGACCGGGGCCAGCTCGAATTCCGGCGCCTCCGACAGACGCCCCAGCGTGGCGCGCACGGCGGCTGCCAGCACATGCAGGCGCGACTGGTGCTTCATGAGCACAAGGCCGAGCGTCTCGTCACGGCATTCACGGGCGAAGACCGTATCGACGGCTTCGAGCATGAGCGGGTTGGCGCCAAAGAACACGGCATTGGCTTTGACCTGCCGGGCGACGCCGTTTTCGGTGAGCGTCAGGCGCATGATCGGATAACGGTTGAACAGGGTGGCGATGCCCGACAGCACGGCGGTGATGCGGGAGCGCCCGAGCATGGCGGTGTGGCGTTCACGGGCGACGATGATGCGGGTGTAAAGCCCGAAGGCGGCGTGGTTGAAGAACAGCAGGCCGTTGATGTCGCCCACGCCTGTGGGTCTGGGGGTGCCCGTGATCGCCAGGCGCGCGGCGTCGGTGATCTCTTCGGGGATGTCGTGCTGGCGGGCCACGTAGTTGTAGGTGCCGGTGGGGATGATCGCCATCGGCGTGTTTGCGGCCCGTGCCGCCTGGGCCACGCTGCGCACGGTGCCGTCGCCACCCACGGCGACGATCAGGTCACCCGCTTCCGCGGCCTGCTGGCACAGCTGGTCGATGCGCGAGCGTTTGGCCGGGTCGAACCATTTGAGTTCTACGCCGGGGCCTTGCATGGCCTTTTCGATCTGCTCGCGCAGGTGAGGTGCGCGGCCGCCAGCCGAGCGGGTGTTGAGCACCACAGTGATGATGCGTTGGGTCATCGAATGCGCTTTCTCATTTCCCTTGATCACGGGACAATACGGTTTTGCATGGGTGTGCGGCGTTGCCGCTGCTTGCACCTGTCATGCGTCTCCAAAATCATACCGGGTCATGTCCATTTTCGTTCGTCAGCACGCTGACCGTCTTGCCGCCTTACTCATCTTCGCCATGCTCGTGGCCGCCGTGCTGGTGGGCGCGCGGACCGGCTGGCCGGCCTGGACCGGTGGGGTCGCCGCGTGGGCCGCGCTGACACTGCTGTGGCCCGGCATGGACCACCGGCAACGGCGTCAGGTGTGGATTCTTGTCGGCATTGGCGTGGCGGCTTTCGTGTATGCCGGATATGGGAGTGGACAGTGGCCGTGGCAAGGCGTTCTGACCACCAACATCGCGCTGCTCGGCATGCTGGCGGGGGTGAGCTTTCTGCAGCTCATCGGGCTGGAAGCGGACGACGATTCACCCAGGGGGGTGGGCGCGCTGTGGCGTACGGTGGCGGGCGTGCATGTGTTCGGCGCGGTCATCAATCTGTCGGCCATCTTCATCATGGCGGACCGCATGGGCGGCGCAAAAGGGCCGGGCCCGGCACAGCTCAACGCCCTCACGCGCGGTTTTCTGATCGGTGCTTTGTGGTCGCCCTTCTTTGCGGCGACGGCAGTGGCCACGACCAATGCGCCGGGGGCCTCGCTTGGCGTGCTGGCGATGTGGGGCGTGCCGCTCACCGTGGTGTTGATCGCCCTGGCCAGTATGGATGTTCAGCGCAACCCATCGGTGCGCAATGACTTCGTGGGCTACCCGATGCGGCCGTCCTCGCTCTGGGTCCCGACCACCTTGGCCGGCATGGTCATTGCCGGGCACTGGATCTGGCCGGACTGGACCACCCTGGCCATCGTGACACTGGCGGCACCCATCATGACGGCGGCGGTCATCTTTGCACGGCATGGTCTCGGTGATGGCAGCAGCCGGATCGTCCGCCATGCAATGCACCGTTTGCCGGCCATGCGTGGGGAGCTGGGGCTGTTTCTCGCCGCCGCGGTGTTTGCCACGGGCCTGAACGCGCTCATCGGCAGCAGCGGTGTCTGGCTGCCCATGGACCACGTCGGCGCGCTGGAAGCCTCACTGATCCTCGCGGGCATGATCGCCTTGTGCATCGTGGGTATCCATGCAGTCATCTCGATCACCATGGTGGCAGTCTGGCTCGCGCCCTTGCAGCCGGACCCGATTCTCATGGCCATGGTCTACATGCAGTGCTGGGCCATTGGCCTGGCGGCCAGCCCGCTCTCGGGGGTGCACCTGGCGCTGCAGGGGCGCTACGGCATCTCGGGCGCCCGGCTGGCGCGAGGCAACTGGGCTTACTGTGCCCAGGGGTATGTGGCGGCGGTGATCACGCTCTTTGCCATCGCGGCCTGGCGCGGCATCTAGCCCGGCAGCAAGCCCAGTTTGCCCAGGCGCTTCATGTACTGGGCGCAGGAGCGGGTTGGCGCGTCCAGTACGGGCAGGGCGGACGGTGGTGCGCTCAAGTGATCACCAGGCAACGCGGCCAGCGCGCCCCGGTAACCCGGATTGAGTGTCTGAACGGCCTGTGCGTTTGCATGCAGCGCCTCGGGCAGGCGGTTGCTCACGATGATGTCGTCGCACAGCGCCTTCAGGCGCGTCAGGACGAAATGCCAGCGCCGCGCCGACCAGCCGAACCGCGCGTGAAAGCGCGGGCAGAGAAAACCGAGCGTGTGATTACCCCGGTGGCCGGCGAGTGACCATGGATGAAGCACACGTGCCGTGTTCCCATCAAGGCCGCCTGCACGGCCGCTGACCAGTTCCGCCGGAATGGCGAGTAAGGGCGGGGCCTCCAGCGGGTGTGGTCGCTGCCGCTCCGGGCCCACATCCGTGTTGCTTGCTGCCATGTCGGCAAGTGCTTCGTAATCGGTATCGATGGCCGTGCCGGGGCTGGCCAGCGCAGGGGCAAAGCGCAACACGTTGTCCGCGTTGAACAGATACGGCTTGGTGCTGAAGGTGCCGGCGACCCACTGCCAGGACAGGTGATTGGAGGCCAGATCGCAGTCGACCAGGTGCCCGTACATCCAGTCGGCGCCGGTGCGCCAGGCCACCTTGCGCAGATGAACCACGTAGCTGGCGAGCCACATGCGCTGGTGGTTGTGCAGATAGCCGGTGCGGTAGAGCGTGCGGATGCTGGCGTCGACCACCGGTACGCCGGTGCTGGCGGTGAGGATGTCGTCCGGCAAAGCATTGCGATACCGCACACCCGTGAGCGCGGGGCGCTGGTCGTCAAAGATGCCGTCGCCCAGGTGAAACCAGACGTGATGAAAGAAACTGCGCCAGGCCAGCTGGCTCAGTAGCCCCTTGTGCGCGGGCAGGTCGAAGCGTTTGTGCCAGAAGGCATACAGGGCGGCGTCGTCGAGATAGCCGTGGGTGATGTACGGCGACAGGCCGGTGACGGGGCCATCGAGGTGGTTGCGGCGGGCGGCGTAGGCCTCGGGCTGCACCGCCAGCACTCGCCGCAGCGCCGTGAAGACGCTGGGCGGAAAGTCGAAATCGTGTGTCGGTTCGTCGATCACATGGTCCATATGGGGGGCAGCGCGATGGCGATGCCGATGGTCGCACCCACGGTGAGCCCGAGCCGGAGGGGAATGAACCACTCAGGCACCGACAGCTCAGGCGAGAGGATGGTGTCCTGGACATACTGTGTCCACAGAGCCACGATCACGATCAATGCCCCCCCGAAGGTCGGGAACATCAGTGCCACCCAGGCGATGAGGCTGGGGATGACGCTCCAGAAGTAGGCGCGGGAGGCCACCGTGCCCTCGCGACGCATGGCCAGACCCCAGTACAGCGCACCGACAAAGGTCAGGATGACCGCGCCGTAGCTCACGAGCGCCGTCTGGACATCGGCCTGGTGCTTCCAGGGCACATGCGAGGCCAGCCCCAGCAGGATGAAGGGGATGACACCCGCCAGGCCGAGTGCGCGGGGTAATCGGTTACCGGTGTAGCTCAAGGTGATCATGATGCGGTCCCATTGAAGTGTGTATATTATTTGTCCTAGACAAACTTGCCAATCCCAAGTGCGTCGTCGGCGCTGCCCGGCTGCGTTCGATGGCAGGAGGGCAGCGCCGTGGACGGAATTCAGATTGTTTGGTTCAAGCGGGATCTCAGAACGCACGACCACATGCCTCTGGTCGAGGCGGCGCGTGCCGGTTCGGTGCTCCCGCTGTACATCGTCGAGCCGGGGCTGTGGCAACAGCCCGAGTCGTCCTTGCGTCAATGGCGATTCATCGGCCAGTCGCTGCGGGAACTTGATCAGTCACTCAAGGCGCTGGGGGCGCCCGGGCTGATCGTTCGACATGGTGAAGCCGTCGAGGTGCTGGAACAAGTTCGGCAGCAATTCGGCAAAGCGGCGCTATGGTCTCATGAAGAGACGGGCAATATGTGGACTTTTTGCCGCGATGCAGCAATTTCGCGATGGTGTCGTTGCAACAATGTGACATGGCAGGAGTACCGCCAGGATGGCGTGGTTCGCCGGCTCGGAAACCGGGACGGCTGGGCCGCCCACCGGGACCGTTTCATGGCCCTGGATCTTGCGCCGCAACCTGCACGCATCCGGGGGGTGTCGATACTCTCCGACCCGCTGCCCGTGCGTCCGGTATCGACCCTCGCGGATGACGACTGTCCCGGTGCCCAGCCCGGTGGGCGCACGGCCGGACTGATGTTGCTCGACAGTTTTTTGCAGCAACGCGGGGTCGACTACGCGCGGGGCATGTCGTCCCCGTTGTCGGCGGCGGATGCCTGTTCAAGACTGTCCCCTCACATCGCCTACGGCACCCTGTCCATGCGCGAAGTGGTTCAGGCGCTGCGCCAGCGGCGGCGCGAGGTGAAAGCCGATCCGGCCCTGAGTGCCTGGCGACGGCCGCTGGCCGCCTTCGAAGCACGCCTGGCCTGGCAAAGCCATTTCATGCAGAAACTTGAATCCGAGCCGGAGATGGAGTGGCGCAACCTCCACCCGGCGATGGCGGACGAGCGCCAGTCGGTTGATCCCGAGCGGTTCGCCGCCTGGGCCGAGGGGCGCACCGGCTGGCCGTTCGTGGATGCGTGCATGCGCATGCTCCATCACACCGGCTGGATCAACTTCCGCATGCGCGCGATGCTGGCCGCCGTGGCCTGCTACCACTTGTGGCAGCCCTGGCGCGAGGCCGGCCTGCATCTGGCGCGGCAGTTCATCGACTATGAGCCGGGCATCCACTGGAGCCAGATGCAGATGCAGTCCGGCTCGACCGGCATCAATGCTTTCCGGATCTACAACCCGATCAAACAGTCCCACGATCAGGACCCGGAGGGCACCTTCATCCGCCGATGGGTGCCGGAACTGGCGCAGGTCCCCGACGCGTGGATTCACGAGCCCTGGCGCATGGACGCGAGCTTGCAGGCACGCAGTGGGTGTCGCATCGGGCGTGACTACCCGGCGCCCATCGTCGATCACGAGGCTGCCGCGCGTAAGGCGCGTGCGCGATTGCGGGCTGCTTACCGGGGGGAGGACGCTCTCGAAGCGAGCCAGGCGGTGATGGCGCGCCATGGCAGCCGCAAGCGACGCGCGGATGGGGGGCGCACGGGGTCGGCGCGACGCAACGATGGCCAGATGGGCTTGTTCGGATGAACCGCAGGAAACCCAATCTACCCACCCGTATCTGCGCCATCTGCGGCCGCCCCTTCGCCTGGCGCAAGAAGTGGGCGCGTGTGTGGGACGAGGTGCGCTACTGCTCCGAGGCCTGCCGGAAACGCAGGAGGTCTGTCGATGAGTGACAAGACGCGTCGTCTGATCGTGGTGCTGGGCGACCAGCTCGACCCCGACAGTGCAGCTCTGGAAGACTTCGATCCGGACACCGACCGCATCTGGATGGCCGAAGTGGTGCAGGAAAGCACGCACGTGTGGTCGCACAAGGTGCGCATCGCCATGTTTCTCAGCGCCATGCGCCACTTTGCCGGGGCGCTGCGTGCGCAGGGGCGGCCCGTCGACTACTTGGCGCTCGATGACCATGATCACGAAACGCTGGGTGACGCCCTGGCCGATGCACTCCGCCGCTTCAAGCCGTCGAGTATCCGCATGGTCAAGGCCGGTGACTGGCGCGTGCACCAGGCACTTTGCGAAACGGCGGACGCGGCCGGGGTGGCCATCGACTGGGCAGAAGACCGGCATTTCATCGCCACCGAATACGATTTCAACGCCTGGGCCGATGACGGGCGCAAACAGTTGCGGCTCGAATACTGGTACCGCGAACTGCGCAAGCGCACGGGCCTGCTCATGAAGGACGGCAAGCCGGCGGGGGGCGATTGGAACTACGACGAAAAGAATCGCGCCAGCTTCGATGCGGACGGCCCCGGCTGGCTGCCGAGCCCGGCCACGTTCGAGCCGGATGACATCACGCGCTCGGTGATTGCGCTGGTCGAATCACGCTTCGCGGATCACCCGGGCACGCTCGAGCACTTCGACTGGCCGGTCACGCCCGAGCAGGCCCGGCAGGCGCTCGACGACTTCATCACACATCGTCTCGAATGCTTCGGCCACTATCAGGATGCGATGTGGACCGACGAGACCTGGCTCTACCACTCGCGTCTGTCTGCCGCACTCAATCTCAAGCTGATCGACCCCATGACGGTCTGCCGGGCCGCCGAGAAAGCATGGCAGGGGGGCAGGGCGCCGATCGCCGCGGTGGAGGGTTTCGTCCGGCAGATTCTGGGCTGGCGCGAGTTCGTCCGCGGGTTGTACTGGCGATTCATGCCCGGCTGGCTGGATGAGAACGCACTTGAGGCCGATGCTGAGTTGCCCGGGTTCTTCTGGACGGGGCAGACCGACATGGTATGCCTCAGCCAGACCCTCAAGCAGACGCTGAAGACGGGCTACGCGCATCACATCCAGCGCCTGATGGTGACCGGCCTGTACGCCTTGTTGGTGGGGGTGAAACCCCGGCAGGTGCACGAGTGGTATCTGGCCATCTACGTGGACGCGGTCGAGTGGGTGGAGTTGCCGAACGTGCTGGGCATGAGCCAGCATGCCGACGGCGGGCGCATGGCCTCCAAACCCTACGTGGCCAGCGGCAACTACATCGACCGCATGAGCAATTACTGCAAGGGGTGTCGGTACGACCCCGGTGAAGCGACCGGGGAGGCGGCATGTCCATTCACCACCTTGTACTGGGATTTTCTCGATCGCCACGAAAAGCGCTTTGCCGATCACCCGCGCATGGCATTGCAGGTCAAGAACCTGAGGCGAAAACCGGATGAGGAACGCAAGGCGATTCGTGAGCAGGCCCGTGCCCTGAAATCAGGGTAGTGCCTCAGTACGGGCCGGTTGTCGGTTCCGGGATGGGCGGGCCGATCTTGAGGTGGTTCTGCACGCAGCGGATGCCGTCGGTGTCGCGGGCGATCTTGTCTGCGGTCTGGATGGCCAGCTTGGAGCTCACGTTGCCCGAGAGAATGGCCACGCCACCGACCACGCGCACGTCGAATTTCTCCTGCAGCAAGACCTTGTTGAAGCGCATTTTGGTGCCCAGCGAAACGGTCTTGGCCTGATCGCCGAAGAAACTCATGTCGGCTTCGCGCACCTCGCAGGTGCCGGCCGCGAACGTGGTGCCGGAGACGGTTAGAGCGACGAACAGGGCAAGGAGCGAAAGGGGGCGCGAAGGCATGGTGGCGGACTCGTGTCTGGCGGTATGGGCGGTGGCGAAAATTGAATCACTCGAGCCAGCGCGCGACAAGCAGCAAAGCGTATCCGCATGTCGCTGCCTACCAGAAGGCGACTACCAGTACTGTCGTTAGTGCGGTCAGCACCAGGGCGCCGCGCCGCACAAAGGCCGGTGCCGGGGCGACGTTAGCCGAGCTGACCGAAGCGAGTTGCGTCGCCGTTGGCGACGTGCCGAGCACCGATTGCCAGGCATAGGTCGCCACCACGGTCAGTACCAGCAGCACAAAGGCCACGATGGTGAAGTGCATGGTCAGCCAGTCGAACTGGGCCGCGATAAACCACAGGGCACTGACGGCATGTCCGGTGATCAGCCCGGCCAGCGCCGCTCGTGCGGACACGCGCCGGGAGAGCATGGCCAGCGCAAAGATCGCCACCAGGGGCGAGGTGACATAGGCAAAGCCTTGCTGCAGATAGGCGAACAGCCCCGGGAAGTTGTCGATGGCCGGTGCCCACAAGGCGGCAACGCACATCATGCCAAGCGTGGTGTAGCGGCCAAGTCGCGCCAGGGCTTTCGCATCCAGGCGCGGGCGCCGGGGCTGAACGAAATCGGTGATCACCAGCGTCGAGGCAGAGTTCAGGGCCGAATCCACGCTCGACATGATCGCGGCCAGCAGACCCGCCACCATGAGACCGGCCAGACCGGGGGGCGCGTATTCACCGATCAGACGGGGGAAGACCGTGTCCGGCCGCTCCAGATCGGAGAACAGCCCGATGGCCATGGCGCCGGGCAGCACCATGAAGAACAGGGGCAGCAGTTTGAGGGCGGCGGCAATGAGCGCACCCTTGCCGGCCGCTTCGATGTTGCGCGCGCCGAGCAGTCGCTGGCAGACGTACTGGTTCATGGTCCAGTAGTAGAAGCCGAGAATCGGCAGGCCGAGCAGGGTGCCCAGCCAGGGCAGGGCCTCGTCATCGAGCGGGCGGATGAGCGAGAGTTTCTCGGGGGGTACCACGGCGGTCACCTGCGCCCAGGAGTAGTCAAACTCCGCGAAGACCAGCGCAAAGAGAATCATCGAGCCGATCAGCAGGACCAGCGACTGGAGCACATCGGTGTAGGCCACGGCGCGCAGGCCGCCGGCGGCCGTGTACAGGCCTGCAAAGATCGCCAGCGCCACGCAGGTGGGCCACAGACTCAGGCCTGGCACGAACAGCATGATCACCAGCGCCCCGGCATACAGGCTGCCAGCAGTGTCGAGAAAGACACTGAGCAGCAAACTGGTGGCCGACAGATATTTGCGCAGGCGGGCATCGAACCGTTGCTCGAGGATCTCGGGCACCGTCGTGAGCCGCCGACCGATGAACAGGGGCGCCACGAACACGGCGGTGAATACCAGCACCAGGGCCGCCATCCATTCGTAGTTGGCCACCGAGATGCCCGTCGACCAGGCGGCGCCGGGCAGGCCGATGAGCGTGGTGGAGGAAATGTTGGAGGCGAACAGGGACAGCCCGATGACGCCTGCCCCCAGGCTGCGGCCGGCCAGAAACAGGTCGTCCGCATCCGGGCTCTTGCGTGTGACCCGCACGCAGACCGCGATGACGACCAGCAGGTAGATCGCCACGATGATGTAGTCGGCGGTGTGGAGCGTCTGCATCCGCGAATTCCATTGTCGTGTTCGTCTCTTTCAGGGAAACACAGGCCCATGCCGGGTGGCAAGTCGCGTTTGAAACATCTGCCGAAATGCCGCATGTATAAAGGGCTTTGCGCCTCGGTATCCCTAAAGTTGATGCGGAATTTGCCGAAAAAATGGCATCGAACCGAGACGACTCCAGATGAAAATTTGCCGCCACCCGACACGGGTCAACCGTATGGCACGCCTGGTGTGCACGCTCTTGCCCGCAGTGAGTGCCGGTCTGCTTGTCGCCTCACCCGCTAGCGCTGCGGGCAAACTCACACGCATGTCGCTCGAAGACCTGATGGGCATGACGGTGGTGGGGGCCTCCAAGTACGAGCAATTGCAAAGCGAGGTCGCGGCGGCGGTGAGCGTCATCTCCCGCGAGGAAATTCATGCCTACGGCTGGCGGACCCTGGGAGATGCCCTGGCCAGTCTGCCGGGGCTCTATCTGAGCTATGACCGGCAGTACATGGGGCTGGGGACCCGCGGCTTCAGTATCCCGGGGGATTTCAACACACGCATTCTCGTGACCATCAACGGTAACCGGATCAATGACCCGCTCTACGACGCGGGGCCGACGGGACGGGAGTTTCCGCTCGACATGGATCTGGTCGAGCGCATCGAGTTCATCCCGGGCCCGGGGGGCGCCGTGTATGGGCAGAACGCCATGTTCGGTGTGGTCAATGTGGTGACGCGAACGGGCGCATCGTTCGGTGGCGCGGAAGTCATGGCCGCATATACCCATCCGGAACAGCGTCGTGAGGCGCGCGCCAGCTGGGGGCAGAAGTACGACAGCGGCGTCGATGTGGTGGCCTCGGTCTCGAGCATGAAGGCCCGGGGCGACGATCTGTGGATGGATTTCGGCTCAGCGGGCGGGCGTTCGCGCGTGCGCGGGCTCGACGGTGAGCGGGTCGACCAGTTCTTCCTGCGCGCGTCGCAAGAGGCGTGGAGCGCGGAATATCTGATCAGCGATCGCAAGAAAGACGATCCTACTGCCGGCTACCTGTCGGACCCGTTGACCGAAGGGCAATACCAGAAAGACCGATACCACCTGCTGCAGATCCGCTACGACGCCAATGTGCCCGACTCGTCGCTGCGTGTGTCTGCGCGCGCCTTTGCCGGCGAGCTGAGCTATGCGAGCGAATTCTCCTACGGCGGGGACATCTACGGTTACCCGGGCAAGGCCATGTGGCACGGCTTCGAGCTTCAGCTCGTATCCACCGCTGTCGAGCGACACAAGCTCATGGTCGGTATGGAATACCAGCGCAACAGCCGGGTGGACCAGTTCATCCTTGACGCGTCCGCGCCGGAAAACAACATGCGTATCGAATCGCCCGGCCAGCGCATCGGGGCTTACCTCCAGGACGAATGGCGGCTAGCCGATGCCGTGTCTGCGACCCTTGGCCTGCGCATCGACAACAACAGCGTCACCGGGACCAAGCTCAGCCCGCGGGCGGGCGTGATCTGGACCGCTTCCGGTGCCACGGTGGTCAAACTGCTGTACGGCCGTGCGCACCGGGCACCCAACGCCTACGAATCCGAGTACGACGATGCGGTCTCCGTGGTGGCCAACCCGGATCTGAACGGCGAAACCATCACCACTTATGAGGTGGTGGCCGATCACCGCCTGTCGTCCGACAGCTCGTTGCGTGCCGCCTTGTACCAGTGGACGATCAAGGACGTCATTGCCCTGGGGATTGACGCCTCAAGCGGTCTGCCGCAGTACCAGTCGGGCGGCGACTATGACGCCCGCGGCATCGAACTTTCGTTCAACCGGGGCTGGCAAAGTGGCGCCAGCCTGCGCGGCAGCATTGCCTTCCAGCATGCCAGTGCGGATGACGCCAACCGGATCGCCAACTCGCCCCGGATGCTGGGCCGCCTCAATGCCTCCACGCCGTTGCCGGTACTCGGTGCCCAGCTCGGCTACGAGTTGCGCTATGACGCCCGGCGAGAGGCCGTGATGGGCGGCAACACGGGAGGCTACGCAATTTCCAACCTGTGCCTGAGCACCGACGCCATCGCCCGGAACACCACGGTCGCGCTGGATATTCGCAACCTGTTCGACCGGCACTACCGGAACCCGGCGCCCGATACCAATTGGCAGCACACCATCGAGCAGGACGGTCGATCGGTGACGCTGGGTATCACGGCAGGATTCTGAGCATCACGTGAGCATGTGCCTCCGTCTCTTCGAGTTGCTGAACTGCCGAATTCGCGAACGGGTGATGTTCATCCTGCTTGCCCTGGGCGTCGCGTTCGGGAGCAGCCATTCGGCAGCGCAGACGGTGCCCGAGTATTCGCTCAAGGCGGCAGTGCTCTACAACTTTGCCCTGTTTGTCGAGTGGCCCGAGAGTGTGGGCGAGCAGATCACCGTGTGCGTCATCGGTGCCGACCCCTTCGGTGCCGAACTCGATGCGCTTGGCGGCGAGCCGGTGGGCTCGCGCCGCTTGCAGGTCAGGCGCCTCGGGCGTCTTGCGCCCCTGTCGGGCTGCCAGTTGCTGTTCATTCCGGAGGCGTCAATGGCGATTCTGCCGCAGATTCTCTCAACGCTCGACGGGACGGCCGTGCTGACCGTGGCGGACTCCCCCGGGGCGGCCCAGGCGGGCGTCGGCATCAACATGGGTCTGCAGAACGCACGCGTGGTCTTCGAGATCAACCTCTCGGCGGTACGCCGCGGGGGGCTCATGATCAGCTCCAAGCTGCTGAGGCTGGCGCAGGTGCTGCATGACTGAGCGCACGGTCGCCACCGCGCCGAGGTGGCGAATGCCGCTCATCCTTCGCTCGGGGCTCAAGGCGCTGTCCATCCGCGCCCGCATCATTGCCGTCGCGGTGATCACGACGTTTCTGGCCATGCTGGCGGCCTCGATGATCTTCGTGGCCAACCAGACCGAGGCGGCGCGGGCTGCCATGGTCGGTTCGACGACCGCGCTGGCCCGGGTGTCCGCCGTCAATGCCTCGGCGGCCCTGGCCTTCAAGGACAACCGCGCCGCCGAGGAAATCGGTACCGCGCTGGCCCAGGAAGCGGGCACCCTGTTCGTCGATCTGCGCATGGCCGACGGCACCCGTTTTGCCGCCGTCGAAGGCAGAACGTCGCATCCGGCCGTGGACGTTGCCCATCGCATGGCGGTCAGCGATGACTTCCATTCAAGCGGCCTGAGTCTCGATGCCCCGGTCCGCACGACCTTCGATGACGGTTACTTGCGGGTGACCCAGTTGGTCTCGGCCGGGGGGAAGGTGTTCGGCTTTCTGGATCTGTACGTGTCCGACGCACAGTTGAAGGCACAGATTCACCGGCAACTGGTGTTTGCCGCGCTCGTCTTTGTGGCGGCACTCGCGGTGGCCTATCTGCTGGCCTCGCGCATGGAGCGCTTCATCTCGGCGCCCCTGGTGCGTCTGGGGCGAGCGATGCGAGAGGTCTCTGAGAAGAGCGACTACAGCTTGCGTGTGCCGCCAGCGGAGGATGAGGATACCGGCCACCTGATCGACGGCTTCAACACCATGCTCGACCAGATCCAGAGTCGCGACGCTGCGCTGGCCGACGCCATCGCCCAGCTCAAGGAGGCAAAGGGGCTGGCCGAAGCGGCGAACCTGGCCAAATCCCAGTTCCTGGCCACTATGAGTCACGAGATCCGCACGCCCATGAACGGGGTGCTCGCCATGGTTGAAATGCTGCTCAGTACGCCGCTGACGCCGCGCCAGATGGAATACGCCCAGACGGTGAATCAGTCGGGCCGCGCCTTGCTGGACATCATCAACGACATCCTCGATTTTTCGAAGATCGAGGCCGGCAAGCTGGTGCTTGAGCAGATCGAGTTCGACCCGGTGGACGTGATCGAGGACACCGGTGTTCTCTTGGCGGGCAACGCGCAACACAAGGGAATTGAACTGGTCGTCGAAATTGCCCCGGAGGTGCGCGGCCGGTTCTGCGGTGACCCCGGCCGGATCCGGCAGATCCTGCTCAACCTGGTGGGCAATGCCATCAAGTTCACGTCCCGTGGCGAGGTGGTGACCCGTGTCGAGTTGCTCGAGCGACGTGGCGAGCAGGTGAGCTTGCGATTTGTCGTTGTCGACACCGGCGTCGGACTCTCGCGCGAGGTGCAGGCCAGCATCTTCGACGCGTTCAGTCAGGCCGACAGTTCGACCACGCGCCGCTTTGGCGGTACCGGGCTGGGCTTGTCCATCGCTCGCAAGCTGGCGATCGCCATGGGAGGCGACGTGGGCGTGGTCAGCGAGCCGGGTGAGGGCTCTCAATTCTGGTTCACCGTGACCGTTCAGTATGTCGCGGAGGCCGGCGAGCCGGTGGAGTCGTCAGAAACGTTCGGCAAGCGGGTCTTGCTGGTCGATGACAACCATGCCAGCCGCGGCGCCTTGCAACGCCAGCTCGCTTCCTGGCGGCTGAGTTGCTCCACCTCTCCGTCGGCGCGCGATGCACTCGAACGGGTCCGGCTTGCCCGCGACGCCGGGCGCCCCTTCTCGCTGGTGCTGGCGGATGTGGGCATGCCGTCCATGGATGGTGTTGCGCTTGCCCGCGAACTGCGCGAGGACCCTGCCAACGCATCACTGCGCCTGGTGTTGCTCACCTGTGCCAGCGACGAGGTTCACCCCGATCAGCTGGCGGAACTGGGCGTGGAACAGTTGCTACGCAAACCCGTACGGCGAAAGACGCTGAGGCGCTGCGTGCTTGCACACGACGCCGGCCAGGCGGTGCACGATGCGAGCACCGCCATCAGCGCCGACGCGCTTGCCGGGGTGCGCGTGCTGGTTGCCGAGGACAACATGGTCAATCAGCGGGTCATCATGCATGTGCTCGCTTCGCTCAAATGCGAGTCCGACTTCGTGTGCAACGGCCGCGAGGCGGTCGACGCGGTCAGCACCAACGCCTACGACGTCGTCCTGATGGACGTGCAAATGCCTGAGATGGACGGTCTCGAAGCCACGCGCTGCATCCGTCGCCATGAACAGAGCACCGGTCTCGATCGTATGCCGATCATTGCCCTTACGGCAAACGCCATGTCAGGCGATCGGGAGCATTGTCTGGCGGCCGGTATGGACGACTACGTGAGCAAGCCGATCGAGCGCGCCGATATTCGCGACGCGCTGACGCGTCAGCTGGATCTGTCTGCGCCGGATGGCGTGGATGGATCTGTAACCGAAGTGGCCCCGTCTGTGAAGACGGTCGAGGAGGAGTCCGTGCTGATCTTCGACCCGTCGGTGATCGACGCCTTACCCATGGTGGCCGACGGCAGTGATCCGGCTGCGGGCGAGGAGCTGCTTGACATGTATCTTGAGCATACCTGCAGTGTGCTGGACGAACTGGCACCGCTGCTTGAGCAGGACGATACGCCCGACACCTTGCGTCTGGTGCATTCTCTGAAGTCGTCCAGTGCGTCTGTGGGGGCCATGGCCATGTCGGCATTCATGAAGGACGCAGAGGCCCATCTACGCAAAGGGGGGCGGGTGAGTGCCGACTGGCTGACCGAGGCGCGCACTGAACTCGACCAGCTGAGCGTCGCGGTTGAACGTTATCGGTCGCAGATCCGGGCGAGGGCAGGACAATGATCACGCCAGCCAGACAGCGCAATCACATTCTGCTTGTCGACGACGACATGGTCTTGCGCGGCATGGCCAGCCGAACGCTCAAGCACGCCGGTTTCTCCGTCCATGCGGTCGATTCGGGCGAGGCGGGGGTGCAGGCTTTTGACTCGGGTGAGTTCGATCTGGTCCTGCTCGACGTGATGCTGCCGGGGATCAGTGGCTTCGAGGTCTGCGAGCGACTGAGGCAGATGCCGGGGGGACTGCACATCCCCATCCTGATGCTGACCGGGCTGGACGACACGGCATCGGTGGACGAGGCCTTCCGGCGCGGTGCAACCGACTTCGTCACCAAACCGATCAACTGGACCCTGCTCAGCCACCGGATCCGCTTCAACCTGCGTGCGGCGGCCCTGGCCGAAACGGCCATGCGCCACCAGCGCCAGATGTCGGCCGCCCAGCGGCTGGCGCGGCTGGGTAGCTGGGAGTGGGTGGTCGATTCGGGCGAGGTCATCTGTTCCGACGAAATGCTGCGTCTGCTCGACATGTATCAACTGGGGCAGACGACGCATTTCGACGCACTGCTCGCGCATGTCAGCGAATCCGATCGTTCAACGGTTGCCTCGGTACGCCGGCAATCCGCCGAATCGGGTCGGGCCTACCAGCTCAAGTATGCGGTCGTCTGTGACGACGGCGTCGAGCGTGTGCTGATCGAGCAGGCCGAGGTCGAACGCGATGCGCTCGGTCGCATCGTCACCCTGCGGGCGATCGCCCAGGACATTACCGACCGGGTGGCCGCGCAGCAGCGCATCGATGCGCTGTCATTCAAGGACGAACTCACCGGCCTGCCCAATCGACACTACTTTCTCGAGGTCGGCAGGGGTGCGGTGGAGCACTCGCTACGGTTTCGCAAGACCAGTGCGGTGCTGTACTTCGATCTCGACCGCTTCAAGTCGGTGAACGACTCGCTCGGTCACGAGGGCGGCAATGCCGTGTTGTGCAAGGTGGGCTGGCGCATTCAGCGGTGCGTGCGCGGAGCCGACATGCTGGCGCGTTGCGATGACAACGGTCAGGAGGAGCCGGTGGCCCGATTGGCGGGTGACTCGTTCATCGTGCTGCTTGTCGACCTGGCCAACGATCAGGTGGCTGCTCAGGTGTGCGCCCGGGTTCTGAACGCGCTGGCCGAGCCACTGGTGATCGACGGCCAGCCTCAGTTCGTGACGGCCAGCGCCGGGATTGCGCTCTATCCGCGCGACGCCAACGATGTGCCCGGTCTCATCCAGGCCGCTGAACAGGCCATGTACGCGGCCAAGAAGGCGGGCCGCGCCCGCTATGAATTCTTCAGTCAGGAGCTCGGTCGCCTCTCGCATGCCCGTGCGGAGCTGGACAAGGATTTTCGTCGCGGTCTCATGGCGGGCGAAATGTGCCTGTATTTCCAGCCCAAGGTGGATGCGCGGTCCGGGCGCATGATCGGCGCCGAGTCCCTCGTCCGCTGGGACCACCCGGAGCAGGGCGTGCTGGCCCCGGGTCACTTTATCCAGGTGGCCGAAGAGACCGGGCTGATCATCCCGATGACCGACAGCGTGATGCAGATGGCGTGTGCGAGCCTGGCGCAATGGCGGCAGGCCGGCTTGCCGCTCGTGCCCCTGTCGGTCAACGTGCCGGCGCCCTACTTTGCCATCGAGGAGGCGGTGGAGCGCCTCGCGTCCACCGCACGGACCTTCGAGGTCGACCCGTCGCTGATTACCATCGAGATCACTGAATCCCTGCTGATGAACGACGCCGAAGGCACGCTGGAGCGACTCAATGCGCTCAAGCAGGCCGGCTTCAGGCTGTCGCTCGATGATTTCGGAACAGGCTATTCGTCACTGAGCTATCTGCACCGCTTCCCCATCGACGAACTGAAGATCGACCGCGCATTCATCAAGCATATCGATGAAGGCGAGCGCAACGCCATCATCGCCATGTCGATTCTCATGCTCGGACGCCAGTTCGGTCTCGAAGTGGTGGCCGAGGGGGTTGAAACGGCGGCGCAATCCCGACGGCTGCTGACCGCGGGTGGGCATGTGCAGCAGGGTTACTTTTTCTCCCGGCCCGTCTCCGAGAGCACGTTCAGGGTCCTGCTGGGCAAGGGCAGTATTGTCGCCCCGGCGCTCGCCAGCGACACTTGATCGGCAGCACCTTGCACCCGACACACTTGCCTTTGATCAAAGTGTGGCCGACTTCTTGCATGCACAATGGGCATGACGAGGCGAGAAGCAGGATGGGAGAGCGAGGTGGAATCGAATGAATTCACCCGGGCCAATGTGCCGGCGTGGCGCAGCGCGCGCGACTGGCTGGCCGAACCGCATGGCACGGTGAATCTCGGGGCGGCGATCGACCGCCATGCGGCATTGCGTCCGGATCAGGTTGCGATCAAGGTGCGCGGGGCCGATGGCACCGTCAGCAAGCTCAGCTACCGCGCGCTGTGTGCCGAAACCACGCGAATTGCCCACGCCCTGCGTGTGGTCGGTTTGCGGCCCGGTCTGAAGGCGTACATTCTGCTTGAGCGATCAGTCGAGTTTCCCAAGCTGGTCCTCGGCGCACTGAAGGCCGGTGGTGTTGCCGCGCCGCTGTTTGCCGCCTTTGGCCCCGATCCGATTGCCACCCGTATTGGCGTGGGCGGGGAGGGTGTGCTGGTCACGACCCATGCCCTGTATCGGCGCAAAATTGCGCCCATTCGCGCCCGGTTGCCCCAATTGCGTGCGATCGTGCTGGTCGATGCCCCCGAAGGGGCGTGGTCGGACGGCGTGTTCGATCTGAACCTGCTGATCGCCGAGTCTGGTGAAGGGCCGTGCTCCGTCGATACCGACGAAAGTGCGCCTGCCTTGCTGCATTTCACCAGCGGGACGACCGGTACGCCCAAAGCGGTGGTGCATTCCCACGCCATTGGCGTGAGTCTGGTGGCCACCGGGCGTGAGGTGCTCGATCTGGGCGGGCTGGACCGCTTCTGGTGTACCGCCGATCCGGGCTGGGTCACAGGCACGGCCTATGGGGTGCTGGCGCCTTTGCTCATCGGCGCGACCCTGGTGATCGACACCGCACCCTTCGATCCGCAACGCTGGCTCGACACCCTGGCATGCATGCGCGTGTCGGTCTGGTACACCACACCCACCGCGCTGCGCATGATCATGCGTGCCCGCCCGCTGGGTCAGCCGCCGCTTGAGGCCACTTCGCTGAGGGTGGTCGCCAGTGTCGGCGAGCCACTCAATGCCGAGGTCGTGGAATGGGGGCGAACCATGCTGGGCCAGCGCATTCGTGATACCTGGTGGCAGACCGAGACCGGCGCCATCATGATTGCCAATACGCCGGCAGGCGCTTCGGCGGATGGGTCGATGGGCCGACCGGTCATCGGCGTGCGTGCGCATCTGGTGCGCCGGCTGCCGTTGGGTCTGATCCATGTGCTCGACGATCATGAAGCCGCCGAAGGCGAGCTGGCGTTCGACGCTGCCTGGCCCGCCATGTTCGGCGCGTATCTGGATCAGCCGGCACGCTATCGCAGTCAGTTCAGCAATGGCCTGTACTTGACGGGCGACCTCGCCCGGCGGGATGCCAGAGGTGATTACTGGTATGTGGGGCGGGTCGACGACGCCATCCAGTCGTCGGGCCATCTGATCGGTGCCT
The DNA here is from genome assembly GCF_017309585.1 of Nitrogeniibacter aestuarii. Lineage (NCBI taxonomy): Bacteria > Pseudomonadati > Pseudomonadota > Betaproteobacteria > Rhodocyclales > Zoogloeaceae > Nitrogeniibacter > Nitrogeniibacter aestuarii. Next base: position 3,002,345 of record NZ_CP071321.1, on the reverse strand, counting down.
ACGAAGTCGAGCGGGTCCTCATGGCGCATCCGGCCGTGGCGGAGGCGGCCGCCATCGGCGTGCCCGACGACACCTGCGGCGAAGCGGTGCACGCGGTCGTGTCGCTCAATGCCGGCTACGCGGCGAGCGACGCGCTGGCCACTGAACTGAGAGGGCATGCGCGCGCCCGGCTCGGCGCGGTGATGGCGCCGCGGCACATCGAATTCTCGGCGGAACTGCCGCACACGCGCAGTGGCAAGATCATGCGCCGCCAGGTGCGGGCGCAAGCGCTCGGCGAGTCCATTGTTGATCTGTCCATGCTCGAAGAGGCGAGCCTGCATGAAGCCTGAGGTCATCCGTGGCGACGTTGTCGCACTGCTGCGGCGGATTGCGCCCGAGGCCGACCTCGATGCCTTGCGTGGCGACCGCGCCCTGCGTGCCCAGATCGACATCGATTCGATGGACTCGCTGAACATTCTTGCCGGGCTTGCCGACGTGTTCGGCATCGCGGTGCCCGAAACCGACTATGGGCGCTTGCAGACACTCGACGACATCGTCGCCTACGTGGCCGAACGCACAGGATCGGGCGGTGGCTGACTACCCCGTCGAACTGGAACGGGAACGCACCCTGTTCGACGGGCGCAAGGTCCTGGTGCGGCCGATCCGGGCGGGTGACGCAGCGATGGAACAGGACTTTGTCCGCCATCTGTCGCCCGATTCACGGTATGCCCGCTTCATGGCCACCCTCAACGAGCTCCCGGCCAACAAGCTGCGCTATCTGACCGATGTCGACTATGAGCATCACCTGGCCCTGGTGGCGCTGGTGCAGCACGATGGCGAGACCGTGGAAGTGGGGTCGGCGCGTTACGTGCTCGACCCGTCGGGGACGAGCTGCGAGTTTGCCGTCACCGTCGATGACGCCTGGCAGGGGTCCGGCATCGCCGGCGTGCTGATGTTCACCCTCATGGACGTGGCGCGATCGCGCGGCATCGAAACCATGGACGGGCTGGTGCTGGCCAGCAATCACAAGATGCTCAAGTTCGCCCGGCAACTGGGTTTCGCTCAAGAGCGCGTACCCGACGATCCGGGGACAATCCGGGTGTTCAGAAAACTCTGAACCCGAGGGCCTTGGTCTAGCGAATCCGATAGCCGTCGTGGCACGCCACGCAGGCACCGGTCACTTCGGTCAGGGCCTGATAGGCGGCGGGTGCGTCTTCTTCCTGCGCCCGCAGGGCGAAGCGGCTGGCGGCCCGATGCATGCCGGTGCCGATGGCCTGCATCGCGGGCGGCATGACCCGGGCCATGTGCGATGCGCCATGGTCATCGAGCGAACTCATGCCCAGGCGCTGTTCGGCCAGTTCGGCGGCAGCGTCGAAGCGGCGCTCGGACAGTGCTCGCAGGATGCCGTCGATGGTCTTCATGTGGTCGCGCATGTTCGCGAGCATGTGCGCCTGCATCGTCGGTGGCATCTGAACCATTTCGCGGGTGTCTTCGGCCGCCGTGGCGCCGAGCGTCAGGCTGGTGGTGGCGATGAGGCAGGCAATCCTGAGCAGGCGCATGGTCGGTTTCCAGTGGGCGGTCTTGGGGCTTGTTGACGGTCGCGCCCTCAGGCGGTTCCCGAATGAATGGCGTGTTCCCGGGCCGCGCGAGCCGTGTCCGGATCTTCGACGGCGGGGGTCGCGGCAATGGCGTCGAGATAGGCCTGGGGCAGGGCGGCTTCCCGCGCGCCCACCAGCACATGATGCACATACCAGTGAAACGGACGTGCGTTGGCGTCGATGCGTACGGCTCGATACATGAAGGCGCGTACCGCGTGGCCGTCGTCACGCTCGATGGTGACCTCGACCACCTCGTAGCCCTGGCCCTCGATGGGGTCGAGCACGGCCTTGTCGGCGGCACTCAGGTGATAGAGCACTCCCAGCACCTGGTCACCGGGCACGGTGGATGGTGCTGCATCGAGCTTGGCAGAGCCGTCATCACCCAGTTTGTGGAATCGAAGCACATGGCCGGTGAGTCGCCCGCGGCCGACCGGTGTGGCTGCGGGAATGCGCGCACGCAAACGCGCGACCGACATGTTGGAGCCATAGGCAAAGTAGACAAGCGGCGCCATGACGCTTAACCGATCAGCAGTCGCACGATCACGAACAGCACCACAAAGACCATCACCCGCACCACCCAGACGATGCCCTTGAGGTGTCCGCCGGTGCGCTCGATGGCGCCGGGACGACACGCCATGCCGATCCAGCGCAATCCGGGCACCCCGTGCGCGGTGATCCGGGCGTGCAGATCGGGGCAGTCTTCCCTGGCCTTGGCGGCCAGCACCTGAATGCAGGCAAACAGGGTGATGAGGCAGATGAACAGAAAGAGGCTGACGGCGAGGATATTCATGGCCACAGACGATGGCGCCGGGCTGCCCGGCTGTCAAGCGCGCTTCAGATCCAGCGGCGGACTCGGGCCTTGTAGGCGCGGTAGGCGTCCCCAAAACGCGCTTCAAGGGCGCGCTCTTCGGGCACGATGTGAAAGCGGGTGACGTAGCTCACGAACAGGATCGGTCCAAGCACGGCCGCCACATGCCCGAGCTGCAGGGAATAGCCCATGAGCAGACACAGCAGGCTCACGTACATGGGGTTTCGCGACCAGGCGTAGATGCCGGTGGTGACCAGCGCGCTGCTGCGCTCGGGGTGCATGGGGTTGATGGTGGTGCGCGCCCGCCACATGACGAGCAGGGCGGCGCCCGCGATGACCCACGACAGGTTCATCAGCACGGTGTAGATCAGATTGACGGTGAATCCGGGTTCGAAGCGCGGGTCGCCTCCGAGCGTGGTGCCCATGACAAGCGCGGTCACGAGTGCAACGAAAGGTGGCGGGATGCGTGATTCGAGCGATGAAAGCATGGCGGAACGAGTCGGGACGAATACCCGTTCATTCTAGGCCTTGACGCCGATCACGCCACGGTTTGTTGTGACGCCTGGTAGCGAACGGCACTCAGTCTGTAGAGGTAATGCCGTTGCAACGGACTGCTGGCGGGCAGGTGTGGGTGATCGAAGGTGCCCGCTTCGCGCATGCCCAGCCGGCTCATGACGGCGCGGGATCGACGGTTGATCACGGCGGTAAACGACACCACTTCGTTCAATTGGAGACGGTCGAATCCGAAGGTGAGGGCGGCCCGGGCGGCCTCGGTGGCCAGGCCCTTGCCCCAGGCGCCATGGGCGAGGCGCCAGCCCACCTCGACACAGGGGGAAAACGGCAGCTCTGCGCCGGGTATATGCAGGCCCACAAAGCCGATGAAATGCCCGCTGCACTTTTCCTCGACAGCCCAGAAACCCCAGCCACGAGCGCGGATCAGGGCCTCGCATCGCGCGGCCAGGGCGTCACTCTGCGCCCGGTTCAGGGGCGCGGGAAAACAGGCCATGACCCGTGGGTCGGCATTGAGTGCGGCAAAGGGCGCGCGATCTGAACGCGCCCACTGGCGCAGGATCATTCGCGGGGTATCGAGCTCGATGATTTGAGGCATGGGTGTGAACGCAGAAGCAAGGGACGGAGCGTAGCGCACATTGGCGCAACATGCCGTGTCGACTTGCAACCGGACGCTCGTCAATCGGGTTCGAAGGTGTGTATCTCGTGGCGAATGCCGTGCCCGTCAATCCACAGACTGCCTGCGGCAATAGGCAGCTTGAAGCGTCGCCGGCCCGCGCTGCCCGGATTGATCTGCAGATGCCCGGACACGGTCTCGGCGCGGGGCTGGTGCGAGTGCCCGCAAATCACTGCGTGTGCATCCACCGATTCGTCCAGTTCGGCGATATCGTGAAGCACATGGATGCGCACACCGGCCAGTTCCAGGGTGATGCGCTCTGGCAGTGCATCCGCCCACGGGCCGTGGTCGTTGTTGCCACGCACCGCGGTGAGCGGTGCGAGTTCGGCGAGGGCGTCGAGAATGTCGGCACCGCCGATGTCGCCCGCATGGATGATGTGCTCCGCCCCCGCCAGGTAGGCGAGCACGGACGGGCGCATCAGCCCGTGAGTGTCCGAAATGAGCCCGACGCGCATGGCCTCAGTTCGGCTTGCCCTCGACGACGGGGCATTCCCAGCCGTCGTATTCGCCCTCGTTGTCGAGGGCCAGTTCGAACAGGGGCAGGGTGATGCTGTCGATGTGCTCGTAGCTGGGCGTATCTTCGCGCGTCAGATGCACGCCGTACTCGTCGTGGGTGTCCGTGGGGTCGCCGCGACCCGTGATTTCAAACCCCAAGGCGGCGGCTGCGTTGGCAAAGGCGTCGGCGCCGGCGGCCGTTTTGAAGTATGCGTAGTGATCGATCGGCCGGGGCGTTTTGAGCGCATCACCGTCATTTTCCAGTGCTTCACACACCCGGCGGTTCTGGATGGTCTGCATATCCATGGCCGAGGGATACAGATAGCCGAAGTACAGGCCCCAGTCCTCGTCCTCGCGCGTGCCCACGTCGTATTCATACTCCGGATAGGTGTCGAGCGCCTTGGCGACCCGGGCTGCCCAGTCGTCAGGCTTGGCGACATAGAAGAAGAAATCCCGGCAGCCATTGGTGGTGCAGCGACCGACATAGGCGGCGCCATCGCCTTCAAGCGCTTCGGTGACGTGGTCCTCCAGCGCCATCAAGGCATCGAATTCTTCCTGGTTCGACAATCCGTCCTCGCGGGGCGCCTGCATGTAGAGGCGCAGATAGGCCATATGCGGCAGCTTGGCATCCGGCGCCCGTTCGAAGGCGCTGAGGTTCAGAAAGATGGAGGCCGGCTGGTCATCCACGCGCAGAAAATAGTAGTCCCAGGTGTCGCTCATTGGTGTCCTGTGCTGTGCTAGGCAGGTTTGGGTGGACATGCTACCGGCAAGCGCCCGCGCACAAAAGAAAACGCCCGCTTGGGCGAAGCGGGCGAAGTGAGGAGACAGCATGCCGGGGTAGAGAGCAGAAACCCCCGCATGATGCTCGACGCAAGGGATGTGCCCGAAGCCCCAAGTGGCTGAACTCAAAGCACATGTCTGTGGAACCGCTGTTTGAATGCAGGTGCCGGACGTCGAAAATGCACCAAACGACGGCACTCAAGGCCCGGTTTTGGTGCCCTTCCGGTATTTTTTCAAGTCTTCTATCGGGCTGCAGGCCTTGGTGTGAAAGCGCTGTGGCTCGATTGTGTCAATCGAATGGCATGGTCGCCAGTTGGCCGCGTCAAGGCTTGATGGCGATTCGATTGAATTCAGATCCGTCGGTACCGGGCAGTGACACGCTGCCCTGTTTGAACGCTCTGTGCTGACAATACCGACTCGATCAGGCGTCGCCGTCCGGATTTACCTCGTCCAGCCAGCGCGCGACCGCCATCTCCACCACGGCACTGACGCCGCCGTCCACCGTCTGGGCATGCGCGCGCAAGCGTGTGACCAGATCAGCACTCAGGCGGCAGGTGAGCGGCACCGACTTGGGCGCCACGGTCTTCTTCTCGCGCTTGCCGATCTCGGCGGCGCCATCGCCGAAGCGGTCGGGGCGGTTGGCGGCCTTGTTCTGGCGCTCGATCTGTTTGCCCAGGTTCTTGTAGAGGTCGGTTTTCTTCATTGTCATGTCAGGTCTGCCTGCAATGGCCGGTGGGCCGTGGATACGCGTTGGCGGCAGGCGCACCCGACGTCAGCGGCGCGCATTCTACGCCAGCGGCGTCATTTCGAGGAGAGGGGCGCACGGCGGCTGTCGGGCGCGCGAGGAGGACGTCGACCCGGGGTGGAACGGAAATTGCGCACGTACCGGGGGCATGTCGATGTTTGATCTTCGGAGGCCCATATGTCCATCAGCGCCCTTGTTTCGACCTACACGTCGGCAGTCTTTGCCGGCCGGAGTCCGTCCGCCGTGGCAACATCTGCCGCCCATGCGCCCGATGATGCATCGACCGTGGTGCACTTGTCGGCTCAGGGGCGCCAAGCGGTCGAACCGGCGACGCGCCAGCCCGCGAGTCTGTTGGATACGGACCAATTGCTTCTGCCAAGCCGGGCGAATGTGGCGACACTGACTGAGAAGGCCGGTCAGCTGGTGGGCGCCAGACTCGATGCGCTGGGCATTGCGCGCAACCCCGCGTTCGATCTGGTCATCGAGGACGTCAATTCGCCCCATGTCACGGTCAAGGGCAACCGCCCGGACGCCCGCGCGATTGAAGACGCGATCAATGGTGATCCGGCCATACAGATGGCCGTGCACAATGCCCACGCACTGGCCAGCCATGTGCCTGGCCTCGAGCGGGCTGCCGCGTTCTCTCGCGAATATGCCAATGCAGGATCGCAGGCGGAGGCCGATCGGCTGATCTCCCGCTATGCCGATCTGTTCAGCCAAAGCATGCCGCCGGCGGTCATCGACTTCAGCTTTGGTGAAGGCGGCTTGATGATCGCCATCAACGGCGCGACCGTGCACGGCTGAACACGTATCTCCTGATCGATGCTCTTTCAGGTCGCGTGTCGCGTGTTGGATGCGTCGACCGCTTGATCGGGTGGCGCGCGCCGGTGCTCAACGCCCGATCAGAATCAGCTTCCCGGTCTGCGGATCCCGATACACCTGTCCCAGCGCTTCGTACCCGTCGCCGGCCGTGCGCTCACGGTCGATGTTCTCCGGCACCGTCGGCAGCTCCTTGCCCAGGGTGATGTCACGCTGTTCGAGCTTGCCGAAGTGTTGCTGCAGATCCGGGCTGTAGGCGACCAGGGCGGCGATGAGTCCGCAGGCGAACACCAGAATGATGTCGACCAGGTTGGCCAGCGGGCCGAGCGGGTCTTCCTCGGTGTCGTAGAACGCGGAGTTGCGCCATTTATCCATGGCGTGCGTCCAGCTGCCCCAGGGCATGGTCGTACCAGCGGCGGCGCAGGCGCCCGAGGACGAAACCGATCATGCCGGCGAGCAGACCGATGACCGTGGTGTCGAAGGCGACCGTCATGGCGGTGGTGAGAATCTTGAGATTGCCGTCGCCCAGTGCGGCGAGCCCCGGCCCGAGCGGAATGAGTGTGCCCATGAGGCCGAGCATGGGCGCAAGACGGGTAATGAAATCCGCCCGCTCGATGCGACGCCGGCCGGCCTGCATGAGGGCGGCGCGGTCGCCCCGCTCGGTGAGCTTGCCGATGCCGCCGAAACGCTCGCCCAGGCTCACGCCCGCTTCGTACAGCGCCAGCCCGACAAAGAACAGCAGCGCCCAGACCACAGGTTCGAGCAACCAGGCAGTGATCTGGTGCATGAGGCCCAGGGAGATACCGGAAAACATGTTCATGGGGTCACTTCGCTTGGGTTATCGGGCGCGGCGGCCACGGGTGGCGCCGACGAGCAGCAGGAGGGCGGCGGCCACGGCCAGCCAGGGCAGGTAGTCTGGCGCATCTGGCTCGTCCGTCGGGCTGGACGTGTCGGCCTGCGATGCTTGCGATGCGGTCGGGTCGGGGTCGGCGGTCTCGAGGCGGACCTCCTGAATGTGTGCCGGCGCCTCGGCCGATTCGGCCGTGTCATCGAGCCGGCTCCTGGCCAGCACGGCGTCGAGCTGCGCGGCGCGTTCGGCACTGAGCTGTGCCTTGACCATGTCGTACATCGGGTGGTTGGCGTGGGTATGGCCGCTGCCCGGGTTGCCGTGCTCGATCAGGTTGGTGGCGAACTGCTCGGCCAGTTGCCTGCGGGTGGCCGCGTCTGCCGCCCAGAAGCCCTTGTCGATGGCCACCAGCATGACCGCGAGGATGTTCGTCTGCACGTAGCGGTTGTGGCCATCGGCGAGAAAACGGTCGAGGCCGAGGTCGTGTTTGTCGTCCACATAGACGGCCTTCACTTCTTCCCAGACGCGGTCGTCGATGATCTCCGGGCTGGTCACCTGCCAGCCCCACAGATACTCGATGAACTCGTTGCCCATGGTGCGGGCACCGGAATAGCCCTCGTCCATGAGCGGCTTGATCCACTGCGGGTTGAGGAAGCGGCCGCGCAACTCGCCGAGCAGGGCGTTGTGGAGGGGGTCGATGCGCGTGTCGCGTGCGTTGGCATGGTTGACGACCGCGCTCGCGGGCGGGGCGCCACGCTGATGTTCCACGGCCATGTTGAACCCGCCCAGATAATCGAAGGCATCGTTGTTGTCCATGAGTCCGTAGAGGTTGCTGGCGCGGCCCAGGTAGGTCTGGCTGATGCCCTGCAACTGGGTTTCGAACAGGGCCTGCGCGGGTACGCCGTCCAGCCCGGCGCCATAGGCGTGGCCCATGCGGCGGGTGAACACCTCGGCCAGCTCGGCGCGGTCCTGCCAGGCGCCGGAGCGCTCGACCATGCGGTTGACCCCGGCGCCGTACGCACCGGGGGCGATGCCGAAGACCCGCGCGCTGGCCTGGCGGCCGAGCTCGGCGGGTGTCAGCTCCGGCCGGGCCTGAAGCATCTTGCGCGCCTGATCCACCCAGTTGGCGGCCACCTGATTCCGTGCCAGTGGCTCGTCGCCGCCGCGCTGCCACTCACCCAGCGGGTTGAGCGCCTCGGCCAGCGCCAGACTGAGGGCCGGGTAGTCGTGCTCGATGGTGGCGCGGCTGGCGTCCAGGGCGGCCAGCGAGGCCTTGTCGAGGATGAGCATGTGCTGGCCGTAGAGATCGCGGAACAGACCTGAGGTGGTGAAGACCACGTCGTATCGCTTGGGTTGGCTGTCGTCCAGGGGCAGCCGCTCCAGCCCCTTGATGATGCCGCGGCTGTTCCACACCGGTTTGACGCCGAGCAGCTTGAGGCCGAAGGCGATCATGGTGCCTTCGTCCCGCACGGCGTCCGAGGCCCACAGGATGATACCCTGCTTGTTGGCCCCGACTTCTTCCGTATGCGCTGCGACGCCAGCCTTGCCGCTGAGTACGTCGTCGGCCAGCGCCGCCCCGGTCTCCCAGGCGAGTTTGGTGGGCAGCAGACTGCCGTCGAGGGCGAAGAAATTGCGTCCGGTCGGTAACGCTTCAGGCGTGCGGATGGGGTCGTTGCCCTTGCCGGGGGCGACGAAGCGGCCATCGAGCCCGGCCAGCAGCGCGGTCATCTCCGCGCCGGGTGATGCGGTCAGGTGTTGCCGCCACTGCGCGTGGGAGGCGCCATCCGCCGTGGCACCGTCGGCCATGGAGGCGAGCATGGTGTCGATGCCTTTGGGCGACCACGTGCGGCCGAACACATGCAGGCCGAGCGGCATGAAGTCTTCCTGCAGCTTGGTGAGGTAGTGTCCGACTTCATGCAGCAGCATCTCGTCGTCCGCCTCCTCGAAGCGCACGCCCCGAACTTTCAGCTCTTCGTCCATGCTCGCCTCGAGCTCGTCGCGCAGCCCGGCCGCGTCGATGCGCTCGCGCAGGGCAAGCACCGCCTTGCGCCGGGTCGGTGCATCCGTGGTGGCCTCGGCGCTTTCGATGAGCTGGCGAATCTCCAGCAGGTCGTCGTACAGCTCGGTGATGGCCAGTGGCGGCGTCAGGTGATCGACCATCACCGCCAGCCCGCGGCGCTTGGCCTGAATGCCTTCGCCGACGCCATCGACGATGTACGGGTAGATGCCCGGCAGATCGCCGGCGATCAGGCTGGGGTAGTCGTCTTCCGCCAGTCCGGCGCTGCGCTTGGGCAGGAATTCGTAGGTGGAATGGCGCCCGACGTGGATCAGTGCATCGGCTTTGAAGACCGATTTCAGATAGTGGTAGAAGCCCAGGTACTGGTGCGGTGGCGGGAAGGACATGTTGGCGTGCAGCAGTTCTTCATTGAGCTCCCAGCCGCGCGGCGGCTGAGGGCCGATGAAAACGTTGCCGAACTGCACGCCCGGGATGAGCTGCTTGCCTTGCCAGACCATCACTTTCCCCGGCGCCGGACCCCAGCCGCGAATCCCTTCGATCTGCATGTCGATGAGCGCGGTGGCGAGGGTGTCACCGGCGGGCCAGTCGGGCGTCTGGCGTTCGGCCAGTGCGTTCAGCGCGCTGTCGTAGGCGGCTTCGAGCTGACCGAGCAGATCGAGTGCACGGGCCCGGCCCTTGTGCCGGGCGCCGTCGATCGCGTGATGCAGATCGGCGATGGTGCTGTGCATGCGCTGGCGCAGGAGGTCGATCCGCGGGGCGCGTTCATGGGCGCTGTCGATGGCCGTGATCTCGACGGCCTGTGCGTGCATCAGGGCGCGAAGCGCGGCCACCGGGCCCTCGGTCATCTCGGCCTTGACATGGGCGGGCAGGGTCTCGAACCAGCGGCGGTAGGTGGGCGTGTCGAGCGAGGCCACATGCGGGGCCATCCCGGCCAGGGCATCGGCGTCTTCCGGCAGGTTGACACCCTGGGCCTGCAGCCGGTCGAGCAGCGCCTTGCCGTCGGCCGGCAACGTGCCCGTGGTGTAGCCCGCGGCCTTGAGCGCGCGCAGCATGTCCAGCAGGCTTTCGGGTACGTTCAGGTTGTCGGCGCCGATGTTGTGGCGGCCCGGTGGGTGGTTGTAATAGACGATGGCCACCCGCTTGTCGGCGTTGGGGCGGGTCTGCAGTATCATCCAGCGTTCGAGTCGGCGGGCCTGGCGTTCGACTTCGCCATCGATCACATGACTCATCGCCACGCTCGCACCCGTGCGCTCATCGAGCCGCTCGGGTTCGGAGACCGCCAGCACCTGTGGCTGGCTGATGCCCTGCAACTCGGGCATGGCCAGGCGGTAGTGCACCTTTTCGGCGGGCACGCCTTCGTTCGACAGACGCCATTCGGCCTCGGTGAGTTCGCGTTGGCGCAGGGCCTTGAGCACGGGCACGTCCAGTTGCGTCAGCAAGGCGGTGACGTCTTCGCGATGCTCGCCGCCACCGATCACGAAATCCTGCACGGCGACGACAGCCATCGCGCTTTTTGCCGTCGCCCTGAAGCGCGTCATGGTGTGAATGGCCTCCAGGCTCGGTTCGCCCCAGGCCGCCAGCACCGAAATGCATTGCCACGGCCGGCCGTCGCACAGGCGCTCGTGCAGCGCCCATTCGCCGGACAGATCGCCGGTGTCGTGATCGAGCAGCCACAGGGTGGGGCGTGCCGGGTCGGCCTGCCCGAGCAGTTCAGGCGCGCTCAGCCAGCGCGGGCCGTGATCGCCGTGGAGTGCATAGCGCACCGGCGGCACCGGTCTCACCGGTGCCTGTCGCTCGCCGCCGCTGGAGATCATGTTGAGCAAGCTGGCCGCATTGTCGGCAGATCGGTTGATCCAGTAGGCCCGGGCCTGCAGCCAGTGCGCGTACTGCGGGTACTGCGTCCTGGCGGCGGCGAGTGCTTCTGGCGAGAACAGCGCCATCTTTTCGTCGACAACCTGTGCCGGTAGCCCGCTTGCAAAGATGTTGCCGTAGCGGTCGTGCTGCAAGGGGAGCAGGCGACGGTCGCTGTGCAACACGAAGCGCAACTGGTCCTTCCGGTACTTGAGCGCGAGCAGTCGTTCGACGGACTCGCCAAACACCGCCAGCATCAGCACGGCATCGTGCCTGGCGACAAGCGCCTGAAGCTGTGCGTCGTCCATGCGGGCCAGTTGCGAGAGCGAGCGCACCTGAACGCCTTGGGCGGGGCGCGCGTCGAGCAACTGGTGTGCGCCGGCGACCACCGTGGCGGCCGAGCGGTCTGAGACGATGGCCAGTACGCCAAGATCGTCCGCGTGGGCCCGTGGCGCCAAGGAAAGCAGACACAGCGCCAGACACAGGCACTGCCAGAGGACGCCACACGAGCGCAACATCGAAGACATGAGAGACCATCCCGCCCGCGCGCACCCGCCCGGACATCATTGGGTTTTCGATGAAAGCCGCCGGGAAAGGGGATGGCACGATCGTGTCCACGGCGCCCCGCCTGGATGACTTTCTCCTGGGTCTCAGGCCGGTCTCCGGACTCACAGATCGTCGAATAGCCGGTGAAACACCGGTTCGACCGCCACCTTCGCCTTCCCACGTTTGAACGCAGTGGCTGCCGGGCCGGGGAGGCCGGGCGGAAGGGGCTGAATCTGCCTACCGTTGCGGGGGCAGTACGGGCATTGCTCGATGAGCGCACCCGTTTCCCGTTTCACTCGCACATGGCCGACACGCGCAAGCACCTGAAAACGCCGGCTAGCTTATCAAGCTGGCATGGGGAGTCAACGTCGGGCTCATGAGCGTGTGTTTGTGCGCGTGGGTGTCAACGCGTGTTCGCGCGGCGCATGGAGATGGATTCGCCGCCGATGCCCCAGTTGTCGGGGTCCACCTCGTCGATGACCACCATGGTGGTCGCGGGGTTCTTGTCCAGAACGCGCTGGAGCAGCTGGGTGACGCCGTCGATCAGTTCGGCTTTCTGTTCTGGCGTGGCGCCGTCGCGGGTGATCTTGATGTTGACGTAGGGCATGTGGATGACCTCCGGTGTGGACGAGTGGGGGTTAGCGATCGGTTTTGGCGCTCTGGGGGGCGTCGGGAGGCGGCGACCACCAGTAGGCACAGAAGGGGCTTGAACATTGACGGATCGGGCCGAAGCGCCCGCGCGCCACTTCCAGGGTCGTGGCGCCACATTCGGGGCAGGGGACGGGCTGCGCCGCCGGGATGGAAAACACGCGCGGGCGTGATGTGGTGTTGAGGCTCATGAGGGGCTCCTGCAGCAGAAAAAGGCCGGCGCCCGTAGGCAGTGAGCGCCGGCAACGGCGGTGACAATCGGGAATCAGGCGGCGATCCGGCCCTCGGCCATGGCAACGAATTCTTCGTTCACCAGCGTGCCGACGATGTGGTTCGTGTAGTTGGTCAGCACCTTGTTGGCGACGGCCAGGACGACATCGAAGACATGGGCGCGGGTGTAACCGGCGGCCATGAAGGTGCGGACCTCGGCCTCACTGACCCAGCCGCGCTCCTCGACCACTTTCTGGACGAAGTCGCGCAGGGCGTTCAGGCGTGCATCGGGCAGCGGCGTGAGGCCGACGATGGCATTGATGGTGGCTTCATCGACGCCGGCCATCTTGCCCATGCCGGTATGTGCGGTCTTGCAGTAGCCGCATCCATTGAGAACGCTGATGGTGAGCTGGACGATCTGCTGCTCCTGCGGGGTGAGGCTGCTCTTGTCGACCGCGCCGGCCAGGCTCAGCACGGCACCGAGTGCAGCAGGCGATTCGGCCAGGTAGGCCGCCAGATTGGGGATGAAGCCGTAGCGGGCTTTCACCTGCGCAAGAATGGCAGCGGATTCGGCGGGGGCGGTGGCTTCGGTGTGTTGAGTGAAAAGGCTCATGGGGTGCTCCAGTAGGTTGCATAGGGGGAAAAAGAAGCTCGGGAAGAAGCTTGTATTTGACCGGTCAGTCAACAAGCTAGCTTCAATTGACAGACCGGTCAACTGGCAATAGGCTTACACCCATGAAAACCCCACCGGAAAAGCCATGAGCGCCGCGCAAACACTGGATACCCGGGACCGACTGGTCCACACCGCCTCTGACCTGATCTGGGAGCGCAGCTTCCAGGCCACGGGCGTGGACGAAGTGTGTCAGCGTGCCGATGCCCGCAAGGGCAGCTTCTACTACTACTTCAAGTCGAAGACGGATCTGGCCGTGGCTGCCATCGAGTCATTCTGGGCCATGGCGCGAGCGCGTTTATTTGACGGCGTATTCGGCCAGGAAGGCAGCGGCCTGGTGCAACTGGAGGCCTTTGTTGACGGCATGATCGGCTTCCAGCGAGAGGTGGCCGACGCCAAGGGCGGCGTGCTGGGCTGCCCCTTCGGCAACCTGGGGCAGGAGATGGCGCGGCAGGACGAACACATCCGCACCACGCTCGACGCCATCTTTGCCGAGCAGCGGGCTTATCTTGAACAGACGCTCGATCGGGCGGTCGCGCAGGGGGAAATCCCGGAGGGCGACAACGCACGTCGTGCCGAGAACATTCTGGCGCTCATGCAGGGCGCCATGCTCATGACCAAGGTGTCGAACGACCTGGGTGCGTTTGAGCGGGCGCGGGGGGCCGTGCTGGCGATTGCCCGGGGGGCTTGAGTCAGCTCAAGCGTTTGAGGGCTGTCCCCACGAAGCGGGTCTGGGTGACCAGCCCTCATCGGGTCGGGCGTCGAACATCAGCCGGACCGCTTCTCCGAGATCAAGATCGAAATGCGCCAACGCAGCGGCGTGCCCACTGTCTGCCATCGTCGCTTCGTTCGCAAAGGCGGCGAAGGCGTCCCAGTCTTGCGAGAGTTGTGCCGTCAGGAGTTGTCCCAGGTCGTAGGCGAGCCGGTTCTCTTCTCCCGAAGCGTGAAACGCCTGGCCGGACCAGAAATCCTGAATCGTCTCAGGTGACCAGTACGCTGCATGCATCGCGTGAAATTCTGCGGGCGTGAATTCGGCGGGTGTCGGTGTGAGGCGTCTTTCAGAATTCACCGCCAGCCCTTCGTTGAGCCAGGCCGGAATGGGAAGATGCGTCACTTGCGCATGGGTCAGCTCATGAACGATGACGGGCTCGATCAAGGTCAGGTCGGCACGAGCCGTGACGAAATGGCTGCACCCATCGTTGATGTGCATGCCGCCACTCAGTGCAAACTCGCCGCAGTCAGGGTAATACCGGGAGACATAGCGGTAATAGGTTTCCTGGTCCTCAAAGACAAAAACGAGGGTCAGGGCACCGTTTGCCCGCCTGGCAATGCCATGCAGCAATCGCGAAATCCGCTGCTGGGATTTTTCGACGAATGTCAGCAGCATGTCGCGTTGTCTGGCCGGCAGCGTGCTCACGAGCAGCGTGCTGCCGAGCTCGCTGATCTCGTATGCCGGCCCCAGGGCTTGACGCAAGTGAAGCGCCCAGGCGCGCTGGATCTCTGGCCATCGTTCAGCGATCGAGCCGTGTGCTTCGCCCGAATCGAGCCATGCCATGACGCGACGCCAGTCAGGCGCCGGGAGTCCCTCGTGGCATTGAAGTACATCCAGAAAGTCGAGACTGGAGTGGTACGAATGACCGATTGCGTGCGGAGGATTTTCCTCAAGCACGCGCACCTTGCCGGCGGGCGACGCGGGTTCAGGGCGAAACAGCGATCTGAGTCGAGACAGCATTGAGCGGACTTATCCGGCCGCCACTTCCGCCACCAGATCGCCCTTCATCGCCAGAGCGGCCTTGCCATCGGGCTCGATCACGAACACCCCGCGACCGTTGGAATAAACGATGACGCCGTCCGCGCCCAGGTCGTAGCTGGCCACGTTGGTGGCGAGCACGGTTTCGTCGCCATTCCGGCTGCGTCGCACCAGCTCCCAGCTCGACGGTACCAGCGAGGGAATGCCGTGCACCGGGCGCTCGTTGCGCAGCGCCTTTTCGGCATCGATGCGCTTGCCCTGAAGCAGGATGTCCTTGATGTCGGCCTTCACGCTCGGGTTGTCTGCGCTGGTGAGCGGCTTGCGCGAATACATGAGCGAAAAGAAGTTGAGGTAGTGAAACAGCGCGCGCAGCAGGCGGAAGGGGAAGAACAGCACATCGGTGATGGCGTTCTCGGCCTTGTAGCGCGGGATCTCGTAGGGGCGGCGGATGAACAGCAGATTGCCCTCGGCGTCGACCCGTGGCTTGAGATAGTCGAAGGCGTCGTTGTCGAGAATCGGCTCGATGGTGCCGGTGTCCATGTCGAGGATCTGGATACTGTTGTGGCTCTGGGCGAGCAGGTAGCCGTTCTCGTCGCGTGCGAGGCCTGCCGACTGGAACAGCAGCCGGGCCGGGGCGTCGGGAATCCACGCCGGAGCCACATCGACGGTGTCGCCGCCGGTGACGATGCGGAAGTTGTTGCCCTCGTTGTCGAACAGCGCAATGCTCGAGACCCCGCCGTCTTCCTGAACCGAGGCGGCCAGTCGGCTGCCGTCGGGCGAGGCGCACAGGTGGGTCAGATGAAGGCCCTGGCGCAGCATGATGCGCAGTTCCTTGTCGGATTCCGCCTCACGCCGGAACAGACCGCCGATCGTTTCATCGCGCAGGAAATAGTAGAGATCGCCATTGGGCGCGTATGCGGCTGCGGTGGCGACCAGCGGCCGATCGATGGATTCGAAACTGCGGCGACCGCCACCGGCCTGGATGTTGAAGCTGGTGCCTTCTTTCCAGCTGTGACGCTGACGGGCCCGGTCGCGTCGGGCGATGGATTCGCGAATATACGGGCTGTCCAGTTCCTCGATCTTCTGGCCGTTGCGTCGCAGAAACAGCACGCCATTGGCCATGTAGGCAAACGGGCGAACACTCTGGCCCGACAGGGCCTGCGGCTCGGGCAGTGAAGCGCGCTGGGCGCTCGACTGACGGAACAGGAGATAGGCGATGATTGCCAGCAGCAAAAAGCCGATCAGGATATGCACCGGATGCGCTCCAACGAGAACGGAAAGGCCCTAGTTTAAGCGACCCGGGCGGCTACTGTTTGTCATTTTCCGCACGGCGGGGCGGCTTGATCGCATCAGGCCAGAGGGGCGCCTTTTCGTTTCGCGCCCGCCAGCCGGTCATGCAGTTCAAGCGTCACGCGGACATCCGGATGAACCCGGGTCGTGCCCAGACTGCCCTCGAATCGGCAGGCGGCAAACCCGCCCGCCTTTGCTTCGTATTCGCGAATCCAGGCGTCGCGCACCGGGCGCTTTTCGTCGCTCACGGGCCAGACACCCGGGCGCGGGCGCACGTGGCGATCAATGCCCATCCGCCATGGTTTTCCCGTCAGTCGTGCGCGAAAGCAGTGCTGATGGGCGCACATGCGCGCGTAGCGCGGATCCGTGCCGATGGCGGCGAAAAACTTGGCGACCACGTCATCTCGCGGGGAAAAGGTGCTGTGGGTCGCAACGACGCGCATGCCCGCTGGCGTGCGGTAATAGCGCAGCCCCCAGTCCGGATGCCGGGCGATGAAGCTGCGCATGCGCGCGACCGCGATGGTTTCATGTCCGCCGCGATATCGATTCACGACCCGGGCCATGGCCCGGCCCAGCGGGACAAACGCAATCGCGGCCACGATCCACAGCGGCCAGCTGTTCGAGCCGATCGTCTGGCTGGCCACGAAGGCAGCCGACATCAGCAGGGCGAGGGCGATCAGATTGCATGCCCGGCTGCGAGGAGGGTCGAAGTCGATGTCGGCGAACAGGGTATCGGGCGAGTTGAGGCAGTGGGCCCCATAGCTGTTGCGGGTGATGACCTGTTCGCCATGCCGGGCGAGCACCTCTTCGCGAATGGGTACGCCATCGGCGCCGTTATAGGCGCGGACCGGCTCCCGACGCTGAAGCGACTTGCCCTGAAGGATCTGGGCGAGCGCCTCGTCGGCGCGTTGCTGCGCCATCGCCCTGGCGTCGGCTTCACTTTCGTTTGACCATCCGAAGCGCCGGACCGTGATCTGGCGTTTGCGGTCGCGGTGTCGGGCGCTGGCCTGCGCCCAGAAGTCAGGGACAATCATGACCGCGCGTCATGCACCGAGGATCTCGACCCGGGTGCCGACTTCGATCACGCCGGTGCCTCTGGCAATGATGTTCTGTCCGAACAGCGGGGCCTTGTGCTCATTGCTGTGCATCCGGATGAGCGTGCGCAGCGGTTGCTGCATCGGGTGAAAGTGCTCGGTGCGCGGCGTGAGCGTCGTGAAGATGCAGCGCTCGCAGGGCGAATGGATGTCGAACTCCAGCGCGCCGATACGGATGGCAGACCAGGCATCTTCAGCCCAGGCTTCAGCACCGCGGATGACGATGTTCGGGCGGAACTGTTCCATGACCAGCGGCGCCGGGCATTCGGCCTGAACAGCCTCGAGCGATGCCTCGTTGGCCAGCAGCAAGGGATAGCCATCGGCAAAGCTCACCTCTTTGGACTGCACGTCGCGGATGGCACGGGTGGTGAGCGGGCCGAAGTGCACCACCTGGGCCGGCGTGCCCAGGTAGTGGCTCATCCAGGCATCGGCCGCATCGCCACAGCGCTGAGCGAAGATGCCCTGACGCCAGACCTGCACATCCACGTAGTCGTCAGGAAAATCGGCCGTGCGCAGGATCAGGTCGGCTTCGCCCTCGACCGCCAGCACCAGGCCGCCATCGAAGGGCGTGGCGAGGAGGCTGGCCAGGCGCGGATGCTTGCGACCGGTGAGGAAGTTGCCCTCGGGATCGGTGACCAGATACCGCCGGTCGCCGGCCAGGCCGTAGTGGTCCACGTACCCACGCGAGAGCAGCACGGGGGCGCAGGACTTGATCGGGTACTGATAGATCGCGGAGACGTGCACTTCTGACAGGGTGGACATGGCGGCTTGGCAGGTGAATGGAAACGTCCAGTTTAAGGAATGTGCGGCAAGCGCGCGCGCCGAATGATCACTGAGTGATCAGGTACCTCGTGCTTGACCCGCGACGAGCGTCGGCTACCTTGAAATACGGAGACCCTGTCCCCGCACTCCCGACGTCAGTTCCTTTGGCGCCGACCACCTTTGAACGATCGTGGAGGGCATCACCATGGCTTCAGCTTCCTGGCAGGTCAGCGGTACTTATTTCGAGGCTTGCAATTGCACCTCGATGTGTCCTTGCGTCGTGCTCGGCAACCCGACTGAAGGCGGATGTACCGTCCTCATCGCCTGGCATGTGGATGCTGGGCATTACGACGGGGTCGAACTGGACGGTTGCAATGTCGCCTTCCTTGGTGCGTCGCCGGGGAACATGCTCAAGACTCAATGGAAAGTGGCGCTCTATCTGGACGATCGGGCCACGCCGGAGCAGCAGCAGGCACTTGGGGCCATCTTTTCCGGTCAGGCCGGCGGCCCGTTGGGCGCGCTTGCACCCCTCGTGGGCGAGGTGCTGGGCGTCAAGACGGTGCCGATCGAATTTGTGGCCGAGGGCACGAAGCGCCGCTTGCGTGTCAGCAACCTGCTTGCGATGGATGTGGCCGCGATCGAAGGGCAGGGCGGCAAACCGGTCACCATAGAAAATGTGCCGTTCACGCCCGTGCCGGGGTTTCCTGCCGTGGTGGCCAGATCGTCCGGACTGAGCGTGCATGACCACGGCTTCGATCTGGATATCAGCGACCGCAATGGGTTCTATTCGCCCTTTGCCTACCAGGCCTGAGCGCGTTCCGACCCGCATGAAGCTTGCCGGCGCAGGGGTGCCGGTGGTGGTCATTGCCCTGGGCTGGGCTTACCTCGTCGCCATGGTGTGGGGCATGGAGCACATGGAGGTGTCCGGCACCTGGTGGTTGATGCCGCGCATGGTCAACTGGGGTGCGGTCGATCTGCTGCTGGTGTTTCTCATGTGGGCCATCATGATGGCGGCCATGATGCTGCCCTCCGTCCTGCCGGTCTTTGGTCTGCTGCGCAAAGCCGAGCAATTAGGCAGCGTGCCTGGGCGAGCGAGTTCGCGCAGCACCCTGTTTGCGCTGGGTTATCTCGCTGTGTGGTCGGGTTTTTCCGTGCTGGCCACCGGGCTTCAGTGGGGCTTGCTCGAGCTGCGTCTTGTGTCGCCCATGATGGACAGCGCGAGTGCCCAGCTCAGTGCGGTATTGCTCATTCTGGCCGGGCTTTACCAGTTCAGTGCGCTCAAGCACGCCTGTTTGCAACGATGCCGCTCGCCGTTGAGCTTTCTGCTGACCCATGGCGACGCCGGCGGATTCTGGCTCGGCGTGCGGCAGGGCAGTGACTGCGTGGGCTGCTGCGCCATGCTCATGTTGCTGCTGTTCGTGCTCGGGGTGATGAATCTGTGGTGGATTCTCGCGCTGACCGTGTTCGTACTCGTCGAGAAGTGGCTGGCCGGGCGCGCCTGGTTCTCCCGTACGGTGGGTGCGGGGCTGATCGCCTGGGGGGCGTGGCTGATGGTGGTCAGCCCGGGCTTGGGCGCCTAGCCTGCCTGTTCGAGTCAGTCGGCCGCGGCGTTGAGTTGCACACTGGCCGCTGCGCCGCCAAAGTCGTTCGGCATCGGTGCGCCGGCACGTTTTGCGTTGTCGATGGCGCGCTGATGGTTCATGTCTGCGGCAAAGAAGTGCACCGGCTTGCCGGCTTCTCGCGCGGCGAGCAGCTCGTCCCGGGCGACAACGCTGCCGCCGATGCCGATCATGGCGTGGCTGACGGCGACCATGACGGTCGAGGTTGGCGACAGGTCGTTGCTCTCGGGCAGGCAGCCGCCCCAGGTGTCGTCTTCGACATAGAACACATCGTCCACACAGGGAGAGAGGCTCGCGCCACTGAGCAATGCTTGGCTCGACACGATGCCCGTTGTCGCGAAGCCTTCCTGCTTGGCCAGGAGATAAACGGCGCCGATGCCGTCGGCGGTGGCGCCGATGTTGATCAGGGTGTCGGCCGGGTCGAACTGGTTCAACACCTGCTCGGCGATATCGAGCATGGCTTCCTCGTCCTCGTAGCCCGAGCCGGAGTAGCCGGTGAAGGTGAGAACGAACTTGCCCGAGCGCTGAAAGAATTCAGCGATTTCGCGTGGGCTCAGGTGTTTGTGTTCAGTGGGTTGGTGCATCGGTGATGATCGGCAATCGATTGAGGTATGCGCAGAAGATAGCGCGTCGGCGTGGAAAGATGGATCGCATTTCGTCACGCCGGCCATCTCTTGAATGAATGGACCCGTGTCAGGGTGCACGGTTGAGTTCAGATACAAATGCTTTCAAGCCAAAATGCCGGTATTGAACGAAAGTTCTATGATTTCAGCGTCTTCTGAAAGGAGTTGATCATGAAGTCACTGAACAGAGTTGCCTTGATTGCCGCCTTGGTGCTTTCGGTCAGTCAGGTGTGGGCGAACGACACCAGCCCGGCGGACACCGCATCGGGCCCGAGCGTGGTCGATCGTGTCGAGACCGGCGTCGTGCGCGCCGTGGATGCCACCCGAAGGGGCGTGACAGTCGGCGCCCGCGCGGCGGTCGACGGTGTCGAGACGGGCGCCCGGGCCGTGGGCCGCACCGTCTCGAAAGGCGCACACGCGGTGGGCGAGTTTGCCGAGCGCGCCGGGCGCAAGATTCGCGAGCTGGCGAGCTGAACGCCAACACCGCAGAGGCGCCTCAATTGAAGAGGTCTTTCCACATCGCGTCGGCGGTCGCGCGCACCTGACGATCAGTCATGGCGGAAAAGATTCCCTCCATCGTTCGCGAACTCGTCGTGTATTGGCGAGCGCCGAGGAGGCGCCCCATCGGGACTTCAATGAACTCGAAACCGATGTCCATGTATGCGTTTCCGGTCATGGCGCCAAAAGCGATACGCTTTCCCGGTGAGACATAACGGAAACCATTGACGGTCCCTTTGATGAGCACCGCGTTGTCGTCGACACTGTCGCCATCTTCGACGAGGCGAAACTGCGTGCCGTTTTCGGCTGCAAGGTTCGACAAGGCGTCGTGCCACTCGTTTCTGAACGCCTGCCAGTCCTCGATTGACTGCTCGTCATCAACTCGCGTGAGGGTCATCACGACCGTTTTCTCAGCTTGTTCGGAGGGGCGCACGAGGGGAGCGCTACTGCCGACTCGATCGACGGTGGCGGCACATCCGGAAAAAAGAAACAGGCAGGTCATTGCGGCGAACAGGGCTCGAAGTTGGGTCATGAAATCCTCACAAAGCGGCGAGTTGAATGGATGGGGCCCTCGTCGAGGGGGGCGACGAAAGATATGCCAGATGTCTCGTTTTTTGAAGATGAACCTGTCCTCCTGCGCCGGATTGGCGCGTCGACGGTGATGACGGGACGTTTCAGAACACAGCGCGAACGATTCTGACGATCACGTCCAACCACACTTGCCACCATGGCGTGTTGCGCTCCGCATATTGCCGGACGATTTCGTAGGTTTCTGCCTGAAAGCGTTGGCTTGCCTCTTCGGTATCGCGGGCTACCTTCTGATCGATGCGCGCCTGCAGTTGTGCAACAGAGGCGTTTGCGCCATTCAGAAAGCGGGCGCCAGCTGCTGTTCTGTAGAACGAGAGGGTGCTTTTCAGCGCGTCGCCATCAAGTGTCTCGCGCCAGAGTGCCTTCTGTTCGGCAACGAAATAATCGGCGCTCATCGAGTCGCACATGGTGGCAACGTATGATTCGAAGGCCTGAACCAGTTGATTCCATTCGGGTGAACCCGGTGGAATGCCGCCGTATGTCCCGGTCTCCGGATCGACGGTCTTGCTGGGGTGTCCAGCGCCCATGTTATGACGACACGCGACTGCATAGTTCTCGTAGAGTGCATGCAACGCGTACATCGATGCCAGTTCGTCAAGATCGGCTTCGGCTGGAGGAACTGCGTGCGCCGTAGCCGCTGCACTCAGCGCGACCAGCACAGGGGTGAGGCGAAGGAGTTTCATCGGCATACATGCTTATGGAATGAAATGCCGATTCTAGAGAGTAGGCGACAAAAAAACGAGGGCCCAAGCCCTCGTTTTTTTCATTTGCTCATCTGAGCGATCAATTTCTTCGACTCTTTCGGATCCCGGAACACCAGCGGCCGGTCGATGGCCGGATTGCCCGGCCGGTTGGCGGCCTCAATGGCCTCGACGATCTTGCCGTGCGCGGGCGACTTGTCGCACACCGGGTCGGGCAGGGTCGCATCGCCGGCCAGCATGTAGGCCTGGCAGCGGCAGCCGCCCAGGTCGCTTTCCTTCTCCGGGCAGCTCTTGCAGGTGTCGTGCATCCAGCCATCGCCCCGGTAGCGGTTGAAGCCTTCGGAGTCGTACCAGATGTCTTTCACGCCCATGTCGCGCACGTTGGGGAATTCGAGCCCGGGCAGCATCTTGGCGGTGTGGCAGGGCAGGGCCGTGCCGTCCGGCGTGATGGTGAGGAACACATTGCCCCAGCCGTTCATGCACTTCTTGGGGCGGGTCTCGTAGTAGTCGGGCACAACGAAGAACATGCGAATCTTGTCGCCGAGCTTTTCGCGATACTCGTTGGTGATGCGCTCGGCGCGCTCCAGCTGCTCGCGTGAAGGCAGCAACTGGTCCCGGTTGAGCAGCGCCCAGGAGTAGTACTGGTTGTTGGCCAGTTCCAGATACTCGGCGCCCAACGCCACCGCCATTTCGATGATCTTGTCCACGTGGTCGATGTTGAGTCGATGGATCACGCAGTTGAGCACCATGGGCCAGCCGTTGCGCTTGATGCGCTCGGCCACCTGATGCTTGAGATCGAAGGTGCGGGTGTGGGAGAGAAAGTCGTTGAGCTCTTTCGTGGTGTCCTGGAAGGAGAGCTGGATGTGGTCCAGCCCGGCCGCCTTGAGCGCTTCGGCGCGCTCGTCGGTGAGCCCCACCCCGGAGGTGAGCAGGTTGGTGTAGTAACCGAGCTTGTGCGCTTCGGCGACGAGAA
This sequence comes from Nitrogeniibacter aestuarii, assembly GCF_017309585.1. Taxonomy (NCBI): domain Bacteria; kingdom Pseudomonadati; phylum Pseudomonadota; class Betaproteobacteria; order Rhodocyclales; family Zoogloeaceae; genus Nitrogeniibacter; species Nitrogeniibacter aestuarii. The sequence continues at coordinate 2,979,248 of NZ_CP071321.1, read as the reverse complement.
TTTCCAGGTCGTCGCGCATCAGCGGCTCGCCACCCGAGAAGCCGCACTGCACGCTGCCAATGGCGCGTGCTTCGTGCAGCACCTTGAGCCAGCCCTCGGTGTCCAGCTCGTCTTCCGGACGGGTACTGGCGAAGTCGGTCGGGTTGTAGCAGAAGGCGCAGTGCAGGGGGCAGCGGTAGGTGATTTCCGCCAGCAGCCACAGCGGTGGGCCGGGACGTTGGGTGGTGCTCATATCAGATTCCTTGGCCGCAGGCCGGATCAGCGAAGCGCCATCCGGCATCGAGTCGTGCACTGCCGGCGGGTGCAGCATTGAGGCTTGTCCGGCCTGCGGGGCGGGTTGTCATGCCTCGACGATCCAGTGCTGCTTCTGCGCCATCTCGAGAAAGGCGCGCACATCAGGCTCCAGACCTTCGGTCTGGAACGTGGACTCCAGCTCGGCCACCAGCGCCGGCACATCGCGGGTGCCGTCGCAGCGTTTCATGATCTCGCCCGCACTGGGGTTCAGCTTGATCATGCCTTCCGGGTAGAGCAGCACCCAGGCATCCTGGGCCTGCTCGAACTGCAGCCGGAAGTGGCTGGAGACTTTCGGCGTGTTGATGGCGGGGGCGTCGCTCATACCTTGGGGCCCTTGATCTCGACCTCGCAGGTTTGCAGCATGATGGCGTCGGCGAGCGACCAGAGCACGTCGAGCTTGAACTGCAGGATCTCGAGGGCGCGTTCCTGCAGGGCACGGTTCTGGCCGAAGTAGTCGAGCGTGAACTGCAGGCCATGGGCGACGTCGCGGCGGGCCTGGGTCAGTCGATTGCGGAAGTACTGCAGGCCGTCGGTCTGGATCCAGGGGTACTTCTCAGGCCAGGTGTCGAGGCGCTGCTGGTGGATGTGCGGGGCGAACAGCTCGGTCAGACTGGAGGCCACGGCGTCCTGCCAAGGGCGGTTGCGGGCGAAGGTCACGTACGCATCGACCGCGAAGCGGGCCGCCGGGGCGACCAGGCGCTCCGACATGATGTCGTCGCGGGTCAGGCCCACAGCCATGCCGAGCTGAATCCAGGCCTCGATACCGCCCTCGGTCTTCTCGCCACCGATGTTGTAGCCGTCATGATCGAGTATGCGCTGAATCCACTCGCGACGGATCTCGCGGTCCGGGCAGTTGGCCATGATGTTGGCGTCCTTGACCGGAATGGCGACCTGGTACAGGTAGCGATTGGCCACCCAGCGCTGGATCTGGCCCTGGGTGAGCTTGCCATCGGCCATCATTTTGTGGATGGGGTGATGGATGTGATAGCTGGTGCCTTTTTCGCGCAGGCGGCCTTCGAACTCTTCACGGCTCATGGGCGGCTCGGCACAGTTGATGGTGGCCAGGTGCGGGGTGGGGACGTCGTTCGGTTGCATGGTGTGGTTCCCTTTCAGGACGGATCAGTTTTGCCGTGCGCGCTGATGGGCGACGGCTTCCGGGTAGCCTGCGTCGGCCGACTTTTTCAGCCAGCTCGCCGCGGCGGCGGGGTCTGTGGGGCGCCCGGCGCCCGTCTCGTACATGACCGAGAGGGCAAACTGGGCTTCGGGTTCGCCTGCTTCTGCGGCTGATTCGAACAGATCGGCGGCACGGGACAGGTCGCGCGCCACGCCGCGACCGGCCTCGTACATCCAGGCCAGTCGGGTGCGGGCGCGCAGGTTGCCCTCGTCCGAAAGTGACTGGTAGGCCTTGGCGGCCGCTTCGGCTTCGCCTTTGGACTCCAGCCGGCGCGCGGCCACGAACGGGTCGTCCGGCGTGCCGCTGCGCAAAGTGACCAGCTCTTCCTTGGCGGCATCGTCGCCACCTTCCGCCGCTTTCGCGAGCCAGGCTTCGCCACGGGCCGGGTCGGCCGGCATGCCCTGGCCGTCCAGATAGATTCGGGCGAGGCGGTACTGGGCCTTGGTGGAGCCGGCCTCGGCGCCCTTGCGGTAGCGCTCGAGCGCCTCGACCATGTCCTTGTCTTCGCCCAACCCGTCTTCGGCCAGCAGGCCAAGCATGAACCACGCTTCGGCGGTGCCCACCTCGGCCAGCGATTGCCAGATCTGGCGGGCGTTGTCGTAGTGGGCCATCTTGAACTCGGCATAGCCCTTGTAGAGCCCGATGTTCGGCTTGCGCACGATCTCGGCCAGTTCGTCGTCGGTCATGTCGGCGCTGACCGTGCCGGGCAGGGCAAGGGCGAAAGTTGCCAGAAGGGGAAGGGCGAATCGGCGCATCAGACCTCGATATCCATGCCGTCGAAGGACACCTCGATGCCGTGACGGGTCAGTTCGGCGCGCTGGGGGCTGTCTTCGTTGAGGATGGGGTTGGTGTTGTTGATGTGGATGAGGATCTTGCGCGTGGTCGAAGGCAGCTTGTCCATCCACTCGATCATGCCGTCGGGGCCGCTCTGGGGCATGTGGCCCATGGCGCGCGAGGTCTTCTGGGAGGCGCCCAGGGTGATCATCTCGTCATCGGTCCACAGGGTGCCGTCCACCAGCACCACGTCGGCTGCCTGCATGGCCGCCCAGACATGGTCTTCCATCTGGCCCAGGCCCGGCGCGTAGAACACTTTCTTGCCGCTGGCCGTGTCGGTGAGCGTCACGCCCACGTTGTCGCCCGGCTCGGGCTTGTCGCGGTGCGGCGAGTAGGGCGGTGCGTTGGAGATCAGCGGCAGCGCCTCGAAGCGCAGGCCGGCAATGCCGTCCATGGAGAAGCTGTCGCCCAGCGGCAGCTCGCGCCAGTCGAGCCCGCAGTAGTGCTCGAGCAGGTTCATGATCGGGTTGCCGTGGGTGAGATCTTCACGCACCTGGGCGGTACACCACAGCTTGTGGCGCTGCTTGTGTTCGCGCAGCATGTACAGGCCGGTGGTGTGGTCGATCTGGGCGTCGATGAGCACGATGGCGGCGATGCCGGTGTCGCGCAGGGCTCGGCCAGGGGTCAGCCCCGGAAAGGACTGGATCTGCTGGAGCACATCGGGCGAGGTATTGAACAGCACCCAGTCGGTGCCGTCACCGCTCGCAGCGATGGAGGACTGGGTACGGGCCTTGGCATTGAGGGTGCCCTTTCGCAGGCCATCGCAATTGGGACAATTGCAATTCCACTGCGGAAAGCCACCGCCGGCGGCGGAACCGAGAACGCGAATTTTCACAGGCAGGATTCTTTTTTGAGGTGGGTAAACAGAAAAAGGCCCGCGTAGAGGCTGTCTACGCGGGCCTTTTGGCGGCTCTTAGCGAGCAGCAACGTACATGGTGATTTCGAAGCCAAAGCGGAAATCAACAGCTGCCGGGGTTTCCCATTTCATGACAAGTCTCCTTGTTGAGATTTAATTTGTTTGCTCAGGCGGGCAAAGTGCTCAGCCCTCGCGAACAAATACTGCGCTTGTGCGAATGCACAAACATCCGGCCTTTCTTGAATTGCATCTCATGAAAATCATGAGAGACCCCTCAACAGCATCAGGAGTAACATGAACGGCATGAGTGATCACACCCCCGATCCCCAGTCCTGGCGCGACTTTTCGCTCGATGTGGGCGATGGCCATCGCCTCCATGTGGAGCAATCAGGCCATCCGGACGGCTTGCCTGTCGTGTGCCTTCACGGCGGGCCGGCCAGTGGCATGTCGGTGGCCCACCGACGCTTCTTCGACCCCGAGCGCTACCACATCATCCAGTTTGATCAGCGTGGCTGCGGTCGCAGTTTGCCGCGCGGTGAAACACGCCACAACACCACCGAAAAGCTGATCTCGGACATCGAGACCTTGAGAGCGCATCTGGGCATCGACCGATGGCTGGTGCTCGGCGGTTCCTGGGGCGCGACCCTGGGGTTGGCGTATGCGGCTGCCCACCCCGCCGTCTGCCTCGGGCTGGTGCTGCGCGGATTCTTCACGGGCAGCCCGATGGCTGTGGCGGAATTCTTCGACGGTCATCGCGAGCTTTCTCCGGCCGGGCATGATCTGCTGGCGACGCTTGCGCCCGCCGACGCCCGTGCGCAGCTGAGTCCCTGGGTACTCGAGGTGATGCAGGGGGACGATGTGGATTTGCAGTCGCGCGTCGCGCGGGCCTGGCAGGCCTGGGAAGTGGTCATGGACGGTGCTCCCGTGCCCGACCTGAGTGTGGCCGAGCATGACGAGACGCAGATGGCGCGCATCGACAAGTACCGGGTGCAGGCGCACTACCTGGCCCACGCGTGTTTTCTGGCACCGGGCTGGTGGCAGGATGCCGCCGGCTATCTGACCGAGATGCCGGTGGCGCTGATTCATGGTGTGGACGACCGGATCTGCCCGATTGAGTCGAGCCGGGCCCTGCATCGCTTGTTGCCCCGAAGCACGATGACCGAGGTATCGGGCTGCCGGCACAATCCGTTCGAGCCCGACATGCTCACAGCCGTGCGCGCTGCGACCGATCGATTCCTGGTTTCATCGAACGGCGAGGGCTGATCAGTCCCTTGAGCCGGTGATCAGGGGGGGGCGGCGACGACGGCTTCCCACTCGGCGCGCCAGGCCAGGGCTTCTTCAAACGAGCGCCCGGTCTCGTGGCGGGTCCACGGCCAGTCACTGCCCCAGACGAGTCGATCGGGCGCGAACCGCTCGAGCAATCTGCGTGTGGCGTTGCGGGCCTGGGCGGCCAGTTCGGCCCCCTGGTACCCGGGAAAGGCGCGGTAGGGCGCACTGACCTTTATGTAGATGTGCTCCCCCGGCGTCGCCAGCACGGCTTGATAGCCCGGGCAGGTGTCGATCTGTCCGGCTTGGGGAAGGCCGAAATGGTCGATGACCAGGCGGCTGGCCTGGTCCTTGAGGACCGCGAGCACGCCCGGCAGTCGCGGCCCCTCGATCTGCACCTCGATGTGCCAGCCACGCCGGGCCAGTTCGGCCAGATGGGCGCGCCATGCCACAGAACCGAGGTCGGGCAGCTCACCGTGAATGAGATTGAGCCGCATGCCAACCACACCGGCGGCGTCGAGCCGGTCGATTTCCGCAAGCGATGTCTCCGGGTCGGTCATGGCCACGCCCTTGAACACCAGACCTGAATGCTTGCCGACCGCGGTGAGGCTGGCCGCCAGATAGCTGTTGTCGGTGCCCAGAAAGCTCGGCTGCACGAGCAGGGCGCCATCGACGCCGTGGTGTTTGAGGATGGCGCAATAGTCCGCGAGCGGTGCGGCATGCTCCGGCGTATAGCGCCTGCCCGGCACCATGGGGCCGTCCGTGCAGAACACATGCGCGTGCCCGTCGAACAGGCCCGCCGACTGGCCCATCAAGTCATTTCCACCCGTGATCCGCATAACTTTTACTTATTGACAAAGATGTGTATTTATACTTCTATATAGAAGTGTAGTGCAACCCAATTGAACAGGAGATGTCGTGAGCGCACTCAAAGGCGATGCCCGTTTGCCACGTTATCAGCGCCTGGCCGAAGCCTTGCGCGACGAAGTCGTGAGCCGCCGCTGGCGTGCCGGCGAGCAGATCCCCTCGGAAAACGTGATTGCCGAGCAATACGGCGTCGCACCAGGGACCGCGCGCCAGGCGCTGGCACAGCTCGTGGACGAGGGCCTGCTTGAGCGTCAGCACGGCCGCGGCACCTTCGTGCGTCGGCCCAGCTTCGATCAGTCCCTGTTCCGTTTCTTCCGTTTTTCGAACGAAGCGGGCGAGCGCGTCGTGCCCGAGAGCCGCATCGTGCAACGTGAGGTGATGTCGGCCCCCAGCGAGGTGTCACGCCAGCTCCAGCTGGCCGAAGGCGCCGAGGTGATTTTCATGAACCGCCTGCGTCTCATCGACGGGGTGCCGATCCTGGCTGAACAGATCTGGTTGCCGGCGGCCCGGTTCGCGCCCTTCATGGCGCTGGACACCGCCGAGATCGGCCCGCTGCTGTACCCGGTCTACGACAGTGAGTGCGGTGAAGTGGTGGCACGCGCGGACGAGAGCCTGACCGTGGAAATGGTGACGCCGCCGTACGCGCGAATCCTGCACGTGGAAGAGAACACACCGCTGATCGTCATCGACCGCCTGGCGCGGGGCTTTGACGGCAGCCCCATCGAATGGCGCCGCTCGCGCGGTCCTGCAGCCCAGTTCAAGTACCAAACCGAAATTCGCTGACACGCGATGACCGGGCACACCGATTGATGCCTGGCGAAAACCTGAAAGGAGACTCCATGAAACTGATCAAACGTCTGGTGATGAGCGTGGCGGCCCTGGCCGCTTGTGTGGCTGCGCCGGCCATGGCCGAGCCGATGGTGGTGCGCATTGCCAGCCACGTGTCGGCCCTGTCGCCCGAGCACGCCCAGTCGCAACTGTTTGCTGCCGAAATCGAAAAGCGCCTGCCGGGGCAGTTCGACTTCCAGCTCTTTCCGAGTGGCCAGCTGGGCAACGAGAAGGCCTTGCTCGCCAACCTCCAGGCCGGTTCCATCGAGATGGTGAATATCGCGTCCGGCGTGCTCAAGCTCGACAAGAAGCTCGGCATCTTCGATCTGCCCTGGCTGTTCTCCGATCGCGCGCATGTGCAGCGCGCGATGAAGGCGGGCCTGGAAGATGCCGTGCGTGCCCGCATCGAAGAAGTGGGCAACGTGAAGGTGATCGGCATCTATGAAAACGGGTTCCGCCATGTGATCAACACCAAGCGTGCCATCAAGGCACCGGCCGATCTGGAAGGGCTGAAGATCCGGATCTCCGGCGGCAAGTTCCGTCAGGCGGTCTTCAAGGATCTGGGCGCCACCCCGCAGAGCGTGCCCTGGGGCGAGACCTTCACCTCGCTGCAGACCGGTGTGGTCGATGGCGCCGAAGCGGCCACCTACGGGTTCTACGAGCAGAAACACTTTGAAGTGGCCAAGTACATGAGCCTTACCAGCCATGTGTACACCCCGTCTTTCCTGATGATGTCGAATGCGTTCTACGACAGCCTGAGCCCGGAGCAACGCACCGTCTTCGTCGAGGTCGGTCGCCAGATCACCGATGCCGCCTACACGCTGTCGGCTGAACTCGAAGACAAGTACCTGGCTGAAATGAAGGCCAATGCCGAGGTCAATGCCGTCGATCTGCCGGCCTTCCAGAAGGCCACGGAAGGGGTGCGCGCCAAGTATGAAGCCGACTTCGGTGACGAGTACCTGAAGTTCGTCAAATCGACTGGTTCGGCAAAATGATCCGCTGGCTCGATCGTGCCGTCGGGGTGCTGAGCGTGGCTTGCTTTGCCGCCTCGACGGCCCTGGTGTGCGCCAACGTGTTCTACCGCTACGCGGTGCTCGGCGGCCTGCGCCGGGCGGCCGCGGAGCATGCCTGGGTGGAACCCATCTACCGTGGTTTTGACCAGACGCTGTCGCTGATCAGTGGCACGGCGGATGAATTGCCGGGCCTGTTGCTGGTGTGGATCGCGTTTCTCGGCGGCTATCTGGCGCTGCGCGAAGGCAAGCACATCAGCTTCGATCTGCTCGTCGACAAGCTCCCGCGTCTGGCCGGCCGATGGGTACGGGCGCTGGTGGCGCTGTCGGTGGCGGGTTTTCTCTGCGTGGTGGTGGTCGAGGGCGTGCGCATGATCCAGAGTTCCGGCGCGACCGAAATCGAAACGGCCGAGATCGCCCAGGGCTGGTTCATGGTGGCGGTGCCGCTGGCGGCCGCGCTCATGATCGTTGCCATCGTGTGGCAGTTGATCGCGCTGTGGCGCGATCGTGACGGGGAGGGCTGCTGACATGGCCTGGGGTGTCGTTCTTCTGTTGCTCGCCCTGATCGCGGTGGGCATGCCCATCGGCTTTGCCCTGATGGTGGCCGCCGCCGTGGCCATGGCCTTGTCCGGCATCGATCTCATCATGGTGCCGATCCAGCTGTTCTCGGGCGTGAACAAGGTCATTCTGCTGGCCATTCCCCTGTTCATCTTCATGGGTGAACTGATGGGGGCCACCTCCATCTCGGATCGCATCATCAACCTGGCGCGCGCGCTGGTGGGGTGGATTCGCGGCGGGCTGGCCCATGTGAACGTGGTGACCTCCATGTTCATGGCCGAAATGTCGGGTTCGGCGGTGGCCGATGCGGCGGTGATGTCCAAGATCTTCGTGCCGAGCATGGAAAAGCAGGGCTACCCGCGCAGCTTCGCCGCGGCCGTGACGGCCACCAGCGCCACGCTGGGCATCATCATTCCGCCCTCGATCCCGATGGTGCTGTATGGCGTGACCACCAACACATCGATCAAGGATCTGTTCATTGCCGGTATCGTGCCGGGGCTGTTGCTCGGCGGTGCCTTCATGGTGACCAGCTACATCTTTGCGCGGCGCGACCAGTACCCGCGCGACGAGCGTTTCGAGCTGCCAAGGCTCGGGACGGCACTGCGACAGGCGGCCGTGCCCCTGTTGATTCCGGTGATCGTGGTCGGCGGCCTCATCGGCGGCTTCGTGACGCCGACCGAGGGCGCTGCTCTGGGCGTGATCTGCGCGTTGCTGTTCGGCACGGTGCTGCATCGCGACCTCAATCGTCAGCGCATCTACTCGCTGATGCTCGATACCGTGCGCCAGACCGCGGTGGTGATGCTCATCATCGCCGGCTCGGCCGTGCTCGGGCAGTTTCTGGCCAACGAGCGCCTGCCCCAGCAGGTGGCCAGTGCGCTGGGCGGGGTGAGCGACAGCTACGTGGTGCGCTTGCTGCTCATCAATGCCTTCCTGCTCGTGCTCGGGATGTTCCTGCACGCCTCGGCGGCCATCATCGTGGTGGTGCCGATGCTCATGCCACTGGTGCAGCAGATGGGGATCGATCCGGCCCATTTCGGTGTGATCGTCTGTCTGAACCTGGGGATCGGGCAGCAGACGCCCCCGGTGGCTTCGGTGCTGCTGACGGTGTGCTCGGCCACGGGCATGCGCATCGAAGAGGTGATGCGCTACGGCAAGTGGTTCATTGTGGCCATGTTCGTGGTGCTGATGATCGTGAGCTTCGTGCCGCTCACGGCACTGGCCTTCGTCTGACGGCCTGACGCGATCCGCCCGCTGCCGGGCGGATCGCCACGTTCTCAGCCGCGCTGGCGGCTGACCGCCATCTGCGGTGGCCTGGCGATGGTCTGATAGACCACGCAGTAGCGTTCGGTGAGCTTGAGCAGGGTATCGAGTTCTTCCTCGCTGGCGTCGGTGTCGAGCACGAACCGCAGGCGGATGTTCTGGAAGCCCACGGGGGCCGCCTTGTCGACGCCCAGCGTGCCGCGAAAATCCAGATCGCCCTCGGCTTCCAGTTTCGCATCCCGCAGTTCAATGCCCAGCGCGGTGGCCACTGCGTTCAAGGTGACACCAGCACAGGCCACCAGGGCTTCGAGCAGCATGTCGCCCGAACAGGCCGCCAGGCCGTTCCCGCCCGTTGCCGGGTGGAGTCCGGCGTTCACCAGCCCCTTGCCGGTTTCCACCTTGCAAGTCACACCTTCGCCCAGGCGACCCTGTGCCCGCAGGGTGACAATCGCCGCAGCGGCATCTTCTTTGTATCTGGCCTTGAGCGGTGCCTGCGTGGCACGCAGTTCATCTGCGTTCATGGTGTCTCTCCTTTTTCGTCATTGCCGGGCGTCGGCCACGGGGGTGTTGTTCTGCATGGAGACCCTGGGGGGCGGATTGGTTCCGGTGTTCTCCCAAAGCGCGTCGGTGGCTGCGATGAAGGCCAGAAAGCAGATGACCCACAACACCACCGGGCCGGCCGCGCCTTTGAGTTCGAACTGGAAGAACTTGATCTCGATGGGGTCGCGTGCGAACACGTCCAGCACGGCCACCACCGAAAATGCCGAGATGGCCCCCATGGCCAGCCCGAGCGTGCCGGCCGGGTGCTGACGGATCATGTCGAGAAACCAGCTCTCAGGCACTACCTGCGGGGCCAGCATGCTCAGCACCAGAAAGCCGAAGAAGAAGGTGGTCCAGACGCCGGTACCGATGATCACGCCGAGGGTGGCGTAGCGTTTCATGCGTTGGTGGCGCGTTTCCGGCGTGGTCGGTGGGTCGGGTGATTCGGCCATGGTGAGCTCCAGTCAGGCGTCGGGGCGGCTGTGTCCGCATGAGCATAGAAGCGTATCGGCGCCCCTGTCCACGAATACGGGCCGATGGCATGTGCCATCGGCCCAGGGGGCGTATGGCGAATCAGACTCCGGGCATCCTCATCGGCAGCGCGCCAAAGACCTTGGTGCCCACCTCGTTGTACTCACCGAACTCGGCGCCCAGACCGACCCCGGCAGAGAAGGTGAAGCCGGCGAGTTCTTCCTGCGCTTTCTTCCTGGGGTCGAAGTAGGTGTACCAGGCACCGCCGCCGAGACTGATCACGCCGCTGACCGAGGTGGTGATGCCTTGGGTGGCGCCGGTTTCGAACGGCACCTTCCAGAAGCCCAGGCTGGCCGTGCCATCGACCCCGATCGACACGCCCTTGGACAGACCGCCCGCCGCATAGGGCCGGATCTTGCCGTTCCCGGTGTTGATCGCCAGGCCGACCTCCGCGTTCAGACCGCCGATGATCGACACATCCCCACCGACGCCGACAGATACTTCCTCGTAGCCGAGCTTCTTGCCCACTTCGATGGCGCGCATGAACCCCGGCTGCTGAACCAGCATGTCGAGCAGGGCGCCCCAGTCCTTCTTGACAAAGGCGCTTCGGAAGGCGCGCATCTTCTCCTTGTTGCCCGTCATGCCTTTCAGAAACACTTCGGCGGCCTCCTTGAGCTGGCCGCCGCTGGGCATCGCAGCGCGGGCAGCGGCCTTGATGTCGAAGGGCGGTGCGCAGTACTTGCCGGACTTGAGGCCGAACAGGCTGGCGAGCATGTTCTTCACCTTGGGCGGCTGTTTGGCCTGCCGGTAGCCAGCGTCGCAGCCGAAGTTGCCTTTGACCGGTTTGCACATGTTGGTGGACGCCGCGCCAATGCCGTCCCGCTTGAAGCCGTCCGGGCAGGACTTGCAGCGCCCCAAGTGATTGAACTGCCCGTCCGGACAGCCGTTGGGCTGACCGTTGTACCTTGCGCTTTTGAAGGGGCCTTTGAATGGATGGCCGCGCTGATGGCAGGCTTTGGGATGATCGAGCGGTTTGAGCGAGCGCGTGTAGCCGTTGGGGCACACCCAGCACTTGCCCTTGGACAGGAAGTTCTGACCGCCCGGGCACAGGAGCTTCCCGGCTTTGCCGCGATCGACCGGCTTGATCTTGCTGCAGGGGTGCTCGCCAAACCCGCCGCACCCCGGGGTGACGTCGTTGCCCGGACGCACGATCGGGGCAGGCCGCGGTGGCGGTGTGATGATAGGCGTCGGCTGGGGGGACGGCTCGACCACCGGGTAGTCGGTACCGGCCAGTTCGGTCTTGTAGGCCTCGGCGTCATCCAGGTCGACCGGCGCCAGCTCATAGCGCATGGGGCCGATCGCGGTCTGCACCGTGACCTCGATGCGACCGTGAGGGCGCAACTGTCCATCGAACGTGCCCTGCAAGGGCAGGTCTGCGCCGGTGTAGTGCCCGGTGTCGAGCCGGCGGAAATCGCGGATCACCACCATGCCGGGCTGGATCTGATAGAGGCCGGCATGCAGCCATGGATCGACCGCATACACGCGACCGGCCTCGATGCGCACCTGTTTGTTGATGGTGTTGATTCGCCAGGTGCCATCGACCGGGGTGACCTCTTCTGAGGCAATTGAGTCTTTGGTCGGCAGCGTTGCGGGTACCGGGACGCAGCCCGAGAGCATGAGCATCAGGACGACCAGCGCCGCCCAGAGGCGTGGCTGGCCGAGGGGAGTGGAATGGGTTCTCATTGTTCTTGTTCCTCTGAGGTGGGCTCGATTGCGGGCACCGTGGCCGTGGGAGCGTCCGAGGTCCGGCAGATTGCCGGAGACACGCTCCCGTCTTCTTGTAGGAATGATCGAGTCTTGTTCATCAGGCACGTCCTCGGCTGTGGTGATCGGGCGCGATGCGACGTCGGCAGCGCGTTGACGTGTTCGATGATGGGGAAGTAACGCGTTTGTATGAATGGGGTCAAGACCCCAATCCGTCTGTGCGTCCGATGTCGATGCAGGCTCGGGTGCCGTGCCCGGCGCGCGAGGCGAGACTGAAGCGCAGACCTTGCGCCTCGCACAGTGCCCGCACGATACCCAGGCCCAGCCCGTGCCCGTGGCTGTCAGACGGGCCGCGGATGCCGTCGGACTGCACTGCGCTGAGCGTGGCCGGACCCATGCCGCGGCCGTTGTCCATGACCAGATAGTGCACGCCCCCGGCGCGACGCCGGAAGAAAACACGAATACGCGTGGCGTTGGCGTGTGACAGTGCGTTGCTGATGAGGTTGGTCATGGCGCGCATGGTAGGCAGCGGGTCTACGTGAATCGTGGCCTCGTGGGCGACGACCCTGAAGTCGATACCTCTGGCGCGCGCATCGTCGGCGAACATCTGCTCGATCATCGCCGCGAACGTCAGCGTGCTGATGGCCTCGCGTGCGCCGTCCACATGGCCGCCATCATCGGCCTCGTCGCGTGTCTGCGTCAGGTGTTCGTCAAGATAGGCCCGCGCGAGGCTGTCAATGTAATCTACCGCGCGGTCGAGCTTGTCGGCGTCCGGACCTTCGTTGTCACGCTTGAGCTGGGCAATGGCGATGCGCAGGGACGCGATCGGTTGCTTGAGGTCGTGGGACACCGAGGCGAGTTGCTCGCGATGCTGGCCCGCCACCTGGCGGGCCCGTTCATAGTCGTGCTCGGCACGGGTGAGCGCGAGTTGCATTTCGGCTTCGGCCCGGGCTGCCTCGAGTGCCCGGCGCTGTGCCGCGTCCTTTTCGCGCTCGGCGGCATAGGCCTGCCAGATGACGATGGTGAGTGCAAAACCGACGGTGAGCAGCATGAGCAGCCGGTTGATGACGACCAGCGTATCCGGGGTGAAATCGAAGAAGAGCCAGTGGCATGCATAGACGGCGACAGCGCTGCCGCCGACGGCAAACGGAAACGCCCGGATGACGCCGCGCAGCCGTGTATCGGGCGTCTGCCAGGTGAGCGGGGGCAGGGTCTGCGCAATGAGCATGGTGAAGTAGAGCAGGTTGGCCGGGATCCACATCAGATTCAGCGGAATGCGCTTGAGCCACAGCGCGCTGCTGATGCACAGGCTGGCTGACGCGATGGCCAGCCAGCGGGCCGGTGCGCGGAAGCGGACGAGCGGATGCGGCGCTTCGAGGCGAATCGAAATCAGCCAGTACCCGTAGGCGGTGACCCCGGTGAGGATGATGAAGGGCAGGGCCCACAGCACGAAGTCGCTCGGGCCGATCAGATGCGCCAGCATGCCGTCGCCTGCCGCGGTGCTGAGCGCCATCAATACCGTGAGCACCACATATCCCAGCCATTTGGGTTGCCGATAGGCGGCGACGATCGCGGCGGAGAAGGCCGCCACGGTGAGCAGGAAGGTATAGAAAACGATGTCGCCGGCACCGACGGTGGCCCCCGGGGAGAACGCCAGCGCCGGCAAGGGCAGGCAGGCCAGTGCGCCGAGCGTCACGGCGAATCGGTGCGAGTCCTGAGAGGGGATATGGCGAAGCCGTCGAATCATGGGGTCACCGAGCGGGTTGGGCGCATGCGCCGGTGACTGATTGTGTTTCGCCTGAGGCGCGCGGGGCATGGGGTGCTGACCCCATTTGCGCCCCTCATGTGGGATCGATCAGGCCGTCCTTGAGCGCCCGGGCCATGAGCTGGGCAGCCGAGTGGACGTCAAGTTTGGTCATGAGGCTGGTGCGGTGTTTGTCGACGGTCTTGGGGCTGATGTTGAGCACGCCAGCCATTTCCTTGTTGGTCTTGCCGGACACCACCATGTTGAGGATCTGGCGCTCCCGGTCGGTGAGCGTGGCCGCCTGCTTGCCGCGCGCGATCATGTCGTTGAACTCGGGGGCGATGTGGCGGCCGCCGCGAAGAATGAGCGGCAGCTTGTCGATCATGTCGGCCACCGGGCTACCCTTGCTGAACAGGGCGTCCACGCCCGATTCGACCACCGTCGCGATCAGGCCGGGCGAGGTGATGCCGGTAAATACGATGATGCGGGTCTCGGGGCTCCAGCGGCGGATGTCGTGGATGATCTCGACCCCACTGGCCATGGGCATGGAGATATCGAGGAACAGCAGTGCCGGCTTGTGGGCCTTGACCCTGGCGATGGCGCTGAGGCCATCCTCGGCGGTGGCGACGCGATCGTAACGGTGGCCGAACTGCTCGCTCGCCTGGGCGAGCAGACTGTCGATGGCGTCGCGAATGATCTGGTGGTCGTCGGCAATGACGACGGTGACGGGTTCCGTATGGGATGGGGTGTGCACGGTCACCAAGCCCTTCGGTTGTACGTAGCCGGCAGTATGGCATCTTTGTTGCGCCGACCCAACGCAGTCCGGCTTTCCGTGCTCCCCTCCGCTCTTGGGGGAACGACCTGAGTCAGGTGGGCGCCGTTCGGCGGCTCCGAAACAAAGTGCCCAAGGCGACACCGGAACTGATACGTTTGTCGATGCGTAAAGGGTAGTTTTCCCGGCAGGGGTTCAAAACGGCTGCTTTGAGCCGTAGGTAGCAGGGTGATAAAGGGAGTCGAGGCTGTGCTGATGAAAAGAAGCTTGGGGTTGGGGCTGGTCATTCTGGTGTGCGCCGCCGGAATCTCCACGGCCCATGCAGCGCAGTGCGCTGAGCATCGCCCCATCAATGTGGGCGTGGTGCCACAGCAGGCCCCAAGTGATCTGGCCAAGGCCTGGCTGCCGATTCTGGCAAGCATCTCCGAGCGCACGGGGTGTGCTTTTCGATTCGCCACGGCGCCGACCATCCCCGAGTTCGAAAAACGGGTGAGTCAGGGCGACTACGACATCGCCTACATGAACCCGTATCACTACACCGTGTTCAGCAAGAATCCGGGTTATGTCGCGTTCGCCAAGGAAAAGGGCCGAAAACTCAAGGGCTTGCTGGTGGCGGCCAAGGCGAGCCAGATCAATCGGATGGAAGACCTCAATGGTATGAAGGTGGCGTTTCCGTCGCCGGCGGCATTCGCGGCCACCATCATCCCGATTGCCGAAATGAAAGCGGCGGGCGTCGAGGTGACGCCCACCTATGTCTCGTCCCACGATTCGGTTTACCTGAACGTCTCGCGCGGTTTCTACGCCGGTGGCGGCGGGATTGTGCGCACGCTCAATGCCATGAGCCCTGAGGTGCGCGACAAGCTCAAGGTCATCTGGGAAAGCAAGGCCTATGCGCCCCACGCGTTCGCTGCGCTGCCGGGCTTGACGCCGGCTGTGACCCAGGCCTTCTTCAACGGGATGGCGTCGCTGAGCAACACCGAGGCGGGTCAGGGGATGCTGCGCGTGTTGCGCTTCAAGGGGATCGAGGCGGCCACCGATAGCGAGTGGGATTCGATCCGGGCGCTGAACCTGGATCTGATCAGATTGGGCGATCCCAAGTGATGGCGTCGGCCGGATGAAACTGGCGAACCTCTCTTTTCGCTGGAAGGCCATTTTCGGCATTGCGCTGATCGAGGCCATCGCCCTGAGCATGACCATTACGGCGGCGCTGGGGCAGATGGAGCGAGGGCAGACTCGCCTGATTCGCGAGAGCGGCGCAACGGCCATCGATCTGTATTCGGCCGCCATCTCGGACGCACTGATTTCCAGCGACCTGGCCAAGATCGAGGCGGTGACGCATGACATGGTCGACCGTGGTGCGGCACGCATGGTGCGCGTGTTCGATCTCGATGGCAGGGTCGTGGTCGCCCATGGCGACAGGGACGCCCTGACCCACAAGTTCGATGTCGACAATGTCCCGCTCGATCCGGACGGCATTTTCGAGATGACCGAGCCGATCACGGCGGGTGAAGCCACCATCGGCCGGGTCGAAATCGGCATCGATAACACCGAGGCGAGGGCGGAGCTGACGCGTGCGCGTGAGCTTGCCGCGCTTGCAGCCGTCACCGGAATGGTGCTGGCGGCGCTGTTTTCCTGGCTGCTGGGAGGATGGCTGGCCCGTAGCATTTCGGGGCTGGCCGAGGCGGCCGGGCGCATTGCCAAGGGTGAGTTGGGCGCGCGTGCCCCCGAGGCCGGGGAGAGCGAGGTTGTGTCCTTGGCGCATTCTTTCAACCTCATGTCGCGGGCACTTGAAAAGCGCGAAATCGAACGCGAGACCCTGCTGGTGCAGGCTGAAGAGGCCGCCGAGACGGCGCGGCAGGCGGACCGCGCAAAGAGCAGTTTTCTGGCGGCCATGAGCCACGAGATACGGACGCCACTGAACGGGGTCATCGGATTGGCTCGCATCATTGCCGACGAGGCCCGCACGCGCGGGCAGGCCGAACTGGTCGATCAGTTGGTGGTGGCCTCCGGGCAACTGCGGCGGGTGGTGGATGATGTGCTCGATTTTTCCAAGGTTGAAGCGGGTGCCTTGCAGTTGGAGCAAGACATCTTCAATCCATTGCGTGTGATCGAGGTGTGCGTGGCGGCCAGCCAGGTAACAGCGCGGGAAAGAGGCCTCGAGATCCGCCTCGTCAAGCGTGATGGCGGTACTCTGCCGGGCGCCGTGCTGGGCGATCAGACCCGGTTGTCGCAGATCATCAACAACTTCCTTTCCAACGCAGTGAAGTTCACGCCGGCTGGCGAGATCGAGGTGCGCATCGGCTGCGATCCGGGTGCAGACCGACGGGCCGTGTTGTGTCTTGAGGTTCAGGACAGCGGACCGGGGATCAATCCGGCTGACATTGAAAGTCTTTTCGAACCGTTCAAACAGGCGGATGCCAGCATCAATCGGCGCCATGGCGGCACCGGGCTCGGGCTGACGATCAGTCGGGGGCTGGCCGATGCCATGGGCGGGCAGGTGGGATGTTTCAATGCCGCCGGTGGCGGCGCGGTGTTCTGGCTGCGCATACCGTTCGAGATCGCCGACGTTGAAGCGCCCGAAGACGTCGCCGTCGAGACCGGCGAGGCGAGCCGTCTGGATGGCGTTCGCGTGCTGGTGGTGGACGACAATCCGATCAATCGCACCGTGGCGTTGCGGCTGCTCGAGCGCGTCGGTGCCATGGTGGAGAGTGCGTCCGGCGGCGAAGAGGCGGTGACCCTTGCGACCGCGCACCCCTATCAGGTGGTGCTCATGGATTTACAGATGCCGGAGGTCGATGGCAAGAGTGCCACGCGCCGCATCCTCGACGCCCTTGGGGGAAAAGCCCCGAAAATCATCGCGCTCACCGCAAACGCGCTGCAGGAGGAGCGGCGCGAATGCCTTGCCATGGGCATGGTCGACTACCTCACCAAGCCTTTCAATGCGGCGAAGGTGGTCAGTACGGTGCGCGACCACATTGGGGGATCGAGCCTCAAGGCCGTGTCGGTGTCAGCGGCCTGTGCATCGAGCGAAGCAGGACAGTCTCCTGATCACGAAGAGGTATTGGCGTGTAAAGAACTGGATGTGGACGGTGCTGTCGCCCGGTTTGGCGGCGATGAACCCCTGTTTCGGGAGTCGCTTGAAGAAAACCGCAGTCTGCTCGGCGAGCAGATGGCGATGTTGCCCCTGACCCTGGAGGGCGCCTCGTCCGCCAGTCGAGACAGCCTGCGTCAGCACGTGCACTCCCTCAAAGGCGTGCTGCTGAGTCTTGGCTTGACGCGCCTCGGCGAGGACTTGCAAAACATTGAGCACATGTTGCGCAGCGATCAGGGGGATCCTGCGCGGATCACCGCGCTGCTCGGCGCCATGCCGACGCGTTTCGATCAGGCGTTGCGGGAGATCGATGCCTATCTGGCGGCCTGATCGGCACTGCCGGGTGAGAGGAAAAAGCGTTCGGCGAGGTGGCGGATAGCCTCCTGGCGTTCGTTGTCGTCATCGATGCGGCGCCCGCCGAGCCGGCTCCAGGCCGGGTGTGCCCGGGCAAGTTCGATCTCGTCGGGTAGCGCACCCTCGGTCCACTGCTGAACCGGCGCGGTACTCAGGTCGATGGGACCGGTCGCCGCGTGGCCGCGTCCGCTCAATGCACCCAGCAGTGCCTGCTGACGCGCCGCCAGCACCCGCAAAATGGCGTCGTCCACGGTCAGCTCACGCTCCCCGGTCAGCTTTCCCTTGATCCGGTCGCCAAAGTTGCTGATGCTCTGCCACGTGCCGCCAATCAGCGCACCCAGCGCCGCGGCGGCGCCCAGCGTCAAACCCCCGGCGATCAGGTCGATGCCCACCCCGGCTGCAGCACCGGCTGCCGCACCCTTGCCGACACTGACGCCCATGACGCGGAGCGTTTCGGCGCTGAACAGGTCGTCTTCCCAGCGGCCGTCGAGCAGTGGCAACTGCGCGGCGATGACATCATTGCGATTGAAACCGTAGAGATCGAGCAGGGCGTCCACGCAGTGCTGCTCGCGCTGGCGAACGTCAGCGTGCAGCTGTTTGACAGCCTGGGCAATAACCTCGTCGTCGGCGGACACCTGTCGCCGACTGGCAGCGACGTCGATGACGAGTTCAGCCACCAATCGCGTGGCTGCATGACGGCGATGCATCTCGTCGGTGGCACGGCTATCAATCAACTGGTCCAGCGCGGGACGTTGTGAAGGCAGCAAGGTGGCCAGAGCCTCGTAAAGGCGTCGCTCACCGTCTGCTTCCGGCGTCACGGTATCGAAGCGAATCTGTGCGTGCAGGCCGACCCGCGACAGCATGTCGCGCCAGGCACCTTCATGGTTCAGCGGCGCGTTGACGAAGTTGAGCACCGGCAGCAAGGGCCGCGCGCAGTAGGAGAGGAGGGTCAGTTCGTCGCGATGCTTGGGCAGTACCGGGTCGCGCACGTCAATGACGTAAAACCCGGCATCGCTCTGCATGAGCTGCCGCAAGACCTTGGCCTCCTGCTCGAATCGGCCCACCGCCTCTGCGCTGGCGAGAAAACGGTTGAGGCGATCCGGACCGTCGAGTCGCTCGGCGGGCGGGGCCAGCGTATCGAGGTAATCGAGCAAGGCGATGGCGTCTTCCATCCCCGGCGTATCAAACAGCGTTGCCACCGGACGGCCATCGGCCAGCAGCTGTGCGCCCTCGACATGGCGGGTGGTGCTGGGCCGATCCGAGACCTCGCCGAACTGCGTGTCCCGCAGCAGTGTGCGCAGCAGTGACGTCTTGCCGGTGTTGGTGTGACCGACCACGGCAATGTTCAGACCGTCATTCATCGTCGGCCTCCAGCCATTGTCGTGCTTCATTCTCATCAACAAACAGATCCGTCTCGGCAATACCGAGTTCAAGCAGCACTTCACGCCACAGGTCGGCACGTGCGCCGTGACCGCGCATCCATACCGCCATCACGTCGGTGTAGCGGCTCAGCTCGGCCATCAAGGCGCGGGAACCGCGGTCGGGTGACAGGCGGGTGTCGATGGCAACCAACAGTCGGTGCACCGGGTGGGTCGAGAGCTGATCGAGGGTCTCGCGGCGCTCGTCGCGGCTATCCAGACGTCCGCCCAGCTGCGTGGGGGGCCAGTGTTCCGGCGGCCAAGTCAGGTCGGGCCCGAGTTCAAGTGCGACCCCAAGTTGTCGTGCGCCAGCGTGGTGTTCCACATGCCCGGTCCTGAACTGCGGCAAGCTGCCCGGGGCCGCATCTGTGACGATAGCGCCTTCCGAGGCTGGCATGAGAGCACGTGCAAGCCGCGCATGGCCGGGTTCTTCCACATCGAGGCGAAAGCCCTCGGTGAATGTGCGCCATCGCCATGAGCACCACAGCCACAACATGGCACGGGGGATGACTCCATACAGGATCAGGGCCGAGATCAACCACAAGGACCATACTTGCCGATCGCCGGTCGCTGGATCAGGCCCCGCTGCGCGCATCACCATATCGGCATTCGGCATGCTGAGTCCGAACACACGGGGCAGTGCGCCCAGGCCATCGACCAGACCGACGAACACGTCCCGGGACAGAATGGTGGTCTCCCAGGTAAAGTCGTAGCGCCGGGTGGAGAGCATGACGAGCAGGGTAATGAGGGCGCTTGTGAGGGTGAGCAGCCACATGCCGTGACTCAGCCGGCCCAGCCAGGCCGGGACCATACGGCCACGTCGAGCGATCGATAAACCCGCCTCTGGCAGCCAGGCATCACCATGGCGGCGCCCGAGCCATTGAGTGACCGAGAGCCAGAGCCGACCGGCAAGCGAGCCATGGCCCAGCCCCGGCAAGGCAAGTCCGGCAAACCACGCGATCAAGGTGAGGGAGTGGATGCCGAGTAGTCCGCCGAGCGCCCAGACGACATTCACCGGCCGCTGCCCATCACCCAGCACGGACGCCCCGAGGCTGGTGCCGGCGAGCACTGCCAGAATCGCAATCACCATACCGGCCCACCGCGCCTGCTGCGACCAATCGACAAGCCGTTGTCGCAGGCCGCCTTTGTCGATATCGAGTGCCAGCGCACGATGGCACAGCCGCGCCTCCAGGTCACCGCCAGCAGCACGCGCCGCCCGATTGGCGGCTGCGTCTTCCAGCGGCCCGACATGCGCCTCGCGAAGTCGGGTCGCTTCAGCAAGCCAGCGGGCTTCAAAGGGGGTGAGTGCGTGTCTTGTCACTGAATGGCGGGATACCTGAAATTCGGGAGCCATAGCATAACGCGAGGCCGGGTAACGCCGGGAACAAGGTGAGCGGGCAACGTAAATAGTTGATTCTTCGTCGTTGGCTGGTGTAGAATCGCGGGCTTTCCTTCGCTCCACCGGGCACGCATGACCGGGGGGCTACTTTGTTGGTAACCACGAGGAGTGTGCATGCGCCACTACGAAATCGTCTTTATCGTCCACCCGGACCAGTCTGAGCAGGTTCCGGCCATGGTCGAGCGCTACCGTTCGGTCGTCGAGACCAAGGGTGGTGTGATCCACCGTCTGGAAGACTGGGGCCGCCGTCAACTGGCTTACCCGATCCAGAAAATCCACAAGGCACACTACGTGCTGATGAACATCGAAGCCGACAAGGACACCCTTGCCGAGCTCGAGCATGCTTTCAAGTTCAACGATGCCGTGCTTCGTCACCTGACCGTGACCATGAAGAAGGCCGTGACCGAGCCGTCCCCGATGATGAAGGACGAGAAGTCGCGCTCCCTGACCGGCGGCAACAACGCTGACGACAGTGAAGAGTCGTCCGAGGAAGCTGCGACCGAGGAATAAGCCGGCGTGAGCAACACGCTGCGCATCGAGGGCCGATTGATTGAACTGGCGCCGATGCGATACACCCCCGCCGGGGTGCCGCTGATCAACTGCATTCTGGGGCATGCGTCCCGACAGGTTGAAAACGGTCTTGAGCGGGATGTGGAGTGCGAGTTGCCCGCAGTCGCAATCGGCGACATGGCCAGACAGCTGGCCGTCGCTGCATGTGGCTGGAAGCTTGAAGCAACCGGATTTCTTGCCGCGAAAAGCAAGCGAAGCAAGCTTCCGGTGTTGCATATAACGAACATCAAATTTTTGGAAGGAATCGACAATGGCTTTCAAACCCAAGAGTCGTAACCGTGGTGGCCGTAGCGGCGGTCTGTTCAAGCGCCGCAAGTTCTGCCGCTTCACTGCGGAGAAGATTGAAGAAATCGATTACAAGGATGTTGACCTGCTGAAGGACTTCATCACCGAAACCGGCAAAATCATGCCGGCTCGTATCACCGGTACCAAGGCCGGCTACCAGCGTCAGCTGGGCACTGCCGTCAAGCGCGCCCGTTTCCTGGCGCTGCTGCCTTACACCGACCTGCACAAGTAATCGGGAGAGAGCAACATGCAAATCATTCTGCTCGAAAAGGTCGGCAAGCTCGGCAATCTGGGTGACGTGGTCAAGGTCAAGGATGGCTACGCACGCAACTTCCTGATCCCGCAAGGCAAGGCCAAGCGCGCGACCGAGGCCAACATGGCCGAGTTCGAAGCCCGCCGTGCCGAACTTGAAAAGGCTCAGGCAGACAAGCTGGCTGCTGCTCAGGCAATCGCCGAGAAGCTCGAAGGTCTGATGGTTCAGATCACTCGCAACGCCGGTATGGACGGCCGTCTGTTCGGCTCCGTCAACAACGCTGACGTGGCCGACGCGCTGGAAGCCCAGGGTTTTGAAATCGACCGCAGCACCATCCGCATGCCGGACGGCCCGCTGAAGTCCGTGGGTGACGTTCAGCTGGACGTGGCTCTGCACTCCGACGTGGTGACGACCATCACCGTGTCTGTGCTGGGCGAGACGCAGTAAGTCTTCGCGCTCACCGAAAAAGGGCTGCCATGTGCAGCCCTTTTTTGTTTTTGATTAGGCACAATGGGCTCCATGAATTCGATGCAACTAGACCCGGAAATCGCAGCGCTCAAGCTACCCCCGCATTCGCTCGAAGCCGAGCAGTCTCTGTTGGGCGGCCTGCTGCTCGACAACGCGGCGTGGGACAAGGTCGCTGACCTTGTCAGCGAAGTGGACTTCTATCGTGATGATCACAGGCGCATTTTCAAGCACATCGCCCGATTGATCGAGATGGGAAAGCCCGCCGACGTGGTGACTGTCTTCGAGTCGCTTCAGAAGGGTGGCGAGGACGAACAGGCGGGTGGGCTCGCCTACCTCGGTGAGATCGCGAATAACACCCCCTCGGCGGCGAACATTCGTCGCTACGGAGAGATCGTGCGGGAGCGCGCCATTCTGCGCGCTCTGGTGACGGTCGGTGACGAAATCGCGGCGAGCGCACTCACGCCCTCTGGCAAAGATGCTTCGACCTTGCTGGATGAGGCAGAAGCCCGGGTCTTCGAGATCGCGGAGGCGGGCGCACGCAGTCAGGCCGGTTTTGTGCCGATCCAGCCGATTCTGGGGCAGGTCGTCGATCGGATTCAGGAACTCTACGACCGGGACTCCCCGGCAGAGACAACCGGAGTCCCGACAGGTTTGTCCGACCTGGATGAAATGACCTCGGGGCTTCACGCAACCGACATGATTGTCGTCGCAGGTCGCCCCGGTATGGGTAAGACCACCTTTGCGCTCAACGTTGCCGAACATATCGCCGTCGAGAGCAAGCTGCCTGTGGCCATTTTTTCAATGGAGATGCCGGGGACCCAGTTGGCGAACCGATTTATTTCCTCGGTCGGGCGGCTTGATCAGTCTCGTCTCAAGACAGGGAAGTTGACTGACGATGATTGGCAGCGATTGACCTACGCCCTCGGGAAGTTGCATGAAGCGCCCATCTACATCGACGAGACGCCCGGTCTCAACCCGATCGATCTGCGCGCCAGGGCGCGCAGACTGCATCGACAGTTCGGCAAACTGGGTCTGATTGTTATCGATTACCTGCAGCTGATGACTTCCCTCAAGCAAAGCGATAACCGGGCAGCTGAGCTGTCCGAGATATCCCGCTCGATCAAGGGGCTGGCGAAGGAATTGAAAGTGCCCATCATGGCACTCTCTCAGCTCAATCGAAGCCTTGAACAGCGGCCCAACAAGCGTCCTGTGATGTCGGATCTTCGTGAATCCGGTGCTATCGAGCAGGATGCAGACATCATCATGTTCGTGTATCGGGACGAGATCTATAACCCGGATTCCCCGGACAAGGGCTCGGCGGAACTGATCATTGGTAAGCACAGGAATGGTCCGACCGGAGTAGTGCGCATGACGTTTATCGGTGAGTACACCCGGTTCGAAAACTTCGTCGGTCAGCCAGAATATTGAGCTTTCCTGAAGGTTTTTTCGTGGGGTGTTGACACGTACGAATTAGTGTCTATAATTCGCCCCTCTTCGCGCTTCGGCGGTGTTTTCGGAGCGGGGGTAACGGCCAACGGGGCGCTGAAATTTAAGTGATCTGGGGGTTGACGAAGTGAGGTGGCTCTGACAGAATCTCGCTTCTTCGCTGAACGGCAACAAGTTGTTCGGCGGCTCTTTAAAAATTTGGACAACCGATAGGTGTGGGTGCTTGGTCTTGTTGGGCACAGTAGCTTCGGCTACATGAGTTTCAAAAAGATTGAGTATTCATGTCAGTTTTTTGACTTTGAGTACTAACAGGTATTGAACTTAAGAGTTTGATCCTGGCTCAGATTGAACGCTGGCGGCATGCTTTACACATGCAAGTCGAACGGTAGCGGGGAGAGCTTGCTCTCTGCCGACGAGTGGCGAACGGGTGAGTAATGCATCGGAACGTACCTAGTTGTGGGGGATAGCCCGGCGAAAGCCGGATTAATACCGCATACGCCCTTTGGGGGAAAGCGGGGGATCTTCGGACCTCGCGCAATTGGAGCGGCCGATGTCGGATTAGCTAGTAGGTGGGGTAATGGCTCACCTAGGCGACGATCCGTAGCTGGTCTGAGAGGATGATCAGCCACACTGGGACTGAGACACGGCCCAGACTCCTACGGGAGGCAGCAGTGGGGAATTTTGGACAATGGGCGAAAGCCTGATCCAGCCATGCCGCGTGAGTGAAGAAGGCCTTCGGGTTGTAAAGCTCTTTCAGGTGAGAAGAAATGGCGCTGTCTAATACATGGCGTCGATGACGGTACCACCAGAAGAAGCACCGGCTAACTACGTGCCAGCAGCCGCGGTAATACGTAGGGTGCGAGCGTTAATCGGAATTACTGGGCGTAAAGCGTGCGCAGGCGGTTGTGTAAGACAGGTGTGAAATCCCCGGGCTTAACCTGGGAACTGCGCTTGTGACTGCACGGCTAGAGTACGGTAGAGGGGGGTGGAATTCCACGTGTAGCAGTGAAATGCGTAGAGATGTGGAGGAACACCGATGGCGAAGGCAGCCCCCTGGGCCTGTACTGACGCTCATGCACGAAAGCGTGGGGAGCAAACAGGATTAGATACCCTGGTAGTCCACGCCCTAAACGATGTCGACTAGTTGTTCGGAGAGGAAACTTTCTGAGTAACGCAGCTAACGCGTGAAGTCGACCGCCTGGGGAGTACGGTCGCAAGATTAAAACTCAAAGGAATTGACGGGGACCCGCACAAGCGGTGGATGATGTGGATTAATTCGATGCAACGCGAAAAACCTTACCTACCCTTGACATGCCAGGAACTTTCCAGAGATGGATTGGTGCCTTCGGGAACCTGGACACAGGTGCTGCATGGCTGTCGTCAGCTCGTGTCGTGAGATGTTGGGTTAAGTCCCGCAACGAGCGCAACCCTTGTCATTAGTTGCCATCATTAAGTTGGGCACTCTAATGAGACTGCCGGTGACAAACCGGAGGAAGGTGGGGATGACGTCAAGTCATCATGGCCCTTATGGGTAGGGCTTCACACGTCATACAATGGTCGGTACAGAGGGTTGCCAAGCCGCGAGGTGGAGCTAATCCCAGAAAGCCGATCGTAGTCCGGATCGTAGTCTGCAACTCGACTGCGTGAAGTCGGAATCGCTAGTAATCGCGGATCAGAATGCCGCGGTGAATACGTTCCCGGGTCTTGTACACACCGCCCGTCACACCATGGGAGTGGGTTTCACCAGAAGTAGGTAGCTTAACCTTCGGGAGGGCGCTTACCACGGTGAGATTCATGACTGGGGTGAAGTCGTAACAAGGTAGCCGTAGGGGAACCTGCGGCTGGATCACCTCCTTTCCAGAGAAAGCCCCTCGGGGCCAAGTATCCACAACCTATCGGTTGTTCAATGTGTAAGCTCGCGCACCCGAGAAGTGGGGTCTGTAGCTCAGCCGGTTAGAGCACCGTCTTGATAAGGCGGGGGTCGTTGGTTCGAACCCAACCAGACCCACCAAAGCATCAAGTTGGGGGATTAGCTCAGCTGGGAGAGCACCTGCTTTGCAAGCAGGGGGTCGTCGGTTCGATCCCGTCATCCTCCACCATTCAATTGGTGTTGTTCGGTTGTTCAACTCTTCGAGTGTGCGGTGAAGCGTCAGCAGTGTTGCCTGTGAATGATTGGAGGCGATAGTGCTGACGTTTTACCCTGGTCTTCGGATCAGGTGCGTTCTTTAACAATTAGGAAGAAAAGTCGAATGATCGTCGGTTCGTAAGAACTGGCGAGTCACACAGTAGTAAATTTATTTATGGTGTGTGATTGCATCGTTTCCTGTCTGCTTGCGAACCAGCGGCAGGTGGGAAGCACAACAACTTGAGACGTTTGAAGTTCTCCTGTAGCGGAGTCTTTGTCGGAAGGCAGAGCTCAAGGTTATAGGATCAAGCGACTAAGTGCATGTGGTGGATGCCTTGGCGATCACAGGCGATGAAGGACGTGTAAGCCTGCGAAAAGCTGCGGGGAGCTGGCAATAGAGCTTTGATCCGCAGATGTCCGAATGGGGAAACCCACCTCTTATGAGGTATCCCTGGCTGAATACATAGGCCAGTGGAGGCGAACGCGGCGAACTGAAACATCTAAGTAGCCGTAGGAAAAGAAATCAACCGAGATTCCCGAAGTAGCGGCGAGCGAACCGGGACCAGCCTGTACGACTAAACCAGTGATTCAACAAAACGGGATGGAAAGCCCGGCCATAGAAGGTGATAGCCCTGTATGTGAAGGGTCGCTGGCGGGTCTAAGCGTACGACAAGTAGGGCGGGACACGTGAAATCCTGTCTGAAGATGGGGGGACCATCCTCCAAGGCTAAATACTCGTGATCGACCGATAGTGAACCAGTACCGTGAGGGAAAGGCGAAAAGAACCCCGGGAGGGGAGTGAAATAGAACCTGAAACCGCATGCATACAAACAGTGGGAGCCTCCTTTGAGGGGTGACTGCGTACCTTTTGTATAATGGGTCAGCGACTTACGTTCAGTTGCAAGCTTAACCGAATAGGGGAGGCGTAGCGAAAGCGAGTCTGATAAGGGCGCTTTAGTAGCTGGATGTAGACCCGAAACCAGATGATCTATCCATGGCCAGGATGAAGGTGCGGTAACACGCACTGGAGGTCCGAACCCACTAATGTTGAAAAATTAGGGGATGAGCTGTGGATAGGGGTGAAAGGCCAAACAAATCTGGAAATAGCTGGTTCTCCCCGAAAACTATTTAGGTAGTGCGTCGTGCGGACACTTCCGGGGGTAGAGCACTGTCATCGTTGGGGGGGTCACTGCGATTTACCCCGCGATAGCAAACTCCGAATACCGGAAAGTGATACACGGCAGACAGACAGCGGGTGCTAACGTCCGTTGTCAAGAGGGAAACAACCCAGACCGCCAGCTAAGGTCCCAAATGATCAGTTAAGTGGTAAACGAGGTGGGAAGGCACAGACAGCTAGGAGGTTGGCTTAGAAGCAGCCACCCTTTAAAGAAAGCGTAATAGCTCACTAGTCGAGTCGTCCTGCGCGGAAGATGTAACGGGGCTCAAACTGATAACCGAAGCTGCGGATGCGTACTTGTACGCATGGTAGGGGAGCGTTCTGTAAGCCTGCGAAGGTGTCTCGTAAGGGATGCTGGAGGTATCAGAAGTGCGAATGCTGACATGAGTAGCGATAAAGGGTGTGAAAAGCACCCTCGCCGAAAACCCAAGGTTTCCTGCGCAACGTTCATCGGCGCAGGGTGAGTCGGCCCCTAAGGCGAGGCAGAAATGCGTAGTCGATGGGAAACAGGTCAATATTCCTGTACCGATTTTGGATGCGATGGGGGGACGGAGAAGGTTAGGCCAGCCGGGTGTTGGATGTCCCGGTTCAAGCGTGTAGTCGTGCCTGGTAGGCAAATCCGCCAGGCTTAGATGAGGCGTGATAACGAGGAGTCATTGACTCTGAAGTGGTTGATACCAAGCTTCCAGGAAAAGCCTCTAAGCTTCAGTCCAAAATCGACCGTACCGCAAACCGACACAGGTGGGTAGGTTGAAAATACCAAGGCGCTTGAGAGAACTCAGGAGAAGGAACTCGGCAAATTGACACCGTAACTTCGGGAGAAGGTGTGCCTCTTGTATGTGAAGCCCCTGCGGGTGGAGCAGAAGGAGGCCGCAGAGAATCGGTGGCTGCGACTGTTTATTAAAAACACAGCACTCTGCAAACACGAAAGTGGACGTATAGGGTGTGACGCCTGCCCGGTGCCGGAAGGTTAAGTGATGGGGTGCAAGCTCTTGATCGAAGCCCCGGTAAACGGCGGCCGTAACTATAACGGTCCTAAGGTAGCGAAATTCCTTGTCGGGTAAGTTCCGACCTGCACGAATGGCGTAACGATGGCCACACTGTCTCCTCCTGAGACTCAGCGAAGTTGAAATGGTTGTGAAGATGCAATCTCCCCGCGGCTAGACGGAAAGACCCCATGAACCTTTACTGTAGCTTTGCATTGGACTTTGACGTCACTTGTGTAGGATAGGTGGGAGGCTTTGAAGCGGTAACGCCAGTTATCGTGGAGCCAACCTTGAAATACCACCCTGGTGTCGTTGAGGTTCTAACCTAGGCCCGTGAATCCGGGTCGGGGACCGTGCATGGTGGGCAGTTTGACTGGGGCGGTCTCCTCCTAAAGGGTAACGGAGGAGTACGAAGGTCTCCTAGGTACGGTCGGACATCGTACTGATAGTGCAATGGCAAAAGGAGGCTTGACTGCGAGACCCACAAGTCGAGCAGGTGCGAAAGCAGGTCATAGTGATCCGGTGGTTCTGTATGGAAGGGCCATCGCTCAACGGATAAAAGGTACTCTGGGGATAACAGGCTGATTCCGCCCAAGAGTTCACATCGACGGCGGAGTTTGGCACCTCGATGTCGGCTCATCACATCCTGGGGCTGTAGCCGGTCCCAAGGGTATGGCTGTTCGCCATTTAAAGTGGTACGTGAGCTGGGTTTAAAACGTCGTGAGACAGTTTGGTCCCTATCTGCCGTGGGCGCTGGAAGTTTGAGAGGGCCTGCTCCTAGTACGAGAGGACCGGAGTGGACGCACCTCTGGTGTACCGGTTGTCACGCCAGTGGCATCGCCGGGTAGCTAAGTGCGGAAGAGATAACCGCTGAAAGCATCTAAGCGGGAAACTCGCCTCAAGATGAGACTTCCCTCGTGACTCGATCACGCTCAAGGGTCGTCCAAGACCAGGACGTTGATAGGTCGGGTGTGGAAGCGCAGTAATGCGTTAAGCTAACCGATACTAATTGCCCGTGAGGCTTGATCCTATAACCTTGAGAACAACAAATATCTCAAAGACGCAATCACACACAACACGCTGTGTTTCGACTTGATCTTCCGAATTCGTCAGGATGGACTAATCCCATCCCGACAACGATCAAAGTCTGACGACAATAGCATTCTGGAACCACCCCTTCCCATCCCGAACAGGACCGTGAAACGGAATCGCGCCGATGATAGTGCCCATTGCGGGTGTGAAAGTAGGTCATCGTCAGACTAACTACTCAAAACCCCTGCTACACAACCGTAGCAGGGGTTTTTTATTGACACTACGATTCGAAATCAAACTAAAAACTTGACGCATGAATGCGTAAACCCTCGTGTTGCAGACTGTGTCGATGACGGGAGAGATCGCGTATGCTTGGATTCCGAAATGACCGCATATCAGGATTTTCTCGTGAGCAACCCATTCAAGCCGCTTCGTCTCGTTGTACTGTCGTTGGCCTTGTTGCAGCCCGCGGCAAGCTTTGCGGACCAGTTGCCGCGCGTCGAACTGCGAACGGGAATGTTTCGGATTTCGGCGGAGGTGGCGGCTGACTACACGAATCGGGCGACCGGGTTGATGAACCGCTCTGTAATGCCCTCGCATGAAGGCATGATTTTCGTCTACCCCGAAAAGGCAATTCACTGCATGTGGATGAAAAACACCCTGATTCCTTTATCGGTCGCCTTTCTGGATGACAACGGTGTCGTCATCAATGTCGAAGAGATGCTGCCGCAGACTGAAGACAATCATTGTGCCAAGGCGCCGGCACGCTTCGCGCTCGAAATGAATGCGGGTTGGTTTCGGTCGAAGAATATTGGTAGTGGAGCGGTCATCAAAGGGATCGAGAAGCTCCCCGCCGCGGAATAGTTGCGCATACCGGGTGCTTGAGGTCTTGGGCCTTGAAGCCTGAAATGACCGCTTTTTACCTGTCTTATCTACCCGGACTCATGGCCTGACGCGTCTGATAATGCCTCCATTCAATGCTCCGCCGGGGCATTGTGTTGGATGAGCGGAGCGCAGGGTGGCCGAAGAGAGCGATCTCGAGAAGACAGAGGACCCCACACCACGACGGTTGGAACAGGCCCGGGAAGAGGGGCAGGTTCCGCAATCGCGTGAGCTTTCGACCTTCCTGGTCATGATGGCGGGTGTCGTCGTCATGTGGGTGACGGGGCAGTGGATCTCAGGTCGTGTCGTTACCCTTGTCAAATCCGGTCTGAGCTTTGATGCGGCCGCCGCAATGGACAGCACGCGTATGGTGCTGATGTTGCAGGAGATCCTGACTCAGGCGTTATTAACCGTCGCTCCGCTTTTCTTCGTCCTGATGATTGCTGCTGTGGGCGCACCGATCCTCATGGGGGGGCTTGTTTTTGCCCCCAAGGCCCTGGGTTTCAAGTTTGAACGCATGAATCCGCTGAAAGGCCTGGAGCGTATGTTCTCGGTCCATGGTCTTGCGGAACTGGTCAAGGCCTTGCTCAAGGCGCTTCTTGTGGGCGGGATTGGCGCCTGGTCCATCTGGCGTGAAAAAGACCACATCATGTCGCTGATGACGCAGCCGCTGAACATCAGCCTTCCTGATTTTGCCGAGACGGTGCTCTTTTCTGCATTACTCATCGTCACCAGCCTGGCATTGCTGGCACTTCTCGATGTTCCCTTTCAACTGTGGCAATACCACAAGAAGCTGCGCATGACGAAAGAGGAAGTGCGCAAGGAAATGAAAGAGACCGAGGGCGATCCGCAGATCAAGGCGCGTATCCGAAGTGCCCAGCGTGAGATGGCACGTCGCCGGATGATGTCCGAAGTCCCGACCGCGGACGTGGTTGTGACCAACCCGACGCATTTCGCCGTTGCGCTAAAGTATGACGCTGATCGCATGGGTGCGCCGATGGTGGTTGCCAAAGGCGCCGATGCGCTTGCCCAGAAGATTCGCGAACTGGCGCGCGAGAACAATGTGCCGCTGCTGGAGGCCCCCCCATTGGCGCGTGCGCTTTTCAAGCATTGCGAACTGGAGCAGACCGTGCCAGCCGTTTTGTACACGGCTGTGGCTGAAGTGATGGCCTATATCTACCAGCTCAACCACTGGATGGAAAACGGTGGCCTGCCACCGGCTGAGCCGACGGCGCTGCAGGTTCCTCCAGATATGGATCCCGGGCCTTCGCCCGCGTGATGCGCGTGACTCTTGGCTGAATCGAACATGGAAAACACGTTCAATCTACGTTCCCTGATCTCTCCGGTGGTGCTGCGCCAGATGTCGGCACCCATCCTCATCATCATGATTCTCGCGATGATGGTGTTGCCGTTGCCGGCGTTTTTGCTGGATCTGTTTTTCACCTTCAACATTTCCATGTCCATCATGGTGATGCTGGTGGCGATGTATACGAAGCGTCCGCTCGATTTTTCGGTGTTCCCCACGGTCTTGCTGGTGACCACATTGCTGCGTCTGAGCCTGAACGTCGCGTCGACCCGAATCGTCTTGCTCGACGGACACACTGGCGCTGATGCGGCCGGCAAGGTGATCGAGGCCTTTGGCTACTTCCTTGTGGGCGGGAACACGGCGGTCGGTCTCGTGGTGTTCACGATCCTTACCGTGATCAACTTCGTGGTCATTACCAAGGGCGCTGGGCGGATTGCGGAAGTGAGCGCTCGCTTTACCCTGGACGCGATGCCCGGTAAGCAAATGGCAATCGACGCCGACCTCAACGCCGGTCTGATTGATGAAAAGGAAGCCAAACAGCGCCGTATCGATATCAGTCAGGAATCGGATTTCTACGGGGCGATGGACGGTGCGTCCAAGTTCGTTCGTGGCGATGCGGTGGCGGGCATCCTGATCCTGTTGATCAACGTGGCTGGTGGTCTGGTGGTGGGCGTCATGCAGCACGACATGGCGCTCGCACAGGCGGCTGAAAACTACACCTTGCTCACCATCGGTGATGGTCTCGTTGCGCAGATTCCCGCGCTGATCATTTCCGTTGCGGCCGGTCTGGTGGTTTCGCGTGTGGGCGACGAGGGAGAGATTGGCGGGCAGGTAGTGCGTCAGATTTTCTCGAATCCGGTCATCATGATGCTCACCGCCGGCATTCTCGGCGTGCTTGGCCTGATCCCGGGTATGCCGAACCTGGTGTTCATTCTGCTCGCTTCGGTGTTTGGCGGCCTCGCCTGGTGGCGCATGAAGCATCCGCCAGAGGTGGAAGAGGAGATCAAGAAGCCCACGCCCGAAGCGGTGGCTCAGGCCACTGAAGCGTCGCAGGAGGCGAGCTGGAACGATGTGTCCGCGGTCGACGTGCTTGGTCTTGAAGTCGGTTATCGCCTCATCCCGATGGTCGACAAGGCGCAGGACGGCGAACTGCTCAAGAGGATTCGCGGGTTGCGCAAGAAGTTTGCCCAGGAAGTGGGTTTCCTGGCCGCGCCCGTCCACATTCGGGACAACCTGGAACTCAAACCGAATGCGTACCGCGTGGCCCTCAAGGGTGTGGAAGTGGGTAGCGGCGAGGCCTATCCGGGGCAGCTCCTGGCGATCAATCCGGGGCGCGTGTCCGGCACGCTGACCGGCCGCGATACAACCGACCCGGCATTCGGCCTGCCCGCTGTGTGGATCGACGCCGGGCAACGGGAGCAGGCGCACGCGCTGGGTTACACCGTGGTGGACGCGAGTACGGTGGTGGCGACGCATCTCAACCATGTCATCCTCGAACATGCTGCCGAGTTGCTGGGGCGTCAGGAGACGCAGGCCTTGCTCGATCACATTGGCAAGGAAGCGCCCAAGCTCGTCGAAGATCTTGTGCCCAAACAACTGCCCCTGGCTTCGGTGCAACGTGTGCTGCAGAACCTGCTCGAAGAAGGGGTCAATATCCGCGATACCCGCACCATCATCGAGACCCTGGCAGAACATGCGCCGCACGTTCAGGACGCACTGGAACTCACCACGCGGGTCCGTCAGGCGCTTGGCCGTGCCATCGTCCAGGGGCTTTTCCCCGGCCATTCCGAAGTTCAGGTGCTGGCACTGGATCCGTCCCTCGAGCGTGTGCTGATGCAGGCCGTCTCGGCGGGCGGTGGTGATGGTGGGGCGATCGAGCCCGGGCTTGCGGACACCTTGCTTCGTCAGACGGCCGAGTTGGCCGAGCGCCAGGAGAGCACGGGCCTGCCGCCGGTGCTGCTGGTGCCGGCGCCGCTGCGCTGGCTGCTGTCTCGCTTCCTGCGTCGGTCGGTGCCGTCGCTCAAGGTGGTGGCCAACACCGAGGTACCGGAGAACCGCATGATCCGCGTGACCGGGATGGTGGGTGCTCCGATCGCCTGACGGGGGACCATGTCCTTTTGAAAGAATAAGGGGGGCAGACCCCCTTTTTTCCGCCCTTTTGCTGGACAGGGTGCTCTCCATAATGAAGTCATGAAAAACGCGCCCGCCGTTTGGGCGTGACGGCTTCGGAGAGCCCCATGAACGTCAAGCGATATTTTGCCCAAACCGCCCGCGAGGCCCTGCGTCAGCTCAAGGAGGAGCTCGGTGCCGATGCCATCGTGCTGTCCAATCGGTCGGTGGACGGTGGTGTCGAAATCGTTGCGCTGCCAGCCGATGCGGTGGATCTGCTGCATCAGGCTGCGGCACCGAAGCCCGCGCCCAAGCCCAGGGTTCAGGCACCGGTTGCCCCGGTGGCCGTTCAGGTGGACGAGCAGGAGGCGGACGATGGGGATTACCGTCTTCAGCTCAGTGCCGCGCGTCGACGCCCGACACCTCAGCGTCCGACACCTCAAAGCGCAGCCCCTGAAGGGCGTGTGATTCGCCCGTTCAATCCGCCGCGAATCGAATCTGCGCGCGCCGATGCGAAGCGCCCCACGCTGGCTGAGCGCGCTGCGGCACAGGATGTCGAGTCGAAAGCGGCCCAGCGCTCCGGCAGCGATATGCAGCGGCCGGTAGCGGCCAGACCGGCGGCGAATCCGAGCAACGTTGAGCCGAAAGGCTTTGAGGAGTCCGCGCGGATTCGCGAGCTTCAGGCCGCCAACAAGCAGCTCATGGAAGAGATGGCCGGCATTCGGGGCATGCTCGAGCGTCAGCTTGCGGCCTTTGCCTGGGGCGAGCAGGGCCGTCAGGCGCCGGCGCGCACCCGCATGGTCGGTGAATTGCTCGAATGCGGTTTTTCAGCCCAACTGGCCCGCACCCTGTGTGAAGCGGTGGAGGCCGAGGCCGAGCTGGCGGCTGCGCGCAATGCCGTCAAGACGGCGCTCAATCGCAGCCTTCGTGCCATGTCGAATGACGCAGACGTCATCGACCGGGGTGGCGTATATGCGCTGGTCGGCCCGACCGGCGTCGGAAAAACCACCACGGCGGCCAAGCTCGCTGCCCGCTGCGTGGTGCGACATGGTGCCGACAAACTGGCCCTGATTACCACCGATGGCTACCGGATCGGAGCGCACGAGCAGCTGCGCATCTACGGCCGCATTCTGGGGGTGCCGGTGCACGTGGTGCGCGATGCGGCGGATCTGCGTCAGACACTGGCTGAACTGAAGAACAAGCACATGGTGCTGATCGACACGGTCGGCATGAGCCAGCGTGACCGCATGGTGGCCGAGCAAGCCGCCATGTTGTTGGGCGCCGGTAACGTCAAGCGGCTGCTGCTGCTCAATGCCACCAGCCGCGGCGACACGCTCGATGATGTGGTGCGTGCCTACGACGGCCCCGATCTGGCTGGTTGCATTCTCACCAAGGTGGATGAAGCCGCCTCATTGGCACCGGCCATCGACGTGGCAGTGCGCAACGACCTGGAAGTGTTCTACGTGGCCAATGGTCAGCGGGTGCCAGAAGATCTGCATCTGCCCAACCGCGCCTACTTGCTGCACCGGGCCCTCAAGGCCGTGGATGGCGACTCTCCCTATCACCTCAAGGGAGACGAAGCGGGATTGCTGATGGCCGGCGCCGGCCTGGGAGCCTGACATGATCGACGGCCGTGAAGATCAGGCAGCCGGCCTGCGTCGGCTGTTCAGAAAATCGCCGCCCACCGTGGTGGCCATGTTTGCCACGGGGCACAAGGCGCAGCTGTCCGCTGCCCGTGCGGTCACCGAGATCGGCAAGCAGGCGCATCGCGTGCTGGTGCTTGATGAAGCGGCGGGTGAAGCCAGTCTGGCGGATATCTGGGGCCATGCGCCGGCCAAAGACCTGTTGCACGTACTTGATGAGCGCGAGACGGTCGATGGCCTCGTGCTGCCCGTCGAGGGGCTGATGGGGCGTTTGCCCATCACCGCGGCGGCCATGGCCATGCCTTTGCTCGATGACGAGCGACGGGCCAGTCTGCTCGGCACCATCCGCCATCTGCAGCGGCGCACGCGATTCATGATGGTTCACGCCTCACCCGCGAGTCTGGATGCGCCGTCGCCTTTCGTGTTTGCAGCCCCCAAACGGCTGGTTGTCGTCGAAGCCAGCGGTCGTGGCGTCACCGAGGCCTACGCGTGCATCAAATCTCTCGCTGCGCTTGGCGCAGGTGCGGTGCATGTGGCCGTGGCGCGCGCCAAGGATCGCGCCGACGCGCGCAGCATGTTTGCCCGTCTTGAAGATCTCGTTCGCGCACGGGTGGGCATCCCCCTGGCGTGGGCCGGTGAAATCGAACGCGATGCGCTGGCGGACGCCTTGTTGCACGATGCCGGGCGTATGCCGCCGGCCGAAGCGGAGGCGGCCTTCCTGCGCCGGCTTCAAGGCTGGAAGCAGGGCGGATTGCAGTCGGCGCGCATGTGAATGGGAAATACGGGGAATAAATCGCCTTTTTCCACCCGTCGGTTTGCCGGGCAATGCGGAAAATGGGAACCATCGGGCTTCATGGCTTATGCCGCGAAGCGGTTTGAGCCCCCCACAGGGCATTGAGAAAAGACAGGTCAGCGAATGTATACCGCATCCGGCACTCTCGATCGGGACCAACTGGTGACGCACTATGCACCGCTGGTCAAGCGCATCGCCTATCACCTGATGGCCAAATTGCCGGCCAGTGTGCAGGTGGATGACATCATCCAGAACGGCATGATTGGCCTCCTGGACGCCATCAGTCGCTACGAAGAAGGCTTGGGCGCCCAGTTCGAAACCTATGCGGTGCAGCGTATCCGCGGATCGATGCTCGACGGCCTGCGTGAAAACGACTGGTTGCCGCGCAGCCTGCGTCGCGACATGCGTCGGATCGAAGGCGCCATCCACGAGCTTGAACAGACACACGGTCGTCCGCCGACGGAGAAGGAACTGGCCGACGCCATGGACATGACCCTGCCCGAGTATCAGAAGATGCTGCAGGACGCACGCGGGCATCAGCTGGTGTATTTCGAAGATTTCACCGAAGGCAGCGATGACGACTTTCTTGAGCGTCACGCCGCCGGGCATGAAGGCGACCCGCTGGATGCCTTGCTCGACCAGAACATGCGTGATGTGCTCGTTCAGGCCATTGACGATCTGCCCGAGCGCGAAAAGCTGGTCATGGGCCTGTATTACGAGGAAGACCTCAACCTGCGCGAGATCGGCGAAGTGCTGGGTGTGTCCGAGTCCCGCGTGTGCCAGTTGCACAGTCAGGCGGTCGCGCGCCTTCGTTCCCGCATTCACGGCACCAAGGCAGCGCCCAAGGCCCGCCGTGGCCGTCCGCCCAAGAGTGCCACCAAGGCGGCTTGAGCGGAGGCTCTGAACCCACGTGCGTATGGACAGCATCAGCCTCATCGGCCTGACCATCGGCATTGCCGCCATTCTTGTGGGGCAGATGCTCGAAGGGGGTCACATCAGCTCCCTGGTTCAACCCACGGCCTTCATGATCGTCATTGGCGGCACCCTGGGCGCCGTCATGCTGCAAAGTCCGTTGCGTGTGTTCAAGGACGGCATGCGCATGATCAAGTGGATTTTCGTTCCGCCCGAATCATCCCATCAGCAGCTGATCGAACAGATCGTCGGCTGGAGCAACGTGGCTCGCCGCGAAGGCCTGCTGGCGCTTGAAAACCAGATGGAACTGGTGGAAGACCCGTTTGCCAAGAAAGGCATCGAACTGCTCATCGACGGTATGGAGCCTGACCGTCTGCGGGAGGTGCTCGAGGTCGAAATCGATGCCTGGGAGTCGCGCATGAAGCTGGGCGCCCGCATCTGGGAAGCCGCGGGCGGCTACGCACCCACGATCGGCATTCTCGGGGCCGTGATGGGGCTCATCCATGTGATGGAAAATCTCTCCGACCCGGCCAAGCTCGGGTCGGGCATTGCGGTCGCGTTCGTGGCGACCATCTATGGTGTCGGATCTGCCAACCTGGTGTTTCTGCCGGCGGCCAAGAAGCTGTTGGCCCATGTCAGCACCCTGGTGTCGATGAAGGAGCTGTTTCTCGATGGACTGGTGGGAATTGCGAATGGCGACAATCCCCGCATTATCGAGCGGCGGCTCCAGGGTTACGACGTCTGAAGAGAAGCGCATGAGTTACAAACGACGGTCACACGACCGTCGTTTTTTATTGGTAGAATATTTCAATGATTATTGAAACGTTCACCACCGAAAGCGCAGTCCCCGCGCTCACTGCTCTGGCTCAGCCGACGCGTCTGGCGGTTTTTCGCCTGCTTGTGCGCCATGGGCGCGCGGGGCTGCTCGCTGGCGAGTTGGCCAGCCAGCTTGACGTTGCGCCCAACGCCTTGTCATTTCATCTCAAGTCCTTGGCTCAGGCGGGCCTGGTCTCCTCGGCGAACGAAGGTCGGCATGTGCGCTACGCGGCCAACGTGGACACCATGCAGCAACTCATCGAATTTCTCAGTGCCGAATGCTGTCAGGGCAATCCTCAAGCCTGCTTCGGCGAATCCACGATTTCCTCAAAGTGTTGATGTCCTCATGAACGTACTGATTCTGTGCACGGGTAATTCAGCCCGTTCCATTCTTGCCGAGGCGCTGCTCAATGCCATGGCGCAAGGCCGTATGCAGGCCTATAGCGCCGGTAGCGACCCTACCGGCAAGGTCAATCCGCTGGCGCTTGAAGTGCTCGCGATGGAGGGGATTCCCACCGATGGACTGTCGAGCAAGTCCTGGGACGCGTTTTCCGAGAGCGATGCGCCCGCCATGGATCTGATCATCACCGTGTGCAACAACGCCGCTGGCGAGGCCTGCCCGGTCTGGCCGGGCGCCCCCTTGAGAGCGCACTGGGGTTTGCCGGATCCGGCTGCGGTGCAAGGCGACGACGAGATACGGCTCAAGGCCTTTCTCGACACGGCCCAGGCGCTGCGCAAGCGGTTTGCACGCCTGCTGGGTCTGCCTGAGGATGTGATTGCCGACCGGGGCGCGCTGCAGCAGCAACTCGACAGTATCGGTCTGATGGAAGAGGGGGCCGTATGAGCGCGCAATGCGATGTGGTCGGTCGCCAGGCGGCCGGCGCTTCCATCGGCTTCTTCGAGCGCTACCTCACCGTGTGGGTCGCCCTGTGCATGGTTGCCGGAACCCTCCTTGGGCTGATGCTGCCCGGGCCCTTCGAGGCGCTGGGGCGTCTCGAGATCGCCCAGGTGAATCTGCCGGTCGGGTTGCTGATCTGGGTGATGATCATCCCGATGTTGATCAAGATCGACTTCGGCGCCCTGCACGAAGTGCGTCAGCATGCCTGCGGCATGGGGGTGACCCTGTTCGTCAATTGGGCGGTCAAGCCGTTTTCCATGGCGCTGTTCGGCTGGCTGTTCATTCGTCACGTGTTTGCGCCCTGGTTGCCCGCAGAGCAGCTCGACAGCTACATCGCCGGGCTGATTCTCCTGGGGGCTGCGCCCTGTACCGCCATGGTGTTCGTGTGGAGTAACCTGTGCCGGGGCAACGCCAACTTTACGCTCACCCAGGTGGCGCTCAACGATCTGGTGATGGTGTTTGCCTTTGCGCCGATTGTTGCGCTGCTGTTGGGCGTATCGGCCATTCCCGTGCCCTGGGATACCTTGCTGTTGTCCGTGGTCATGTACATCGTCATTCCGCTGGCCATCGCGCAGGCGATTCGTCACACGCTGCTCAAGAAAGGCGAAGCCAATCTGAAGGCCGCGCTTGACCGCTTTTCACCGTTTTCGCTGTTTGCGCTGCTCGCGACGCTGGTGTTGCTGTTCGCGTTCCAGGGCAAGGCGATCGTCGCGCAGCCGGTGGTGATTGCCATTCTGGCGGTGCCGATTCTCGCGCAGGTGTTATTCATCGCAGCACTGGGCTACTGGCTCAATCGCAAGCTGGGCGTGGCCCACGAGGTGGCCGGGCCATCGACCATGATCGGTGCTTCCAACTTCTTCGAGCTGGCTGTGGCGGCGGCCATCGTGCTGTATGGCTTCGAATCCGGGGCTGCGCTGGCCACGGTGGTGGGCGTGCTGATCGAAGTGCCGGTGATGCTGTGGTTGGTGCGCATGATCAACAACACCCGCAACTGGTATGAGCGCGGCGCTCACGCGGGCGCCTGAAAGGGAGTCGAATACCCTCAAGGCAGGGCAGCCGTTGCCGATAGGAATAGGGTAGGCCGCCACGAGGCGGCCAGACCCCGCCTGAGCAAGGACGCCCATTCATGGCACGACGCCGCAAGGAAGCCGAAGAACACGAGAACCACGAACGATGGCTGGTCTCGTACGCCGACTTCATTACCTTGCTGTTTGCCTTTTTCGTGGTCATGTATTCCCTCAGTTCCATCAATGAGGGCAAGTACCGCGTGCTGTCCGACTCCATCGTGCAGGCTTTCCGGAGCGTCAGCGTGAACGACAGCGGACGCCAGATGATCGTGCAGGATCTGCCGATGCCATCGAAAACGATGATCGGACCGAAGAAGACGGACGCCGAACGAAAAGCGGAAGCGGCCAAGAAGGCGGAGCGCGAAAAAGCCGCCCGGCGGGTGCGTGACATGGCGGACGAAATCCGCCGGGTGCTTCAGCCGCTGGCCGATGGCGGGCAGGTAAGCGTTACCGAAGGGGCCTTCGGCATCAAGGTGGAAATCAACGCCGAAGTGCTTTTTCAGCCCGGTGAGGCTGACCTGGGACAGACCGCCGTCGATGCCCTCGATGCCGTGGCACAGGTGCTGGCACCGGCAGAATTTCCGATCGTGATCGAAGGGCACACCGACAACGTGCCGATCAACACCTATCGCTTCCCGTCCAATTGGGAGCTGTCTGCCGTGCGGGCGTCGAGCGTGGTGCGCCTGTTCGTGGCCAACGGCGTCGAACCGGGGCGTCTGACCGCGGCGGGCTATGGTGATCAGCGGCCCGTGGCGAGCAATCTCTCAGCCGAAGGTCGTGCCCAGAACCGGCGCGTCACCCTGCTCATGGAGTCCACGCTCGTTGAAGAAGATGTGCCGGAACCCGTCCCCTTGCGGGAAGACGATGCTATCCAGAGCATTTTGCCGCCGGTCTCTGCCAATATGTCGAGCGGCATGATCGACCGTCAGGAAATGTAACTAAATTCGTAACTGCATTGATACGGATCAACGGGTCACTCAGCGAGGGGCCTATCATCCGCGCCACGTATTATTTCAATCGAGGTCGCGATGGAAGCCAATCTGTTTCAGTGGACTGACGGGTTCAGCGTCGGAGTCCAGGAAATCGACGAGCAGCACAAGGAGCTCGTCGATCTGCTCAATCAGCTGCATAGGGCAATCATGGAGCGCCATGGCTCCGAAGCCGCCCGTCGCATCCTCGACAATCTGGCCGAATACACGCGTACGCACTTTTCCGTCGAAGAGTCATTGATGCGGGTGTCGAACTACCCCGACTTCGAGCGCCACAAGCAGAACCATGAAGACCTGATTGGTCAGGTGACGGCCTTGCAGTCAAAGCTCGATACCGGTGAGGCCAAGATCACGTTCGAGTTGCTGCACTTTCTCAAGGTGTGGCTCACCAATCACATCAACGAAGCGGACAAGCGCTTCGGCAGCTTTTTTGCCAGTGTCGGCGGCTCGCAGCAATGGGCGCCCCATGTGCAGGACACCATGGAAAAGAAGAAGTGGTGGTGGAAGTTCTGGTGAGCGCCGGGCGCTGAATCAGCGCGGCGGGTCGACGCGATCTGCCGTTGAGGTGTTTACCCGGCACCAACCGGCAATGCTGAACCGATGACGCGCCGCAGGCAGCACCTCGTGGGGAAACTCCTCGCTCAGGAAGACTGCGAGGGTGCCCATGACCGGATCAACCTTGGCCAGGGGTTCCAGGCCATTTTCCGGATACAGCACCAACTGGCCGCCGTCCGCGTGCTGCCATCCGTCGTTCAGATAAAGCACGGTACTGAGAATACGGTTTGCTTCACCCCTGAACGCATCCACGTGGCGCTTGTAGAACGCCCCCGGCGCATAGTGGGCAAAATGGGCTTCGTAGGAAAACAGGCCGAGAAACAGCCGCCGGTTCAGGTAGTCGCGAAGTGCATCCACCCAGGCCAGCCACTGAGCCTCTGTCGGGTCGCTGCGTTCCAGCCAGTGGATTTCGTCGCGGCGGACGAACTCGTTCTTCATTTGCTCCTGAGCACGACCAATGCCGGCCGGCACGAAGTCGTCAGCACCCAGATGCTCGATTCGGGCACGTAGCGCCTGGAGCAAGTTCAGGTCGATCGCGTCCGGAACGAGGGCATAGCCGTCACGTGTCAGCGCCTCGGCAATACGCCGAAAAATGGCTTCCTGATCTGGCGGCTCCGTCGGGGGGCAGGCCCCCAGTGCCTCAGTCATGTTGCTTGCACCACGCAGTCACGCGGCAGGGTGTCATGATCGCGAATTGTCCTGCCGGCTCGACACCCGGGATGGGTGGTCCAACGAGGCGGCGCGCGATTGTAGCGCTTTGCAGTACGGGATGGAATGATTTGCTGCATGGCCCATGGGCATGATCTGATGTCGCGCTGGCATTCACTCGCGTCTGACCAGCCCAGAACACTACCGGAGTCGTCCCTTGAGCAAATCCCCCAAACACCCTGAACGTCATTTTGCCGATCGCATCGGCTGGTTGCGTGCCGCCGTGCTCGGGGCAAACGATGGCATCGTGTCCACGGCCAGTCTGCTGGTGGGTGTGGCGTCTTCGGGCGCCGCGTCCGGGCAGGTGCTGCTGGCCGGAGTCGCCGCGCTCGTGGCGGGCGCAATGTCGATGGCGGCGGGGGAGTATGTGTCGGTCAGCTCGCAGGCCGACACCGAAAAAGCGGATCTGGCTCGAGAACGGCAAGAGCTTGCGGCCAACCCCGAGTTCGAGCGACTGGAACTGGCACGGATCTATGAGGCGCGTGGCCTTGAGCCCGCACTGGCGCGGCAGGTGTCTGAGCAACTCATGGCCCACGATGCACTGGGCGCCCATGCACGCGATGAACTGGGCCTGACCGAAACGCATGCGGCGCGCCCCCTGCAGGCGGCGGGTGCCTCTGCCGCCACGTTTTCGATGGGGGCCGTATTTCCCTTGTTGCTGGCGTGGGCGGTGCCCCGCGACGCGCTGGTGCTGACCGTTGCCTGTGGCTCTCTGGTCAGCCTGGCCTTGCTGGGGGCGTTGGCCGCGCGTGCGGGTGGGGCCGGGCCGTGGACGGCCGCAGGTCGGGTCTGCTTCTGGGGGGCGGCTGCCATGGCGGCGACGGCAGCGGTGGGGGCGCTTTTCGGCACCAGCGTTGCCTGAACCATCAGAAAGCACAGGGGCGACCCGAAGATCGCCCCGCTTTTTACCGCGCCCCGGTGGGCTTGATCTTGTTGGGCAAGGCCATGCCCTTGCGTGCCCGGCGGTGGCGCCACAATTCGCGCTGGGATGGCTTGACCGGCACGACGGTCTCGCGACCCCCGCGACCACTGCCGATGATTTCCAGATCCGCTTCGTTCTCGGGAACGGCCACGGCCGCCAGGGTGGCGTCCTTGTCGAGGCCCATCACGATGATGCCGCGACCGCCATTCTGTTCCTTCATTTCGGTGATCGGGAACACCAGGACGCGGGCGTTATCGGAAACGGCACAGACCCAGTCACCCCGGACCGGGGTCGGACTCAGCACGACTTCGCCTTTCTCAAGACTCATGAACGCCTTGCCGGCGCGCTGGCGGGTCATGGCGTTGGCAATCTGGCAGATGAAGCCGTAGCCACCGGAGTTGGCGAACAGATATTTCGCGTCCGGGTGCGCTGATACCGCCTGGGCGAGCTTGGCGCCATCCTGGAACTCGATCAGCGTGCTCATGGGCGTGCCGTCGCCCCGGCCACCCGGCAGATCACTGACCTTGACGGTGTAGCCGCGCCCTTTGGTATCGACCACGATCAGCGGCCAGACGGTACGGGTTTCGATGAGCATGAAACCGCTGTCGCCGGCCTTGTAGTTCACACTCTCCGGATCGATGCCATGTCCCTGACGGGTGCGGACCCAGCCATTCTTCGAGATGATCACGGTGATCGGTTCGTCGGCCACCTTGATTTCAGCGGCGGCGACGGGCTCGACCGATTCGATCAGCGTGCGGCGGTCGTCGCCGTATTTCTTCGCGTCTTCGTTGATTTCCTTGAGGATCAGGCGCGTCATCGCGGCGCGGCTGTCGAGCAGGTGGTTGAGGCCGTCGCGCTCTTCACGCAGGGTGCCGAGTTCTTGCTCGATGCGGATGCCTTCCAGTCGTGCCAACTGACGCAGGCGGATCTCGAGGATGTCTTCTGCCTGCACTTCGGTGAGGTTGAAGTGCGACATCAGATCGGCTTTCGGGTCGTCCGCTTCGCGGATCACGCGGATCACTTCCTCGATGTTGAGGAAGGCGATCATGCGACCTTCGAGAATGTGGATGCGGCGCTCGACCTCGTCAAGGCGATGGCGGGTTCGGCGCTCGACGGTGACGTAACGGAAGTCCACCCACTCGCGCAGGATCTGCACCAGGTTCTTCTGTTGCGGGCGCCCGTCGCGGCCGATCATCGTCAGGTTGAGCGAGGTGCTGGTCTCAAGCCCGGTGTGGGCGAGCAGCACCGCCATGAACTCGTCCTTGCTCTGGCGGCTCGAGCGCGGCTCGAGCACAATGCGCACGGGCGCCTTGTCGGACGATTCGTCGCGCACCGTTTCAAGTACACCCAGCACCAGGGATTTGAGCTGTTTCTGCTCCTGCGAGACGTCTTTCTTGCCGGCGCGCGGCTGCGGGTTGGTGAGCGATTCGATCTCGGCCAGCACCTGGGCGGTGGATACGCCATGGGGCAGCTGATCGATGATGACGCGCCATTGTCCGCGGGCCAGCTCTTCAACATGCCAGCGAGCGCGCACCCGCAGGCTGCCGCGGCCGCTGGCATAGGCGTCGCGAATGGCCGAGGCGGGCGAGATGAGCTGGCCGCCACCCGGAAAATCCGGTCCGGGGAGTATGGCCATGACTTCGTCCAGCCCGGCGTCCGGATTCTTGATGAGCAGGCAGGCGGCTTCGGCCACCTCGCGCAGGTTGTGCGACGGGATTTCGGTCGCCATGCCCACCGCAATGCCCGAGGCGCCATTCATGAGCACCATGGGCAGGCGTGCCGGCAGCAGTGAGGGCTCTTCGAAGGCGCCGTCGTAGTTGGGCACGAAATCGACCGTGCCGCGATCGATCTCGGCCAGCAGCAGTTCGGCGATCGGGGTCAGGCGGCACTCGGTGTAGCGCATGGCCGCAGCGGAGTCGCCGTCGCGAGAGCCGAAGTTGCCCTGGCCATCGACCAGCGGGTAGCGCAGGGAGAAGTCCTGTGCCGTGCGCACCATGGCGTCGTAGACCGAGCTGTCGCCGTGCGGGTGGTATTTGCCGATGACATCACCGACCACGCGCGCGGACTTCACGTGCTTGGCGTCCGGACGCAGACGCATCTCGTTCATGGCGTAGAGAATGCGTCGCTGCACCGGCTTCATGCCGTCTTCGACCTGGGGCAGGGCGCGCGACTTCACCACACTCATGGCGTAGGC
Organism: Nitrogeniibacter aestuarii; assembly: GCF_017309585.1. Taxonomy (NCBI): domain Bacteria; kingdom Pseudomonadati; phylum Pseudomonadota; class Betaproteobacteria; order Rhodocyclales; family Zoogloeaceae; genus Nitrogeniibacter; species Nitrogeniibacter aestuarii. Next base: position 2,934,612 of record NZ_CP071321.1, on the reverse strand, counting down.
CAGATAGGCCCGCTCGGCGTAGCGATCCAGCGGCAGGGCGTCGCCGTCCATGGGCGGCTCTTCCGGCGGCGGAGGGGGCGGTGTCAGGTCCGCGCCCGCATCGGCGGTCGGGGCGTCGTCAAACAGATCGGGTGTGTCGTTGCTCATGCTCTGGGATGATGAAGATGTTCGTTGAGAGGCTTACCAGTCGAAGCTCTCGATGATGAGTTTGCCGTCTTCCTCGCGGATCACGCGCAGCTTGCCGTTGGCGGCATCGATGTGCCACTCGGCGCCGGCAGGCACGACGGTCAGCACGCTGCGGTTTTCGCCGTGCTTGTTGGCGACGTAGAGCGTAATGTTGTCCGTGTCTTCGTCCTTGACGCCGACCAGCAGCTTGTCGCGCGGCGTGCGCCCTTCCGGCAGGCCGGTGTTGTGCTTGAAGCGCCAGCCGCCTCCGATGCTGATGACGTCGATCTGACCGTCTGTGATGCCCGATTCGAACAGGATGTCGGTGATCTCGCCTTTGGGCGTTTCCTCGAAGAAGCGATTGGACGCCTCATTCTCCGGGTTGAAGATGAACAGATTGGTGATGATCGTGCGCGGCTTGTAGCTGCTCACCAGACCTTTGGGCATCTTGTCGGCCGTGATCGTGCGAAAGTACAGGCCGGTGGCGCCATCGTAGTGATCGATGATCCCGGCGCCGTAGCCCGCGGCCCAGGCGCCCGGGCTGGCGACACAGGCAGTGCCCAGCACCAGGGCCAGCAGTTGTCGTTGAATCGATCGGATCATGACGTGTTCCTCAGATATCGGCGTCGACCGTGTCGCCTTTCTCTTCCATCCAAGCGCGACGGCCCGAAGCCTCGCCCTTGCCCATGAGCAGGGTGAACATGCGGATCGTCTCTTCCAGCGCTTCGGGGCGCACCTGGACCGGTAGCACCCGGCGCGTGGCCGGGTCCATCGTGGTTTCACGCAGTTGCTCGGGGTTCATTTCGCCCAGACCCTTGAATCGGCCGATCTCTATGGCTTGCGGTTTCACGCCCTCGGCTTCGAGACGGTCGCGAATGGCCGCCAGTTCGCCTTCATCGAGCGCGTACAGGCGTCGAGCGGGGCGTTTCTTGCCCTGGGCCGGCACATCCACCCGGTACAGCGGTGGCTGCGCGATATAGATGTGGCCGTGCTCGATGAGCTTGGGAAAGTGGCGGAAGAACAGGGTCAGCAGCAGGGTCTGGATGTGCGAGCCATCCACGTCCGCGTCCGACATGATCACCACCTTGCCGTAGCGCAGGCCGGAGAGGTCCGGGGTTTCGTCAGCCGTGTGGGCTTCGACGCCCAGCGCGACAGCAATGTCGTGAATCTCGTTATTCGCGTAGAGGCGCCCGGCGTCGATCTCCCAGGAATTCTGCACCTTGCCGCGCAGCGGCAGGATCGCCTGGGTCTCTTTGTTGCGCGCCAGCTTGGCGCTGCCTCCGGCGGAGTCACCCTCGACCAGAAAGATTTCGTTGTCTGCGATGTCTTCGCTTTCGCAATCGGAGAGCTTGCCCGGTAGCACCGCGACGCCGGACGACTTCTTCTTCTCGACCTTCTTGGCATTCTTCTGGCGCGCGGTGGCGGCGCGAATCGCCAGTTCGGCGATCGCCTTGCCCGCATCCACATGATTGTTCAGCCAGATCTCGAACGGATCGCGCACCATGCCCGAAACCAGCTTCACGGCTTCGCGGGAATTGAGCTTTTCCTTCACCTGCCCCTGAAACTGCGGGTCGAGCAGGCGCGCCGACAGCACGAAGCTCATGCGGTTGCACACGTCGTCCTGCTGCAACTTGAGCCCGCGCGGGAGCAGGGCGTGGTGCTCGATGAAGCTCTTGACGGCCTCGAAGACGCCTGCGCGAAGCCCCGATTCGTGGGTACCGCCCGCGACCGTGGGAATCAGGTTCACATAGGACTCGCTCGGCGCGGCCGGGTCAAACCAGCCGAAGGCCCAGGCTGCGCCTTCGCCATTGGCAAAGGTCTCGTCGTCGGCGGCCGCATATTTTTCGCCGGTAAACAACGGCGCCACCGGTTCTGATTCGCCTGCCTGCTCACCCAGGTACTGAGACAGCCCGTCGGGATAGTGCCATTCTTTCTTGAGCAGACTGCCGTCGGCCTGTTCGACCTCGAGCCTGACTTCAACGCCCGGCAGGAGCACGGCCTTGGAGCGCAGCAGGCGCTCCAGTTCGTTCATGGGCGCGCGCGGCACGTCGAAATACTTCGGATCGGGCCACACCTTGACCGTGGTGCCGGTGTTGCGCTGGCCGCACTCGCCAATAACCTCGAGTGGCCCGATCTTCTCGCCGCCATCGGCAAAAACGATCTGGTGCACCTTGCCGTCGCGCTTTACCTCCACCTCGATACGGGTGGACAGGGCGTTGGTAACCGCCACGCCGACCCCGTGCAGACCGCCCGAGAATGCGTAGGCGGAATTGCCTTCCTTCTTGTTGAATTTGCCCCCCGCGTGCAGCCGGGTGTAGGCCAGTACCACGACCGGCACGCCTTCTTCCGGGTGCAGACCGACCGGAATGCCGCGGCCGTTATCTGCCACAGTGATCGCACCATCGCGATGCACAGTCACCGAGATCTTCTTGGCCTGACCGGCCAGGGCCTCGTCAGCCGCGTTGTCGATCACTTCCTGGATGATGTGGGCCGGCGAATCGGTGCGGGTGTACATGCCCGGCCGTTCGCGGACGGGTTCGAGTCCTTTCAGGACGCGGAATGAGGATTCGTCGTATGTCTTGTTGCTGGCCATGCGAGTGGAGGTATCCGGTCAATCGCGCTGGAAAAATGCGCCGGGCCAAAGCATAGCGGCTTTTGGGGTCTCTTTGGTGCCGGGCGCGTCGCGTCCCGGTCTCTTGGCGACTGTCTGCACGCATTGCGCGGCAGGTCGGGTGGCGTGATCTCGATGATCCTTAATCGGACATTCCGCCTGGCGTGTGACCGATTTTGCAGTTCGACATGATATGTCTTGACATAAGATGTCTGCCTGTCTACTCTGCCGAGTATGCCATTCAGTTTCGGATGGTTCCAAGAATATCCAAGGAGGGCAAATGGAGCAATTGCAAAAACAGCTACGCGGCATCGACGATGCGGTGTCTGCGGCCATGGGTGGTTTGTCCGTCCAGGTTCACCCGATTCCGGGTGACGTGGCCGTGTTGCAGGTGAGCATCGAAGGGCGCGACGAACTGCCGGTTTTCATCACCGGTTCTGAGTCTCAACTGCTGTGCATGAGCTTCCTGTGGGACGAACACGAGGTGCGTGACGACAAACGCGCGGAGTTGTTGCAAACCATGCTGGAGCTGAACCCGTCGGTGCCCTTGTCCTCGTTCGGCAAAGTGGGCAACCGATACGTCATGTTCGGTGCGCTGGGACCGAATTCCGGTCTTGCCGACATTGCCGCAGATGTCGCGGCCGTGAGCGACAACGCACTGGACGCGCTCGAAGCGCTGTCCGCCTATCTCAAATAAGAGGAGCAAAACATGTCTGTTATGAACAAGATCGTGACTCTCCTGCGTGGGTCGGTGCGCGAAATCGGCGAGAGCATTGTCGATGGCAACGCAAGCCGGATCTACGAACAGGAGATCGTCGACGGCAAGCAGAGCATCGATCAGGCGAAGAAGGATCTGGCCGGCGTGATCGCCAAGGAAATGCAGACGGCGCGTGAAATCGAGCGTTTGCGTGGTGAAGCAGCCCGTTACGAAAGCATCGCGGTCGAGGCGCTGAACAAGCGTGAAGAAACCCTGGCCGAGGAAGTTGCCGAGCGTGTTGCCGAGCTTGAAGTGGAGCTGGATACGCAGACCCGGGCGCATGCGACCTATGCGCTGCAGGTTCAGCAACTCAAGGATCTGATCAAGAGTGCTGAGAGCAAGATCCGCGACCACGAGCGCGAGATCGCCGCAGTGCGGACAACCGAAAGCGTTTACCGCGCAAGCCAGTCGATCTCGGACAACATCGTCAGCTCCGGTTCCAAGCTCACCTCAGCCAGAGAGTCGCTCGAACGCATCAAGAAGCGTCACGAGGACTTTGCCGATCGCCTGGCCGCCGCCGAGCAGATCGATGCCGACATGGGCAAGGCGTCGCTCGATCAGAAGCTCAGTGCCGCGGGCATTGGAGAAAACGCTGATCGCAAACGACAGGTCCTGGCCCGGATCAAGGCGCGTCAGGGTACTGGCAAGAGCGACTGAGATGAGCGCCAGCAAACCGGACCGCTGGAAAACCTCGGACCGCGCGATACGCGCGGTCCAGGTGGCCTTCGATGTCGAAGATGCGGTGCTGGAGGCGGTTCGGCGGGCCGCCTTCGAAACGAATCGATCAACCTCCGACCAGATTCGACATCTGCTCGGCCTGCCCGTATCGGGGCGACCGAAACGACCACGGCTCACCGTGTCGTTGACGCCGGACGATTACGAGACCCTGGCGAGGCGGTACGGGCTCGACCCTTCGGATCGCCTGGGGATCAAGGAAAAGGTCACGCGCGAGCTGATCGACTTTGCCGGACAGTAACAGATTAATGCTATTGTCCTGCGCGCATGAAATATTCATATGGAGGGCGAGATGCTCGGCTTCTTCGATGCGGCGACGGGGTTCCCGACAGCGGTACTGACCGTTGCTCTTTGCGTGGTCCTTTTCTACTGGTTGCTCGGCGCAATCGGGCTGGTCGATATCGAAGACGGCATTCTGGGCCTCGATCTTGATCTGGACGCCGACGGGCTGGACGCCGGCTCGGTCGGCGCATACATGGTCGCATTCGGACTGGGTGGGGTTCCGTTTTCGGTCGTCATCACCCTCATCGTCCTGTTGGCCTGGATGGTGTGTTGCCTGGCTGCCATGTGGATTCTTCCGATCGTTCCGCTCGCGCCACTTTCATGGCTTGCCGGTGCTCTCGCGCTGGTGGCGTCGGTTGTGGTGGCCATTCCCGCCACTGCGGTGGCGATCCGTCCGCTCAGGGGACTGTTTGTCACGCACAGTGCCCGCTCGAACGAGAGCTTTGTCGGCGAGACCTGCCGCATTCTCAGTCGCTCCGTCGAACGGAATTTCGGTCGAGCCGAAGTCGAGACCGGTGGCGCGAGTCTGAACATCAAGGTCTGGGCCGAAGAGCCCAACACGCTGGTTCGGGGCAGCGTTGCACGAATCATGGAATACGACCCGGGCAAGGGTGGCTACCTCGTCATCGAGGAAGCTGCGGTCGCGGGCGAAGAATAATCAAATCGCTGCCGGCAGTGCTGGCACTTATCTAAAGGGGAATTCATGGAGCCCATCCTTTTTGCAGTCGGCATCCTTGCCGTACTGCTACTGATTCTGTTTGCCGCATTTGCCAAGTTCTACCGAAAGGTCGAACAAGGCTACGCGATGATCGTCAACACCTTGCGGTCCGAGCCCGAGGTGACCTTCACGGGCAGGATGGTCTATCCGATCATCCACAAGGCCGAGCTCATGGACATTGCGGTCAAGACGATCGAGATCGACCGCACCGGCAACGAAGGTCTGATTTGTCGCGACAACATCCGGGCAGACATCAAGGTCAAGTTCTTCGTCAAGGTCAACAAGACCGCCGAGGATGTGTTGAAGGTTGCCCAGGCCATCGGTTGTGACCGGGCGTCGAATCACGAGACGCTCGAAGAGCTGTTTTCCGCGAAGTTTTCCGAGGCACTGAAAACCGTCGGCAAGTCGATGGACTTCGTCGAGCTGTACCAGGCGCGTGACCGGTTTCGCGATGAGATCATCCGCCAGATTGGTGACGACCTCTCGGGCTACGCGCTCGAAGACGCGGCCATCGATTTTCTCGAGCAGACACCGCTGTCGAAACTCGACCCGAACAACATTCTTGACGCTCAGGGCATCAAGAAAATTACCGAGCTGACCGCTGTCGAGCACGTCTTCACCAACAACCTGCGTCGCGATGAAGAGATGCAGATCAAGAAGAAGGACGTCGAGACCAAGGAAGCCATGCTGGAGCTGGAGCGCCAGCAGGCCGATGCTGAAGCTCGCCAGTTGCGTGAAGTGGCTTCGGTCCGTGCGCGTGAGCAGGCCGAGACCGCACGCATTGAGGCCGAAGAGGGCGCCCGGGCCGAACTGGCACGCCTGGATGCCGATCAGGCCATTGCCGTGCAGACCGAAAACACGCAGCGCGAGAAGGAAGTGGCCGAGAAGAACCGCCAGCGTGCCATCGCCATCGAGGAAGAAAAAGTCACTCGTGCCCGCGATCTCGAGATCGTCGATCGTGAGAAGGAAGTCACCCTGCAGCGGATCGAGAAGGACAAGGCGGTCGAACTGCAGAAGAAGCACATCGCCGACGTGATTCGCGAGCGCATCGTCGTCGAGCGCACGGTGGCCGAACAAGAAGAAGCCATCAAGGAGTTGCGCGTTGTCGCCGAGGCTGAGCGCACCCGCAAGTCGACCGTCGTATTGGCCGAAGGTCAGGCGGAAGAAAAACTCGTGATCGAAGTGAAAGCCGCCGAAGCACAGGAGAGGCGCGCGCAACACCGTGCCGCCGAAGAACTGACACTGGCCGAAGCGCGCCTGAAAGTGGCTGAGCGCGAGGCCGATGCGAAGAAGCGTGAAGCTGAGGGTATCGAGGCGCTGGAGGCCGCACCGGGTCTGGCCTCTGCCAAGGTGATGCTTGTGAATGCGGATGCCAGCGAGAAACAGGGCCTTGCAGATGCCAAGGTCAAGATCGCAGAGGCCGAAGCGGTCGAGAAGTACGGTTTGGCCGAGGCCGAGGCGCTGCGAGCCCGACTCGAAGCGGAAGCGGGTGGCAAGGAGAAACTCGGCCTGGCCGATGTCACGGTTCGCACGGCAGACGCCGAGGCGATTGTCCAGTCGGGCATGGCCGAAGCGAAAGTGGTCGAGGCGCGCTTTGCGGCCGAAGCCAATGGCCTGCGCGAAAAGTTTGCAGCCATGTCTTCGATGACCGAAGCGACCCGTGCGCACGAAGAATTCCGCATGCGCCTGGACAAGTCTCATGTCGAGACCCTCAAGGCCATCGACGCCCAGACCGGCATTGCCCGCGAACAGGCCGAAGTGCTGTCCAAAGCGCTGGGCAATGCGAAGATCGACATCGTCGGCGGCGAGGGTGCTTACTTCGAGCGCTTCGTCAATGCGCTGTCCGTCGGCAAGGGAATCGACGGTGCCATCCAGAAGAGCGATACGCTGCAGGTGGCGTTCAAGGACCACCTCTCGGGTGATCGCAACGTGGTCTCCGACGTGAAGGATCTGGTCGGGGCGTTGGGACAGTCTTCCGGGGAACTGCAGAACCTGAGCGTGTCGGCCTTGCTGGCCAAGATTGCGCGAGATGGCTCGCCAGAGCAGAAAAGTGCGTTGGCAAACCTGATCTCAAGCTTCAAGACCGACTCGCGTTGATGCACCGGGCACGGGTGGCCTGAGGAGCCGAAGACGGCTTCGCGGGCCAACCGTGCCGCAGCAAAGTCGGTCGCCGGATTGCATTGGTCGTGCCGTCCGCATGTGAGGCAAACCGCCTGTCTTCGGGGTTGCCGGGCGCGCCAATGCCTTGCGAAGACATCGCGGTGATTTGCCGGCACTGACCCATCGATTGACCCAAATTCAGACGGACATTTTCCTGCCAATGGCTGATACAGAACCGAAACCGGGCCAGGAGGCCGATGAGTCAGCAGCGCTGGTGACCGATAGTACGAGTTACGAACTGCTGAAGAAGCGCCTCGTCTCCGAAGCCGAGGCGCTCGACCAGAAAACCAAAGCGCTGAACGACGCTCGCATTCGTGCCTTTGGTCGTTCGGAAATGAGTCTGCTGACACGACTCAGTGCGCGCACCGAGAACAACTGCCTCGCGCGCGATATCGTCCGGGTCGGTGACTATCTGCTCTTCGGCTACAACGTGTTCATCGGATTGCGCCAGGAAATCCGGGTTGAAGATGTCTTTTCGCTTTTCAAGCTGACCGGCGAAAGCACATCCACCGAGCTCGAACCACAGTCCATGGAGGGCAGCTTCCTCGCTGAAGGGCGCTTCGTGGCAGACTTTCGCGAGCTTTACACCTATTACAAGCAAGCGACGCTCGTTCAGCTGCGGGTGGTCGGCGAAACCTTGCTGGCCGCCTTCCAGATCGGCCAGAAGCTCCAGGATGTCCGCGTTTTTCGCTGGCGGGTGGAGCGCGATGGTTCGGTGCGGTACATCGATAATCGTGGTGAGCGCGACATTGCGCTGCCGGCATCGCATGACTTCGAGTGGACGACGGTCACACGGGCCGACCACGTCGGGGGCAAGCATCCCCATGTCAACGTGCTGGACACCGTCTTCATCGAGACCATCGGTGGCGATCTGACCGTCAAGGTCGAAAACAACACCGAGACAGGGCTCGGCATTTATTCTGAGCCCGTCGAAGACCAGAACCAGTCGCTCGCCGATGCCGAGTTCGCCTATGCCCGGCTGGGCTCGGTGATCCTGCTCAAGGTGCGTCCCTATCGGGAAAAGGAAGAGCGCTTTCTCGTTTTCAACAGCATCACGCGCAAGATCGCCCGCATCGATTCCATCGGGCAATCCTGCGTCCAGTTGCCCGAAGACCACGGCATCATCTTTCCCGGCGGGTACTACCTGCAGTCAGGGGAGTTCAAGCGCTTCGAGCTGCCCGCCGATCTGGCGGAAAGCCTTCGATTCAAACGCATGCTCAAGTCGCCCAACGGGGAGGACGTGCTCTTCGTCTTCTATCAGCCCGGCGGCGGTCGATATGTGCTGTTCTCATACAACCTGATCGACAAGCGGCTGGCTGCGCCGATCGTGTCGAACGGCTATGCGCGGTTTGACGACGGACGCATGCTCGTCATGCAGGCAGAAGGTGACGATGCCCGCCGGCAGCACCAGATGCAGCTGTGGCAAACGCCTTTTCAGAGCGAAGAACATGTCTCTCAGACCGCGGCGCCGGCCGATTTCTACGGTCGCATAGGCAATGCTGCGCTGGTGCGTGGTGTATCCGAGCTGCACGCCATTGCCCGTGCGGCGCGCGGTGAGCTGAAGACGCGCGCCGCCTTCGATGCGCTCATTCGCCAGGGCGCACGCTGTGTCGATGCGCATTTCTGGTTGTCGGATGCCGACGCAGGTGGTCTGGGTGCCGCCTTGCAGGCCTTGATCAAGTCCGCTCGAACGACTGTGGATGAATTCGACAAGGTCGAAGCCATTCGGCGCGATTCGACCCAGGCACTGGAGCAGGCGGAACGCAAACAGAAGGAGATGTTCTCCGCGATCGGTGCCATGTTGTGGAAGTCGCCGACGGACTTTGTCGAGGCACTCGACGGCCTGCGTGAGCAACGAGGTCATCTGCATGGTTTGAGAGAACTGCGCTACGTCGATCTGGCGCGTATCGATGCCATGGATGCCGCTGTGGCCGAAGAAGATGCCCGGGTCAGCGAGCGCGCGGTGTCGTTCCTCGCCGATGAGCATGCCTTCGATGCGCAGCTCAAGGCGCTCAAGGACATCGAAGTGCGCTTGCCTGGCTGCGAGACCGCCGAAGCCATCGTTCAAGAACTCGACGCCCTTGATTCGCTCGCGGCCGGTCTCGATCTGCTCACAGAGCATCTGGCCGGCTTGGGCGATGGGGATGCGGTGGTTCGCACCCAGATCATGGAGCGGATCTCCGGAGTCTATGCCTATCTCAACAAGGTTCGGGCGCAGGCGAGGAATCTCAAGGCGTCTCTGGGCGTCAATGAAGCCAGGGCCGAATTCGGGGCCCAGTTCAAGCTGTTCGGCCAGGCGATCGAAAATGCACTCGAGTTGTCGGACACCCCCGAGAAGTGCGATGACGCACTGACGCGCTTGCTCTCCCAGCTCGAGGAGATCGAAGGGCGCTTCTCGGAACATGATCAGTTTCTCGCCGACATCGCAGAGAAGCGGGAGGCCCTGTACGAGGCCATGTCGGCGCGACGTCAAAGCCTGGAGGAAGCCCGGCAGCGTCGCAGCCAGGCCCTTGCGGAGGCTGCCGAGCGCATTCTGAGCGGTATTCCGCGCCGTGTGTCGCAGATCAAGGATATCGACGCCGTTCACGCCTACTTTGCCGCAGACGCGCTGATCACCAAGCTTCGCCAGCAGATTGAATCGGTGCGCGAACTCGGGGCGTCGGTGTTGGCGGGGGATCTTGAAACGCGGCTGAAGACGGCACGGGATCAGGCCGTTCGAGCGGTCAGGGACAAGCAGGATCTTCTTGCCGATGATGGAAACGCGCTGCGGTTCGGCCAACACCTGTTCACCATTAACAAGCAACCGCTTGATCTCACCCTCGTGCCGCGCTCGGGCGCGATGCACTTTCACCTGAACGGGACGGATTACTTCGATCCCATTCGGGACGAGCGTCTCGACGCGCTATCGTCCTACCTCGATCAGGCCCTGGTGTCGGAGACAAACGCGCTGTACCGCGCCGAGTATCTGGCCGGTCTGTTCGTCAGCGCATCCCTTGAAGGCGAAGGGGACATCGATTTTGATGCCCTGCACAAGCTGTGTCTTGAGGGTGAGACGGGGGCGCAGAGTGTCGAGAAACTCATTCGACAGTTCGCCACCTCGCGCTATCAGGAGGGCTATCAGAAAGGGGTGCATGATCACGACGCCCTGATGCTGGTGAAGGCGCTCGTGCCGATGCAGGCCGAGGCCGGGCTGCTGGCCCATCCGCCCGTCGCGCGTGCGCTGGCGCTGCTCTACTGGCAGGTGGGATGTCGTGACGAAGAGCGGCGGGCATGGCTGCGTGGAGCGCGCACGGCCCATGGTATCCGCAACTGTTTTGGTGCTTCGGGCATGCAGCGGGCGTTCGAGCACGAGCTGACCGCCGCCCTGGCGCAGTTCGGACCTCGTTTCGGATTCGAGGTGGACGCCTCGTCGCTGGCCGGCGAAGCCGCCCGTTATCTGCTGAACCAGCTTGTTGTGCCAAGAGGCGGTGACGTCTGGGTCATCTCGGGCGCCGGCATGGACATCGCCGCGGCCCTGGAGCGACAACTCGATCAGGGTGGCCGGCTGGTGCAGTGGAAGCAGGATATCGATGCCGCGGCTTCCGAAGAGCGCTGGCGCATGGTGCGGCAGTGGTGCGAGGCCTACGCCGCGAGCGAGAGCGCAAGCGATGCGGGGGACTCCGCCTGGGCGCTCGACGCCGCCACTGCACTCATGTTCGACGTCGAACGCGAACGCCGCAATGTGCATCTGGACATGCAGGTTTCCGGCCTGCTCGGCGAGCACGAGCGCATCCATCAGGGCGCACTGGCGCTGAATCTCAATGATTTCTGGATGCGTTTCAGTGCGCACAAGGCGATCGTTGTCCCGGCGTTCGAGGCGCTCCAGCGCTTGCGTATGCAGTTGGTGGAGGAGGAGCGCGCGCGTCTGCGCCTGGATCAGTTCAAGGCCAAGCCCTTGTCGTCCTTCGTGCGCAATCAGTTGTTGGACAAAGTCTACCTGCCCATCATCGGCGACAACCTGGCCAAGCAGATCGGCGCCGCCGGCGACGCGAATCGAAGTGATCGCATGGGCATGCTGCTGCTGATCTCACCACCGGGTTACGGCAAGACGACGCTGATGGAATATGTGGCCGATCGGCTCGGTCTGATCTTCGTGCGCATCAACTGCCCGGCGCTGGGCCATGACATCACGTCCATCGACCCGGCGACGGCACGCAGCACGGGTGCCCGCCAGGAGCTGGAAAAACTCAATCTGGGTCTGGCCATGGGCAATAACGTCATGCTGTACCTGGATGATATCCAGCACACGCATCCGGAGTTCCTGCAGAAGTTCATTGCACTGGCCGATGGCACCCGACGCATCGAAGCGGTTCGCAACGGTGAGCCCTTCACCTGCGATCTTCGCGGCAAGCGCTTTGCCATCGTGATGGCGGGCAACCCGTACACCGAATCGGGTGATGTCTTCAAGATTCCAGACATGCTCGCCAACCGGGCGGACATCTACAACCTGGGCGATGTGCTCTCCGGCAACGAGCGCCTGTTCGCCATGTCGTATCTGGAGAATGCACTGACCGCCAATCCCTTGCTTCAGCCGCTGGCCTCGCGCGATCCGGAGGACGTGCAGCGTCTGCTCAGAATGGCCGAGGGCGAAGAGGTGCCTTCGAGCGAGTTTTCCCATGCCTACAGCGGGATCGAACTCAACGAACTGGTCGAAGTCTTCAAGCGCATGGGCAAGGTGCGTTCGCTGTTGCTCAAGGTCAATCTGGCTTATATCGAATCGGCGGCCCAGAAGGATGAATACCGCACTGAACCGCCGTTCAAGCTACAGGGCAGCTACCGCAACATGGCCAAGCTGGCGGCAAAGATCACGCCGCTGATGAGCGACGAAGAACTGGATCTGGCGCTACGCGATCACTATCGTGGCGAAGCGCAGACGCTCACCACAGGCGCAGAAGAAAACCTGCTCAAGCTCGCGCACATGATCGGCGACGCGACACCCGAAGAGCAGGCGCGCTGGACGGACATCCGCGAGGCCTTCGTGCGTCGCCGCAAGATGGGTGGCGACGATGCCGACGGGACGACCCGCATCGCCAATACCGTGCTTGATGTCGCTCGCGCCATCGAGACGCTCCGGCCGAATGGAGACGCGGAATCTGCCGTCAAAGAGGGATTCGCAAGGATCGACGCCGCACTGTCACGCCTGAAGCCGGAGGTCAGCGTTCAGGCCGCGCCTGTGGATCTGGGCGGCATCGGATCAGCGCTCGAGCAGATGCATGCTTCTTACGAGAAGGTGTTGTTGCCACTGGTGAACGCCACCTACCTCAAGATGAAGCTCGACCACAGCCTCTGGGACGAAGTGAAAAGCATCGCGACTCTGGTGCAACGCATGGAAAACAACGTGGTTGAGTCTGCGCCGAAGTCGCAGCAGCCAAAGCCACGGCGCACTCAGCGCAAGGCGGATGATTCCAGGCCCGAGTGAGGGGCCGCTCAGGGCGCTTGCTGACCAATTTCGTGACCGAGTTGCTGGAGGTAGGCCTGCATGAAAGCGATGCGGTTCGATGCCTCCTGTCGCGCGCTGCGCGTGTGCAGCGTCCCGGCCACGGTGAATAGCTTGCGGTAGAAGTGGTCGATGCAGAATCGGTTGTCGTCCGGTTCGCGGACGGTGCAGAAGGGGTCTTCGCCCGAGTAGAGGGCGCGTTGGATGGCGCCGCCGGTGAGCAGGCAACGGGAGATGCCGATGGCGCCGAGGGCATCGAGACGGTCGGCGTCCTGAACGACTCTGGCTTCCAGCGTCCGGGCCTGGATGCCGGCGCTGAAGCTGTGGGCTTCGATGGCGTGGGCAATGGCCTCCAGGCGGTCCTGGGACAGCCCGAAAGCCTGCAGGTATTCAGTGGCCATGCGGGCGGCCTGACGTGAGGCCAGGTAACGTTCCGGGTGATTCTTGGGCAGGCACACGCAGTCGTGCAGCCAGGCGGCGGGCAGGACCACGTCCAGGTCTGCGCCTTCGGCCACCGCGATGCGCCGTGCATTGGTCACCACTCGGCGCACGTGCTCGATGTCGTGGGCCGGATCGGCCGCCAGCCGGGTGGCAATGAAGTCTTCGAGAATGGATTCGTCTGGCGTCATGGCGCCTGACATTACCGCATTTGTCGCGGATCAGGCACTGCCGAGTTTTCGGCCACCGCCGATCGGGCGACTCTGACCATCGGCGCCGTACAGCGCGGGCTGATCGGCGGCGGAGAGCAGGGTGGAGAGTGCGGCCTGGTTGTGCTGCATCAGCTCGGTGATCAGCTTGCCGTTGCGCGTGTTGCGGGCCTGGGCATCGCGAGCCAGTTCAAGCACGGTATCCCAGGGGGCGGCTGCGTTCGGCTCGGCGCCACACAGCTTGCGAACGGATTCGTCGTCGGCCGGCAGTCCGATCTGGGTGAGCAGGCGCAGCCGGTCGTCGTTGAGCCGCTGCAACTTCCGGTACTGCTCGGTCTTCTGCTGGGCCAGCGCCATCAACGCATCGGTTTCGCCACTGACCAGCAGTTGTTCTTCGTTCACAAGCAAAGCGACGAAGCTGCGCAACTGCGCGGCTTCGTCACTGAGCAAGGAAAGGAGACGGATTTTTACAGGTTGTTGGGTCGTCACGTCTGGGCCGGTTGCGCCGCCAGCATCTGGCGAACGCTGTCGATCAGACCATCTGCGACCTTGTTCGCATCCACCTGGAAGCGACCTTCGGTCATGGCCTGCTTGATTTCATCCACGCGCGCCTGGTCGACCACCGGCGTATTTGCAATGGCCTTTTCAGCCTGTTGCATACCCGATGAAAGCGACGACAGTTGCACCTGATCGCCTTGGGTCTGGCCCCCCGGGGCCTGACCCGTCGCTCGGGCGCGCTGCTCGCCGGCAGGGGTGTTCCCCACCGATTTCACAGAGTTATCGATTTTCACAGCAATGGTCCTCAATTGTTTTTTATTTGACTACATCTGCTGTTACGGCGCCACCTGTAAAAACTTTAGTACGCCATATCGATAAAACATGTAAACGAATCTTTCCTGCATCCCAGTCGTGACACGGGTCACGGCCGGATCAGCACCTCTCCGTTATCGGTCGCCACACCGGAGACGACCTTCCCTGAGGCAAGGCGGACGCGAATCGCTTGACCGGCGCGGGCGTTGCCCAGGGCCGTTCCCTGATTAGCGACCGAAAAGCCGCTGCCTTGAACGATGACCTTCACGGGACGGCCGGACTGAATGACGATGGGCGCCGCCATCATCGTGGCGCGCAAGGGCTGACCGCTGGCGACGGCAAAGCGCATCTGCTGACCAACGGCCTGCTCGGGTTCGGTGAGTAACTGCCGGCCCATGGTGGTGATTTCGCCACTGCGCAGTTCGATGTCGGCAATCGTGAGCACATCGCCCGGTCTCAGCGCCCGGGCGGCGGCCAGATAGTTGCCCAGGATGCTCACCTGGGCGGGCACGTACAAGGCCCAGTTGCCCTGGCCGACACAGCGCACGCCCACCCGTACCTTGCCCCACGGCCGTGCGCCGGCAGGCAGCCAGGGTTCGAGCCGGTCACAGCGCGGCATATGGGCGGGGATGGTCGGTTGCTCCACTTCGATCTTCACCTGACCGTTCTGGCCGGCGGTCTGGCCGCGCAGGAACTCGTAGACCACGGCGCGCACGGTGCCCGGCGATTGCGCGACCGCGCCCGTCGACAGAGTCATCAGCAGCAAAAAGCAGGAGACAAAGCGTTTCATGGCGCCCATTCGACCATGGGCCCGGCAAGAGTGTCCGCGAGAAAAAGGGGGGCTTTGCCGGCCAAATCGGCGAATCGGCAAAGCTTGCCGCTTCCCGGCTGGGCTTGCCGCCCATCGGCAATGAAAAACCCCTGTTTTGCCGGCCTGTTCAGCGCATTGCCTTGATTTGACGGGCCGTAGGATGCCTGGCACGGATGGTGCAATGGGTGTGGTGCCCGACGCATCGATGCCCCGGGTACCGAATTGAACAAGAGGTGACAGCATGACCAACCGGCTCGATCAAGAAATGCAGTTTCATCAGACCGCACTGAATCTGCGTGCCTATCGCCAGCAGTTGCTCTCGTCGAATATCGCCAACGCCGATACGCCGAACTACAAGGCGAAAGACATCGACTTCACCAAGGCGCTGACCGGCGCGCTGAACATGCGCATGGGCCCGATCGCGCTGGCCACGACCAATGCGGGGCATCAGCAGGGCAAGGTGGCGTCGCCGTTCGACTCGCTGGCCCAGTATCGCAACGTGACACAGGCCAGCGTCGATGGCAACACCGTCGATATGGATGTGGAGCGCGCCGCCTTTGCCGAGAACGCGCTGCACTACGAAGCGAGCATCACCTTCATCAACGGCCTGCTGCGCTCCATGCAGTCGGCAATGCAGAACCAGTGAGGGGTGAGACGTCATGAGCATGCTTAACGTTTTCAAGATTGCCGGCTCCGCCCTCAATGCCCAGTCGGTGCGCATGAACACCACCGCCTCCAACATGGCCAACGTCGATAGCGTGGTTGGCCCGGACGGCGAGTCCTACAAGGCCAAGCAGGTGGTGTTTGCGGCCAAGCCGATCGGCGGCACGGCCGATTCCATCGGCGTGCAGGTCAAGGAGGTGGTCGACAGCGCGGCACCGATGCGCATGGTGTATGAGCCGGCCAACCCGGCGGCCAATGCCGACGGCTATGTGGAAATGCCCAATGTGAACGTGGTGGAGGAGATGACCAACATGATCTCCGCGTCCCGTTCCTATCAGGCGAACGCGGAGGTGATGAACACCGCCCGCACGCTGATCCAGCGCACGCTGAGCATCGGCCAGTAATCCAGCAGGAGTTTTGAACAATGGCCACTGTCACCGCCACGGGAAACGCTCAGCAGATTCTGAGCAATCTTGCCCGCACCGAACCTGCCGAGGCGAACGCCATGGACGACGCTCAAGGCCGCTTCCTCACGCTGCTCACCACGCAGTTGAAGAACCAGGACCCGCTCAACCCCATGGACAACGCCCAGGTGACTTCCCAGCTTGCACAGATCAGCACGGTCGACGGCATCGAACGCCTCAACACCATGCTTGCCAGCCTGGTCGAGGGCCAGCAGTCGACTGACGCGCTGCAGGCCGCCCAACTGGTGGGGCGCGGCGTGTTCGTGCCGGGTCGCGGTCTGGTGCTGACCGAGGAGGGCGCGCTGGGCGGCTTCAAGCTCGACGCGGGTGCCGACAAGGTCAACATCACGGTGACCGACGCCAACGGCATCGAAGTCTTCAAGACGGACCTCGGCGCGCACGATGCGGGTACCCACACCTTCACCTGGGACGGCACCGCCACGGACGGCACCCCGGCAGCAGTCGGAAACTATGTGGTCAACGTGACCGCCACCATGGGCGATAACAAGGTCAGTTCAACCGCGCTGGAGCTGGGCCAGGTGTCCAGCATCATCCGCGGGCCGAAGAGCGTCGATGTGCAGGTCGGCAGCCTCGGCATTTTCCAACTCGATGAAATTCAGCAAATCCTCTGACGGGAGAGACAGTCATGGCATTCCAACAAGGTTTGAGCGGTCTTAATGCCGCGTCCCGCGCCCTCGACGTGATCAGCAACAACGTGGCCAACTCTTCCACCGTCGGTTTCAAGGGCAGCTCCGCGCTGTTTTCCGATGTCTTCGCCTCGGCCATGAACGGTGCCACGGGCTCCGCCGGTGGTCAGGTCGGTATCGGTACCTCCGCTGCGTCGATTGCCCAGGCATTCAGCCAGGGCGGCATTACCGCCACCAACAATCCACTGGATCTGGCGATCAACGGCGGCGGCTTCTTCCGGATGAGCGGCGAGGGCTCCATCGCCTACACCCGCAATGGCCAGTTCGATGTGGACAAGGACGGCTACATCGTCAATACCGGCGGCTACCGTCTCACCGGTTACCCAGCGACGATCACCGGCACGATCCTGCCGGCCACGCCGGTGGAGATGCAGGTCGATACGTCCGACCTGCAGCCGAACCCGTCATCCACCATCGATCTGGGCCTGAACCTGGATTCGCGCAACACCACGCCGACCCTGGCTTTCGATGCCACCGACCCGACCACCTACAACGCATCGACGTCGGTGACGGTGTTCGACTCGCTGGGCAACGACCACATCCTGACCATGTACTTCCGCAAGGCCTCCGGCGGGGTGTGGGACGTCTATCACGAGCTCGATGGCGGTGGTGCCACCGCCTTCGGTTCGCAGCTGACCTTCGATGGTGCCGGCGCGCTGACGGCCGGGGCCAACCAGACCATCTCGGTGACCATCCCGGCCACTTTCGGCGCCAACTCGCCCCAGTCGATCGACATCGACTTCACCGGCAGTACCCAGTACGGCAGTGGCTTCGGGGTGAACCGCACGGCGCAGGACGGCTATGCCTCCGGCTCGCTGGCGGGCATGAGCATCAGCTCCGACGGCATCCTGCAGGGGCGCTACTCCAACGGCCAGAGCCGCAACCTGGGCCAGGTGGTGCTTGCCAACTTCGCCAGCCCCAGTGGCCTGATCTCCGTCGGTGACAACCTGTGGGCCGAATCGCCTGATTCCGGCCAGCCGCTGGTCGGTGCACCGGGCAGTGGCAGCCTGGGCCTGTTGGCCTCGGGCGCGGTGGAAGATTCCAACGTCGATCTGACGGCCCAGCTGGTGAACATGATCACCCAGCAGCGCTCCTATCAGGCCAACGCCCAGTCGATCCGGACTCAGGACGAGATCCTGCAGACCCTGGTCAACCTCTGATCCATCACAGGTAGCGCGTCATGGACAAGCTGATCTACATCGCGATGACCGGAGCCAAGCACACCCTCGGGCAGCAGGCGGCGGTCTCGCACAATCTGGCCAACGCCGACTCCACCGGATTCCGGGAGGAGATGCATCGTTTCCGCTCGGTCGATGTGACCAACTCGCCGTTGCCCAGCCGCGCCTTCGTGGTCGACGCCAGCGTGGCCACCAACTTCAGCGAAGGGCCGATCAAGTTCACCGGCCGCACCTACGACGTGGCCATTCAGGGCAGGGGGTTCTTTGCCGTGCAGGGCGCCGACGGGGCCGAAGGCTATACGCGTGATGGCAGCTTCCAGCTCTCGCCCGAAGGGGTGCTGCTGACCCGCAGCGGACGCCCGGTCATCGGCGACGGTGGGCCCATCACCATCCCGCCGGACAACGAGATCGTCATCGGCAAGGACGGCTCGATTTCCGCCATTCCCGCCACCGGTGACAAGAACGCCGTGAACGTGGTGGGGCGCCTCAAGCTGGTCAATCCGGATGAAGCCACGCTGGAGCGTGGTGAAGACGGCCTGTTCCGCGTTGCCGGCGGTGCCCCCGCACCCCTGGACGAGAACGTTCAGGTGGCCGGTGGTTATCTGGAGGGCAGCAACGTGAATGTGGTCGATCAGATGACCAACATGATTTCCGTGCAGCGCCAGTTCGAGATGCAGATGCAGGTGCTGCGCCGGGCCGAGTCCAACGACCAGACGGCCACCAAGATCCTGAGCGCCGGCTGAGCCTGAAAACTGACCGGTTTTTTCGCGCTTTCTCTGCCGAAGACACCGGGCTGGCCACGCTTACATTGATGGTATCGGTCACCCCGTGTGACCGCCCAAGAACATCGGCCCCCATGGGGCCACCAAGGAGTCCGACATGATCCGCTCACTCTGGACCGCAAGAACGGGCCTTGAAGCCCAGCAAACCCAACTCGACGTGATCTCCAACAACCTGGCGAACGTGTCGACCAACGGTTTCAAGCGCGCTCGCGCCGTGTTCGAGGATCTGCTCTATCAGACCCTGCGCCAGCCCGGCGCCCAGTCCACCCAGCAGACGCAGATCTCCAGCGGCCTGCAGATCGGGACCGGTGTGCGCCCGGTGGCCACCGAGCGCATCCACACCCAGGGCAGCCTGCAGCAGACCGGCAATGCGCTGGACGTGGCGATTCAGGGCGAGGGCTTCTTCCAGATCCAGATGCCGGACGGCACCACGGCCTATACCCGTGACGGCGCCTTCCAGCTCGACAACCAGGGCCAGATCGTGACCGCCAGCGGGTATCCGCTCAACCCGGCCATCATCATTCCGGAAGACACGACCGCCATCACCATCGGCAAGGACGGCACCGTGAGTGTGGTCCAGGCAGGTAACCAGAATGCGCCGACGCAGGTCGGCACCATCCAGATCGCCAGCTTCGTGAACGTGGGCGGCCTGCAAAGCGCGGGTGAAAACCTCTATCTCGAAACCGCTTCCAGCGGCACCCCGACGCCGAACACCCCGGGGACCAACGGCGTGGGCGTGCTCAACCAGAACTATGTGGAAGGCTCGAACGTGAACGTGGCCGAGGAGCTGGTGCAGATGATCACCACCCAGCGCGCCTACGAACTGAACTCCCGCGCCATCCAGACCTCGGATGCCATGCTGGGGCGTCTGACCCAGCTGTAAGCGGAGCCAGATCATGCGTGCCCTGTTCGCTGCCCTTCTGACGACCCTGCTGGTCGGCTGCGCCGCGCTCGACAGCGTGCCGCCCACGGCGGTGCATCAGCCCATGTCGGCCCGACCGACGCAGCGCGCGCAGATGGCGCCGGCCAACGGTGCCATCTTTCAGGCGAACGCCACCCGGCCGCTGTTCGAAGACCGGCGAGCCCGCCTCGTGGGCGACACCATCACCATCAATCTGGTGGAAAACACCTCGGCCCAGAAGGCCTCCAACGCCAGCGCCGGGCGCGATTCGTCCATCAGCGGCGGCATTAACACCGTCAACAAGCTGCCGTTCAAGAACCTGGCCGGCCTGAGCCTGGATGCCGGCACCAGCAATTCCTTCGACGGCTCCGGTGCGGCGGCTGCCAACAACCTGTTCAACGGCACCATCACCGTGACGGTGGTGGAGGTCTATCCGAACGGCAACATGCTGGTCTCGGGCGAAAAGCAGATCGCCATCAATCAGGGCGACGAGTTCATCCGCTTCTCTGGCGTGGTCAACCCGACCTACGTGACCACCAGCAACACGGTGCAGTCGACCCAGGTGGCCGACGCACGCATGGAATACAAGGGCAGTGGCTACATTGCTGACAGTCAGGTCATGGGCTGGCTGCAGCGTTTCTTCATTGCCCTGTTGCCGATCTGAGGTCCGTCATGATGTCCACCTTTCTTCGTCTCGCGCTGATCGGCCTCATCCTCTTCGCCGGTGCCCAGGCCC
Organism: Nitrogeniibacter aestuarii; assembly: GCF_017309585.1. NCBI lineage: Bacteria > Pseudomonadati > Pseudomonadota > Betaproteobacteria > Rhodocyclales > Zoogloeaceae > Nitrogeniibacter > Nitrogeniibacter aestuarii. The sequence continues at coordinate 2,914,009 of NZ_CP071321.1, read as the reverse complement.
AGGCCGAACGCATCAAGGACATTGCCAACGTGGCCGGCGTGCGGAGCAACCAGCTGGTGGGCTACGGCATCGTGGTCGGTCTCGACGGCTCCGGTGACCAGACCACCCAGACGCCGTTCACCGTGCAGAGCATCATCAACATGCTCGGCAACATGGGCGTGCAGATGCCGCCCGGAACGAACCTGCAGCTCAAGAACGTCGCCGCCGTCATGGTCACTGCCGATCTGCCGGCGTTTGCGCGGCCGGGTCAGCGCATGGACATCACGGTGTCCTCCATCGGTAACGCCAAGAGCCTGCGTGGCGGCACCCTCATCATGACGCCGCTCAAGGGGGCCGATGGCCAGATCTACGCCATGGGTCAGGGCAATGTCATCGTCGGTGGCGCCGGTGCCCAGGGCGGTGGCGCGTCGGTGGTGGTCAATCATCTGTCGGCCGGTCGCATTCCCAACGGGGCCACGGTCGAACGCGAAGTGCTGTCCTCGGTGGGGCAGGGCGACGTGATCATGCTCGAACTGGAAGACACCGATTTCGGCACCGCCGCACGCATGGTTGATGCCATCAACGCCGCCACCCTGCCGGGCACCGCGCAAGCGCTCGACGGGCGCACGGTGCAGGTGCGCTCGCCCATGGACCCGAGCCAGCGTGTGGCCTTCCTAGGCAAGATCCAGAACATTCAGGTGACCCCGGAGCTCATGGAGGCCAAGGTGATCGTCAATTCGCGCACCGGCTCCGTGGTCATGAACCAGAAGGTGACCTTGCAGCGTTGCGCGGTGGCGCACGGCAACCTGACCGTTTCGGTTCAGAACGAGACGGCGGTCAGTCAGCCGAATGCGCTGGCCGGTGGGCAGACGGTAACCACCCAGACCGGTGGGGCGGCCATTGATCAGGAGGGCTCTTACCTCATGAACGTGGCCGAGAGTGCCGATCTGGCCGAAGTGGTCAAGGCGCTCAACGCGCTCGGGGCCAACCCCATGGACCTGATCAGCATTCTGCAGGCCATGAAGTCTGCCGGCGCCCTGCGTGCCGATCTTGAGGTGATCTGAGGCGCCCATCATGGACGCAATGCCGATCAACACCCTCGATCCGAACGCCATGGCCGACCTCAAGCGCCTGGCCAAGGACAACAATCCCGAAGCCATCAAGGCGGCGGCGCAGCAGTTCGAAGCGCTGTTCCTGTCCATGGTGCTCAAGTCCATGCGCTCGTCGGTGCAGATGAGCGGGCTCATGGATAACGACCAGAGCAAGCTCTACCAGGGGCTGCTCGACCAGCAGCTGGCGACCAATATGGCGGCCAGTGGCGGCACCGGGCTGGCCAAGGCCCTGATCCGCCAGATGGGGGGCGAGGCGCAGACGGCACCGACGCCTGAGCAGATCCTCAACGGCTTCGACATGGCCACCGTCATCCGTCGGCCGGCCGGGGCGTCGCCCATGCCGATTCCGCCGGTGGACACCAGTGCCCGGTCGGCGGCCATTCGACAGAGCACCACCATTGCGCCGACACCGGCCGAGATTTCCAGTGACGCTGAAGCCTTCGTGCGTGAAGTCTTACCGCATGCCCAGGCGGCCAGCCGCGCCACCGGCATCCCGGCACATTTCATGATTGCCCAGGCCGCACTGGAAACCGGCTGGGGCAAGTACCAGCTCAAGGCCGCCAATGGCGCGCCGAGTCACAACCTGTTCAACATCAAGGCCGGCAGCAGCTGGAACGGCCCGACCGTGTCGGTGGGCGCCACCGAATACGTCGATGGCCGTGCGGTGACCGAACAGTCGCGCTTCCGTGCCTACAATTCCTATGCGGATTCCTTCCGCGACTATGCGCGCCTGATCAGCGACAACCCGCGCTACGCGCAGGTGCTTGGCCAGCAGGATCCCGCCGCCTTTGCCCAGCAGCTGCAGGACGCCGGCTACGCCACCGACCCGCGCTACGCCGAGAAGCTCACCCGCATCATCAACGGCGCCACCCTCAAGGGCGCGTTCCCCGGCTGACCAACGCTTCTTGCCGGGCCACCGGCAACGCAGCGGCAAGCATTGCCGCCTCTGGCTGGCGTGTCTTCTTCGTTTTCCTGTTGTTTTCTCGGAAATTCAATAAAAACAGCGGCTTGTGAAACTGGCATTGCTCTTGCCATGTGTCCACCGTAAATGCGTTTTTTCTGAGAGGACTCATCATGGCAGGCATGCTCAGCGTCGGAATCACAGGCCTCAACGCCGCACAGGCGGGCCTGACGACGACCAGCCACAACATCGCCAATGCGTCCACGCCGGGTTATTCCCGGCAGAGCATCATTCAGGGGACGCAGCAGGGGCTGTATTCCGGCTCCGGTTTCCTGGGGCAGGGCACCCGCATCGAGAACGTGCGCCGCTCCTACGATCAGTATCTGGAAAACCAGGTGCTTTCGGCCGACACCAAGCGAGCTGCGCTGCAGGTGTACGAAAACAACATCAGCCAGATCGACAACCTGCTGGCTGACCCAACCGTGGGCTTCTCCCCGGCGCTGCAGACCTTCTTCGAGGGCGTGCAGGAAGTGGCGGCGAACCCCTCGAGCGTGCCGGCGCGCCAGTCCATGATCTCGAGCGCGCAGGCCATGGTGGCCCGTTTCCAGTACCTGGACGCGCGCCTGTCGGAGATGCGCGATGGCACCGAGGCCAACATCTCCAGCACCGTTGAGACCATCAACGCCTACGCCAACGAAATCGGCGAGCTGAACCAGCGCATCGTGATCGCTCAGGCCGCCGGGGCCGGCATGCCGGCCAACGACCTGCTCGATACCCGCAACAACCTCGTTCGCGAACTCAACCAGCTGATCCGCGTGACCACGGTCGAAGAGTCCGACGCGACCGTCAGCGTGTTCATCGGCAGCGGTCAGCCGCTGGTGGTCAACACCCAGGTCACCCAGCTGACCGCCACGCCGAGCAATGAAGACCCGACCCGTCTGGCGATCGGCCTGCAAATGCCCACCGGCGCCTCCATCGAAATGCCCGAGAGCCTGCTCTCGGGGGGCGAGCTTGGGGGGCTGCTCGAGTTCCGTCGCGACGCCCTTGATACCGCTCAGAACAAGATGGGCCTGCTGGCCGTGGGCATTACGGAAGCCTTCAATGCCCAGCACCGCCTCGGCCAGGATCTGGACGGCAACCTGGGCACCGATTTCTTCGCGCAGCTGAGCCCGAGCATCAAGCCCGTGGCCGGCGCGACCGCGACGCCGACGGTGGCTTTCGGTGATATCGGCAAGCTCACCGGCGGGACCTACACGCTGACCTACACCAATGCCACCGGTGCTTACAGCCTGATCGATCGCGCCACCGGCACGGCCGTGAATGCCGCCGATGTGGGGCTGACGATCACCCCGCCGGGGGCGACCGTGACTGGCGAGTCATTCCTGATCGAGCCGACACGTTTTGCCGCACAGGACATTCGCGTGGCCATCGGCGACACCCGCCTGGTGGCCGCTGCCGGTCCGGTGCGTAGCGTGGAGCGCGCAGGCAACCTGGGCAGCGGTTCGATCGATGCGGTGACGGTGACCGACGCGACCGGCTTCGCCAGCGGCAATCCGCATATCCCGAACTACACGCTGACCTTCAACAGCGGGAGCAACGCCTACGACGTGTTCGACAACACGAACACGCTCATCGGTTCGGTGGCCTACAACCCGGCCACCCAGTCGGCCGGCACCACCGTGACCCTGCCGGCGCCGCTCGGCGGCATCAACCTGACCCTGTCGGGCGTGCCGACCAATGGCGACAGCTTCTCCCTTCAGAGCAACACCAGCGGCGTGGCCGACAACACCAACGCGGTGGCCCTCGGTGCCTTGCAGACCACCAAGCTCATGCTCGCCGCCGGTGGCAATCCGACCGCCAACTTCCAGTCGACCTACTCGAATCTGGTGAGCGAGATCGGCAACAAGGCCAACGAAATCAAGGTGAACAAGACGGCTCAGGAAAGCCTATACGCGCAGGCCAACGCCACGCGCGAGTCCCTCTCCGGTGTGAATCTGGATGAAGAAGCGGCCAACCTGATCCGTTATCAGCAGGCATACCAGGCCTCGGCAAAGGTGATGTCCATTGCCGGCAGCCTGTTCGAAGAAATCCTGAGCATCGCTCGATAGGAGACAGATCATGCGAATCAGCACTGGCATGCTCTACCAGACCGGCGTCAGCACCATCCAGCAGAAGACGACGGAAATGCTCAACACCCAGCAGCAGGTGGCCACCGGCCGGCGCGTCGTGGCGCCGTCGGACGACCCCATCGCCTCTTCCCGGGCGCTCGAAGTGAGCCAGGCGCAGACGCTCAACCTCACCTTCCAGACCAACCAGGGCTATGCCAAGGATTCGCTCGGTCTGCTGGAGAACAAGCTGGCCGCGGTCGAAGAGATCCTGATCCACACCCGGACCCGTGCGGTGGAGTCGGGCAACGGCAGCTACTCGGACTCGGAGCTGGGCAGCATTGCCATCGACGTGCGCGCCAACTTCGACGCCTTGCTCGGTCTGGCCAACAGCCAGAATGGCAACGGGGAGTACATGTTTTCCGGCTATCAGGCCGATGTGCAGCCCTTTACCGGCAACATCGATGGTGTGACCTTTCAGGGCGATCAGGGTGAGCGCACCTTGCAGGTGTCGCCCTCGCGCATCATGAGTGTGAGCAACTCCGGCTCGGAGGTGTTCAACGACGTGCGCGCACAGCTCGGTGAATTCTTCGCCGTGCCGGGTACGCCCAACGGCGGCACCGGCCACGTCGCACAATCGCAGACCACGGCCGCCTACACCGGCACCCGATACAGCATTGCCTGGGATGGCACCAACTACAACGTCACCAACGTCGACACCGGTGCCGCCGTGGTCTCGCAAGCCGGACCGACGCTGACCTTCGATTCCGTTCAGCTGGAGATGGGGGGAAGCCCTTCCGTGGGTGACGTTTTCGAGGTCGGCCCCAGTGCCAACGTGTTCAACATGTACACCAACATGGTCCGTGCGCTGGAAAACCCCTCGACCACGGTCGGCATCATCGGTGCGGTCGATCAGGCCATCAAGGGCATGGATGAGGCACTGGACCAGGTGCTCACGGTGCGGGCATCGGTGGGTTCGCGCATGAATGAAGTCGCCTCACTCGAAGACGTGGCCAGCGACCTCAACGTGCAGTATGCGCAGACCCTCTCGCGCCTTCAGGACGTGGACTACGCCGAGGCCGTGAGCAACCTCACCTTGCAGCAAACCTATCTGCAGGCCTCGCAACAGTCGTTCATGCGCATCTCCAACCTGTCCCTGTTCAACTACCTGAGCTGAAACACCATGCGCCGCTTCTGTCTCGCCATTGCCGCCGCATCGCTCACCGCCTGCAGCACCATCGACGCCCTGCCGGGGCCGGGCGAGGGCGCCTCGACCCAGTGGCTACTGATTCCGGCGGCGGGGCTGACGGCCATGCAGACCGGCATGCTCACCGTGCCCAACATCACCGCCGCGGTGAGCGTATGGGCGCTTTATGATCCACTGGCACCCAACTGGGACATCCGGGCCGCCCAGCTCGACGAGCGCCGCATCCGCTTCTCCATGAAGCACAAGTTTCTCCACTCCGGTGGTGCCGGCGAGGCCAACCAGGTGCTCAAACGCAACGCCGAGCGCTTTGCGCTGGAGCAGGGCTTCAGCGAATACGAGATCGTGAGCTTCGAAGAGGGCATCGAATCGACCCGGCCCTTCGCACGGCGGTTTGCCGTGGCCGAGGTGGTCATGCTCAGAGGCCGAGCCCTGCCGGGCTTGTGAGTCGCCTACTCAGCGAACCGAAGTTGGGTGGATGTCACCCGCGACCCCACCTGAACGCGGGCCGACTTGATCTGGCCCGCGCGCTCGGCCTGAACGTCATAGCTCCCCGGCGGCATTCTGAACACGCACAGCGGCCCCGCAGCGCCGATGATGAGCGGCACCTTGAGCTGGGCCCCGCTGACCGTCAGCATCACGTCCGACACATAGGCACCGCGCTCACCGGCGGTCAGCAACACCGCCAGGTTCGATGACGCCTTGAGCGATTCCAGACTGGTGAATTCTTCTTCGCCCACACCGCCGCACAGGTAGGAAACCTCGCCTGACTTTTTCCAGACGGGGGCCGCGTGAGCAAATTGGGTGGCCAGTGCGATCGACATCGCCACGAGCAGTTGTGTCTTCATTTGATCAAGTCCTGATGAGCTTGTTGGTTGTCGTGGCTGAGACCACGGGCTGACGAATTCGATCCCTTTGCAGTGCCGGCAGCGCCCCCAGCGGATGCGAAATTTCGGTCGTGCTTCGGGTATTCTTGCCGTCTTGATCTGTTGCCGGAGCGCTTGAGACGCCCGGGCAATGTGGCGGACGATATTTCTGAAAAGGACCACACCATGACCACACTCGGCACTCCGTTTTCTTCCACGGCCACCCGTGTTCTCCTGTGCGGCTCGGGCGAACTGGGCAAGGAGGTCGTCATTGAACTGCAGCGCCTCGGATGCGAGGTCATCGCCGTCGACCGCTATGCCAACGCACCGGCCATGCAGGTGGCCGATCGCAGCCACGTCATCTCCATGCTCGACGGCGACGCGCTGCGTGGCGTGATCGAACAGGAAAAGCCGCACTATATCGTGCCCGAGATCGAGGCCATCGCCACCGACACGCTGGCGGCGCTGGAAAAAGAAGGCTTCAACGTGGTGCCGACCGCCCGCGCCGCCCAACTGACCATGAACCGCGAAGGCATCCGCCGCCTGGCGGCCGAAACCCTGGGCGTGCCGACCTCGACCTACCGCTTTGCCGCCAGCGAAGAGGAATATCGCGCCGCGGTGGAGGCGATCGGGCTGCCGTGCCTGGTCAAGCCGATCATGAGTTCATCGGGCAAGGGGCAGAGCTTCGTGAAGAGCGCCGACAAGGTCGACGCGGCCTGGGCTTACGCGCAGGAAGGCGGTCGCGCCGGCAAGGGCAAGGTGATTGTCGAAGGCTTCGTCGATTTCGACTTCGAGATCACGTTGCTGACCATTCGCCACAACGACGGGCAGGGCAAGACCATCACCAGTTTCTGCGCACCCATCGGCCACCGTCAGGAAGATGGCGACTATCAGGAGTCGTGGCAGCCGCAGCGCATGACCGCCACCGCGCTGGAGCGTGCCCAGCAGATCGCGAAGACCGTCACTGATGAACTCGGTGGCCGTGGCCTGTTCGGCGTCGAGTTGTTCGTCAAGGGCGACGACGTCATCTTCAGCGAAGTGTCGCCGCGTCCGCACGATACCGGCATGGTGACCCTCATTTCGCAGGATCTGTCCGAGTTTGCTCTGCATGCCCGCGCGATTCTGGGCCTGCCGATTCCCAATATCGCGCTGCATGGCGCGTCCGCCTCGGCCGTGCTGCTGGTGCCCGGCAACTCGACCACCATGCAGTACCACAACCTCACCGCTGCGCTGAGCCGCCCGGACACCCAGCTGCGCCTCTTCGGCAAACCGGAAGTGGCAGGCAAGCGTCGCCTTGGCGTGGCGCTGGCGCGCGCCGAGTCGGTCGAAGCCGCCCGTGAAGTGGCCAATGCGGTGATCGGCGACATTCAGGTCGAACTCTGACGCCGGCGCTGTGGCGCTGCCGGGTTCCGGCGAGATCTCGCACAACGCCCTGTCGCATTCGCGACAGGGCGTTGTCTTTTGTCGTGCTCCAATCGAAGGGCAGGTGTCCTAAAGCATTGATTTAAAAATGGTCATCGGTCTGGCATCTGAATTGCGATAGGTGGCGTTGGTACTTGCCCGATGGTGCGGCAGGTCAAGTGAGCTTATCGACAAGAGGAGAAATCATGTCCGTTCAGACCATTCAGGCTTTTTCGGAAAAGGCTCGTAGCGACGCCGAATTGGGCTCAGCACTCAAGGCCTGTCAGAAGATCAAGGAGTTGCGTGCCCTGGCCCGCGACAACGGCTTCGAGATTCATGAAGATTCCCTGTATCCGCCGAACGAACCGCAGTTCACCGAAGATCAGCTCTCCGAGCGCCTGGTGAAAGCCTTGCTTCGCGCCTGAGCGGAGGCCCACCCCATGAGCAAGATCGGCATCTTCTTCGGCACCGAAACCGGCAGCACCCGACTGGTGGCCAAAAAGCTCCAGCGCCAGTTGGGTCACGAGATCGCAGACAAGCCGATCAACGTGGCCAAGGCGAGCATCGGCGACATGCTGCAATACGATGCATTGATCCTCGGCACGCCCAGCTATGGGGTGGGCGATATTCCCGGCCGCAGCGCCGGCTGCTTCGAACCGAACTGGGAGGAGTTCTTCGCCCGGCTCGACGAAGAGCCCGATTTCAGCGGCAAGAAAATTGCCTTCTTCGGCCTCGGCGCGCAAGAGCGCTATTCGGAGCGATTCTGCAGCTCGCTGTTTGCGCTCTACGTGATGTTCAAGAGCTTTGGTGCGCAGATCGTGGGGCAGTGGCCCATCGATGGTTATGTGTTCGAACACTCGAATGCCGTCGTCGATGGCCAGTTCGTCGGTCTGGTGCTCGACCAGCGAACCCAGCACATGCACACCGACGAGCGTCTGGAACGCTGGAGCGCCATGGTGGTGCCGCAGCTGATGGGTACGCCTGGCTGAACGGAGAGTCACCGCGCGGAGGCGGGGGGGGGCGGTCAATTCGACGCGTGCATGTCGTTCAGCGCGCCGGCTGGTTCAGGTCGGATGTCAGCATGGCGCGGACAGCCCGGATGCTCAGTGCGTGGCATGTGTCCGGACGTTGCGCCCGACCCATGCTCTCAACCATTCTGGAAGCGCCTAGGGGCTCGGGATACGATGCCGGGGGATCATCCGGAGGCGTCAATTCGCCCAAGCCATTGGGGGCTCAGGTTGTCCACTGTCCGCCGGGACGCCGTACTTCAGTTCCTCGCACGAGAACGCCAACATCGACGTGAGGCGTCACGTTTTCCGTATCACGCGAACTTGTCGCGTGTTGCGGGAACAGGTGACGCGGCATCCTTCACCGATCTTCGTGTGGCAGCTCAGACCCAGCGCGACGTGAAGCCGCTCTGGTACGGCGCCAATCCACCAACCGGTCGTTCGTGGCCGCCGGCTCGTCCTTATTCCCTCCCTGTGCGAGATGCGCTGAAACATGACCGGTGCGACGAGACGCTGCATTTCGCTCGGCATATGCGGCGACAAGGAAACACTCGGTGTCAGTGCGGTGAGAGCACCGGAGTCGTGCCGGGGCATCTCGGGATAGCCATCCATCTCATCCTCGGTGGGCTGATTCACTTTGTCGGCTCAAACACCTGCAGCGGCCTGAACAAAAGACTGCCTCGCCGAGGCTTTGAAGCGTCGATTTACCTGGCAAAGACACAGACTGTTCTAAATGCGACCTCCAGCCCTGCTGTTAGCGACGTACCCCTTGCTGCGTGGTGGTTTTCTGCTGTTTCATGCGTTTCGGTTGTCACTCATTGACACAACACGACAACAGCCAATGTGCTCCCGACGGCTTGGAAATCGAGCTCGGGAGCGCTGCGGCGCAAGCGCAACTCTCGGAGACAATGGAAATGATGAAAAAACTCAAGCTGCCCCGATTCCTTGCGGTAGCGGCGACGGCGATTGCCTGTTTGCTGGGCCAGCCGGCCTATGCGGCAACCACATTGAAGATGGCCACCGACTCGGGCACCAAGGGTTCTCCTGCGGGCGACGCACTGAAGAAATGGGCGGAGCTGATCGAGCAGAAATCGAACGGGGAACTCAAGGTCAGGGTGTTCTACCAGAACGAACTGGGCGGTCAGCAGGAAGTGTTCGATCTGCATGTTGCCGGCGACGTGCAACTGATGCTGAACTGGCCCATGACCTCTTACGACAAACGCATCGGCGTGATCTACACGCCGTACATGACCACTTCGTGGGACGAAGCGCTGAAGGCCTACAGCCCCGGCGGCTGGGTGAACGACCTGCTGGGCGGCATCTACAAGGACATCGGCCTCAAGTTCTTCGGCCCCTGGCCGGAAGGCTTCAACGGCGTTGCGACGCGTGATCGCCACGCGCTCACCGTACCCGAGGCGAAAGGCATCAAGGTGCGGACCATGACCGTGTTCCCGGCGCCACAGACGATGCAGGCACTTGGTTACCAGACGGCTGCTATCGACTGGGGCGAGGTCTACACCGCACTGCAGACGGGTGTTGTCGATGGCGAAGCGGGTAACGTGATCTTCTGGGACTACGAGTACTTCCGCGACATCATCAACACCTACGTGCGCACCAAGCACTTCTTCATGACCGGCATCCTGAGCATGAACGACAAGGCCTGGGAAAAGCTGACGCCGGCGCAGCAGAAGGCGGTCAGCGAAGCGTCGCTGGAGATCATGAACGAACAGTTCAGTGCCGCACGCAAGCAGGATGAGTTCTACGTGCAGAAAGCTGTCGAGGCCGGCATCAAGTACATCGAGCCGACCGACGAGCAGTTCAAGGCGCTGGCCAAGACGGCCCGCGAGCAGGTGTGGCCACTGATGGAACAGGAAATCGGCGCCGACATCGTCAACACGATCCGAAAGAACGCCTCTCCGCTCTGATCGAATTGCTGCTTTCCTCTCGCTGGCCCGTCTGACGGGCCAGCGTTTTACTGAACGGGGTTTTCCATGACGCTAACATCCATCGGAGGCCGGGTCATTGCCCGGGTGCTTGATGGCGCTGCCCTGATTGCGAGCCTGGTCGTGGTCGGCCTGATGCTCTTTCTGGTTGTCGCGCGCTACGTTTTCGGCTGGTCGATCATCGGATTGCTCGAAGTCATCATGGCTTTCGGGATGTGGGTGTACATGCTCGGTGCGCTGATTGCGAGCCGCCGCCGCGAGCATCTCGTCATTGATTTCTTCGCGCAGAAGATCGCCTCCGAGCGCGCACGGGCCGCTCACAAGCTGGTGGTGGGGGGCATCACCCTTGCCGCCGCGCTGTTCTTCACCTTGTTGTCCTGGAAAATGCTGGCGTGGGGGTTTAGCCACCCGCAAACCACGCCCGGTCTCGGCATTCCCCTTTGGATTCCCCAGTCGGCGATCATCGTCGCCGCGTTTGGCAGCAGCCTGTATGCGCTGCGCGACATGATCATGGCTGCACGTGCGATCTGGTCTCCGCCCGTGAATCACAACACCGAGGAGGAGCGCACATGGAAGGCTTGATCGCAGTAGGGCTCCTGCTGTTTTTGATGATTCTGGGTGTTCCGGTCGCGTGGTCCTTCGCGGGCGTGCTTGCCTACCTCGTGACGGCCTATGACGCGAACATCGACACGATCATGATGCAGGGCTATCGCTCGCTTGATTCGGTCATCCTGATCGCGCTGCCGCTCTTCGTGCTGACGGGCTACCTCATGCAAGGCGGCGGTATCGCTCACCGACTGGTGGACTTCATCGAAGTCATGGTCGGCAAGCGGCGTGGCGGCATGGGGGCATCGATGGTGCTGGCCTCCGGCATCTTTGGCGCCATTGCCGGTACGGCCACCGCAGCCGTCGCTTCGATCGGCAAGATCATGGTGGGGCCGCTCGAGCAGCGCGGCTATCCGCGCCACTATTCGGCGGCGCTGCTGGGTATCTCGTCACTCCTCGGCATCCTGATTCCCCCCTCGATCACCATGATTCTGTTCGCGGTGGTGACCCGTCAGTCGGTCGCGGCCTGCTTTGCTGCGTCGATCGGCCCGGCCGTTCTGCTGATCCTGGGCCTCATCCTGGCGAACCGCTTCAGTATCGGGCGACTGTTCGACGAGAGCCTGACCGCTGCAGCCGAAGGGCAGGCCCTGCCGACTAAAGGGCGCGCCACCATCCGCGCGCTGCCGGCCCTCTCGCTGCCGATCATCATCCTGGGCGGTATCTACGGAGGCGTCTTCACGCCGACCGAAGCGGCTGCGGTTGCCGCAGTGGCGGCCATGCTGATCGGATTCTTCATCTATCGCGACCTGACGCTGAAGATCTTCGCGCGCAATGTCATCGACGCGGCCGAGACCACCGGCACGGTGATCCTGATTCTGCTGTTCAGTTTCATGATCGGCCGGATCATGGCCTCTGAGGGCATTCCACAGGATCTGACCGAATGGGTCACCACGCTGGTGCAGAACCCGCTCATGATCCTGATCACCGTCAACCTCGTCCTGATCATTGCCGGCATGATCATGGACGACGTCTCGGTGACCGTTGTGGTGGCACCCTTGTTCATGCCCCTGATGGTTCACGCCGGCATGCATCCGGTGCATTTCGCATCGGTGGTTGCCTGTTCCGTGGTGATCGGCGCCAACAGCCCCCCGGTGGCGCCCATCCTTTACATGGCCTGCCGCATCGGTGGGGCGTCGATCCACCGGACTGTCCGCCCTGCGCTCATGTTGATGGGCCTCGTGGCGGTGCCGGTGATGCTGGTGACGACCTTCGTGCCCGAGTTGTCCCTGTTCCTGCCTCGCGTGCTCGGCTTCCTCTGACACGGCGGCTGCCCGGCCGGTTCGGGCTGAAGGCGTTGACTGCCCCCGTGGTCGTGACGCTTTTCAGCCCCCTGAACTGCGCCGGGCGTGGCACCCACGGTCCGCGGTCGGTCGAGGCGTGACCTACGTGTTTGAACACTCGAATGCCCGCCTCGGCGCTCGGTTTGTCGGTCTGGTGCTCGACCCGCGTACCCAGCGCATGCACACCGACGAGCGTCTGGAACGCCGTAGCACCATGGGGGCGCCGCAGCGGATGGGCCTACCGGCACTGGCGCCCCGTTGAGCCACGGTCATCAGGTGGTGCCCGGGGGCAGTTAACTGCGCCGCGACCTGGTGGCGTGCAGATCCTGTTATTGGCAGGTTCGGGGCGGCCTCTCGCATGCCACGACGGCATGACGGGATGGCCACCATCCGGCAAGCCTGAACGTCCTTCAACGTGGTATTGCGTGGTCATTGAATGACGGCGCTCGACAGCCGCCAAATTTTTGCTTGGCGCCAGAAAGGACGGGAACGCACGACCATCCGCGCGGTCTGAACGAGTCGATGGTACGCCGCAGACAAGGCCCCGATCGAGCCTTGATGGGGGCCTTGTCTGCGGACGATTTTTCGTTACCGGTCATCGCTGCAATGACGCGCGGCAGTATCGGTGGCAAAGCTCTGTTTCCGGTGGGTTCTCGCACCCGACACCGGCACTTCCCTGAACTCGAACTGGATCGCTCGTATGGAGCACAACATTTCCCTGATCAGCACCCTGGCGGCCGGTTTCGGCATCGCGCTGGTGCTCGGCTTCGTGGCTGAACGCATCAAGATGCCGGCCCTCGTGGGCTACCTGCTTGCCGGCATCATCATCGGGCCAAACACCCCGGGATTCGTGGCCGATGTGCAGCTGGCCGCGCAGCTGTCTGAAATCGGGGTCATGCTGCTGATGTTCGGTGTCGGCCTGCATTTTTCGCTTCGCGATCTGTTGGCGGTACGGCGCATTGCCATCCCTGGCGCCATTGTCCAGATGGCATTCGCGACGGTGCTGGGCGCCTTGCTGGCCTTTTACGCCTGGGGCTGGCCCTGGGGGCAGGCGCTGGTCTTCGGGGTGACGCTCTCGTGTGCAAGCACGGTTGTGCTGCTAAAGGCCATCGAAGCGCGTGGTGCCCTCGATACGATGAATGGACGCATTGCCGTCGGCTGGCTGGTCGTCGAAGATCTTGCCACCGTGCTGGTGCTGGTGCTGCTGCCGCCGCTGGCAAGTGTGCTGGGTGGCGCGAACCAGGCGCCGGCAGCCGCGAGCGATGTGCCCATCTGGGTCACGCTGGGGATCACGCTGCTTCAGGTGGCTGGCTTCGTTGCACTCATGCTGGTGGCGGGTAGCCGGCTGATTCCCTGGGTGCTCTGGCATGTCTCGCGCACGGGTTCCCGCGAGCTGTTTACGTTGGCCGTGATTGCGGCGGCCATCGGCATTGCATTCGGGGCTGCACAACTGTTCAGCGTCTCGTTCGCGCTTGGCGCCTTCTTTGCCGGCATGGTGATGCGCGAATCCGAATTCGCTCATCGGGCGGCACAGGAGTCCTTGCCGTTTCGTGATGCGTTTTCGGTGCTCTTCTTCGTGGCCGTCGGCATGCTCTTCGAGCCGGCGGTGCTGATGCTCGAGCCCATCAAGGTGCTGACCGTCGTCCTCATCATCGTTGTCGGCAAAGGGCTGGCCTCGTTGCTGCTGGTGCTTGCCTTCCGTTACCCCCTGAACACGGCGCTGACCGTCTCGGCGAGTCTGGCCCAGATCGGTGAGTTCTCGTTCATTCTGGCAGGTCTGAGCGTGGCGCTCGGGTTGCTGCCTGCGGAAGGCATGAGCCTCATTCTTGCCGCCGCGCTCATCTCGATTGCGCTCAATCCGCTTCTGTTCGCCATGGTCGAGCCCGTGCGGCGATGGTTCCTGGCGCGTTCGGACATCGCACGGGCGCTGGAGATTCGCGTCGATCCCTATGCCGAGTTGCCCACCGACACGGCCCGGCGGTATCTGGAGGGGCAGGTGGTCATTGTGGGCTTCGGTCGCGTCGGGCGGCGCATTGCGGACGCCCTGGTGGAGCGCGATATTCCCTACGTGGTCGTCGAGCAGCGTCGGGAGGTGGTCGAAGCCTTGCGTCGCAAGGGGGTGCCCGCCGTATCCGGCAATGCGACCGATGCGGCGGTGCTGATTCAGGCGCACATCGCCAACGCCGCCATGATGGTGGTGGCTACCCCGGACCTGATGGATATTCGCGCCACTGTCGAGATTGCGCGAACGCTCAATCCCGACATTGAACTGGTCTTGCGCACCCACAGCGAATCCGAATCTGTCTTGTTGCGCCAGGAGGGCGTTGGTGCGGTCTTCTTTGGTGAAGAGGAGCTGGCGCGCGGCATGGCGGGTTATGTGCTTGGGCGGTTCTTCCCGGGGATGACCCATCCGGTTCCGGTACCCGATTGATGGCGAGACATCGCGCCGCTCATGCCTGAATCCAGCGCGCCACTTCGCTCACGACCCAGTCGCCGGCATCCAGCGGCAGATCGTGACCGGCGGTGGGGTGTTCGACGATCGGACAGTGCCAGCGGGCGGCGAGCGTGCGAGAGCATTGCACCGAGGCCAGTCGGTCCTGAGTGCTTGCGAGAATCAGCGTCGGGACCGTGGGCGCCCCTCGGGGGGCGGTGAATCGGGCCGCCGCCCATAGCTGGCGGACCAGATTGGCGCCGGTGACGGGGCGCGACCGTGCAGCGTGCGCCCATGTCGGCAGCGCCAGCGCGCGCGCCCGAGCATCGTTGCTCGTGACCGCCAGGATGGCGCGTTCGCGTTGCTCCGCAGTTCGTCCCGGAACCGCGGCTCCGATCAATGCTGGCCAGACGCCCGGGCGCAAACGTCGGTAAAACGGGTTGAACGGTCGCATGGAGGTGTTGATGAGCACCATGCGTGACAGCGCATCGGGGTGTCGCTGAGCCCAGCTGACCGCGACCATGGCGCCCAGCGACAGGGCGATCACGTGATACGGGGGACGATGGCCTGAATCCTCCAGCTCGCGCGCGAGGGCGTCGGCCATGGCCTGTATCCGTGTCGGGCTCGTTTCACGATATCGAAGGCCGTTGCCGGGCAGGTCGGGCGTGAGCACCTGGCACGGCGACATTGCCGCGCGCAGGCGCGCAGGAAAATCCCCCCAGTGCTCATGTTCGCGTGCAAGTCCGCGGACCAGTACCCACGTGCTCATTGTTCGGCCTCGGCATACCAGTGGGCGAGGGCGTCCTGGTGGTGGCGGGCCCGGTCGGACTCGCCCGGCAGCCAGCGCTTGTAGCTGGCCGTCGCGCGGGCGAGGAAGTCGAGCAGAAACACATGGTGGCGCAGCACGCGGGCAATGCGGTGCTTGAGCAAGGGGTTGAACATGCCCTCGCGCATCAGGAGCTGGCGGGGATTCTTCTTCACCCACAGCCATGAGCCCATTTCCAGCGTCAGCGGCAGAAAGGTGCGCTCCGGCTGGACGCAGGCCTGCTGGTAGAGGTGGTCCCACAGGTCGCCGTGGGTCAGATACTGATGGCTCTGGGGCTCGAACACGTAGCGATGGTTGCGGTAGGTGCTTTCGAAGATGTGCTTGAGCGCATACACCTCGGCCAGGTGGTGCATCGGCGCGCTGGTGTGTGCGTAGGGAAACCAGATGCGGTCGCGGGTGCCGAAGCCCGAGTGGCAGTCGAGCGCGACGGCAAAGCGCCGGGTGAGCAACTCGGCTTCGACGAGCTGGCACAGGGCGGCACTTTCCGGTTCCATGGGGGCGTTTTCGCCGCCCCGGTACCAAGGCAGGGCGGCGCTGATGCGATGCCCGCCCACCATGAAGGCCACACGCTCGGCGGCAGTGATCGGGGCGTTGCGCATGAGGTCGACGCCGGCCGGATTGCACCTGGTGCCCATCCACATGCCGCCCGGGTTCACGATCGGAATGAACACCATGCGCACCGCATCGAGCAGGCGATGGGCCTGGTCGTCCCACCGGAGGCGGTCGACGAGGCTTTGCAGATAGGCGATGACAACGGCAGAGCCGATGCGCTCCAGGCCGTGGACGCCGCCGAAACAGCCGACGGCGGGCAGGGTCGGGTCCGGGTTGCCCAGGGTGATTCGATAGACGGGAAGTGGCTTGCCGCGTGCCTGAACCTGGCAGATGACGCTGGCTTCCAGATGAGGTGCGCCCGCGTCGATGATGCGTTCGAGTTCGTCCAGTTCCGACAATCCGTGCATGCACCCACGCTCCGTTCGGGGTGATTCCCGTCTGTCCGACGAGCATACACGGCGGGTAGGCTGGCGATTATTTCGGTTTGGTTTCAGGTCGCGAAGCGCACAGAATTTCCCGGCCGATGATGATGGCCTGACTGCGCGAGCGCACGCGCAGCTTGGCGTAGATGTTCTTCAGGTGCCATTTGACCGTCTCCTGCGAGACACCCAGATGGTTCGCGAGCTGTTTGTTCGACATGCCCTCGCACAGACCCGCAAGCATCTCCTGCTCGCGCGGCGTCAGTGCCTCTTCGGAAGCGGACACGCCCGGCGCGGTGCTGAACACGGGCGCTCGCGCCTGATCGAACGCACCGAACAGCGTTTGCATGAACCAGCTCAGTGCCGGTGAGCGCGACAGACGCTCGGCCACGAACTGTTCGAGCAGATCGCGCATGCCTTCGGGGGCGTCGACGAACGGACGGATCGCATAGCAGGCGGCGCCCTGGTGCAGGGCCGCCTCGACGATATCGAGCGCCGCGGCATCGTTACCCCGCGCGCGCCAGGCCATGGCAAGCAGGAGTCGCGGTGACAGGCTGAGGCCTTGCATGTCCAGCCGAGCGAGTCGGTCGATCAGTGGTTCGAGTGTGCTCGTGGCCTGCTCGGGCATGCCCCGGGCGAGGGCCAGCAGGGCGGCGGCGTGAGCGTGAAGCGCCCAGTTCTCGAGCTCGGTACCCATCGGCTCATGCGAGGAGGGCGACCATTCGGCATTCAGTGTGTCGAACGCCATGGCCGCTTCGGCCAGGTTGCCTTCGCGCACGGCCATACGCACGGTCTCGGCCTGGATGTAGCACATCATGCGCGGCCAGACGTTCTTGATGGCCACGCGCTGCCCTGCCCGGATCAGTGCCTTGGCTTCGTCCGGGCTGCCGCGCTGGACGCGTCGCCGCACCTTGATCGAGGCAAAGCGCGCCGCAGCCCCGATGGCCGTCGTGGCGACAATCTCTTTCGGGTGTTGTTCAAGCAGGTGGTCGAGTGCGTCGAGCCGGTCCCATTCATAGTAGATGGTGGTGAGATAACCGGCTGGCAGGGCGGCTGCCGCAGATTCGCGGCCAATGGTGTCGACGGCCAGCCGGTAGGCGCGGGTGAGGATGTGCTCGGCGCGCGCGAACTCGCCGCGAATGAGGTAGCCCAGCCCCAACACGCTCTTCATGTACACCCGCGCATAGGTGGGCATGTCGCGCGCCTTGTCGCGCGTGGTGACCAGGCTTGCCTGGAGCTGATCGATGACGCTGAACTCGCCACGATAGATGAGGCCGATGACTTCGGCGGTGCGCGCCATGCGCCAGGTCCAGCTGCCGGCCGCTGGCTGTCGGGCCAGGACGCGGCGGGCAACACGGAGGCCGCCTTCGCTGTCGTCCATGAGCGTCAGGTTCATGGCCTGGATGGCTTCGATCTCGACTTGAACCGACTCGCCGTCATCGACCGGACTCGTCGATGGCGCGCCGGTCGCGAGGTGGTGCAGGCAGGCCTCGGAGAAGCGGGTTTCGAGCGACAGGGTATGCGCCCAGGCTTTGGCAAGCAGCAGGGCCGGGTGGCTGGAGACCAACGCGTCGGGGAGCAGGGCCAGACAGTCCTTGACCGACCGGAGGTCGCTCGATTCGATCAGGCTCATCGCGCGCTGGGCCAACCACCCAGCCGCCTGTTCGGGCGCCCCGGCTGCCATGGCCCTGGCCACCGCGTCGCGCCAGTAGCCATTGTCGACAAACCAGTGGGCGGCCTTCAGGTTGATCGCCCGATCGCGCCCCGGGTGGCGGCTCGTCAGCCGGCGCGAGAACGAGAAATGGGCCAGGTGGTCGAGTCGATACCAGCCGTCGGCCGAGTCAAGACGCTGGATGAAGACGCCCTGGGCATCGAGCGATTCGATCATCTGGGCAGCGTCGGTGCGCTCAAGCACGGCGTTGGCCAGTGCGGCGTTGAAGCGATCGAGCACCGAAATGGACTCGAGAAAGGTGACTTGAGCCTCGGGCAGGCGCGGCAGCACACTCAGATGAAAGAACTCGTGGATGTCCTGACGCTGGCGCGCAGAGGGAACTCGAAGTGAGGGGGGCGAACCGGGGTCGAGGGTACTGAGCAGCAGGCGCATCCCGGTGATCCAGCCATCGGCCTCGCGCCGCAGGCGGACCGCCATCTGCGGATCGGGGATGCCGGCCCGGTGGATCAGCACTTCCGTTTCATGGAGGCTGAAGCGCAGATGGCTGGACTCGATGCGGCCGAGTCGCCCTTCGCTCAGGAGCGCCTGGGGGCGAATGGGGCGGCAGTGTGTGCCGGCCACCACGAAACCCAGCGTGGGGGGCGAGCGATCGACCAGCAGATTGAGTAACTCGATGGCCTCCGCGTCGGTCACGCGATCGATGTCATCGAGAATCAGGGTCATCGGGCGCCGGCAGGCTGAAATGTCCGCCAGCAGCAGCGATGCCGGCACGTGGGCTGGCGAGAGCGGGTCTGCTTCGAGCAGGCGCGCCGCGCGTGCGCCAAGGCTTGCGTCCGCCCGCTCAAAGGCGGCGACCAGATAGCGAAGCAACATGTGCGCACTGCTGTCGTACTGATCGAGCGAGAGCCACACGGGCGAGGTGACGTGTGTCTGCCGTGCCCACTGGGCCAGGAGGGTGGTTTTGCCGAACCCGGGTGGGGCGGTGAGCGTGACCAGCTTCTTGTTCGTTGCCGTATCGAGCAGGGCAAGCAACTCGGTGCGGGTGACCGCCCACGTGGACGGTGGCGACGGGACGAGCTTGGCGGCCACCAGTCGCTCGTCGAGTGTCTTGTTGGTGTCGGCCGGATTCGTGGCAATCACCAGCGAGTGTGCTTTACCAGACGGGTCATGCGTCTTTGCAGATCCAGCCGAGCATTTGTTTGTCGAAGGTTTCGATATGGTCTTGCCTCCATCGCTGGAGCACGAGACGTAGATACCGGGCGCAGTCGAGGGCATCTTCGATCGTGTAGGCGTCAACGATCCGGTTCATGGCCTCGGCGAGGGCAGCATGATCCTCGATATGTCTTTCGTATTGAATCGGAGTGCCGCGTTCGAGCGCAAGCTTTTTCATGAAGGCTTCTTCTTCGCTGGCGTGGTCTTCGAGTGCCACGATGGTCTCGAAGAGCAGATCGGCGAACGCGCCCCGGTTCTCGCGCGGTGAGGCATTGCCGTCTGCGGACAGGCCCGGGAACAGGGTGTCGAGGCGGTCTAGGAACGATTGGACGAGTTGTCTTTCAGCTGCGAAGTGCTCGAGCAATGGCGGCAGCAGGTTGTTGTGGTGCGCGTGGTGCATGCTGTGCGTGGCAGCTGTCTTATTACATATGGCTAAGATAACAGTGTTACGGTAGGTGTAACCCCCCCGTTGGTGGGGGTGGGGTGTCGTTTGGCGTGCACCATGGGGGATGAATGGGTGAAGGCGCTATCATTCGGACCCGCGCGCGACGTGTTGTCGAGCGAGCATCTGTCACTGTCTGCGCTGAATTCAATGACCCGCAAGATCATTCACTGCGATTGCGATTGTTTCTACGCTGCCATCGAAATGCGCGATGACCCGACCCTGGTCGGCAAGCCGCTGGCGGTGGGGGGGCGCCCCAACTCGCGCGGTGTGGTCGCCACCTGCAACTACGAAGCGCGGGCCTTCGGTGTGCGTTCGGCCATGCCCACCAGCCGGGCGCTGCGCCTGTGCCCCGAGCTGATTCTCGTGCCGCCGGATTTCGAGCGCTACCGGAGCGCGTCGCGCCAGATTCTGGAGATCTATCGCGACTACACCGAACTGGTCGAGCCCTTGTCCCTGGACGAAGCCTATCTGGATGTGTCGGGCGTAGATCGTTGCAAGGGTAGTGCCACGTTGATGGCCGAGGAGATTCGCCAGCGCATTTTCGACCAGGTGGGGATCACGGCCTCGGCAGGGATTGCGCCCAACAAGTTTCTGGCCAAGGTGGCCAGTGACTGGAACAAGCCCAACGGGCAGTATGTCGTGCGCCCCGAGGCGGTCGATGCCTTCGTGTTTGCGCTGCCGGTGAAGAAGCTGTTCGGTGTCGGTCAGGTGACGGCGAGCAAGCTGGAGCAGCTCGGGGTGGTCACCTGTGGCGATCTGCGCGAATGGTCGATGGCTGATCTCATCGGGCGCTTCGGCAAGTTCGGCAGGAGTCTCTATCGCCTCTGCCGGGGCATCGATGACCGGCCGGTGGCACCCGACCGCAAGCGCAAGTCCTTGTCGGTGGAGACAACCTACGCCACCGATCTGACCGATCTGGCGGCCTGTGAGGCAGCGCTACCGCCCATCATGGACGACTTCTTTCGACGCTTCGGCAAGCTCAATCCGGCACCGCCGGTGCACAAGGCCTTCGTCAAGATCAAGTTCAACGATTTCAGCCAGACCACGGTCGAGTGCGTGGCCGATGCGCCATCGGCAGATCGCTGGCGGGCGCTGTTGCGCACCGGCCATGCCCGCAAGGGGCGGCCGGTACGCCTGCTGGGGGTGGGGGTGCGTTTTGTCGACTCGGACGACAGCGACCCCGAAGCCCAGCCGGATCTGTTTGGCGAAGCTTAAGACGCAGGCTTCTGCTGCGTTGAAACGGGATTGACCGCGACTGGAGAATATCCACCGGTCGGGCGGTGGTTTTCCCCCTTGTCGGGTGGTGGTTTTCCACCATGACGCCCCGTCCCTGTCTCTCACCCGTCGAATTCACTGAGTGCTGGCCTGGCACGTATCGTGCGATTCACTGTGATCACGTCCAGGACAGCGTCATCACATGCCCGTTGATCTCCCGCCATGCATGCCCACCGGGCGCACGGGTGGATCCCTCCGTGGAACTGCTGCCTTGACCATCGCGATCTCCCACAGGGGGCGGATGTGCCGGTGTCGCATCGAGTCGGTGATCTGTCCGCCTGCCCGAAGGCAGCTGTGGGGTTTGAAGCGCTTCGTTTTCGGTGGTCTGTCGCAGACCGCCTATCACTGGTGAAGCTCACCTCAATCTCTCGGAGTACAAATATGCAGACAAAGACGAAATGCTATCTCGCAGGAATTCTGTCCCTGGTCGGGTGCGCGGCAAGTGCCGCTGACTTTCCTTCGGCCGGATCGGATCATCATCTCTCGACTGTTGCGGAGCAGCGCGAGCATTTGGCGCAGAGCACGCGGGGTAAGGGTTTTGGCCCACAGTCGCCGCGCGATATCGATCGCAAGGGCGGATCGAACACCGATGTCTTTTCGATGGCGCCACCGATCGCGCAGATGAACTTGTGCAATATCCACTTTCACAAGAATGCGGAGCACAAGGGCGAGGCGTTCGGCGACTACGCGGGTGATGGTGACGGGCTCGGAAATGAAAGCGGGTACCGCTTTTCAGGGCATCTGACGCGCGCCGAACTGACGCCGCTGGCTCAACCTGTTTGCGCGGGCGAACATGGCGCTTTGGTGCCGGGCGACACCATCGAGGTTCATTATGTGTATTCCACCGCCACGGTCCGCCCCGGACCGACTCTGAACTCCTGCCTGAGCGAGTCCGTCAGCAATCCGCAACTGCGGGTCGATGCTCAGGTGTTCGTTCTGGTCAATGATCGCAATGCCATGGATTTCGGTGCCTTGACCAGGGTCGGACAGAAAGGCGGCTATTTTCAAGCGTCGGACACCGCGCTGCAGGCCAGCGACATGGTGGAATACGAAGGCTCGACCACAGGGCCCGGCTACAACGAAAAGGGCTCACCGTATCAGGTCACCTGGCAGGTCAACCCCCATGTGACGAAGGTGGATATCGCCACGGTGGGCCGTTGGTGCGAGAAGAACGAGTTTGAGGAGCATCACGCGCATGGCGTGCGTAATCTGATTGAAAATCCGGCGCTGCTGTCGCCGATCGGAACCCAAGGCTAGATGGGTCGTCATGCCCGCCGGGCGTTGCCTTCGCATGGACGAGGTCCCAAGACGGTCGTCTCCGTTGCGATGTCAATGAATGCGACGCGTTAAAGGGTTGCCTGTCGGGGCTCAGCGCTGTGCCGGTAAGGGGGCCTTCACCTGATCGGCCAGCGGAGGTCGCGGGTCGGTCGGTGGGCCCGGATCGCGGGCGCCCAGGACCACGCGCAGGGGTGAGTTGGCCACCGGGAGGGTGTCGGCCAGCTCGCGCTTGAGCGTGCCGCTGGAAAAGATCAGGCGGCCATAGGTGCTGTAATGGGGCAGCTTGCGGGCGAGGCCGTCAATGTCCTGTGCTGCGCGGGCGCCGATGAAGCCCAGGGGCGGGCGGCGATTGTCGGTGTCGAGCAGGATCATCGCACTGCGCTCCGGCTCGTAGCGCAGGCCATCGACCATCATCGAAGGGCCTTCGAATCGCTGGCTGCGGTTGTTGATGCGGTCGCGAATGGCGGCCAGCGCCCGGTTGTCCCACCCCAGGACCCAGAAGGCAGCGCCGTCAGGCAGGTGCGCCAGCTCGCTATCGAGCAGGGTCTTCACATTGCCGAAGCGTGCTTGCCAGGCCTCGGCAAAACGGCGCCACGCCGCCAACTGCTCGGGGGGGACTTTGGAGGGCAGAATCAGCCATTGCGTCTGGGCCCCGTAGAGGCGCGAGAGCGAGGCCGGTTGCTCCGTCGGGTCGAGTCGGCGGAAGACGTCGAAAAACGGGTCCACATCCACCCGCACGGCCGGGCTGTCGAGCGCACCGCGCCACTGGGCCACACCCCCCTCGAACGTCAGCGTCTCCAGCTGCTGATGGCCGTCGGCCGTCTGGATGAACACCGGGACCGACAGGGGGTAGGGCGTACCGCCCTGCGTTTGCCTGAGCCGGATGACCAGAGACGGGGCAGTGCTTGCGTCGGTGGCTGTGTCGACGGACTCGATGGCCAGTTGCGGGGCACCGGGGGAGTCCAGCCACTGGGGGGACAGTGCGCCGGTCGTGTTGCCAGCGGCCATCAGATCGAGCACATCATCCATGCTGGCGAACTGGAACTGCCGGCGCTTCCACAGCGTGCGCAAGGCATCGACAAAGGCGGCATCGCCCATCTGGCGCCGCTGCATGTGATAGAGCATGAGCATCTTGCCGTAGCCGACGGCCTGGGTGGCGTCGCTGTGACGGGCGCGGAAGTCCCGCAGGGCGATGTCCCGGCCTTCGCTGGCGAAGCTGGTGTAGCGCTCCAGCAGCTTGCGGCGGTATTCGGCGCCGCCGCCATTGGCCTCTTTGATCAGATGATCGGCCAGGTAGGCGGTCAGCCCTTCGGCCCAGTTGCCACCACGCGCATCGATCCACACGCCGTTGCCCCACCAGTTGTGCAGGATCTCGTGCGGGAGTGAGCTGTGCAGAATGAAGGGCAAGCGCATCACCTGGCTGCCCAGCAGGGTGAAGCCCGGCATGCCGTAACCGGTCTGCCAGCGATTTTCCACCACGGCGAAGCGCGGGTAAGGATAGGCGCCGATGAGTTCGCTGAAAAAGTCGGTATAGCCGCCCATGACCGCCAGATACATGCGCGACAGGGACGGGTCGTCCTTGAGCAGGTAGGTTTCCAGGGTCAGTGCACCATGTTTCTGCGCCTGGCGGATGAAGGGCCCACCGAGCAGGTAGAGGTCGTCCTGGGGCGTGGTGATCGACCACTGGCGGCCATCCGCACTGCGTTCGCCCTGGCTGATCCAGGTCCAGTCGGCCGGACCCGTGATGCTCAGGGTGAAGGTGAGCGCATCGCCATCGGTGCGCGGTACCCAGCCGCTGCCGCCATCCAGATAGACTCCGGTGTCGTCGACCCATGCCGTGGGCATGCCGTGGGCCGGACTGCGTGGCTTGTCGTCGATGGTGCCGGCATACTCCAGGGTCACGGTGCGTCGATCGCCGTCGGGGCGCAGTGTCCACACGCGGAACCGACCGTCGGAAGTGGCGTCCAACCGGCTGAGCGTGGCCCCCGTGGCGGTGGGCGTGAATTCGCTGCCCAGCCAGAAGCGGATCGGCACGGGGGCGGTGGCCGGAAGCGTCAGGGTGTCCCTGACCTCGATGCGGTGCCTGGCCGGCGCCACGCTGACGGTGAGATCATGCTGAATCACCATCGGTGGGGTCGCCATGGCGACCGGGGAGAGCATGAGTGCGCCGACGAGCAGGATGAGCCCTGCGAGCCGGTGAAAAGCATAACAACGGGATGGAACGAACCGCATGTGGCAAAAGACCCTTCTTAAGTCTGTACTGGTCACGACCATGAGCCTGGGCACCGTGGCCTGTGGCGCCATGGAAACCGCGCAGGCGCCGGATGATACCGCCATGGACCCGCCGGTGCTGAGCGTGGGCGAAACACCGCGGCTGCAGCAGATGCTCGCCGCCTTGCCGGACGACCGCATTGTCTTCGTTGGTGAATCACACACCCGCTACGATCATCACTTGGTTCAGCTTGAGGTGCTCAAGTTCCTGCACCGCAGGCATGGCGATGTAGCCCTCGGGGTGGAATGGTTCCAGACCCCTGCGCAACCCGCGCTGGATGATTATCTGGCCGGGCGTATTACCGAAGCACAGATGCTCGATCGCAGCGGTTATTTCGATCGCTGGCGTTTCGACTATCGACTCTACCGGCCCATCATCGAATACGCCAAGCACAATGGCATTCCCATCATCGCCCTCAACGCGCCGGTGGAACTGACCCGCAAGATCGGGCAGGACGGGCTTGGCGCACTGCCGGCCGACGAGCGGGCGACATTGCCGGCCGAGTATGGCCCCGTCAAAGAGGGCTACCGCACGCGCGTGAAAGCCGCCTTCGACGCGCACCCGCCCCAGGGGCAAAGCTTCGATCACTTCTTCGAGGTCATGCAGACCTGGGACGAGACCATGGCCCAGCGCGCAGCCGACCATCTCGCGGCTCATCCGGGGCGGCGCATGGTCGTGCTGGCGGGCAGCGGGCACGTAATGTACGGCGATGGCATTCCGGATCGCCTCGAGCGCCGGACCGGCATACGGGGCACGCGCCTGCTGGTGGGCGCCGAACTGGTGGGTGAGGCCGATGTGGCCGACTTCATCGTACTGTCGCGAGAGCAGGTGTTGCCGCCGGCCGGAAAACTGGGCGCGTTTCTCGATACCACCGGCGATTCGGTCAAGGTTCAGGGGTTGGTGGACGACAGTCCGCTCAAGCCGGTGGGCGTGGGCGAAGGGGATGTGATTGTCGCCATCGACGGCATTCCCACCCCCACCTTCGCCGATCTCAAGCTTGCCTTGCTGGACAAGGCACCGGGCGACAAGGTGACCGTGCGTTATCGCAGCGCCGGCTGGCTGAGCGGCGAGGATGAGGACTCGGTCGAGATCGCGCTGGGTGGAGAGACACCGCCGATGATGCATCGATGAACGCGTTGCCCATGCTCGACATGCGTGGCGTGGTCAAGCGCTACGCCCAGCCCGAGGGTGAAACGGTGGTGCTCGCCGGTGTCGACTTCTCGCTACAACGCGGCCAGTCGGCCGCCTTGCTGGGCGAAAGTGGCAGCGGCAAGAGTACCTTGCTGCAACTGGCGGCCGGGCTCGACCTGCCCGACGCGGGTCATGTTCTCGTGGACGGACAGCGTGTGGATGGCCTCAGTGAATCGGGCCGCGCGGCCTTGCGGCGCGATGCGGTCAGCCTGGTCTTCCAGCAGTTCCACCTCATTGCGACCCTGAATGTCGCGGACAACATCCGTTTTCAGGCGGCGCTATGCGGGCGCGAAGATGCCGATTTTGAAGCGCATCTGATCGCGCGTCTGGGCTTGTCCGATCAGTTGAGAAAGTACCCGCACCAGCTCTCGGGCGGCCAGCAGCAGCGGGTGGCCATCGCACGGGCGCTGGCGCATCGGCCACCATTGGTACTGGCCGATGAGCCCACGGGCAATCTGGACGAGCGCAGCAGTCAGGCGGTGATGGCGCTGTTCGTCGAGCTGGTGCGCGACGCCGGCTGCGCCCTGTTGATGGTGACCCACAGCCGTGCCATGGCCGGTTTTCTCGATACCCAGTACTGGCTGCATGAGGGATGCCTGTCGCGCCTGGACGCCGCGGAGGCTGCGTGACGACGCGTCTCCGACGGTTTGCCTGGGTTCTGCGGGCACTGCTGAGTCATTACTGGCGTCACCCGTGGCAAAGCCTTTTCCTGCTCGCCGGGCTCGTTGCCGGTGTGGCCTTGTGGTCAGCGGTGCAGGTCATCAACAGCCACGCCCGCGCGAGCTACGCCGAGGCCGATGCCATCCTGGGCGCCCAGGCGAGCGACTGGATCCGTCGCGCCGATGGCGGTGAAGTTGCGCCCGAAGACTACATCGCACTGCGCACGGCGGGCTTCACCGAGGTGTTCCCTCTGGTTCAGTTGCGTGTCTCAACGCGCGATGACCAGCCCATCCACCTGATCGCGACCGACGTTCTTGCTCTGCCCGAAGGCATGTCGGGTAGTGGGGATGGCGCCCGGATCGATTGGCTGGCGCATGTGCAGCCGCCGTTTCAGGCCTGGTTTCCTGCTGATCTGGCCGGCGAACTCGGTGTCGGCGAGGGTGATCGGCTGCAGCTGCGTGACGGGCGATTCCTGCCGCCGGCGCGTATCGCCAGCCGTGAGCAGCAGGGGCGGCAGGTGTTCATGGACGTGGCGGCTGCGTTCGCGCTCATGGGGCGGCAGGGCTTCACGTCTCTGGCGGTCGGCCCCATGGACGGTGCTCGCCGCGAGGCCTTGCAGGCGGCCTTGCCCCAGGGGCTGCGGCTGGAGCCCAACCAGCAGCGGCTGGATCTCACCGAGCTCACCGCCAGCCTGCACACCCACCTGACGGCCATGAGCCTGCTGTCCTTCGCAGTGGGCCTCTTCATCGTTTTCAACGCTGTGCGCTTTTCGCTGTGGTATCGCCGACCCACGTTCCGCAATCTGCGACTCATGGGCGTGAGCGTGCGTCTGCTGGCGTTGGGCGTGCTCGGCGAGACGCTGCTGTGGAGCGTCGTCGGGACGCTTGGCGGGCTGCTCGCGGGCTGGGGGATCAGCCATGCCTTGCTGCCGAGTGTGAGTGCCAGCCTGCAGAATCTTTACGGTGCCGTGGTGGGCGCCGACCTGTTGCTCTCGGCCCGCACCATGCTGCTGGCCTGGGGCATGACCCTGATCGGCCTGCTGTTTGCGCTGGCCTGGCCCATGTGGCAGCAGCTCGGGGTGCCGGCCGTGGCTTCGGTGGCGACGGCCGGCTGGCACGCCGACGCCCGGGCCCGACGGCGCCTGTTGCTGGGGGCGGGCGGTCTCGGTCTTGCGGCCTTGATCACTTACCAGGCCATGAGCACGGTGGAGGGCGGCTTCGTGCTGCTCGGGCTGGTGCTTTTCGCCGCGGCCTGGGCTTTGCCCGCGGTACTGGCCCGGGCGCACGGGCGCATCGCGGCCGCATCGCGTTCGCGCGGGTTGCGCGCACGCTGGATGGTGAGTGATGGCTGGGCGCAACTGCCCGCCTTGCGCACCGCCATGATGGCCCTGCTGCTGGCCCTGACCGCCAATCTGGGGGTGGAGACGCTGATCACGAGTTTTCGCACAGCGCTGAGCGACTGGATGGCGGTGAGGATCGGTGCAGATGTGTATGTGCAAAGCAATCGTCTGGATGCGGATGTGTTTCTGGCGGAACACGCAAGAGCGCCATGGCTGGCATCCGGCCATGCACGCACTGGCCAGATGGTGCGCTGGAACGGCCGGCCGACCCGGGTGCTCGGCCTCGATCCGCAGGCGCCCGATACGCAACAACTGCCCTTGAGCGACGCTTTGCCCGATGCGCTGGCCCACTGGCGTGCGTCGGGCACGGGTGAGGCACTCATTCTGGCCAATGAACAGGCGCATTTTCTGGGCGGCTTGGCTCTGGGCGACACGGTGGCGCTGACAACACCGGGCGGTGTTCAGACATTCCGGGTCGTGGGTTTTTTCCATGACTACGGGAACGCCATGTACCAGTTCTATCTGCCCAAAGCGCGCATGAGGCAGGTGTGGCCCGATGCGCCAGGATTCGGCCTAGCCCTGTGGCTCACGCCCGGCTCCGACACCGCGGATCTGGAGGCGGCGCTGCTCGACGCGGGGGTGTTGCCGGGTGAGTGGATCGCGCAGGGGGACATCAAGCAGCTGTCGCTCAATATCTTCGACCGCACCTTCGCCATGACCGCGGCCATGAATACGTTGACCCTGCTGGTGGCTGCGGTGGCGCTACTCAGTGCTTGGCTGGCCATTCTGCATGAGCGCATGCCCGAGTTCGCGCGCTGGCGGGCACTCGGGGTGACCCGCAAGGAGTTGCTCGGGGTGGTGGCGGTGCCCATGGGGCTGTTCGCCCTGGTGACGTGGATGTTGTCGGTCCCGCTCGGTGCGGTGCTCTCCTGGCTGCTGATTCACGACCTGAACGTGGTCTCCTTTGGCTGGACCATGCCGATGCTGTGGTCGCCGGCGCCATCGCTTCGTCTGCTGTCGCTGGTGGCGGCGCTGCTGGCCCTGGTTCTGACCCTGGTGATGGTCCTGATGCGCAAGCGCTTGCCGGAAGCCATGGCGCAGGTGGGGGCGGGCGCATGATGCGATGGCTGAGTGCTTGCCTCCTGTGGCTGCTGACCTGTACCGGATTCGCCCAGAGCGTCGATCCCTACGACACGCTCAGGCACAGCGGCGACGGTTTCGAGCAGGTGACACCGGGGCGGGTGTTCGCATTCCCTCAGGACCACCAGCTTCATCCGGGGTATCGCATCGAGTGGTGGTACCTCACCGGCAACCTCGCCGACGAGGCGGGTCGCCGATGGGGCATCCAGTGGACCCTGTTTCGCTCCCAGCAGTCCCCCGATCCCGACCCCGGCGGCTGGTCGAGCAACGTGGTCTGGATGGCCCATGCGGCGGTGACGACGCCGGAGGGGCATCGCCATGCACGCCGCTACGCCCGTGGCGGCATTGGCCAGGCCGGTGTGGGGCTCGACGATGGCGGGTTCAAGGCCTGGCTGGACGACTGGCAGTTGCGCGCGCGCGGCGAGGATATGTTCCCGGCGCAGCTCGTGTTCGATGCCGAGGGCGCGCAGGTCGAGCTCATGATCGCGAGCGAGACGCCCTACGTGCTACAGGGCTCGGGCGGATTCAGCCAGAAATCCTCACAGGGGCAGGCGAGCTACTACTACAGCCAGCCGCATCTGCGTTTGAGCGGGCGCATCACGGTCGACGGCCAGCCGGTGGCCGTGCAGGGCGAGGGCTGGCTGGACCGCGAGTGGAGTTCGCAGCCGCTGGCGGACAATCAGCAGGGCTGGGACTGGTTTTCGCTGCATCTGGCCGACGGGCATGCGCTCATGGTGTATCGCCTGCGCCATGACGACGGGCAACACTGGCTCAGCGGTAGTTGGGTGACACCCGCGGGCGAGAGCACGACGCTGGGCCCCGAGGACATCTCGCTGGAGGTGCTGGAGCGGCGCCTCGTCAAGACACCGGGCGCGTCGAATCCCGACGAGACTCGCGAGTTGCCCCTGCGCTGGACCGTCAGCCTGCCGCGCATGGGTAAATCGTGGCGCGTCGAGGCCACGCAGGAGGATCAGTGGATGGGCGGGCAGTTTCCCTACTGGGAAGGCGTGGTGACCATCAACGACGGGCGCGATGGCGTCGGCTATCTGGAGATGACCGGCTACCCGGCGCGCTGATGCCGGAGCTCAGGCCTCAGCCGCCGGCCCCGTCTTGAACGCCGCCCGTGGCTTGCGCTCCAGCGTGATCTGTCGCGCCCGCAGCTGACCGCAGCCGCCATCGATGTCCTGCCCGGCCGACTGGCGTGTCTTGGTGAGGATGCCGGCCCGATGCAGGAAGCGCACCTGCTCGGCGGTGCGTGCCGGGTCCGGCCGACGATAGGGCAGCCCCTCGACCTGGTTGTACGGAATGAGGTTCATGACCGCGTACTTGCCCTTGAGCAGGCGCACGATGGCTTCCATCTCCGCGTCGCTGTCATTGACGCCGTCGATGAGCGTCCACTGGTACTGGATCGGGTAGTCGGTGGCGCGGGCGTAGGCTTCACCCAGCTCGACGAGTTCTTCAGGCGTGATGTGCGGCGCCCGGGGCAGCAATTGCCGGCGCAGATCGTCGCGCGTGGTGTGCAGTGACAGGGCGAGGGCGGGCTTGATGCGGGCCTGGGGCAGGCGCTCGAGGGCCCGCCGGTCGCCCACGGTGGAAAACACCAGGTTCTTGTGGCCGATTTCGCCCTCGGTGGCGAGGAATTCGATGGCCTCGATCACGTTGTCCAGGTTGTGCGAGGGCTCACCCATGCCCATGAACACCACCTTGTTCACCTTGCGCAGACGCCGCGCCAGCACCACCTGGGCGACGATCTCCGCGCTGCCGAGCTGGCGAATCAGGCCTTCCTTGCCGGTCATGCAGAACTGGCAGCCGACCGCGCAGCCCAGCTGCGTCGATACACACACACCGCCGCGAGGCAGCAGCACGCTCTCTACGGTCTGCGCGTCGGCCAGTTCCACCAGCAGGCGTGACGCACCGTCTTCGGCCCGGTGGGTGGATTTGACGCGGGCCAGCCCCTCAATGGACGGCAGCAGCCATTCGTCCAGGGCCCGACGCAGTTTGAGCGGCAGGAAATGCTCGGCCGGGTGCGGCCCCGAATCGAAGGCGCGCACCTGAGCCCAGGCACGGAAGATCTTGTCTTCGTGGCAAGGCTTGGCGCCGAGGGCGCGCAGGTGCTGGCGGAGGTCTTCGATACGCATGGAGCTGGCTGGAACGGGCAAGGCGGCGATTGTAGTCCGAGCCCCGGGCGCGTGGCACGTTTGCGCCCGCCACGGCGCCGGACGGCGGTCGCGCTATCGCCCCCAGATGGCGGCCAAGCCGAGGTCAGTGCCGCATTGCCGCCGGTAGCGGGCGTAGGTCTGGGGGTGTTGCCGGGCAAAGTCCTGATGCTCGGGCTCGGCGGGATAGAAGCGCTTGGCGTCGAGGATGTCCGTGGCGAGCGGGCGTCGAAACTTCAGCTGTTCCAGAAACGTTCGCGACTCTTCGGCCAGGCGTTTCTGCTCGGCAGAGTGGGTGAAGATGGCCGTGGTGTATGAGGGCCCCACGTCGCAGAACTGGCCTTGCCGGTCGACCGGGTTGATGCTGTGCCAGAACGTCACCAACAGGGTTTCGTAGGTGAGCTTTTCCGGGTCGTAGCGGACCCGGACGGCTTCACGGTGCCCGGTGCTACCGGAGGTGACGCGCTCGTAGGTGGGGGCATCGTCCTGGCCGCCGGTGTAGCCGGTGGTGGTTTCGAGGACGCCGGGCAGCTTGTCAAAAGCGGCCTCGAGTGACCAGAAGCATCCGCCTGCGAAGGTGGCCAACGCCTCTGCCGCACGTGCAGGCGCGGCGGCACTACCGATCAGGATGGCAACGAGGGCGACGACCCGGCCCGGGGCTGACAGATACGACATGGACCCCTCCTGGCCACGTTGGCCTGTTCTGCCAGAGACCCCGCGGAAGTTGATTCGTTCGCTCCGGCCGTGCCCGCCTCAGGCGTTCTTGCCCTTCTGCCACAGCACGTCGCCATGGCCGTCCACCCTGTTCAGATGGCGCCCGAGCACAAAGAGGAGGTCGGAGAGACGGTTGAGGTATTGGCGGGGGCCGTCGTTGACCGCTTCTTCCTGGGTGAGGGCGACCAGCATGCGTTCGGCACGGCGGCAGACCGTGCGGCACAGATGGGCCTGGGCGGCGGCACGGGAGCCGCCGGGGAGGATGAAGTCCTTGAGGGGTTCGAGTGCTTCGTTCCAGGCGTCGAGCGCGGCTTCGAGCTTGTCCACCTGCTTGTCGGTGATCATGCTCATGCCGGGGATGCACACCTCGCCCCCCAGATCGAAGAGGTCGTGCTGGACGTCCACCAGCAGGGCGCGCACGTCATCGGGCAGGGCTTCGGTCAGCAGCATGCCGATGTTGGCGTTCAGTTCGTCCACGTCGCCCAGCGAATGGATGCGCAGGCTGTTCTTGGAAACCCGGTTGCCATTGCCTAGTCCGGTGGTGCCTGCGTCGCCCGTGCGCGTGTAGATCTTCGAAAGGCGGTGTCCCATGTGTGTCTTCTCCCTGTGTTGAACGGTGATTGTAGCCGTGGCGGATGTTCTGCGCCTTGGGGCGCCTTACCAACGCTTACAACCTGTGTGTGCGCGCTTTACACAGCCCCCGCGTTGATGCGGGTGTGGGCCCCACTCACAGATAAACACAAGGAGCAGGATCATGAAGAAACTGATCACGTTGAGTGCCATCATCGCCGGTTGCACCGTTGCCGTGCCTGCCATGGCTCGGGGTGGCGACCGGGTCGATGAGCGCCAGGATCGCCAGCAGCATCGTATCGAACAGGGCTATCGCTCCGGCGATCTGACCCGCCACGAAGTGCGTCGCCTCGAACGGGGGCAGGACCGTATCGACCGGATGCAGCGCCAGGCGCGTCGCGACGGTCATGTGGATCGTCACGAACGGCGCCATCTCCGCGAAGAGATCGCACGGCAGGATCGCCGCATCCACCAGGAGCGCCACGATGGCGAGCGCTGGCGCGGTTACCGCTACAGTCGTCACGACGGCTGGGATCGCGGCTATCACCGGGGGCACGACCGTGCGCCAGCCCGAGGCTATCGGGACCGGGGACATGATCACCATCACGGCAGTCGTGTGATCGTCGACCCTTTGGCGCGCATTTCGCTGATTTTCAACCTGCCGTAAATCCCGCTGAAACCCGCCTGCGCACTCGCGTGGGCGGGGTCGATTGCGCCGGGCACCATGATAAGATGGGCGTTTTGATTTTTCGGGCGGCCAACACGCCGTCACGCACATAGCCCGATCATGAAAAGCGCCCAGATCCGCCGCACTTTCCTCGAGTTTTTCCGCGAGAAGGGTCACGAAATCGTCGACTCCAGCTCGCTGGTGCCGCACGACGACCCGACGCTGTTGTTCACCAACGCCGGGATGAACCAGTTCAAGGACGTGTTCCTTGGCTTCGACAAGCGGCCGTACAGCCGTGCGACCACCTCGCAGAAGTGCGTGCGTGCCGGCGGCAAGCACAACGATCTGGAAAACGTCGGCTACACCGCGCGTCACCACACCTTCTTCGAGATGCTGGGCAACTTCAGCTTTGGCGACTACTTCAAGAAAGACGCCATCCACTACGCGTGGGAGCTGCTCACCCAGCGCTTCGGCCTGCCGGCCGAGAAGCTCACCATCACCGTGTATGCCGAAGATGACGAAGCCTTCGACATCTGGACGAAAGAGATCGGCGTGCCCGCCGAGCGCGTGATCCGCATCGGCGACAACAAGGGCTCGCGCTACGCTTCCGACAACTTCTGGATGATGGGCGACACGGGCCCCTGCGGCCCCTGTACCGAGATCTTCTACGACCACGGCGAGCACATCTGGGGCGGTCCCCCGGGGAGCCCCGAGGAAGACGGCGACCGCTTCATCGAGATCTGGAACAACGTGTTCATGCAGTTCAACCGGGACGACAAGGGCGTGATGCATCCGCTGCCCAAGCCCTCGGTCGATACCGGCATGGGCCTGGAGCGCATCGCCGCCGTGCTGCAGGGCGTGCACGCCAACTACGAAATCGACCTGTTCGTGAATCTGATCGCCGCCGCCGCGCGCGAAACGTCGGACGCAGACATGGACAGCCCGTCGCTGAAGGTGATTGCCGACCACATTCGCGCCTGCGCGTTCCTGGTCGCCGACGGCATCATCCCGGGCAACGAGGGGCGCGGTTACGTGCTGCGCCGGATCATCCGCCGTGCCATCCGCCATGGTTACAAGCTGGGTGCCCGTGCCGCCTTCTTCCACAAGCTGGTGCCGGACCTGGCCAAGGAGATGGGTGAAGCCTATCCGCAACTGGTGGACGATCAGGCGCGCATCATGGATGTGCTGCGCCAGGAAGAAAGCCGCTTCTTCGAGACGATCGAACATGGCATGGCCATTCTCGAAGCCGAACTGGCCGAGATGGAGAAGGGCGGTATCAAGGTCTTCAATGGTGAGACCGCCTTCAAGTTGCACGACACCTACGGCTTCCCGCTCGATCTGACGGCCGACGTCTGCCGTGAGCGCGAGGTCACCGTGGATGCGGCCGCCTTCGATGCCGCCATGGCGCGCCAGAAGGCGCAGGCCCGCGCGGCCGGCAAGTTCAAGATGGCCATGCAGCTGGAGTACGAAGGGGCCGAGACGGTCTTCCACGGCTACGATTCGCTTGAGCAGTCTGCGACGGTGCTGGCCTTGTACAAGGATGGTGCCAAGGTCGAATCCCTGGCGGAGGGCGAGATGGGCGTGGTGGTGCTCGACAACACCCCGTTCTATGCCGAGTCCGGCGGTCAGGTGGGCGATCAAGGCCTGCTGATTGGCGGTCAGGGCCACTTCCAGGTGGAAGACACCCAGAAGATTCAGGCGGCCGTGTTCGGCCATCATGGCACCCTGACGACGGGCAAGCTGTCAGTCGGTGACGCGGTCGCAGCCCGTGTCGATCCGATCGCCCGTGCCGCCACCATGCGTAACCACTCGGCCACGCACCTGATGCACAAGGCTTTGTGCGTCGTGCTGGGAAGCCATGTGCAGCAGAAAGGCTCTTTGGTCGACCCGGACAAGACCCGCTTCGATTTCTCGCACAACCAGCCGGTGACGGCGGACCAGATTCGCGAGATCGAGCGCATCGTCAATGAAGAGATTCTCGAAAACGCGGCTACGGACGCGACGGTGATGCCCATCGAGGAGGCCCAGAAAACGGGTGCAATGATGCTCTTCGGCGAAAAGTACGGCGACGAAGTGCGTGTGCTGACCATCGGCTCCACCCGAGAACTGTGCGGCGGCACTCATGTGGCACGCACGGGTGATATCGGTTTCTTCAAGATCGTTTCCGAAGGCGGTGTGGCGGCGGGCGTACGTCGTATCGAGGCGGTCACGGGCACGGGCGCACTGGCGCGCATTCAGGCGCAGGAAGTGCTGCTTGAGGCGGCTGCTTCAGCCGCTCGGGCCCCTGCGGTCGAACTGCCCGAGCGGGTCGGTCAGATGCAGGATCAGGTCAAGGCACTCGAGAAGGAACTGGCCAAACTCAAGTCGAAGCTCGCCGCGAGCGCCGGAGACGATCTGGCCAGTCAGGCGGTCGATATCAAGGGCGTGAAAGTGCTCGCCGCCCTGATGGAAGGCGCCGATGTGGCCGGCCTGCGTGAAACCATGGACAAACTGAAGGACCGGCTTGGCACCGCCGCCATCGTGTTGGCCACGGCCAACGACGGCAAGGTCACGTTGATCGCGGGTGTGACGAAAGACACCACCGACCGCATCAAGGCCGGTGAGCTGGTGAACATGGTGGCTCAGCAGGTCGGCGGCAAGGGCGGTGGTCGTCCGGACATGGCTCAGGCCGGTGGCACGCAGCCGGAAAATCTGCCGGCTGCGCTCGCTAGCGTGGCTGACTGGGTCGCGGGCAAGCTTTAAGCACGCCGTGCTGAAGAACGAAACGGGGCGCCTTGCGCCCCGTTTTTTTCACGCAGTTGCGGTCGCGTCGGCGTCGGGGACTTCGCCGTACTGGTGGATGACGTCATACGCGTGACGACGGCCGGCATACAGGTAGGCTGGCAGAAGCAACAGGGCAGACGGTACCGTTAGAATGAAGCCCGGGATGGCGAAAATGCCGGGGACCACGAGGGATGCGCGCCCTTCGTCAGGCAGTTCTCGGGCGTGCATCATGATCAGGCCGATCAGCGCGCATAGCACGCCGACGCCATGCAGGAAAAGAATGACCTCATCGGGGTTGAAACTGTTCAGTCGCCAGCCGAACAGGGCCACGTGCAGGACGCAATAGACCCCCACCAGAATGAGTGCCAGCGCGCCATTCGGTTCCTGGACGATGTCCTCCTCTTTGAGCAGGGAGATAAACGTATCGGTCTGCGTCGGGTCCAGCGGTTCTGTCGTAAAGTTTCCGGCGGCGCCTACCTGCGTCAGTATTGGAGTTCCATCGACATTGAACGTCGCCGAATTGGCTGACTCCGGCGATTTGGCCGGCTTGTGGTTGCGTTTCCATTCGACTGTGACATCAATACCGGCGGCCGCGAGGCGGGCGGCAAAGTCAGCGGTTCGTGTCGCCTTGAACGGGGTGCCCTTGAAGGTGCCTTTGATCGTCTTGTCTGTCATTTGCGTCGGATGCGTTTTCTCAGGAAAGTGCGCACCCTACATATGACAATTAAGTATTTCAAGTGACGCAGTTCCGGGCAGCCCCACGTCTGGGGACCGGGGGGCTGCTCCACAGCGGAGAAGTCCGGTATGAGTGATTGGTTGTTCTGCCCGAAATGTGCCGCCCCGCTCTCCGACCGGGAACTCGGCGGTGCCATACGGCGTGTATGCACGCTCGACGCGTGCGGATTCGTTGCCTGGGGCAATCCGGTCCCGGTGGTCTGCGCGCTCATCGAATGCCTGGATCGGAACGGACAGATGCTGCTGGCGCGCAATGCCGCGTGGCCTGAGGGCAAGTTCGCGCTGGTGACCGGTTTTCTTGAACGCGAAGAACACCCCGAGGCGGCGGTCGTCCGGGAGGTGAAGGAAGAGACCGGACTCGATGCCCAGGCAGTGCATTGGATCGGCAACTACCCGTTTGCCGAAGCCAACCAGGTGCTGCTGGTCTATCACGTGCAGGTGACGGGCGAGATCACGCTCAATGAAGAGTTGGCCGAGGTGAAGCTGATCCCGAAAGAACGTCTCAAAGGGTGGGAGCGTGGGACGGGGTTCGCGGTGCTCGACTGGTTGGAAAGTCTTCAGGTCGACGCCGTCTAGAGCGCTCAGACGCCATTGAAGAGGCGTGCGACCGCGGCCGGATTCGACGGGAAGTACATGTGCAGGAAGCTGGCAAACACGCTGCCCTTGCGATAGACCGCTTCCGGCGTGCCATTGAGTCGTTCCGGGCGTGTCGTGGCATGGGCGGGTTCCGTCACCTCGGTACGGGCATGGTGAAAGCTGTGTCCGCGAATGACCTCTCCATCCAGTTCGACACTGTGCATGCCCAGATTCACCAGGCGCTTGGTCATGCTTGCGGTGCCGGACAGTAGGCCCAGCATGCGGCCCGTCTTGCCATCGGCGTCGCTCAAGGCCTCCAGACAGGCGAGCAGGCCGCCACATTCGGCCACGATGGGTTTGCTCGCGCCGGCGTGCTTCTGGATCGCATCGCGCATCGCGTCGTTGGCGTCGAGCGTGTCCAGGTGCAGCTCCGGGTAGCCGCCGGGCAGATAGAGGGCATCGCACTCGGGCAGCGCTGAATCGGCCAATGGCGAGAAGAACGCCAGTTGCGCGCCCATGGCACGCAGGCAGTCCAGATTGGCCGGGTAGATGAACGCAAAGGCAGCATCGCGGGCAATGGCAATGGTCTTGCCAGCCAGGTGTCGAGGCAGTGGCTCGAGTGTCGGTGCAGCGAACGCGATCGGGGCCGGCAATGGCGGATTGATCGCGTCGAAGGCATCGGCCGCCCGGTCGATGCGGGCGTCGATGTCGGCGATTTCATCGGCCTGGACAAGCCCCAGGTGACGGGAGGGAAGCGCAGCGTCAGCGTCGCGTTTGAGCGCGCCGAGCCAGGCGATACCGTCGGGCAGGCTTTCCTGGAGCATGGTGGCGTGGCTGTCACTCCCGATGCGGTTCGCAAGCACGCCGAAGAAATCGAGCTGGGGGCGATAGGTGGCCAGACCCAGCGCAATGGCACCGAAGGTCTGGGCCATGGCCGAACCGTCGATAACCGCCAGCACGGGCAGGCCGAATGTCTCGGCGAGCGCTGCACTGGAGGCAATGCCATCGTGCAGCCCCATGACGCCCTCCACCAGGATGACATCGGAGGTCTGTGCTGCCTCATGCAGTAGCTGGCGGCAATGCGCGTCGCCCGCCATCCAGCGATCGAGTTGATAGACCGGTTGGCCGCTGGCGCGTTCGAGCACCATGGGATCGAGATAGTCCGGCCCGGTCTTGAAGACGCGCACCCGACGCCCCTGGCGCACATGCCAGCGGGCGAGTGCGGCCGTGGCAGTGGTCTTACCCTGGCCTGAGGCAGGTGCGGAGACGAGCAGGGCGGGGCAGTAGGCGGTCTGGGTCACGGGCGTGCTTGCGGATGATGGAAATAAAATGCCGGCGCATGGCAGCGCCGGCACAGGTGCATGGTCGCGTGTCTGGACGCGCTGATCAGTAGGGCAGTTCGATACCCGGCCAGACGTTTTCGATGGCTTCGCGGAAGGCGGACTGGATCTTGGCAATCGCCGCTTCGCTGTCGGCCTCGAAGCGCAGGACAACGACCGGTGTGGTGTTGGACGGACGTGCCAGACCGAAACCGTCTTCGTATTCGACCCGTACGCCATCGATGGTGATGAGTTCGCGCGCGCCGTCGAAGCTGGCCTTTTCCTTGAGACGTTTGACCAGCTCGAAGGGCTCGCCTTCGTTCATCTTGATGTTGAGTTCCGGCGTGGACACGGCATCGGGCAGCGCCTTGAGTGCTGCGTTGGCGTCCGGGCGGGCGGAGAGGATTTCGAGCAGGCGGGCGCCGGTGTACAGGCCGTCGTCGAAGCCGTACCAGCGCTCCTTGAAGAACACGTGTCCGCTCATTTCACCGGCCAGGGGCGCGCCGGTTTCCTTGAGCTTGGCCTTGACCAGGGCATGGCCGGTGTTCCACATCACCGGTTCGCCGCCACGCTCGCGGATCCAGCTGGCCAGGTTGCGGGTGCACTTCACGTCATAGATGATCTGGCCGCCGGGAACGCGGGAGAGCACGTCTTCGGCAAACAGCATGAGCTGGCGGTCCGGATAGATGATTTCGCCATCTTTGGTGACCACACCCAGCCGGTCGCCGTCGCCGTCGAAGGCCAGACCCAGTTCGGCATCGGTGTCCTTGAGTGCCTGGATGACATCCGCGAGGTTTTCAGGCTTGGAGGGATCCGGGTGGTGATTGGGGAAATTGCCATCGACCTCGCAGAACAGCTCGACGATCTCGCAACCGAGGCGACGGAACAGCTCGGGCGCGACGGCACCAGCGACACCGTTGCCGCAGTCCATGACGATCTTCATGGGACGGGCGAGCTTGACGTCGCCAACGACGCGTTCGACGTAGTCGCCAATCACGTCCGCCTGGCGGACAGTGCCCTGGCCCGAGGCCAGATCGCCTTCCTCGATGCGGCGCTTGAGATCCTGGATCAGGTCGCCGAACAGGGTCTGCCCCCCCAGCACCATCTTGAAACCGTTGTAGTCAGGCGGGTTGTGACTGCCGGTGACGCTCACGCAGGAGTTTGTCCCGAGCTGGTAGGCGGCGTAGTAGGTGAGCGGCGTCGGTACGCAACCGATATCGACCACGTCAACACCTGCTGCGCAGATGCCTTCGGCCAAGGCGCCTGCCAGTGACGGACCCGACAGGCGGCCGTCACGGCCGACGGCGATGGCAGACTGCCCGCGCGCAGCCGCTTCGCTACCCAGTGCATGGCCGATGGCACGAGCAACCTCTGGCGTGAGGGTCTTGTCGATGATGCCGCGAATGTCGTAGGCCTTGAAGATCGATGCGTCCAGTTGCATTAGAAGTCTCTCGTGAATGGAAGAATGGGGTGAGAATGGGGCGGATTATTCCAGATTGATATTTTTCGTGCGTGACACTGTGCGACTCTTCGGCTTGAGCCGGCGTCTGAAGAACGCTTCGAGTCGTTGCGGTAGCCAGTAGAGATGCCCGGGGAAACTCCCCCGCAGAAAGCCGACGTGGCCGCCTGCATCGGGAAACTCCGGCGTCAGGTGACGGGGCAGCGTGTCTGGCGGCGGCAGGATTTCAGGAGGGACGAACGGGTCATTACGTGCATTGAGCAGGAGGGTCGACACCCGGATGCCGTGCAGTAGTGGCCGCGCAGAGGCCCGGCGCCAATAATCGAGCACCCCGTCGAAACCGTGGACCGGCGCGGTAAAGGCGTCGTCAAATTCATAAAGCGTTCGTGCTTTGCGGATTCGGTCCACATCGTAATCGGTGGCTTTGTGGATGTCGATCTTGTCCAGGGCCTTGCGTTTGAGCGTCCTCAGGAAGCGCTCGGTGTACACCCGGTTGAAGCCATCGCCCAGGGCGCGGCCGGAGATCTCTAGATCGAGCGGAGCGCACACAGCCGCGGCGCCGCGCAGCAGGCTGCGCGCTTCCTGGCCTTGCTCGCCGAGGTACTTGAGCAGCGCGTTACCACCGAGCGAGATGCCCACGGCAAAGATCGGACCTTCGCGGTAGCGCTCGGCGATGCGCGACAGAATCCAGCCGATTTCTTCACTGTCGCCGGAGTGGTAGGCACGCATGAGCCGGTTGGGCTTGCCGGAACAGCCCCGGAAATGGGGTACGACACCATTCCACCGGATCTTGTGAAAATGCCCCATGATGGCGCGCGCATAGTGGGAGTCGGAACTGCCTTCAAGTCCATGAAACAACACCACCAGCGGTACACCGGGGCGCTTCGTGATCCAGTCTGCGTGGATGAAATCTTCGTCGGGTGTCTCCCAGCGCACCCGCATGTAATCCGGGCGCGGCGGCATCCGGGTCAATGGCCAGATGGTCTGGAGATGGCCACCCGGAAGCCAGACGGGCGCCAGATAATCGGATTCGCTCATCGGACGCGCCTGTTTCTCAGTGCACGATATGCGGACCGCCGCTGGCGCTCAGGGGTTCGAACTCGGGCGTGGGCGAAGCGTGATGGGCGACCATGCGCCATCCCATCGGGCCGCGCATGAATACGTTGGTGGCGACGATGGGTGAATGGAACTCGTTGTCGCCTTCGACCTGAATGTGCTCGAGCACACAGTGGATCGCCATCATCGTGCCGGATGAAACCACCTCGTTCGACACGCTGATCCGCATCCGTGTGCCGCTGGCGAACATCTGGCGCCATGAGTCTCGCACGGCGGCGAGGCCGACCACCCGGGGCGCACCCGGGTGAATGCAGATGACTTCTTCGTCTTCCGACCATACGACCATCATGGCCTCCAGGTCGGCACGGGCGAAGGCGTCGTAGAACGCGTCTTCAACTTCCTGTGGGGACGTAAAAACCGCTTTGCTCACGCAAGGCTCCGATCGTTGGGGGCCGGCCGTCTCCGGGCGGCCCGGAGATCAGTGATGGCCCTTGGGCTTTTCGCCCGTGAATTTGTAGCTCGCGCTGCAGTAGGGGCAGGTGACCTCGCCTTCGGTCAGCACGTCCAGGAAGACGCGCGGGTGACGTGACCACAGCGGGGCGCCCGGGCCGGGGCAGTGCAGCGGGAGGTCCTTGGCAGTGACCTCGATGACTTGGTCCTTGTCCTGTTTCTCAGCCATGTCAGTTCTCGTGTCCGTGAGATTAGATGTAGGAGAGCCAGTGGTCGTACTCAGGGGCCTGGCCGCCCACGATTTCGAAGAAACGCGCCTGGATGCGCTCGGTCACCGGGCCGCGACGGCCGGTACCGATGGTGCGGTTGTCGAGCTCGCGGATCGGCGTCACTTCAGCGGCGGTGCCGGTGAAGAAGGCTTCGTCGCAAATGTAGATGTCGTCGCGCGTCAGACGGCGGGGGGAAACCTCCATGCCGAATTCGCGGGCGATCTGGATCACCGAGTCGCGGGTAATGCCGGTCAGCGCGGAGGCGATTTCCGGTTCGTAGATGCGCCCGTCCTTGATGATGAACAGGTTCTCGCCGGCGCCTTCGGCCACAAAGCCGTTCACGTCGAGCAGCAGCGCCTCGTCGTAGCCGTCCTGGGTGGCTTCCAGGTTGGCCAGAATGGAGTTGGCGTAGGTGCTGGCGACCTTCGCACGCGGCATGGTCACGTTCACGTGGTGGCGGGCGTAAGACGACGTTTTGACGCGGATGCCTTTTTCCAGACCCTCTTCACCCAGGTAGGCACCCCAGGGCCATGCGGCAACGGCCGTGTGGGTGGTGACCCCACGGGTTGAGATACCCATCTTTTCTGAGCCGTAGAAGATGATCGGGCGCAGGTAGCAGGACTCGAGCTTGTTCGAGCGCACCACCTCGAGCTGGGCTTCCATCAGCTCGTCAATCGAATGATTGACCGGCATGTGGTAGATCTTGGCCGAGTTGACCAGGCGCTGGGTGTGTTCGCGCAGGCGGAAAATGGCCGTGCCCTTGGCCGTCTTGTAGGCGCGGACGCCCTCGAAGACAGAAAGGCCGTAATGAAGCGAGTGGCTCAGCACGTGGGTGGTGGCCTCACGCCAGGGCACCATTTTTCCGTCGTACCAGATGAAACCGTCGCGATCGGCCATGGACATGGTTAATTCTCCAGCTTGTGTCTGTGGTTGCGGCCATTTGCCCGAGAGGGCACGCCAAACGCGAGATTCTAGCGCATCTTCGCCGATTCGGCGCGGCTCGGATTCACTCGTTTGCTGTGGAAATTGTCCGTTACCGAA
The DNA here is from genome assembly GCF_017309585.1 of Nitrogeniibacter aestuarii. Lineage (NCBI taxonomy): Bacteria > Pseudomonadati > Pseudomonadota > Betaproteobacteria > Rhodocyclales > Zoogloeaceae > Nitrogeniibacter > Nitrogeniibacter aestuarii. Next base: position 2,871,118 of record NZ_CP071321.1, on the reverse strand, counting down.
CCCCCTCTCAAGGGTGCGGGCAGGTTAGAATGTCGGCTGTTGTTGCGGTGCGATCAAATATGCAAAGAGTGTGGAAACCCAATGTGACCGTCTGTGCGGTCATCGAGCGCAATGGTTGCTTCCTGCTGGTGGAGGAAGAAACGTCCGAAGGCCTTCGGTTCAACCAGCCCGCCGGTCATCTGGAGAAAGGCGAATCGCTGATCGAGGCGGCTTCCCGCGAGGCGCTCGAGGAGACCGCTCATCCGTTCAAGCCGACGCACCTGCTGGGTATCTACCAGTGGCCGCGCCCCGACGGCAAGGTCACTTACCTGCGTTTTTCCTTCACCGGCGACACCGGCGAGCGCGTGGCTGATCGGGTCCTCGATGATGGCATCGTGCGCGCTGTCTGGCTGACACGGGAAGAGATCATCGCCTGCAAGGATCGGCATCGCAGTCCGCTGGTCATGCAGTGTGTCGACGATTACCTGAGCGGGCGCCGTCTTCCCTTGGATGTGATCCGGCATTACATCCCCGCCTAATCCCGCGTGCGCCTGCCGGTTGCCATTCTCCTGTTGCTGATCTCCCAGGCCCTCTGGGCGGCCACGCAAGTGGATGTGTGCTTCAACTACGGATGTCAGGCCCAGGCGACGGTGGAATTCTCCGAGACACAGCTCGACGAGGTGGCCGAGGGGCTCGCCAAGGCACGCAGTGCTGAGGAAGAGCGTCAGCGCATCGCCGTGGCGGTGGGGCAACTGTATCGGGCGGCGGGCGTCCAATCCCCCATCAGCGCTGACCGCGCGGGCAATTTCGCCGATCAGGGCGTGTATGGGAAGATGGACTGCATCGACCACTCGACCACCACCATGAGACTGCTTGAGGTGTTGCAGGCGCGCGGGCTGTTGCGTTTCCATCGGGTGGCACCCCGTGAGCGTCGGACCTCGCTGGTCCTGTTTCAGCATTTTTCCGCGGTGGTCGAGGAGATTCAGGGCGTGGCTTCCGCCGCCGCGACAGCGGCATTGTCGCTGCCTGACCACGTGCCAGTGCTGATGGCCCTGTGTGACTGTCCGGCCCCTGAGGCACCCGCGGTCTCTGCGCCCCGACAAATGTCGGAGGAGGCAGCGCACGGTGCAAAATTCGTGATAGACAGCTGGTTTGTCGAACAGGGGGCGCCCGCCGTGGTACTGCCTCTGGACGACTGGCTTGATGGAGATGGACCTTATGTCCCGTGAGATGGACCCGAACGGAATGAAAGTGGTCGTCGGCATGTCCGGTGGTGTGGATTCCTCGGTGGCGGCCCTGCTGCTCAAAGAGCAGGGCTATGACGTCGTCGGCCTGTTCATGAAGAACTGGGAAGATGACGACGACGATGAATACTGCTCGACCCGTCAGGATCTGATCGATGTGGCCTCGGTCTGCGATGTGATCGGCATCGATCTGGAAGTGGTCAATTTCTCGAGCGAGTACAAGGACCGGGTGTTCGCCGACTTCCTCAAGGAATACGAGGCCGGACGTACGCCCAATCCGGACATCCTGTGCAATTCGGAGATCAAGTTCCGCTGCTTCCTTGATCACGCCATGGGTCTCGGGGCCGACAAGATCGCGACCGGCCATTACGCACGGGTGCGGGAATGGAAAAGCGATGGGCGTAGTGAATTCCAGCTGATGAAGGCCGAAGACGGCACCAAGGATCAGAGCTACTTCCTCTATCGGCTCAATCAGGAGCAGCTGGCCAAGACCCTGTTCCCGCTCGGTGACATCTACAAGCGCGATGTGCGCAAACTGGCCGAGAAGGCCGGGCTTCACGTCCACGCCAAAAAAGACTCCACCGGCATCTGTTTCATTGGCGAGCGACCGTTCCGAGAGTTTCTCGGGCGTTATCTGCCAACCAAACCGGGCGAGATTCGTGCGCTGGACGATGATCGGGTGCTCGGCGAGCATCAAGGGCTGATGTATCACACCATCGGTCAACGCAAGGGCTTGCTGATCGGCGGCATAAAGGGCAACCAGGACGACGCCGGTGAGCATGACGCCTGGTATGCCGCGAAGAAGGACATGGCCAGTAACGTGCTCTACGTGGTTCAGGGGCATGACCATCCGGCCCTGCTCAAGACGCAGCTTGAGGCGATCGAGTTGAACTGGATTTCAGGTCGTGATCCGCACACGCACTGGGTCTATACGGCCAAGCCGCGCTACCGCACACCCGACCAGCCGTGCGAAATCGATGCAGTGAGTGCCAGCGGTGCCACCATTGCCTTTGCCGAACCGCAGTGGGCGCTGACGCCGGGGCAGAGTGTGGTGGTCTACGAATCCAAGGTGTGCCTTGGCGGTGGCATCATCGCCTGACCGGGTGTCTGGGCAGAAAAAAAGCGACCGTCAGGTCGCTTTTTTGTTGAGGGGTGCGGCTTCAGGCGACGCGGATGCGTGCCGGCGGAGTACAGTCCAGCCCGCTCCAGCGCAGGCGAAACGCGTTGCACTGTTCGATGTAGTCACGGGTGCTCTTGGGCATGGGCACACGGGCGCGGGTGATGTAGGTCACCAGCGCCGTGCCCGCCTTGAGCAGGTCAAGCCCGCCTTCGGCCATGCGCACCTGGGTGCGTGCTGCCCGTGGAGGCAGATGCGGCTGGAACCGGTTCAGCTTTTCGCCGGCCACAACGAACATCGGCCAGATATCGAAGATGTGCGGATCGGTACGAAGTGTTTCGCACTTCTCGCGGGCGGCATCTGCGTACTCGCGGATGAGGGGCTCGATGCCCTCGAATGAGGTGTTGCCGGCAAACGTGCCGACCATGGCATGGGAGATCAGATCGATGTCGCGCATGGTTTGCGCGATCTTGATGTAGCGACTCTCGTAAAAGGCATCAATGGGGATCGAGAAGGCCCGGAAAGGCTCGCCCCACAGTTCATCAATGCCTTCCTCGCCGGACAGATGGTTCACCAGCTTGCCCAGCTCCAGGGCGTTCTGCAAACAGGCCCCGCACTGGCGCATCAGCGGATTGTCGCCCTCGATCTCCACCCCCATGGATTGCAACTCCACCAGTTTAGTGAAGATGTCGGCGGCCCGATTGAACAGGGCGCCTGCCAGCATGCCGCCCTTGACGCGCTTGAGTGCTGCGTCTTCCTCTTCTTCATAGGCCTTGCGGGCCGCTTCCAGACGTCGGCCCGGAATGTTGATTCCGTGCTCGACGTGGTTGAAGAGTCGACGGGTCAGTGCCTCGATCAGCTTCTTTTTAGCCGAGAGATTGTCTTCCGGCGGGTCGTAGACCTTGATCCAGAAACCGTCGTAGTGCACGCGCAGGCGCCCGTTGATGATGCGTCGGGTGCCTTCAGCAGGTTTTTCATCCATGTGAATCACCAGCCCGAGGAATGTGTCCGTCGGTCGTCAGAAAGGACCGTGGAGTGTAAAACAAACGTTTTGATTTGTGCAGAGCAGCATCGACAAACGGCAACTGCCGTTCAGTGCGCCTCACCATGACGTCGCCCGTGTCCGCGCGAACGCCATTTACGCTTCACATGGTAGCGCCAAACGGTCTGGGTCAGGTAGTAGCCGACGATGGCGCCGGTCACCGCCATGAGCAGCATGCCCAGCAGCAGTGGCTGTCCGATGCCGGTCACCCAGGTCCATGCGTGGACGAGCCACTGGGTGAAGGTCTCGACCACGGGGGCCTCGACCACTTCGGGTTTCGGGGGAACACCAAGAATCCCCGCGCCCAGCTGATAGGCGAAGTAATACAGGGGCGCATAGGTGAACGGGTTGCTCACCAGTGTGCTGACGGCGGCGATCCACAGATTGGCGCGAAATGATAGGGACGCGATCACCGCAGCGGGGATCTGTGCCACCGGGATCATCAGCCCGAAGAACGCGCCAATGGCAACTGCCTTGGCGACGGTGCGCCGGTTGAGCTTCCAGAGGGAGGGGTCGTGCAGACGCGGGCCGACCCAGCGCAGCAGGCGATGCTCCTTGATGCTTTCGTGAGACGGCAGGAATCTGCGAATCATGTACCCCTCGATCATGCGCCCGGACCGGATCTCCCGGCTGTGGGGAGTGGAGTCTGGCGCGACAATCTTACCGCTGGCTGACAAGCTCAATATGGTGCCATAACGGCAAAAAACAAGGCGTGCTTGAGCTTGCGGTGCACCAACCGAAGGGGCGGATCAGAGCAGATCCGGCGAGACGACAGTACGCAGTACGGTCTGGGTTTCGTCGTTGCGTACCCGGTTGGTGAACCACCACAGGGCCCCTTTCTTGACCGACCAGTAGTTCTCTTCGCCAGACAGCAGCAGGGACGCCAGCCGGCCCAGCGTGGGCTGGTGGCCGACGACCAGCACGGCCCCGCGACCCTCGGGCCAGCCGGTGGCCGCGAGGATGTCCGAGACGCCGTGCATCGGGCTCAGGGCCGTGATGATCTCGAAATCGTCGGTGAAGGCGGCGGCTGTCTGGCGTGTCCGCATGGTCGGGCTGACCATCACGCGCAGGCGCTTGGGGCGGTTTTCATCCAGCCATTTGGCGACCTTGCGCGCCTGCTTGTGGCCACGATCGGTCAGTTCGCGCAGGTTGTCGGGGATGCTGTCGACCGCCTCGGCGTGCCGCCACAACAGAAGATCCATGGTGCCTCAGTCCTTCGGTTTCGATTGCTTTCGCGGCCGCTTCCATGCCGCCTTGCCCCAGAGCATGGGTTCGACTTCGAGCAGGATGCGTCGGCGAATCTTGAGGCAGCGCGGGGCATGCCAGCCAATCACGAAGTGTGCAGCAGGGCTCAGTTCAGGACTGGCATCAAGCCAGCCCAGCATGCGTCCCCGGGCGATCTCGACATCGTTCAGGTAGCCCAGCTGTTCCTGCGCCCGTCGCATGAATGCCATGAACGGCTTCATGGCGTCAGCGTCGAACAGGGGCAAGAAAAACTCGCTGCCGTAGCGCAACTGCTTGAGCGCGACCCGCAATTCATGAATGTGGTCAGGGTCCGGGCCCTGCGCGAGCGCAAAGCGCTTGCGTGCCCGCTTTTTCAGTCCGTCCATCTGTAGCAGGGCGAAGGCCGTCAGATCGGCCGACGCATCGAGTGCGTTGGACTGCATCGCGTGAAGTGCGCGAGCGAATCGCAGCATGCGCAAGCCCTGATCCGAGTGGGTGAGCCGGTCACGTGCCTCGGCGCGAGCCCGTGCGCGCTCGGCAAGCACACGCTCGCGCAGACAGTTGGTGAGCGTTTCTGACAACATGGGGGCGGGCGTGACCGGGTCGAGCACTTCTTCAAGGAAGACGTCGAAGTCGCGTGCATCGCCCATCTCGCTGGCCGTGTCACGTAGTAGCGCCGCCCAGGTCTGCACGAACTCGTCCGGCAGCGCTGGCGCAAACAGCTTGACCAGCGAGCGCAGGCGTCGCAGGGCCACGCGCATCTGGTGCACGTATTCCGGCTCGTCTTCGCTGACGGCAGCCAGGGCGTTGGCCTGCCATTGACTCAGGCATTCGCTGGCGAGCGCCTTGAACGCATCGATCGGCGACTGATCGGGCCTGATCGCCGATTTCGCTGCGCGCACAGGCGACTCCGGCACATCGTTGAACAGACGGTACCCACGTTCTGCCTTGCTTCGATCGGCGGGCATGAGCGGTATGTCGGTGGCCAGCTCGCAGGCGAGCGCAAGCAGGTCGTCGGGCTTGCCGCTGACGAGTTCAAGCTCAACCTCGCAGATGTCGGCGCTGCGCTCGTTGGCTTCGACCTTGCCGTTGTCGATCATCAGCAGGACTTCGACGCCACTGTCCGGATTCAGGCGGTAAGTGTCCCGGCGGAAGTTGGTGGTGAAGATCGGCACCAGCGAATCAGCGACCTCGTCGAGCAGTGCTGCGGTGGGACCATCGGTGACGTCAGTGAAGTCGAAGGCACCGAGGAAGTCCTTTTCCCACTCGGGCCGGGACGACAGTCCGCCCGCGGAGACGGCCGCGCACTTGACGGTTTGCAACCATTTGCGCCCCTGCTTGCGGGTTCGCAAGGCCACCTTGCGATCGCGCAGGGTGAGCGAGGCCGTGTCGTAGTAGGTGTTGATGAGCGTGACCGCGTTGCCGAGCTTTTCAGCGCTCTGGAGCATACGGTGGCGGCGAAGGGCCGTCAGTGCGGCCTTCGGTAGCGCGAGCTTGAGTTCGATTTCCTTGCTCATGGGCGGTGGAGTATCACCTGAGTTAGGTTACGGTTTGATGAGATTGCTCACCGGCGCGCCCGCAGTCACGCTGTCAGGAGGCGTCGAACTTCCAGTGGCCAGACTTGCCGCCGAGCTTCTCGAGCAGGCGGATGCCTTCCATGCACATGCCGCGATCGACGGCCTTACACATGTCGTAGATGGTGAGCAAGCCGACCTGTACCGCGGTCAGCGCTTCCATTTCGACACCGGTGCGACCGACCGTTTCGGCGGTCACGTTGCAGGTGATGCTGCTGGCTGCTTCGTCGAGCGTGAAATCGACGGCGACGCGGGTGAGCGGAAGCGGGTGGCACAGGGGGACCAGGTCAGACGTGCGCTTCGAGGCCTGGATGGCCGCGATGCGCGCGATGCCGATGACGTCACCCTTTTTGGCAGAGCCTTCTTTCACCATCCGGAAGGTGGCCGGTTCCATCGTGATGCGCCCTTCGGCAACGGCAACGCGCTTGGTCTCGGTCTTGCCGCCGACATCGACCATATGGGCCTGTCCGTCAGCGTCAAAATGCGTAAGGCGATCTGTCATGATAGGTAAGGCAAAGGTATCGGAGTGTATGGCGTGTGGAACTGATTTTGAGCGCAGGTATCATAGCACCACGATGATGAAACGCGCCCTTGCCCTCATGCTCAGCGCCTGCCTTGCCACGCAAGGTATGGCCAATGGATTGCCCGACCTGGGCGAGTCTTCCGCCACCGATCTGTCACCCCAGGCCGAGCAGCGTATCGGCGAGCAGGTGATGCGCGAAATTCGCTGGCGCGATCCGGCGTATCTCGACGATCCGGAAACCGAGGCCTACCTCAACCGTATCGGCAACCGCATCGTCCAGGGGGCCGGCTCGACTCAGTCGTTCGAGTTCTTCGCCTTGCGCGAAAACACCATCAACGCGTTCGCCATGCCCGGTGGGTTCATCGGCGTGCATACCCGTCTGGTCGAAGCGGCACAGAGTGAATCCGAACTGGCGTCGGTGCTCGCTCACGAGGTGGCCCACGTCGACCAGCACCACATTGCGCGCATGGTGGGGCAACAGAGGCAGGGCAGCATGATCATGCTCGCTTCCATGCTGCTGGCGGTGCTCGCCTCGCGGGGTAGCGGGGATCTGGCACAGGCGGCCGTGGTCGGGGGCGTGGCGGCCGGTGCGCAGAATCAGCTCAGCTACAGCCGCGATTTCGAGCGTGAGGCCGATCGTATCGGCATTCAGTCGCTGCAGAACGCAGGTTTCGACGTGCGCGACATGCCCGTCTTCTTCGAGCGTCTTCAGCGTGAATCGCGGCTCTATGAAAACAACGCACCGGGTTACCTGCGCACCCACCCGCTCACCACCGAGCGGATTGCCGACATCGAGAACCGCGTGGCCGGCATGCGTTTCCGCCAGGTGCCCAGTTCCGAAGAGTTTCTGCTGATCCAGGCACGCCTGGCTTCGTCGGGCGGCGATGCCCGCGAGATGGTCGAGCGCGAGAAGTCCCTGTTTCTGCGCAGCAAGCAGCCTACGCCGGGTCAGCGCTACGCCTATGTCAATGCACTCATGCATGCCGGAGAGCTGGACGAGGCCCAGCGCATCTACGACGGATTCGGCGATACCGATCGCAATGCCCTGGTGCTGAGCCTCGGGGGTGAGCTGGCCACGGCGCGCAAGGACTGGCCACGCGCCGAGCAGATATTCACCGACGCCATTGCCCGTTACCCCGATGCCTACTACCTGGTCTACCGCCTGGCCGATGCGCAGCTGTATGCCGACAAGCCGAAGGCGGCCATCGAGGTGCTCAACTCGGCCTTGATCCAGCGTCGCGACGATGTTCGGCTGTGGTCGCGACTGTCGCGGGCCTACCAGAGCACCGGGCAGACCAGTCAGTACCACCGCGCCCAGGGCGAGGTCTATGCCAATCAGGGCTTGTGGGTTGCCGCCGTTGAGCAGCTCGAACTGGCTCAGCGCAGCAACCAGGGCGATTTCTACACGCAATCCGCCATTGACGCCCGCTTGCGCGAGCTGCGTGCCCGTGCGGACGAAGAGCGCGCCGAGCGGCGCCGTAGCGGGGGCTGAGTGCTGGCGCTAGAATGACCCCACAACGCCCGCCGAGGCGAACCTGAATCAAGGCAAGAGAACCCATGAATTTTGATAACGAAGTCGACGCCAGTGGCCTGAGCTGCCCGTTGCCGATCCTGCGTTCCAAGAAGATGCTCGCCACCATGGAGACCGGCCAGGTGTTGCGCGTACTGGCCACCGATCCGGGGTCCGTCCGCGATTTCGAGGCCTTTGCCCGCCAGACCGGTAATGAATTGCTCAAGAGCGGTGAAATCGAAGAAGGCAAATTCGAATTCTTCTTGCGCCGCGCTGATCGCTGAGCCGCGGCCGAACACGAAAAAACGCCCCGTTCGGGGCGTTTTTTTTGCCTGGTGGGTGCGGGTCAGATCCGGAATTCGGTCTCGATCTGTTCGAGCGTTGCCCGCGGTTCGGGCGGCGGCATGAAGGCGGGGCGGTCGCCCTGGTACAGAATGCCGGTGGTGTAGCCGTCGTCGTCGGCCAGGCGGTGCATGGCTTCTGCCCGTTCGGTCGTGCTTTGCCAGTCCGCGTGCGCCCGCGCCTTGAACAGCTCCTGTTGTTCGGGGCGGTAGGTGACGCACGGGCACAGCACATGCACCAGCGAAAAACCCGGGTGCCGGATGGCTTCGACGATCTGTTCGGCCATGCCGTTGGGGTCGTTGGCCGTGGCACGGCTGATGAAGTTCGCACCGGCCGACAGGGCGATCTCGAGTGGGCGGAAGGGCGGCATGCCCGGCCCCTCCGGCGTGAGTTTGCTGCCCGTCCAGTCGCTGGCGGTGGTGGGCGAGGCCTGGCCCTTGGTCATGCCATAGACGCTGTTGTCCATCACCACGTAGGTGAGGTCCACGTTGCGTCGGCAACTGTGCATGAAGTGGTTGCCGCCAATCGAGAATCCGTCGCCATCGCCACCGGCCACCAGCACGGTCAGTTCCGGTCGAGCAAGCTTGAGCCCGGTCGCGATGGGCAGCGCGCGGCCATGGACGCCGTGAAAGCCATAGACAGCCGAATAGGCCGGGATGCGTGACGAGCAGCCAATCCCCGAGACGAAAGCGACGTTCTCCCTGGGCAATTGCAGCTGTGACAGACCACGGGTAATGGCGGCGATGACGGAAAAGTCGCCGCAGCCCTTGCACCAGACGGGCTTGATGTCCGATTTGTATTGCTTGGGTGTGAGTCGGGTCGGTTCAGTGGTGTTCATGGTTCAGGCCTCCTGAAACAGGTCATCGACCGCGGCCATGATTTCAGCGGGTCGAATCGACACCGGGCCGGGGCGGGCATGGGTCCGGGTGCGCGCAGGTAAAGCGAAGTGGCCCCGCAGATAGTGCAGAAACTGCTGGCTGTGGCTTTGCTCGACCACCAGTACGCGATCCACGCCGACCAAGGCGTCTGCCAGCCGATCCGGCAAGGCGGGCGAGAGCAAACGCATGGCAATCACCTTGACTGCCACACCGCCTTTGCGCAGTCGCTCGGCCGCTTCCATGGCCGCACCGGTCACGGAACCCCAGGTGAGAATCGCGATGTCACCGTCGCCGGCGATGTCCGCCCAGAAGGGGCCGTAGTCGAACTGCAGGAGCTTGCGCTGGCGCTTGTCGAGCTGCTCCTGATGATGGGCCGCCTGGGTTGATGGCGTACCACGGGGGCTGTGCTCAAGCCCATCGGCGGTGTACTCCAGCCCCGGTGTGCCGGGCAGCGCCATGGGCGAGATGCCGTCCGCGGTGACTTCATAGCGCTCATAGTGTTCGACGGTGGTGGTCGCGAGCTTGCGCTGGCCGTTCAGCGGCACGATGGCAGGGGCGTCGATCACCGTTCGCGCCTGGCCCATGGCCTGGTCTGACAGCGTGATGACGGGGACCTGAAGACACTCGGCAAGATGCACCGACCATTGGGTGGTGAAGACGCAATCCGAGATCGAGGTGGGCGCGGTCACCACATGTGGCGCGTCGCCATGAACGCCATGGATGGCGATGTTCAGGTCGCTCTGTTCGGATTTTGTCGGGATACCGGTCGAGGGGCCGCCGCGCATGACATTGCAGATCACCACCGGCACTTCCGCTGCGATCCCCAGCCCGATCGATTCGGTCATGAGTGCCAGCCCGGGGCCTGAGGTGGCCGTGAGCGAGGGGGTGCCGCCGAACGAACTGCCCAGGATCATGTTGATGGAGGCCAGCTCGTCTTCAGCCTGCACCAGCGCACCGCCCAGCCGCGGCAGGTGCACGGCGAGGTATTCAAGAATGTCGGTCGCCGGCGTGATCGGATAGGCCGCCACGAAGCGCACGCCGCCACGCAGGGCGCCGGCGCCGGTGGCTTCATTGCCCGACAGCGCCCACCGTGGGGTGCCGGCTGCGCGCGCAGGGGGCGCGAGGGTGACCGGGCAGACGCATGGGTCGGCCGCGCTGAAACCCGCCTGCACGGCGCCGAGCGATGCGGCCAGGGTTTCGTCGTCGCGATCGGCAAGTTCCGCCGCGACGACCGCGGTCGTGTGCTCGAGATTGAGGCCCAGCAGCGCAGTCAGCACGCCGAGCGCCACCATGTTGGGTCGTCCATTGGCCACGGTGGCCGCCAGGGCCCCCAGCGGGATCTCGACGAGTCGCGCGCCCGTCGATGCGATGACCTCGGGCACCGGGCCATGGGCCGGATCACTGATCACGATGCTTTCAGCGTTCAAGGGGATTTCGGCGGCAAAGCGCTCGATGTTGCCCCAGTCGAGCGCGAGCAGCACGTGATAGGTGTCGTCCGGGCCGGTGACCTCGGCCACGCCCAGGCGCATGAGTGCTGCGGCCTCACCGCCACGAATCTGCGGACCCAGTGTGCGGGTCATCAACCCGTAGTAGCCCGCCCTAGCCGCCACGTCGAGCAACAGGCTGCCCGCCGTCATGACCCCGGTACCACCTGAACCGCTCAGGGCGATTGAAATGCTTGTGCTGTCCATGACCGATACCTCCAGGAAAATGGATCGGCGGGCAGTCGGGGACGAATTGTCGTTGAGGCATTCGGCTCGGTCCGGCTGCAGCCGAGCACGCCGCGGATGTTGCGGTGCGGCAAAGTCACTTTACGCGCGTGGTTTCGCGCATTCAAGGGCGTGAGCGTCCGTTCGTCACCGCAATGCGCAAGGCATTTGATCTGGGTCAGAAGTCTCGGGGGATTGCCGTTCGGGCGAGGGTGTCGGTTATGAAGCCGTCGCGACTCGTTGCACCAAAGGCCGGGTTGCGACGTCGTTCCTCGGCGATGGTGCTCACCGTTCGCCCGGCACTCGCGTGGCCCGGGAAAACCAGCGTTTCGTCCGGAAGCAGAAAGAGCCGGCGGGTGACGCTGTCGTACCACTGGCCCGGGTCGGTGGTGGTCAGCGGGGCGGGGCAGCCATCCGGATGGAGGGCATCGCCGCTGAAGAGCCGGTCTCGCCACAGGTAACTCACCGCGTCGGGTGTGTGCCCCGGGGTCGAGAGCACGCGGACCACCTCGCAGCCGAACACCAAGGTGTCACCGTGCGTGACAATGCAGGCCTTCGTGTCGGACGAGCCCGGGCCGGCGATCCGGGTGGCGCCGGTGAAGTCGCACAGGGCGCCGCAGGGTTCATGATCGTCGTGCAGATGGGTGCGCAGCACGTGAATCAGCCGCAGATCGCGTTCCTGCAGGATGGCCAGAACAAGGTCCGCCTGATCCGGATGCGGGTCGATCACCACCGCTTCCTGGGCGCATGGATCGGCCAGCAGATAGCAAAAGGCGCCGCTGTGCACGTGAGGGAGCTGGCGAAAGTACATGCCCGCCGCTCAGAGCAGACGCAGCAGCGCCAGACCGATCCCGACCGCGCATGCCCAGCCGGAAAACAGCCAGCGCAGCACCGGCTGACGCGGGATGAAGCCTACCCCGCGCACGAAGCCCGCGCTCATGGCCCAGAACAGGGCCATGGCGGCCCAGTGGTCGGCACTGCCGGCGCCATCGGCCAGCAGGCGCGGATTGGCGGTGATGCCAAGCGTGATCGCGATGGCCGCCAGCAGCGGCAGCCAGGCGATCCGGGTGCCGGTGTCGGGCTCAGTGGCCGTGCTCATTGGGCGGCTCCGTGGGTGGTTGATGGCTGGCTTGCCGCTCCATCTCCATTTCCCCCCACATGGCGTTGAGGATGGCGAGCAGGACGGCGAAGCCGACACCGAGAATCCAGGCGAAATACCACATGGTGTTCGTCTCCTAAATCAGTAGGCCGAGTGGCTGTTTTCACGCACGTAGGCGGCGGTGACCTTGCCGGACATCACCTTGTAGGCCCAGCTGGTGTAGGCCACGATGATGGGCATGAAGATCACGGTGGCGAAGAACATGATCGTCAATGTCAGATGGCTCGATACGCTGTCCCACACCGTGAGGCTCGAGCGCGGGTCGGTCGAGGAGGGCATGATGAACGGGAACATGCTCACGCCCGCCGTACCGATCACGCCCACCAGTGCGAGTGACGAGCAGATAAATGCCAGCAGTGTGCGCCCGAGGACGGCGAATCCCATGGCGGCGAGCGTGGCCACATAGGCCAGCACCGGCAGCGCCATGGTGGCCGGCATGGCCTGATAGTTGAGCATCCATGCACCGGCCTCGCGCATTACCGTCTTGGCCATCGGGTCGGGCAGGGCGGACGGATCGACCGCGCTGGTGATCACATAGCCGGGAATGCTCTGCAGCCAGACGCCGGCCACCGAGAAGCCCACCAGCAGCAGCGTGCCGAAGATCAGCATCGCGGTGCGGCTGCGTGCGTACACGGCCTCATCGGTTCGATGCATGAGATAGATCGCGCCATGGAAGGTGATCATGGCCGTGCTCACCACGCCGCACAGCAGCGCAAAGGGGTTGAGCAGTTGCCAGAACGTGCCTTCGTAGTACGACATCAGCTGGTTGTCGAAGTGGAAGGGCACGCCTTGCAGCAGGTTGCCGAAGGCCACACCGAAGATGAGCGGTGGCACGGCGCCGCCCACGAACAGGCCCCAGTCCCAGGTGGCGCGCCAGCGCGGGCTGTCGAGCTTGCTTCGGTAGTCGAACCCGACCGGGCGGAAGAACAGCGCCCACAGCGCCGCCAGCATGGCCCAGTAGAAGCCGGAGAAGGCGGTGGCATACACCAGCGGCCAGGCGGCAAAGATGGCGCCGCCGCCGGTGATGAACCACACCTGGTTGCCGTCCCAGTGCGGGCCCACGGTGTTGATCACCACGCGGCGCTCGGTGTCGTCGCGGCCCACGAAGGGCAACAGGGTGCCCACGCCCATGTCGTGGCCGTCCATGATGGCAAAGCCCACCAGCAGCACGCCCACCAGCAGCCACCAGATGACTTTGAGTGTTTCGTAATCGATCGGCATGTCAGTCTCCTCAGGCGTGGGCCGCTTCGTTGGCGTAACGGCCGGTGCCCAGACTGCCCGGGCCCGTGCGGGCGAACTTGATCATCAGGTACATCTCCACGATCAGCAGGAGGGTGTAGAAGCCCACGAAGCCGGCCAGCGATCCGTAGAGCGATTCCACGCTCAGGGTCGACACCGACAGATGGGTAGGCAGCACCCCGTAGATGGTCCAGGGCTGGCGGCCGTACTCGGCCACGAACCAGCCCACCTCGCAGGCCAGCCAGGGCGCGGGGAGCGAAAACAGTGCCGCACGCAACAGCCAGGGCTTGTGGGCAAAGTTGCCTTTCACCGAGAAGTACAGCGCGGCACCGAACACTGCCAGCATCCAGAAGCCCAGGCCCACCATGACGCGGAAGGCCCAGAACATGGGGGTGACACGGGGGATGGTGTCGGCCGTGGCCTTGTCGATGATCTCGGGGGTGACGTCGTCCATGCTCGTCACGTATTTGCGCAGCAGCAGACCGAAGCCCAGGTCATCCATGTGGCGCTCAAGAGTCGCCTTGGCCGTTTCGTTGCCGGCATCGGCGCGCACTGCCTCCAGGGCCTTGACGGCCTCGATGCCCGAGATGATGCGCTTGCGGTTCTCCGCCATGATGTCCTTGATGCCGGGCAGCTCATGGTGCAGCGAGCGGGTGCCGATCAGACCGAGCACGTAGGGGATCTCGACCTCCCAGTCGTTCTTCATTTCCTTTTCGTTGATGCCGGCGATGAGCTTCAGGCCCGCCGGAGCCGGCTCGGTCTCCCACATGGCCTCCATGGCGGCCAGTTTGGTCTGCTGGGCTTCGCCCACGGTGTAGCCGGACTCGTCACCGAGCACGATCACCGACAGGGCAGAGGCGAAGCCGAAGGCCGCCGCGATGCGGAAGCTGCGCTTGGCGAACGCCAGGTCCCGGCCCTTGAGCAGGTAGTAGGCCGAGATGGAGAGCACGAACATCGCGCCGGTCACATAGCCGGCCGAGACCGTATGCACGAACTTGGCCTGGGCGTCCGGATTGAACACGATGGCCCAGAAATCGACCATTTCCATGCGCATGGTCTGATAGCTGAACTCGGCGCCCACCGGGCTCTGCATCCAGCCGTTGGCGATGAGAATCCACAGCGCCGACAGATTGGTACCGATCGCCATGAGGATGGTCACCAGCAAGTGCTGCTTGCGCGACAGGCGGTCCCACCCGAAGAAGAACAGCCCGATGAAGGTCGATTCCAGGAAGAAGGCCATCAGGCCCTCGATGGCCAGTGGCGCGCCGAAGATGTCACCCACGTAGTGCGAGTAGTAGGCCCAGTTGGTGCCGAACTGGAACTCCATGGTGATGCCGGTGGTGACACCAAGCGCGAAGTTGATGCCGAAGAGCTTGCCCCAGAATCGGGTCATGTCCTTGTAGATTTGCTTGCCCGTCATCACGTACACCGACTCCATGATGACCAGAATCCACACCATGCCGATGGTCAGCGGCACGAAGAGGAAGTGGTACAGCGCGGTGATGGCGAATTGCAGACGGGACAGGTCGACGAGTTGCTCAGTGACCATCGGTCTTTCCTTGGTTTTTGAATGTATCGGGATGGGTTGGGGGTTCGGTCGCGCTGCGTCCGATGTGCTCGGCCACCGAGGCGGGTTCGACGGTGACGCGCTCGTCACGCACAAAGAGCCACCACAACGCCGTGATGGCGACGAGCTTGATGGTGATGACGACGGCAAGTTTTTTCAGGAGCAGGGCGTCTGTCATGGGTTTGGGTGGGCAGTGCTGCATGCATCTCTAAGTGCATGGGACGTGCCAGAAGTTTCATTGAAAAATTTGCTATGGAAATCAACGAAATGTTGCGCAGGCAACCTGTCGGCGGTGCGAGCTCTGTCATCATTCCGGTGCTAAACTGGCAGTCTCGCTGACATTTTGGCAGTGACGCAATGACTGCACCCATCCGCCCGCTGGCCGAACTGGTCTCGTTTCTCGACAGCTTCGACGAGCCGCATATCCTCTTCGATCGGGATTACCGCATTCTTGCGGCCAACGCGGCCTATCGACGGGCCCACGGCACCGGGCGCAGCGTGATCGGGCGCACCTGCTACGAGGTGTCGCATCACTATGCCGTACCGTGCGACCAGGCGGGCGAAAGTTGCCCGCTGGCGCGTTCGCTGGGCTCCGGGCAGCGCGAACGGGTGATGCATCTGCACCATACCCCCAAAGGCGAGAGCTACGAGAGCATCGAACTGTCCCCAGTACGCAATACTGCAGGCGAAATCACCCATTTCATCGAGAAGATGGCGCCGCTGCCCGTGGCGCGTGGTCTGTCGGATGCCTCCGGGCTGGTGGGGCGCGCGCCTCGCTTTCAGGCCATGCTCGAGCTGGTCTCGCGGGTCGCACCGTCCGACGCCACCGTGCTGCTGCAGGGAGAGTCGGGCACCGGCAAGGAACTGGTGTCGGGGGCCATTCACCAGGCCAGCCGTCGCGCCGGTCAGCCCTTCGTGGCGATCGACTGTTCCGGTCTGCCCGAAACGCTCTTCGAAAGTGAATTGTTCGGCCACGAGCGCGGCGCTTTCACCGGGGCCACACAGCGCAAGATCGGCCTGGTGGAAGCGGCCAGTGGCGGCACCCTGTTTCTGGACGAGGTGGGCGACATTCCGCTGGGCATGCAGGTCAAACTGCTGCGGCTGCTCGAAACCAGCACCTACCGCCGCTTGGGGGCGACCGAGCCCCGCAAGGCCGACATCCGCATCATCTCGGCCACGCATCGACCGCTGCGCGAGATGGTTGAAGACGGCCGCTTTCGCCGCGACCTGTACTACCGGCTCAACACCTTTCCCATCGAGGTGCCGCCGTTACGCGAGCGGATCGAGGACATCCCGTTGCTGGCCGAGGTGCTGCTGCGGCGCCTGACGCCGGGCCGGGCGCTGCAGCTTGCACCGGGCGCCGTGCAGCGGCTGGTGCAACATCGCTTCCCCGGCAATGTGCGCGAGTTGCGCAACGTGCTCGAGCGCGCCAGCCTCATGTGCGACGGCGACGAGATCGGGCCGGAACATATCTATCTGGAAGAGGCGCTGACCGCAAACCCGGCCTCACCCGAGCTTGAACTCACCACCGATCTTGCCGAGATGGAGCGCCGCACCCTGATGGCCGTCGTGGCGGCTCACGAGGGCAGCCGCCATGCGCTGGCAGAACGCCTGGGGATCTCGGAGCGCACCCTGTACCGCAAGCTCAAGGCCTACGGTCTGGTCCCGAACCGCTGAGCGCTCAGTCGATGTCGCGCAGATCGGCCGTGGCCGCCTGGCCGAAGGCGTCCGACAGCACATAGGGCACCAGCCGGGCAGCGCAATCCTCGGGGGATGTGAGCCCGCCTTCGCGTTTGAGCGCCTCGAAGCGGGGCAGGGACGGAAAATTGTCCTGTGACGATCCACGCAGCGTGGTCTGCATGTCGGTGTCGATCACGCCGGGGGCAAGGGCACAGACGCGCAGGTTTGGCACGGCATCTTCGATCATGGCGCGGGCATGGTGGTCGAGCGCCGCCTTGGTGGCGCAATAAACGCTCCAGCCCGCATAGGCCTTGCGTGCAGCACCGCTCGAAATATGAACGATGCGGCGGTCGGGCATGTGTTGGGTGGCCGACACAAACGCATCGGC
Source organism: Nitrogeniibacter aestuarii (assembly GCF_017309585.1). Lineage (NCBI taxonomy): Bacteria > Pseudomonadati > Pseudomonadota > Betaproteobacteria > Rhodocyclales > Zoogloeaceae > Nitrogeniibacter > Nitrogeniibacter aestuarii. Next base: position 2,853,943 of record NZ_CP071321.1, on the reverse strand, counting down.
CATGATCAGCGGTGCCGCCACGTTGATGCTGACCGCAAGCGCAACCGCTGCAGCACCTTGTTTGCCCGGCGGCGCCACGGGGGTGACCACGCCGGCATTGTTGATGAGCAGGGCGGTATCGGCGTCGGCCAGCCAGCGCGACAGATCGCCGCAAGTGAGCCAGTGGGCCACCGAAGCGCCATGGGCCAGATCGAGTTCCACCTCGGTCAGTTGCTCACCATGGCGCTGGGCCAGGTCGCTGTTGGCCCTGCGTGAAATGCCCATGACCGGTATGCCGCGCTCGAGCAGCGCGCTGGCAATGGCGGCGCCGAGCCCTTTGCTGTGACCGGTGACCACTGCTTTCATGTGTCTGCCTCCAAAGGGTTTTTTGTGTTTTGAGGCTACTTTACGGCAAAGGCCCCGGCCTTGGTACGCCTCAGGCACTCGTTCGGCTAAATTGAAATTTCGAATGAACGTTTGTGTGAGATACTGCCGCGGCAGTTTGCAAAGTGTTTCGTAAGCTGTGCCTGCCCGGTGAGTGATCGCCGGTCAGCGAAAAATCCATACCAAAGAGAGAAGCAGAACAGCAAAAAGCTGGAACCCCATGTGTCAGTGGGCGACCTTCGGATAACGGAGGCGATCCAGGGCACGGGGCTGGTCAGAGACGCACCCTCCAGGCGTCTTCTTGCAGAACGCGGGCATGTCCCGCGTTTTTTCTTTTGGGGCGGACCCGATGACCGGGAACTTAAACCGGGGTGGCATGGGTCTCTGATATTGTTTCAGCCCATGACAACCATGATCAACATCTCAGGCCTGACCAAAACCTATGAAGGCGGGTTCCAGGCACTCAAGCAGGTTGACCTGCAGATTCAGGCAGGCGAAATCTTCGCCTTGCTCGGCCCCAATGGCGCGGGCAAAACCACGCTCATCAGCATCATCTGCGGTCTGGTCAATCCTTCGACCGGCACCGTCACGATCGATGGCCACGACATCGTCAAGGACTACCGCGCTGCCCGCGGCATGATCGGTCTGGTACCGCAGGAGCTCACCACCGACGCCTTCGAGACGGTGTTCAACGCGGTGAGCTTCACGCGTGGCCTGTTCGGCAAACCCGCCAATCGGGCCTACATCGAGCAGGTGCTCAAGTCCCTCTCTTTATGGGACAAGCGCAACAACAAGATCATGACGCTCTCGGGCGGCATGAAGCGTCGCCTGCTCATCGCCAAGGCCCTCAGCCACGAGCCGCGCGTGCTCTTTCTCGACGAACCCACCGCCGGCGTTGACGTGGAACTGCGGCGAGACATGTGGGATCTGGTGCGCACGCTGCAGCAAGATGGGGTCACCGTCATCCTCACCACCCACTACATCGAGGAAGCCGAAGAGATGGCCGACCGCATCGGCGTGATCAACCGGGGCGAGATCATCCTGGTCGAAGACAAGGCGGCCCTCATGTGCAAGCTCGGCCAGAAGCAACTCACCGTGCAACTGCCCACGCCGATCGAACAGATCCCCGACAGCCTCCATCGCTGGCCGCTGAATCTGTCGGACGATGGCAGTGCGCTGATCTACACCTACGGGCGCGAAGGCGAGCCACCGAACATCGCGGCACTGCTGGGCGCGCTCGCCGCCGCCGGCATCGACTTCAAGGACATCCACACCGAACAAAGCTCGCTGGAAGACATCTTCGTCTCCCTGCTCAAGGAGGGCGCCCAATGAACCTGCTCGCCATTCGCGCCATCTATATGTTCGAAATGCACCGGGCCTGGCGCACGCTGACCCAGAGCATCATCTCGCCGGTCATCTCCACCTCGTTGTACTTCGTGGTTTTCGGCGCCGCCATCGGCTCGCGCATTCCTGAAGTGGACGGGGTCAGCTACGGCAGCTTCATCGTGCCCGGCCTGATCATGCTGTCCCTGCTCACGCAGAGTCTGTCCAACGCCTCGTTCGGCATCTACTTTCCGCGCTTCACCGGCACCATCTACGAGGTGCTGTCGGCACCGGTGTCGTATCTGGAAATCGTCATTGCCTATGTGGGCGCGGCGGCCACCAAGTCGATCATTCTCGGCCTCATCATATTGGTGACCGCCACCGCCTTTGTGGACTTCACCATTGACCACCCGGTGTGGATGGTGAGCTTCCTCATCCTCACCGCCATCACCTTCAGCCTGCTCGGCTTCATCATCGGCATCTGGGCCGATGGCTTTGAAAAGCTCCAGCTTGTGCCGTTGCTGATCATCACGCCGCTCACCTTCCTGGGCGGCACCTTCTACAGCATCAACATGCTGCCGCCGTTCTGGCAGAAGGTGACCCTGCTCAACCCGGTGGTGTATCTGGTCAGCGGCTTCCGCTGGAGCTTTCATGGCGTGGCGGATGTCAGCCCCGCGCTCAGCCTGGGCATGACCATCTTCTTCCTGGCCGTGTGTATCGCCGTGGTCGCCTGGATCTTCAAGACCGGCTACCGGCTCAAGCCGTGACAGCGCGTGGGAACGCGGTGACCCTCCCTGTCCTGTACTCCTTCCGCCGCTGCCCCTACGCCATTCGCGCCCGTCTCGCCATCTGGCAGGCGGGCCTCGAGGTGGACCTGCGTGAAGTCGTCCTGCGCGACAAACCGCCCGAGATGCTCGCCATCTCCCCCAAGGGCACCGTGCCTGTGCTGCAATTGCCGGACGGTACGGTCATCGACGAAAGCCTGGACATCATGCGCTGGGCGCTCGGGCAGAACGACTCGGACGGCTGGCTCACCGCCGCGCCGGCGGACGAAATCGACGCGCTCATCCGCCGTAATGACCTCGACTTCAAACCGCTGCTCGACGCCTACAAATACCCCGAGCGCCACCCGGCGCGTACGCAAGCGCAATGGCGTGATGCGGCTGTGGAGATGCATCTGGCGGATCTCGACGCGCGCCTCGCGCGGCACGCCAACCTGACGGGTGAGGGGGTGTCCATCGCCGATGCTGCGCTCATGCCGTTTGTGCGGCAGTTTGCGGGGGTTGATCGAGCGTGGTTCGCGAGTGCTCCGTTGCCCGCGGTGCGTGGCTGGCTCGAGCGCTGGGTTGCGACCCCGTTGTTTGTGGCCGTTTTCGCCAAGCGCTGACGCCCCGTTTGCGCTCGGGGGCGTCAATCCAGCGTATCGAGGGGACTTTTCACCCCGCGGCCACCCTTGTTCAATACATGCGTGTAAATCATGGTGGTTTTTACGTCTGAATGACCCAGCAGTTCCTGCAAGGTGCGGATGTCGTAGCCCGAATCCAGCAGATGGGTGGCAAACGAATGGCGCAAGGTGTGGGGCGTTGCTGGTTTGTTGATCCCTGCAGCTTTCACGGCACGTTTGACCGTGCGTTGCACCTGTTTTTCATCCAGATGGTGTCGCCCGGTATTGCCGCTGCGTGGGTCAATCGACATGCGGGCCGCGGGAAAAACATATTGCCAGGCTAAAGACGTGGCCGCGTTCGGATACTTGACTGAAAGGACATGCGGCAGCCAGACACGTCCGTAGCCATTGCTGAGATCGAGATCGTGAAGTGCCGTCGCCTGCCTGATCTGTGTTGAGATGGCGTCGACCAGACAATCCGGCAGCATGGTGATGCGATCCTTGCCGCCTTTACCGTCCCGTACAAGGATCGCGCCGCGTTCAAGCTCGATATCCTTGATTCTGAGTCGAACAGCTTCCATGAGTCGTAGCCCGGAGCCATACAGCAAATCGTAAATGAGCTTGAGCCTGGGGTCTTCTATCTGGCTGCGAATCTGCGCAACCTCCTTTCTGGTAAGGACAACCGGCAAACGGGCCGGCCGTTTGGCCCGAACGACATCGTCCAGCCAGGGCAGGGGCATCTCAAGTACCTCGCGATAGAGGAACAGCAAGGCTGAAAGCGCCTGATTCTGCGTCGCTGCCGATACGTTCCGCTTGACCGCCACGCCGTCAGGAATGCTTCAATCTGCGCCTTGCCCATCTCCTTCGGGTGGCGCTTGCCATGAAAATGGATGTATCGTTTGATCCAGGTGACATATGTCTTCTCCGTGCGGATGCTGTAGTGCTTCACGCGAAGACGCTCCCGAACAACATCCAGCAAACGCGGCCCAGGAAATGATGGTGGAAGATTATTGGACATTTGGTGCATATCATCCTGTGGCTGTAAGAAATTACAGTAGGTTAGCACGCTTTCGGCAGGATATGCACCTGTCGTATATCTCATTTATGACACCATTTGGTGTCTACTAGTAGTTCGGTGACAAATCATGCCCAATGAAACGAACAACTCATTAGTCAACCTCGGCGACATTTCCAAGCCTGCGGATACTTTGATCAAAAAGGTATCAAAGGCCGTAGGTGGCATATTCGAGCCTTATCAAATAAAGCGGATTGCCAAAGCTGAGGCGGAAGCCGCAATCATCAAGGCACAAGCCGAAATACAAATTACCGAGTTACATCGTCGTGCCATGCATCGTTTCATTGATGAAGAGGCGAAAAAACAGCAAAACATTGAAGATATTACGTGCCAAGCAATACCGCACCTTGAAGAAAAAGCCGATGCCGCACAGATGGATGACGACTGGGTGACTAATTTCTTCGACAAATCGCGAATTGTTTCAAACAAGGAAATGCAGGGGCTTTGGTCACGTGTATTGGCCGGGGAGGCAAATAAACCTGGCACATATTCCAAGCGCACAGTTAATTTTTTGGGCGACCTCGATAAAGTTGATGCAGACTCATTTACGAGGCTTTGTGGGTTTTGTTGGCAGATTGGCAATGTCGTCCCACTAATATTCGATGTTCAAGCAGAAATTTATAATAAAAACCAAATCGACTTCGGCGTCCTAAGCCACTTGGAAAGCATTGGATTAATCCAATTCAATAGCCTTTCCGGGTTCCGACGACTCGAATTGCCAAAAAAATTCCACGTCTTGTACTACGGCCAGCCATTACTTCTAGAGATGCCCAAAGACACAGGCAATGAGTTGCAACTCGGACACGCACTACTTACAAGAGTTGGCCAAGAGTTAGCACCAATTTGTGGGAGCGCGCCCGTAGATGGGTTTATGGAGTATGTGAAGGAAAAGTGGAAGGCACATTTGCCCGCGCCAGTCACCGAACAAGGCGCTCCAGGGGACGCGCCGCAAGCGGCGCGTCCCTGAGCTCTACGTTATACGTAAGAGGGTCAGCATGGCATTCCCCGTAGACGAGAAATACATAGCTAATGCTGAGGCGGAACTGGGAGTAAAGTTTCCTGCTTCGTTCAGAGAAAAGATGATGAAATCAAACGGCGGCGGTGTAGAGGTATCAACAGACTACTTTGAGCTTCATCCGTTCTACGACACATCAGACAAGAAGCGCATTAAAAGAACATGCAATAGTATTGTCCACGAAACAAATAATGCGCGTGCACATTATCGTCTTCCCGAAAATTTAATTGTTATTGGTAACAATGGAGGTGGCGATGTGCTCGTGTATAAAATAGAAAGCAACGGTAGTATTGGTAATACGGTCTACTGGCTAGACCATGAAACTGAGGAGTTGGTGTTTGCTGCAAATGACTTCGGTAATCTAGTTGCAAACGTATAACAAGCCGCTCAAATACGTTCCGGCCACAAAAGGCGTGGCCTCCACCGGACTCGCTGACGCTCGCCGTTTAGCGAGGCGTTAGGCGCCGTAAATACATGTCTGACCTATTGCTGGCGTTCTCTGTTTTCGGAGCACTTCTCGCGTTCGTTTTTTCTCCGCTTCTCGTTGCGCTGACTCTAGTAGTTCGCGGTGGGCACGCCGTGCCTCAGCGTGGGGCATTTATTCTGGTGGGTTCGGCGCTGGCATATGGTTCGGTGTTCTTCATTTGGCTTATTGTTACCGTACCGGTTCGGCTTTTTGCGGCTTATGTGTATCCCCAGTTGGGGCTGAGCTTTCCTTCAACTCGTGCGTGGGAGGCACTCTGGGTACTTCCCATCTACCGTGTTGGTGAGTTTCCGCAATATGTATTGCCTATTGTTTTGCTTACGCTGGGTTGCGCCGTTGTTGTCGGTCTCTGGCGTCGGTGGCCTCAAATTGCACGTGCCGTCGCCTAACAATTACATCAAGTCGCCCTTCGCGCTGGGACGCTGCGCTTCGCGCTGCGCCCCTTATGTAAATCGTTGGGCCTAGCATGTCATTAGCGTTCTTCGCCGCATTTCTAGCATTTTTGTGGCTAATTGGCCTGCCGGCTTATTGGCTACTCTATGCCACGTCGCAGGAGCGGAAAGGCGCGTATGAAAAGCTAGAGTGGTACCGGAAGCAACCACTATGGCCTCACGGGGTTCTGAAAGTTGCGTTTATTGCGCTGAACGCTTGGGCGTTATTCCCGATTCGCGGCGCGCTAGTCGCCATTGGTGTCATTGCTCTCTTTCTCGTACTCCAACAATGAACCCTCAATACTCATTTTCCCGGTTCGGCCCCACCGGCAATTCCGGCATATTGCGTAATGACCGGCCCAACAATTCGTTCGTGTGGGACCGTCAAAAATGCTGCGCATTTTTCCCGGCCCCGCAACTCCAACGTTATGCTGATTAAGGATGCGTGCATATGAGATCGATTTTATTGATTGGATTGTTGGCTTTTACAATAGGGATGAGTAATGCGAGTGAAGTCATGAGCCCAAGAATAGTTGAATTAGATGGTTTCCACGTTGTGGGGATGCAGACATTTGGAAATCCTTCTGATGGGTCATTCCCGAACATGTGGTCTGCACTTTTTAATTTCGAAGGATCAATACCGAATATTACGAATGATACGGTTTCATACGGGATCGAGACTTATACCAAAGAGCACCACACGCAAGGTAAATGGTTCTACATGGCAGGACGGCAAGTAGAAGATCTCTCGAACGTTCCAGTGCAAATGTCAGCTAAACACATACCACCGAACAAGTATGCTGTATTTGAGTACAAAGGTTCAATTACGGCCCGATTAGGTGAGCAGTTTCAGTATATCTACAAAGACTGGTTGCCAGAATCAGGATATGAGCTTGCTGGACCATTTGACTTTGAAAAATACGATGCAAGGTTTTTGGGTTCCGACAATGAAAATTCCGTCTTTGAGATATATATTCCAATAAAAGCGAAGGAAAAATAGCGTGTGCAAGCATAACAATTTGGTGCAGTGGAACCAGTTTCGTTACGCAATTTTTATGGTATCGCTGCGCTCTTTTTGCCATAAAAATTGCTCCACTACACTGGTCCACTGACCAAGGCGTTACACGTCATGATTAAACGAACCATCGCAACAATATTATTGGTATTTTCAGGATTTTGCTTCGGGGGAACTGTGCAAGAAGGAAAAGAAGAATCTCAAAAATTAATGGATGCAGTATTACCGCTTGCAGAAAAACTATTGTCCGAACATGGTGAATTCTTTCCTTATGGCGGCGCAATGACTCCTGAAGGGAAAATTGTAAGTGTCGCAGCATATGATGGCGACGAGCATCCTGCCTCCTCAGATGTCATAGACATGCTTCATAAGGCATTTCATACAGCAGCCAAGAATAAGGAATATAAGGCTACTGCTCTTGTCTACGATGTCAGGGTTCGATTAGCTAACGGCGAACCTTCAGATGCATTAGCTATCGAGCTGGATCATGAGTCCGGCTATTCTATTGTTGTTCTGCTTCCTTACACCTTAAACAATGGCCAGCTTCAATACGGTGAAATTTCCGCGCAAGCAGGTGAAGGTAATGTCTTTCAATAGTAAGCAACGTGTAACAATTCAAAGCACGCGGACGCGGCAAAGCTGTCACCTTTTGTGCAAAAACACGCACAAAAGCCGCCAACTTCACCACGCCGGTGTTTGAGGCGTTAGGCGTATAAAGGAAATTACAATTGCAAACTTTGGTAGGAAAATTTATGCATCCGGTGATTCCGCCGGAAGACGAATATATTCCATTGGAACATACGATTCTTTATCGAAGTAATTTAACTAAAGATATAGTTTTAGAGATATTTCAAAGGAAAAATAATACCTATGGTTTTAGGTATCAGGCTTGGGTTGGCTGGAGAGATGCCGGTGATAATGTTAGGTCTCATAGCTGGACTGAAATAGACCCAGGTAGCAATATAATTACTGACAGTTTAGAAACAATAAAAAACGAAGCTGAGGCTAATGCAAATGAAAAAGGCATTGATTTCGAAGCTGGTTGGATTAATGGCACCTAACACGGCGCCCCAGCCGACGCAAAAACCGCGCGGCTGAGCTTGGCGTTGGGCAGCAGAGCGCTAGGCAATGAGCTACAGAACTTTCCGGTTGGCGCGCGTTCTCGAGTTGGTCCCAGTGTCGGCCCTACCGACACCATATTTCGGGTTGAGATATTCACATCAACAGAGTTGCCGGCGGTCTATCGCTGCCGTATTTGGTCATATCGTATCTATGCCGCCACGCTGGCATTGCCTTCGCCACCTTTGGTGTCGCACGATACCCAAGGTTTTGAAGTGTCATCCTTGGTTCGCGACCCTGAATTTGTCTTTGGCATGGAGGCTCGCGACGAAGATGAGTTCGTCTCACGGGTTCTTGCAGAAATTGATCATGTTGCGAATGAGGCTGCGCACAAGTGATACTCCCGCCCAACAAAGCGTTGGTGTGTGACCGTCAAAAATGCTGCGCATTTTTCCCGGCCCCACAACTAATTCGTTAGCCTTCAATAAGGAGAATCATGGGACTTTTTTCAAAAACGCGAATAGCGAAGTTTTGGGGCGCCGGAGACAGTCAGATTTGTTGTTCCGGGGTTGATTGTGAAGACAATGAATTCACAACATACAACCACCCCAATATGAGGTCCGAAGGTCACGTCGCAACTTTCTCTATTTCGAGCGGTGATGATGCTCAGGGGCTTTTCATCCACGTGCACTACACAGGTCATTGGTCATTCGCGGTTTCTCCGTCGAATGTCGATATCGATGAATTGCCCGATTGGGAAATTACGAGAGAATGGGGCACCGTCAATTCGCATTCGGAAACTTTGAGCATCGAATGCCCGAAAGCGGCAAAAGCATCGGTGGTCGAAAGAGTCGTTGAAGAATAGGCTAACAAGGCGTTCAAGTCGCTCGCTATGCTCGCTGGGACGTCTGGCACTCCGCAGCTTGTTGCGCATGGCTTCGCCATTGTTGCGCAACCGCTGCTGCGCACCAGCCGCTCCTTAACACGGCTACAAGGGCTTCCCCCCGAATCGCAAGCATCGATTCAAATCATTTGATTCTCCTGGTGCTGGCAACACGACGTGTCGAAGAAGCTGAAGGACTGCGGTACTACAACCGGTCATGTTGGGCATTAATGGCCCGGACCCTGATGAAAGACGCGCGTGGGGGCCTCATTCGTTAGCCGGGCTCGGTGTTGCCACCCCTGGAGTTAATCAGGTACGCCCCACGCGGGTCCAAACCGCTTCACATCAACGCTGTGTTGTCCTGCCAGAATTCATTTCCTGTTCTAGATCATTCGACCGGATCGGCCTTAAGCCGGAACTGATCACCGTAGTGCAATACCGCCCAGGCCAGACGCGCGTTCTTCGCTGCGATGGCCACGGCCGCTTTCCAGTAGCCGCGTCTTTCGACCAGCGATCGAGCCCAGCGACTGAACCGATCCTGCTTCTCGCCCAGCCCGGACAAGATCGCCCGGGCGCCCATCAGCAGCAGCGATCTGAGATAGGCGTCTCCCGCCTTGGTGATGCGCCCCAGTCGTGTCTTTCCACCGCTGCTGTATTGGCCGGGCACCAGCCCGAGCCACGCGGCCACCTGGCGGCCGTTGCTGAAGTCGTGTCCGTTGCCGACGCTGGCCACCAGCGCGCTGGCGGTGGCCGGGCCGATGCCGGGCAGACGCATCAGGGCACGGGCTTGTCCATCCTCCCGAGCCATCTGCTTGAGGATGTGGTCGTATTCCTCGATGCGTCGCTCCAGCTCGGTGGCGTGTTCGAGCAGATCGGTGACACAGCGAAGCGCCCACGGGGGGAGTTGATCCAGATGAGCCCGGATCTGCACTCGGAGCCGTTCGACCTTCAGTGGCAGCACGATCCCGAATTCGCTGATCAGGCGCGCGGATACGGTTGTAGGTGGCGGTGCGCTCGGTCACAAAACCCTGGCGGGTGCGATGCAGGCAAAGCACGCTTTGCTGCTGTTCGCTCTTGATGGGCACGAAGCGCATGTTGGGCCGTTGCACCGCTTCGCAGATGGCCGCCGCGTCGGCCGCATCGTTCTTGCCGCGTCGGCCGCTGAGCCGGTAAGGGGCGACGAACTTGGGCGCCATGAGCCGCACGGTATGACCCAGGGCCTGGAACTGCCGGGCCCAGTGATGCGCACCCGAGCACGCTTCCATGCCGATCAGGCACGGCGGCAGCGAAGCAACCAGCTCAAGCAGTTGCTCACGCGCTACCCGAGGGCGCACCAGTTCGGGCTTGCCGGATTGACCGATCCCATGCACAGCGAATACGCTCTTGGCCAGATCGATCTCAAGGACAATAATGGTCATGGACTTCCCCTCCTGCGTGATTGATGAGAACCGCTATTTCCATCATGGCACCCGATGCCGAGCGCGGCTTCGCCCGCACACCCGGGACGGGGAAGTCCCTTTCATTCGTTAGGTGTCACGGGGGCTGAATGTCCTTCCCAAAAGATAGAGTCGTTGTTGCTAGCGATGTGAATCCAAGAGACGGTATTGGTGTCGAGATATACCAAGATGACGAGCTTGTGATAGAGATTTTCCGAGATGACACAGAAAGAACTAGGACCGTTACGGTGTTTAGAGATTCGGTATCCTTGGAGTTGATGGAAAAGGCTATACAAAGATTCAAGGACGAAGGCCTATTGGATTTCATTGAATATGACGAGTAAGCACATAACAAGCCCAGGCACGGCGACGCCTGCTACATTACGGCTTCGCCTCCATTTCGCAGCCGCGCATGCTGGCTGGCGTTATGTGGCGTAGGGATGTTGTCATGAAAAGGCGCGACGTAACACTCTTTGTGACCATGGCACTAAATTTCCCGCTAGTGGCGCTGGGAGCATTTGTTTTATATCGAGAATTGTCTCTAGCAACAACAATCGCTTTTGCTCTCCTTTTAACCGGTCCGCTTGCGGCGATAGGCTTCGTTATAACGTATCGCAGAAGCCTAAAGCTCGGACGTCAACTGCGCGACAAGTACTTCAAAAAAATTTCTATTTCAGGAAATTCAGCGCTGATACTCAGTGTGATATTTTCTTATGCTGTCTACGGTTTTGCCGAGTATTCGTTTTGGATTTTACCGCTGGCAGTTATCTCTACCATTAACATGGTGGTCGCTTTGAAGCCTGCTTTTCTTATTGGAAAGATGCCGAATGCTAGTTAGCGCGCCGTATAACAAGACGTTCGTGTGGGGCCGTGCAAAATGCTGCGCATTTTCCGCGGCCCCACAACTCAATCGTTGGGCGTCATGAACAGCTACACCGAGAAAACTGGAAGGGCTCCGGACTTTAGGGTCGCGTACAAGCGGCTGCCAGCGCGGCAGCGTCTCTTTCAACACATGCGCAGCAATGTGCATTGGGCGGCCGACGACGACCAGTCTCGACAGTGGTCTATTTGGCCGGAGTTCGAGTCAGTGGCGCGCCAACCCATTCCAGAGAGTGATGAACCGTTGGAATGTGGAACGGCTACTATGTGGGTGTTGTTCGACCAGCCGGAATATCGAGAGGATCTGCGGCAGTGGCTACGTGTGGGCCAGGTGGGGTTCCTTATGGCCGGCGCCGAGCGAATCGCGCACTTCACCGTTCTGGAGCTACTTGGCCGCGAAGCAGACGCCCAACCCTCCGCTCCAGCGGACGGCCTTCGCCCGCCGCTGACCTAGCACGTTGGGCGTCTTAGTGCCTCACATACTCAAGCGCCTCTGGTCTTTGCCCCTGCTGCTCGGTGGAAGTGCCGTCTCATACCAATATTGGCCGACGGCTCTTGGGCTCGTCGCGCTGTTGCTTTCGCTACTCCTGTTTCTGCCGCTAGTCATTGTTTCGCTTGTCGACGTTCGCCGCGCAATGAATCTCGAGTCACAGCCTGCCTTCTTGGAAATAAATTTTCCGCAGCTCAGACCGCTGTTTGGAGGCCCCATAGCCGACGCCCTCGACCGAATTGCCGGCTTTGCTGGAACCCTTGTGGGGCTCGGTCTATTTGCTACTGTTGTTTCCGGTGTCGGCCTCTTGGGTTACATCGGGGTATCGTGGCTCGTACACTTCGTTGCTCATGCGCAATATCTCGTCGCCAGTGTCGCTGCGCTCCTTGGGCTGCTTGCTGTAGCTACAGCCTTTTCAAGAATCCCTGCTGCGCTCATTGTGGTGGTCGGTGGCGCTGTCGTTTGCGCTACGGCATTTCTCTCGGGTTACGGCAACGTGCTTCTTCCGTAGCCGAACCCCAACCCATCATTCCACCGGACCTGCGCGAAAAGCTGGGCAGGCCGATGAATTCAAACGTTAGCCATACAAGATCGTGAAACCAGAAACAGTCACTTACCAAGTGGGAATCCCCGACGAACATAGGTCTGTCGCCGTCGATCTTTTCGATGAAGCGTTTGGTGAAAAGCTCGCCTTGGCCGTACCAGATGGGGAGAAGCGAAAGGCGCTGTTTGCCGAAGGGTTCAATCTTGACTCCGCCATAGCGGCACTAGTGGACGGTAGCCTCGTTGGGATCGCAGGGTTTCATGCCCATGGTAAGTCGCTCACCAGCGGTGTGAAGTATCGCCATTTGCTATCTCATTTGGGTTTTCTTGGAGGGAATCGGGCCGCAATCGTGTTCAGTCTTTTCGAACGAACGCCAAGCCCGAATGAACTCGTTATGGATGGTATTGCTGTTCAATCTCAGGCGAGGGGGATGGGTATCGGAAAGCGATTACTGGGAGAGATCCGAACATTTGCGCAGATCCACGGCTTCAATCGAGTGAGGTTGGATGTTATTGATACCAACCCGAAAGCACGCAAACTCTATGAACGCTTCGGCTTTAAAGGTGTGAAAACGGAGAGGTTCCCTCAACTGAAGAGTATTCTGGGGTTTGGCGGCGTTACAACGATGGAACTGAGGATTTGAGTTCGCTGTGCCTGACAAGGCGTATATGGGCTCCCACAAATCAAGTCTGATCGACGGTCTGGTCGAATCGGATCATTCACTTTGAATCGTCCTGGGTTTCCTGGACGCTATGATCACTTTGATGCGGTATGAAGACCGGAACCCTCATCTTTTTCTGCGGCAAGATGGGCGCGGGGAAATCGACCCGTGCCGCTGAACTCGCATGTGCGCCGCGTACCGTACTGATCTCCGAGGACGCCTGGCTCTCTGCCCTTTATCCTGACCAGATCCATTCGGTGGAGGCTTACATCTCCCGGGCTCAGCGCCTCAGAGCGCCGATGAAGCTGCTTGTGCAGTCAGTACTCTCGGCCGGAACGAACGTGGTCATGGACTTTCCGGCGAACACGGTGCGCCAGCGTGCGTGGTTTCGCGACATCTTCGAAAATGCCGGGGCGCCGCATCGGCTCGAGTTCATCGATGTGACTGATGAGGTGTGTCTTGCGCGTATTGCCCTCCGTCGAACGCAGCAACCCGAACGGGCGGCGACTGATACGGTGGAGATGTTCGAACGAGTGACGGCGTACTTCGAGCCGCCGTTGGCAGAGGAGGGGTTCAACGTCGTCCGGGTCTTGAACGAGCCGGGAAAAGACTGAAGGTTCGCCGGCTCGCGGCCGGTGGGTGGTGGAGCCGAGGAGGATCGAACTCCCGACCTCTGCATTGCGAACGCAGCGCTCTCCCAGCTGAGCTACGGCCCCTTCGCTTCAAGTATAGATCGCCGGCCGCGCGATGGGCTCGGCCGGCGTTTCTTTAGTGTGCGTGGCCTTCGTGGCCGTGCCCATGACCGTCGTCGATGGGGGTGCCGTCAGCGTTGTAAAAGCCGGAGGCGTGAGTGACGAAGCCCAGGCTGACCAGCTTGAGCAGGAACGGGTCGCTTTCGTTGTCGCCGATGTCGGCGTAGTCGGTGCTCTGGTAGGCGTCGCGGCGCTCGAAGCTTTGCGCGATGCGGTCGGTGTCGGTGATGACGTCCTGCAGCGTCCAGTGTTCGACGGCGTTGGGGCGCTCGACTTCGTACGATTGCACGAGCTGGCGGGCCGGTTGCCAGGCGAGACGGTAGGTGATGCCGTTTTCGCTGAGCGTGTAGTGCTCGATCTTTTCGCAGCCGCTGCCTTCCTGGCGGGTCAGTTGCATCTTGTTCTTGAGGGTGTTGCTCACGAGCTGGTATTTGACGCTCCAGTCCGAGTCGCCCTTGCCACGGTTGAGGTCCATGGGGGCGTATTCGATGCTGCGCCGGGCGCTGTCGAAGTTGCGTGTGACGGCCAGGAAACCGTTCGGCGTGTTCCACCAGATTTCGGTAATGCCGGCCTTGGGAAACTCGTGCGCGACTCGCTTGCCGTTGCGCCACAGGGTCATGGTGACCTGTTGGTCGTGGGCGTGGTCGTCCGCGTGCGTGTTGGTGTGGCCGCTGTGGACGGTTGATTCATAGCGGGCGCCGAGATGGTTGGCGTCCATGTCGCAGGCGATGGCACTGTGTAGTGGCAGAACGATGGCGGCGGTGAGGATCAGGGGTGTTTTCATGGTCTTGAGCGTTGGAAATGAAAAACGTGAGGGGCACGGTGGCCCCTCACAATCGGCATCAGCCGCATGCAATGGTGCGTTCAGGCACCTGGATCAGCGCATGCCTTTGGCGGCAGCTTTTTCGAGGCGACCGGCGGCGTTCATCACGTGGAAGACGTAGCTCTGCTCGTTGGTGCCACCCACCAGGTGCGAACCCATGCCCTTGCCGTAGAGCACCACGTCTTCACCGGCGTGGGTTTCGGAGCCCAGCGGCACCAGGGTTTCCTGGTGATAGCCCGGGGCAGTGGTGTCGACACCGGTCAGGTCCTGACGACCGGCGTTGGGCGTGCCGCTGTAGATGGCGTCGGCGTCGGTTTCGGAACCGAGGTCGGCAAAGCCCATACCGTTCATGTAGCCCACGGTGGTGTAGGGCATGCCGTCGGCGGCCAGGGCGGGGGTGTCGGAACCCACGCTGACCACTTTGCCGAGGATCGGGTTACCCCGCTTCGGGTAACCGGCGATGGTGAACACGTGAGAGTGGTCGGCCGTGACCAGAATCAGCGTGTCCTTCGGGTTGGTGTTCTCGACCGCCACCTTGACGGCCTTGGCGAATTCGATGGTGTCGGTCAGGGCGGCATGGGCGTTGCCGGCGTGGTGACCGTGGTCGATACGACCGGATTCGACCATCAGGAAGAAGCCCTTGCGGTTGTTGTCGAGGATATCGATGGCCTTGTCGGTCATCTCGCTCAGGGAGGGCTCGCCGGCGATGTCGTTGGCACGGTCGGCTTCGTACTGCATGTGCGACTCGTTGAACAGGCCGAACACGCGCTCGGTGGTGGCCGGGTCGATGCTGTCGAAGCCGACCTGGTCATACACGTAGGCGCCGTTCGGGTAGGCGGCTTTCCACTCGGCGGTCAGGTCGCGGCCGTCGGTACGATCACCCTCAACGGCGCTGACGGCGTCGGGGGAGTTGAAGGCGGCGTCCTTGGGCAGGAAGTGGCGTCGCCCGCCACCCATGACCACCTCGATGCCGTTGACCTTGCTGGCGCGCGGGAAACGGGCCTTGAGGTTGGACTCGAAATTCACCAGCTGCGAGGCGATGTCTTCGCACTCGCCCTGGGCGCTGGCCGGCTGGTCGGAGATGTCTTCCCAGTTGCGGTCGGCGGACTTGGCGTAGGTGGCCGCCGGGGTGGCGTGGGTGATGCGGGCGGTGGACAGAACGCCGGTGGATTTGCCGGCGATCTCGGCCAGTTCCAGGGCGGTGATCAGCTCGTTGCCGGCCACGGTGGCGCAGTCGCCGCGCACGATGTCTTCATCCACGCCGATGACGCCCACGTCGGTCTTCACGCCCGACATCATGGCGGTCATGGTGCCGGCGGAGTCGGGGGTCTGTGCGTCCACGTTGTAGGTTTTCATCATGGCGGTGTAGGGGAAGGTGTCGAACGACAGATCGTTCTCTTCACCCAGCATGCCCTTGAGCTGGCCTTCGAGGATACGGGCGGCGGTCACGGTGGATACGCCCATGCCGTCACCGACGAAGAGGATGACGTTCTTGGCACCGCGCAGGGCCGGGTATTTTTCCTTCAGGGCTTCAACACCTTGCTGCCAGTAGGCGTTGTTTTTCTGGTCCGCCGGGACGACGTCCAGGCCGTGGCCGTGATGGTGGCGGTCACCCCCGGCGTGGGCGCCAGCGGCCACGCCAAATACCGTCGCGCACACCAGCGCGAGCTTGGTCATTTTCATTTGTTCTCTCCTGAGTCCTGATCGCGGTTTGGGGCCGCTCGACGCCGAGCGACCTGCAGCCTGAGTCCACTGCTGAGGGGGGACCATAGCGGGCGCATGTTGCGAAAAATTGACATCTGTTTGAGCAAAACAGCTGTGCAGGAAACGAAGTGAAACCCGGTAAATGCTTAACGGATATCGTCGGCGGCGGTGGTCAGGGCGGTGCGCCACAGGGCAAGTTTGGCCTCGAAACGCATGCCCGCGTGAGCGGGGCTGGTGGACGGCAGGCGCATGCGCGGGATCGACGCGAAGGGCGCCTCCAGCCCGGGAAGCACATGGCGAACAAAGCTCTGTTCCGCTTTGGCCCCGTTGAAAAATATGGCGGTGATGTGCGGATGGGCGGCAAAAAAGCCGGAAAAATCGTTGGCCCGGATGCTCGTTTCGACAATGTCTGAATCAAGGCTGCTGTGGCGCTCGCATTCGCCAAGCACATCCCAGAGGGCCACCCGTGCGTTCAAAAGCGCGTGGCAGCGCTCCGGGTAGGGCAGCTCAGGATTGAATCCGAACACGGTCGCCACAATGCGCCAGAAGGCGTTTTGCGGGTGCGCGTAGTATTGGTCTTCGGCGAGCGAGCGCTTGCCCGGCATACTGCCGAGGATGAGGCGGTTGGCGTCGGGGGCGCTCACGGGCGCGAAGCTCTGGATGCGGGGCACGTCGGCATTATTTCAGGTTCTTCAGGCGGGGGCGCTGTCGGGGTGGATGCCCGGCCCCGGCTCGGGTGCGTGTGGCGTCGGACGGCGTGTGCAGTGCCCGGCGGATGCTTTTATCATTGAACTGCATTCAGTCGGCAGCGTCTGGCGCGCGAAGTCACGTGGCTTTCCTGCCGCCTTGTCGATGTTTCACCGTGCCGTGTTGTGCGCCAGCGGCACTTCTTCATGTCAGATAAACCAGCAACAAAAATGACCCTGCCGTTCGAGTATCAGAACCCCACCCTCCAGTTCGAGCGATTTATGGTCGATGCACGGGATGGCGCGCATCTACCCACCACGAACATGGCCTGGAACATGGTGGTGGGGGTGCTCCATGCGTTTCGTCGTCGGCTTTCGGTCGGCCAGGCGCTCAGCTTTGCCCTGGTGCTACCGCCAATGATCCGGGCGCTGTTTCTGGAAGACTGGAACTTCGAGCAGGAGGTGGTGCCTTTCGGCCGGCCCGATGACTGGCTTGCCGATGTGCGCTCCGTGCGTCATGAGCACAACTTTTCACCCGCCAACGCGGTGCCGGCCGTTGCCTTGGCGCTTCGCAAGCATGTGGATAACGACGCGTTCGACGCTGTGCTGGCCCGATTGCCGGCCGAGGCGCGTGAGTACTGGCGGCCGGAGGCGTGAGCGAGTGTGTCGCCAGCAGTGCGCAGGGCTGGCTGATCTGGCGTTCATGGCAGATTGGGCTAACCTTAATGGATGTATTCCATGTGCCTGAAGGCACCGGTTTCAATCGTATTTGCAACGGCGGCCGTTTGATGCCGGTTCATTGAGCGGCAACAGCGCCCCGTTCTGAGGGAGAGAATCGTGAAAATCACCGAGGAAAGTGTTCGTTTGAATGCCAGTCGTCCCCAAGCCTCGTCGAGACATCGTGCCGACGGTGCACCGACATTTGCCTCGGCCCTGGCAACGGCAACAGAGCATGCCAATGGCCCGGCGGACTTTACCCGGATGACGCGTCGGGAAATGCTCGATTGGGTCAATGAAGAGATTCGGGGCGGGCGCATGAGCGTTGAAGAAGGTGCGCCGTTCATGGGCATGACCATGAGAATCGCAGTGGCATCGGGAAAGCCGGTCGATATCGCCACCGATACGGTCCGCTACGACTTCATGGAAAAGGCTCGACTCGGGATCGACGGTGCGCTGTCAAATCACGATGAGAGCCTGGCACAGCGGCTCCAGTCCGTGTTGGCCATCATGCAGCGCCACCAGGGGCTGTGACAGGGGCAGGTTTCAGCGCGCCCCGGAGGAGCCAGACCGAACCAGAAATCAAGCGGCCCGAACGCCCCTGGCTGCAGGGGTGTTCGGGCCGTGGCGCACTCAGCGGTTGTTGGGCGGTGAGTACTGGTAAATCCAGGTCTCACTCAGCGCATGACCGTCCGCCTTGAGGAACAGGCGCAGGTTGATGGGGGTGTTGTCGCCCTCGGGCGGGACGAGATCGAACATGGCCCGATAGCCATTGATGGCGTGCAAGGGGCGTACCGAGGTGAGTTCCACCTTGCCGGCGGAGGTGCTCAGTTCCAGTTCGGGCTTGATGTCGCCGCCGAGCATGGGGAACTGGCCGCCGGCGAAGTCGATGGCAAAACGCCATGAAAAGTAGGTGCGCGGCTGGCCGACCACGCCGCCAATGCCGGTGCGGGTGGCGACCACCTTGGCCTTGCGGGTATCGGCAGGCATTTGCGTGCCCCAGTACAGCTTGTAGCCGAAGAGCAGTTCCTGGCCGGCTTCGACCGGCTGTTCCGGATGCCAGAAGGCCACGATGTTGTCGAAGGTCTCGTCCACGGTGGGAATCTCGACCAACTGGACCGAGCCCTTGCCCCAGGCCGCCTTCGGTTCCACCCACAGGCTGGGGCGGCGTTCGTAGAAGACGCCGTCGTCCTGGTAGTGGTCGAAGTTGCGGTCGCGCTGCATGAGACCGAAGCCGCGCGGATTCTCATCGCCATAGGCGTTGAAGCGCAGGTTCTCCGGGTTGGTGAGTGGGCGCCAGATCCATTCGCCGCTGCCGGTCCACATGGCCAGGCCGTCGGAGTCGTGTATCTCCGGCCGCCAGTCGTTGGCCATGCGCTTATCGTTCTCGCCGGTCTGGTACATGCTGGTGAGCGGGGCGACGCCCAGACGCTCGACGCCAGTGCGGGGGTAGATGGCGGCATCCACATCCATGACCATGGTGCTGCCCGGCTCGATGATGAAGCGATAGGCGCCGGCCACACTGGGTGACTCGAGCAGGGCATAGACCGTCATGTGTTCCGAGTTCGTGGGCGGGCGCTCGAACCAGAAGGCGGTAAAGACCGGAAACTCTTCGGGCTTGGGCATGCCGGTGTCGATGGCCAGCCCGCGCGCCGAGAGGCCGAACTGCATCTCGCCGCCCACGGCACGGAAGTAGCTCGCGCCCAGAAAGGCGGCGATGTCGCGGGTGGGGTCGGTGTGGTTGATGAGCTTGAAGCCCGCAAAGCCCAGATCCTTGGGCAGCTTGCGGCCATTCACGCCGGTGCCCTTGTATTCGAACATGTCCGGGTCGTAGGCCAGCTGCCGGGCTTCGCCGTCAACCACTTCGTACATGTGCACCGGGGTGGGGAAGATATAGCCCGGGTGGAAGAAGCGCACCTCCAGCCCGCGGTTTTCACCGGCCCACAGGCCATGCTCCGGCTTGAAGCGCAGCGCCTGGAAGGTGTCGAAGGTGAGCGCCTTGAGCTCCGGCTGGGTGATCTGCGCCGGTGCCTCGTAGGGCGCGGCCGCCAGCGTACGGGCCTTGCCCTTGAGCCAGGCGTAGTCGAAGGCCTGGGCAGCGCCCACCTTGACCAGTTCGGCGGCGTGGGTGAGGGGAGAGATGGCCGGCAGGCCGATGGCGGCCAGGGCGGTGGCGGAAGCTTTCAGAAAATCGCGTCGATCCATTGGAGTGAAGACTCGAGAAATTGGGTCCGTGGCTGGGCGCCTTTGCGCAGCGCATCATACGACGAGTCGCTGTCACTGCGGGCGCGTTTTGCGAGCAGATGTATCCTTTGCACAACGAGCCCGGTGGGCTCCTGTCCGCGGGTTGACCCGCATTCTCATCTGGAATTCCCCAATGCCTGAATGGCTGCTCCTGCCTGGTGACATCCCGCCCGCGATCTATCTGCTACTGGTGGGCGTCGCCGCCTTTACCTCGCTGTTGACGGCCAGCCTGGGGGCCGGGGGCGGGGTGATGCTGCTGGCGGTCATGGCTCAGGTACTGCCCCCGGCGGTGATCATTCCCCTGCATGGCGTCGTTCAGCTGGGCTCGAATGGCGGGCGTGCGCTCATGGCCTGGCGCCATATCGACTGGAGAACCATGGCCGCCTTCATTCCGGGGGCGGTGGTGGGCGCGGTGCTCGGGGCGCTGGTGCTGGTGCGCCTGCCGCCGGCGGTGCTGTATCTGTGCATCGCCGGCTTCATTCTCTATCTGTGCTGGGGCCCCAAGCTACCCCGGCTGGTGCTCGGGCCCGCAGGCGTCGCCATTGCCGGTGGCCTGACCACCTTCGCCACGCTGTTTGCCGGTGCCACCGGCCCGCTGGTGGCGGCCTTCATCAAGCAGATTCACGCCGACCGTTTCCGCACCGTGGCCACCTTTGCGATGGCCATGTGCATGCAGAACGTACTGAAAATTTCGGTGTTCTCGCACGCGGGGTTCGATCTGATGCCCTGGGCGGGCCTGTGGATCGCCATGATCGCCAGTGGCGCCCTGGGCACCTGGGTCGGCCTGAATGTGCTCAAGCGCATGAAAGACCATCATTTCGGGCTGCTCTTCAACCTCGTCCTCAGTGCCCTGGCAGCGCGCCTGATATGGCAGGCCCTGGCGGCCTAACGCCGCATGCGCGCCCGGTCGCGCTCGACATGGGCGCCAAACTCCTGGGCGCTGATGCCCCCGTCACCGTTGAGGTCCATCTGCTCGAAGGACTCCATGTTGCCGGCGTTCTGCATCGGGCGGCCTTCCGCGGCGCGTTCGGTCAGGCGTCCGGCGCGCATGGCATTGAGTTCGTCGGCGTCGATCTTGCCGTCGCCGTTGGTGTCCACGTCCGCAAAACGCGGGGGCTGAGGTCGTGACCCCATGGGCGGCTGAGCCGTGCCGCCCGACATGCCCGCACGCGGCGGGCGCATGGGCCGCATTTCGTCCGGTGTGAGTACGCCGTCTCGATTGGTGTCCATGGACTCGAAGCTCGGGCCCTGACCGGCGTTTTTCATCGGGCGGCCTTCTTCGGCTCGGGCGCTCATGCGTTCGGCCCGATGCCGGGCAAACTCTTCGGCGCTGATCTTGCCGTCGCCGTTGGTGTCGAAAGCGCTGAAGGGGGCTGGCCCGGGGCCGCCCTGACCGAGTGCTGTGGCACTCAGGCCCAGGCTGCCTGCAAGCGTGAGCGCCAGAAGGGATAGACGGATTGCGCGCTGATTCATGAGACACCTCCATCGCGCCGGGGTGGGCAGGGGTGACCACGTCCGTCCCCGGCAATGGGGCGCGGTCAGTGAATCAACGTCTGTATTGTCGCGCGAATGGGCTGGTAGACCTTGCGATGCGTCAATGGGGCGCAGCTTGATCGCCGGGCCGTGCGTTCAGTGACCCGGCGCGCCCTTGGATTTGACGAAGATGAGGTCGTAGCCGTTGTCGGCGCAGGCCCGGTACAGCTTCTTGAGCTGCAGGAACATGAGGGCGAGACCGCGTTGGTCGCGTGCCCAGGCTGCACCGTCGGCAGGTGGCGCCGCGCTCAGTGCCGCCATGCCGGCGGCGAGCTGCCCGGGGCCGATCTGCTCAAGCGCGCTGGCAATGCCGGGAACCCGATAGGCCGGGATGTACAGCGTACTGAGCTGGTCGGGGATTGCCAGGGGTTCGATGCCCATGACCCGTGGCAACTCGAAGTGCGCGCACAGTGCGCCCAGGCATGCCCAGGCGTCGGCCACGTCCAGTTGTGCAGGGCTGCGGACGGGGTGCGTGCCTGCCAGAAAGCGGGCGATGTCATCGGTGGTACGGATTGTGGCGCCGAATGCGCTGCGCGGCACGGCATGGAAAACGCCACGGATGGCCATGTTCGAGTCCCGTCAAAGAAAGGGGGTATTGTAAAACCATCAGCGCGCACTGCCAGGGGAATAATGCAGTGCGCGTGATCTTTGACAGGGTAGTACCCGCATCGGGCCGCGCGGTCCGCGGCCGATGCCGTTTTTTCAGCGCGTGAGATGACGGGGCGAGAGCCCGATGCGAATGGCGCCCACGTTGCGACCACCTGCCATCAGCGGCATCGAGATGTCGCAGGCGGCACCGTCGTCATCGTCCAGATAGGTCTGCAGCAGCATGTCGCGGTCGCTGCTCAGTGCGCGCTGGGTCACCTCAGGCAAGGCCCGGTCGTTGCTGATCCTGCCGGCCACGGTGTTGCCGTTGGCGGCGGAGACCGCGGCATAGGTGAGCCCCTTGATGTCGCGCTGAATGGATTCCACCGCGCTCTGGACGGCCTGCAGGCAGGCGCCCTGGGCCAGCACGGAAGCGCCCTCGTTGCGGCTGTCCATGTGCTCTCGCCAGGCGGAGATGCCGTCAGCGAGTTGCGCTTCAATCCGGGTGCGGGCGTCGCGCAGGGCGGCCAGCATGCTTTCCAGGCCGTCGGCACCGATATGAAAGCCTGCCGTCATGGCCTGGATGTTCTCGCCGGCCTGGGTCACGCGATTGATGTTGTGTTCGGCCTTGAGCATCGAGTCGCTGACCTGGTCGCAGCTGTCGGTGATGCGACCGGCCTGGTGATCGATCTGGCGGTTCGCTTCGCCCAGGCTGCGAATGGCATTGGCCGATTCGAGCAGCTGGCCGCTCATGGATTCGAAGTCGCCCACCATGTGGTCGAAACGATCGGTGGCACGGCGAACGGCCTCGGCCATGTGATGGGTGTGGCCGAGAATGACGGAACTCTCTTCGCGGGTGGACCCCACGAGCTGACTCATGCTGCCGATGCGTTCGGAAATCTGGTCGGTGGCGTGCTTGACCCGTTCGGCCAGTTCGCGCACTTCGTCGGCCACCACGGCGAAACTGCGGCCGGCTTCGCCCGCACGCTGGGCTTCGATGGCGGCGTTGAGGGCCAGCAGGTTGGTCTGATCGGAGATCTCGCTGATGATGCGCACCACTTCGCTGATCTCGCCGGAGTTTTTCTCCAGCTCGCCCACCTTGCCATCGAAGGCGGTCAGGTGTTCTTCGACACGGCCAACCCCCGCGCTGGCCTCGCGCAGTTCGTTTTGCGAGGCCTTGGCGGCGTCGATGTTGCGGCGGGTTGCCTCCTGTAATTCGTCCGCCGTATTGAGTGCCATCTCGGCCGCGCCGCGAGCGTCTTCACTGGCTTGCGAGACACCCTGGGCCAGCTTGCGCTGGTGGTCTGCCAGGGCGCTGGACTCCCGCAGGAAGGCCTTGAGCCGGGCCGTCTCACAGCTCATGCCGATGGTGCCGCGCCGAACGCGCACCACCAGGTCGCGAACCTTGCGGTCGCGCTGCGCCATGAGGGTGGCGATATGGCGCATCGGGGCCTGTTCCGGCAGCACGAACTCGCTGGACAGATCGTTCATCTCTTCATTGTTCTGCAACGCGGTGGCCATCTGGTCGATGGTCGAATCCATCTTGCGGATCTGGACGGCGTCGGCCAAGGCGATGCCGGCGCCGAAGGTGCAGGCGACCACGGCAATGGCGGTGCCGCTGACGATATCGAAGATGGCGAGGCTGCCGAGCACGGCAAAGAACAGCACCGCCATGCCGAACATCGAGGTGCGCAGGCGGGCGCTCTGGCTCAGGTCAATGAGGCCGGGGGGCTTGATGGGCGCGTCCACGCGCGTGTTGAGGTCTTCTGTACGGACGGTCGACGTCACTTGTTTCTCCCGAGGGCGAGCTGAGGTTCTCCGGTATGCCCGAGGCGGGCATCCGGATTGACTTATGCAGGTACTAACGGGTGTATGACGACGAGTCTTGAACGGGAATCGTTTATTCGTATGAAATCCTTTGGCAGTCATGGTGGCCCGGGCTTTCAGCGCGTTCAAGCCGGGGTGATTGTGGCCGTTGTGAATGAATGACCTTGATTGTTCATTCGTTCAGATGGAGCCGACCGTGCCACGCACCGGTGCGGCCCTGACGGGGTGGCCGACATGCAGTCTCGATTGATGCGCTCGTTTGCCCGGGTGACCCGGTGCCTCATGATGGTTGTTGCCCTGAACACCGCGGGCTCCGCCTGGGCGACGGAAAAGGTGGTGCGGATCGCTGCCGTCGAGTACAGCCCGTATATCGGCAGTGCTCTTCGTCGTGACGGGTATGCGCACGAAGTGGTGGTCGAGGCGTTTCGCCTGGGCGGCTATCAGGCCAAGATCGATTTCTTCCCGCCGGCGCGCGCCCGTCTGCAGGCAATTCGGGGTGTCGAGGATGGTGTGCTGGTCATTGACGACTCGGTCGACGACCACGACTTCATCTTCAGCGACACCTTTCCGGCGGGTGATATCGGCTTGCTCAAGCTCAAGAGCGAAGCGCTCGATCCACGATTGGCCGAGGCGGGTGACGTGGGGCAGTTGCTGGAGCGACTCGAGAGTTTTCGCATTGGCGTGGTACGGGGGGCGGGGACGGCCGCCGTGCTCGAGCGCGCGGGTGTGGGGCGACTGCAATTTGCGGTCGATAACCAGCAGAACATCGACAAGCTGGTGGCACGCCGAATCGATTTTGCCCTGATCGACAAGTTCGCCGCAGCTGCGGTGATGGTCGAGCGTCGGCCACACCTGATCGGCAAGCTCGAATTCCTGCCGGTGATGGTCTCTCGCAGCGAATTTCGCCTCGGTATTCCCCGGGGGCGGGCTCAAGGGCAGGCCATGCTCGACGCCTTCAATCAGGGCTTGGCCCGCCTTCGGGAGACGGGCGGGTTGCTCGCCTTGCAACAGGACCACGGACTGGCGACCCCGGTGCCGCAAACGGCGGGGACAGTCACGCTCAACATTGCGACCGTCGACAATGAAGACATGCTGGTCATGAAGAGCTTGAGCGCTGATTTCGAGGCTGAACATCCGGGCATCCGGCTCAACTGGCGCGTGCTCGAGGAGAACACACTGCGCCGTCGGCTGCTCAGTGAGTTGGCGATTGGCGAAGGCTACGTGGATGTGATGACCATTGGCGCCTACGAGGCGCCCATCTGGGCTCAGAAGGGCTTTTTGCAGCCGGTCCGGGTGAGCAAAGCCTACGGTCTGGACGACCTGCTGCCCAGTGTGCGCGAGGCGCTGTCCTTCAACGGCGAGCTCTACGCACTGCCGTTCTACGCCGAGAGTTCGATGCTCTATTACCGCAAGGATCTGTTCGAAGCCAAGGGGCTGCAGATGCCGGGCCAGCCCACCTGGGATGATGTTCTTGGTTTTGCCGGGAAACTTCATGCGCCCGCGGATGACGTCTACGGCATCTGCTTGCGCGGCAAGCCGGGTTGGGGCGAGAACATGGGGATTGTGTCGACCATGGTCAATGCCTACGGCGGGCGCTGGTTCGATATGCAATGGCGACCCGATCTCGATTCACCCGCCTGGCGTGAGGCGCTGCAACGCTACCGCACGCTCATCGGGCAGTTTGGCCCGCCCCGTGTGACCGAGAACGGATTCAACGAGTCGCTTGAGCTATTTGCCAATGGGCACTGCGCCATGTGGGTCGATGCCACGGTTGCTGCGGGCAAACTCTACAACCCGGGCACCTCGAGCGTGGCCGACAAGCTGGGCTTTGCAGCGGCGCCGACGGCCCGAACCGCAAAGGGCTCCCACTGGCTATGGACCTGGGCACTGGCGGTGCCCAGCAGTTCGGCGCGTGGCAAAGCCGCCCAGACCTTCATCAAATGGGCCACGTCGCGCGACTACATTGCCCGGGTGGCCAAGGCCCGGGGCTGGGTCGCGGTGCCGCCCGGCACCCGTCGGTCCACCTACGCGAATCCGGCCTATCAGGCAGCCGCGCCGTTTGCGGGCTTTGTGCTCAGTGCGATCGAAGCGGCCGACCAGATCGATTCAACCCTGGAGCCCAAGCCGTATATCGGCATCCAGTGGGTGAATATCCCCGAGTTCACCGCGATCGGCCACGCGGTGGGTGTCAACGTCGGCAACATGTTCGAACTGGGCTGGTCGGTGGACCGGGTGGTGAACGAGTCTCAGCGCGAGGTGGAGTTCATCATGCGCCGGGCCGGTTACTACGAATCCAGCGCAGGCGGGAGCGGATCGTCCAACTGACGTCGAACGGTATCGCTGACCGTGCCCGGAAGGTCCGGGTCGAGGCAGTCCACAGGCGTGAGATCTGGCCATTGACTCAGAAACTTGCGCTGCCAGGTGATTTGTCGCTTGGCCAACTGCCGGGTGGCGGCGATGCCCATCTCGCGAAACGTCGCGGCATCCACTTCGCCGTCGAGATACGCCCAGGCCTGTCGATAACCCACACTGCGCATGCTGGGCATGGTGACATCCAGCACGTAGCGTTCTCGCAAGCGGCGCAGTTCGTCCACGAAGCCGGCGTCGAGCATGGCGTCGAAACGCTGAGCGATGCGGGCATGCAGCACACTGCGATCGGCCGCGTCGAGCGCGACGCCGATAAAGCGAAAAGGTGGTGGCCTCATCTCCCGCTGCGCGTAGTTCTCGGCCAGGGAGCGGCCGGTGAGCGAGACGATTTCGAGCGCCCGCTGGATTCGCTGGGCGTCGTTGGGGTTCAGGCTGGCGGCCGCGGACGGGTCCAGCTGCGCGAGCTCGGCATGCAGGGCCGGCCACCCGTGGGCGCGCGCCCGCGCGTCGATCCCGGCACGGACGGCTTCGTCGGCCTGCGGCAGTTCCGAGAGGCCTTCCCGCAAGGCTTTGTAGTAGAGCATGGTGCCGCCCGCCAGCACAGGAATGCGCCCTCGCGCGGTGATCTGCGTCATGAGCGACAGGGCATCTTCCCGGAAACGTGCCGCCGAATAAGCCTCTTCCGGGCTGAGGATGTCGATCAGGTGATGGGGACAGACACCTTGCTCTGCTGCGCTGGGTTTTGCCGTGCCGATGTCCATGTCGCGAAACACCAGCGCCGAATCCACGCTGATGATCTCGATCGGCAGGTGCTTTGCCAGGGATAGCGCGCACGCGGTCTTGCCACTGGCGGTGGGGCCCATGAGCAGGACGGCTGGGGGCAAATGCTGAGACATGAGCGCATTCTACCGATGCCTCCGGGCGCTGCGCGATTCAGGGGGCATCTCCGAGCTCAGGATTTGTGGTCTTTATTCCGTTAGAATGCTCGTCCGCCTGCTGTCGTCCACAGCGGGGTGCTGCCTGTGTCCAGTCTTGATCACCATGAACGCCGTCCTTCGAAGCCTGCTCGTGATGTTTGCCCTCGTCGGACAGGCGATGGCGGCCCCCAGCCTGTGGGAAGTGCGCGACGCGCAGGGCTCGGTTCGCGCTTATCTGTTCGGGACGGTGCACTTGTGCAACGCCAGTTGCTATCCCTTGCCCGGTCCGGTCAACGACGCGTTTTCCCGGTCCGAACGGGTTGCCTTCGAACTGGATGTGACGGACCCGGCCGTGCTTGCGGCCATCTCGGCGGCGGGGTTGCTGCCCGAGGGAGAGCGCCTGAGTCATCGCCTGCCGCAGGCCGTGTTTCGCGATCTGAGCAATGTGGCCGAGCGCCTGGGCTTGCCGTCAGCGCTATTGCAGTCAATGCAACCCTGGTTCGCCACCAACTGGCTGCTGAGTGCAGCGGCTGCCGAAGCGGGTTTCTCGACCGACCACGGGGTCGACCTGGTCCTGCATGGCCGTGCCGTGGCAGCCGGCAAGCGCTTGACCTCGCTCGAAACGGTGGAGCGCCAGGTGCTGGCCTTGTCGGCCGGCGGCGATGAGGCCCAGCAGGAGGCGCTGGTGCAGACGCTGACCCTGGTTCAGGATCAGCAACTTCAGGCCTATCTGTCGCGCATGATCGGTGCGTGGGCCCGTGGCGACGATGAGGCGCTGATGATGCTCATGTTCGAAGGGATGGATGCCGAGGCCATCGAGCCGCTCATGACCGACCTGATCGATGCGCGCAATGCCGAGATGTCGTTGCGCATTCACGCGCTGCTCGATGATCCGGAACCATTGTTCGTCGCCGTGGGCGGAGGCCACATGGTGGGCGAGACGGGGATTCCGACCCAGCTCGCGCGCATGGGCTGGCGGGTCAGCAAGGTGAGCCCGGCGATCGTACCGACGGCCTACTGACCACGCAGGAAAAAGCGGTCCAGCTCGGCCATCGAGAACTGGGTCCACGTGGGTCGGCCATGATTGCACTGGTCGGCCCGTTCGGTGGTTTCCATCTGCCGCAACAGGGCATTCATTTCCGGAATCGTCAGCGTGCGGTTGGCGCGAACGGCACCGTGGCAGGCCATGGTGGCGAGCAGTTCATTCCGACGTGCCGTGACCACTTCCGAGGCCGGCATGTCTTCCAGGTCGGCCAGCACGGCGCGGATGAGTTCGGGCACGTCCGCCGACGCCAGCAGGTTGGGCACGCTGCGCACACTCAGTGCCTGCGGCCCGGCCGGCGACACTTCAAACCCCATGTCCGCCAGCACATCCTGGCAATTCTCAGCGGTGGCCATCTCCTTGGCGGACAGCGACAGTACCGCAGGAATCAGCAGGCGTTGAATGGACGGCTGACCATCGAGCACGGTCTTGAGTCGCTCGTAAAGAATGCGCTCATGGGCCGCGTGCATGTCCACCAGTACCAGCCCCTGCGCGTTCTGCGCGAGGATATACACCCCATGCAGTTGCGCAAGGGCAAAGCCCAGCGGCGGCGCTTCGCCCGGGGCGTGATCCGGCATGGGCATCGGTGGCGGGACGCTGCTACCGGACGACGGCACGCGTGCCGGTTGTGCCGAGGCGGCGAAGTCGTAATAGCTGCGGGTCGCGCTCTCCATGGCCAGGGTGTTCTGTACCGGGGCGGGTGCGGTGTTGTAACCGGGCGAGGGCCGGAGCATCGGCGTTGCGCCGGTCGGCATCGGATCGTCACTGATTGGCGGGACGGCGAGACCGGCACCGGACTCGGCGAGCACCCGCTTGAGTGCGTGATAGACAAACTGATGGACGGCCCGGCTTTCGCGGAAACGCACTTCGATCTTGGCGGGGTGGACGTTGACATCCACCGTATGCGGGTCGATATCGAGGAACAGCACATAGGCCGGATGCCGGCTGCCATGCAGGATGTCCCGGTAGGCTTCGCGAACGGCGTGCGTAATCAGCTTGTCGCGCACGAAGCGGCCATTGACGAAGAAGTACTGGGCATCGCGACTGGCGCGGGAATAGGCGGGCAGGGAGGCGAAGCCGGTGAGCCGGATGGTGCCGGCCTCGGCGTCGATCTGACGCGCCTGATCCAGAAAATCGTCACCGAGCAGGGCCCCGGTGCGCCGTGCCATGTCACCGGCCGGCAGGCGCTGCGTGACGCGGCCGTTGTGGCTCAGCTGCATGGCGATGTCGGGGCGGGCGAGGGCCACGCGGCGAAAGGCGTCGTCGCAGTGGGCGAACTCGGTACCCTCGGTCTTGAGGAATTTTCGTCGCGCCGGGGTGTTGTAGTAGAGATCCTGAACGTCGACCACGGTGCCCTGGTTCAGCGCCGCCGGCACGGGCGCGTTGCCCGGGTTGTCCACCCGCCAGGCATGACTCGCGGCACGTGCACGGCTGGTGATGGTGGTGCGCGCCACCGACGAAATGGCCGCCAGCGCCTCGCCACGAAAGCCCATGGTCGCGACGGATTCGAGGTCGTCGAGGGAATTGATCTTGCTGGTGGCATGGCGTTCAAGCGCCAGGGCGAGGTCGTCCTTGTCGATGCCGCAGCCGTCGTCGCTCACGCGGATGCGCTTGACGCCGCCCGCCTCGAGGGCCACTTCGATGGCCTGCGAGCCGGCATCGACAGCGTTCTCCAGCACTTCCTTGAGCACCGAGGCCGGCCGCTCGACCACTTCGCCTGCGGCGATCTGGTTGATGAGGGCGTCCGAGAGTCGGTGAATGACAGTCATGAGAATGGGTCGCGCGGTGTCAAAGCGCCGATTATACGGATGCTTTGCCCGCGCTTGTCTCGCGCGGACTGGCTGCCGCCCAGGCAGGGATGTGGTCTCGTTCGCAGGCGACCGGATCGAACCTTCGGTATGATGCGGGCAAGTCAATTTTTGCGGTGCATCATGGAACTGTTCGCCACGTTTATCGACATCATCCTGCATCTGGACAAGCATCTTGCGGTGCTGCTGGCCGAGTACGGGGTGTGGGTCTACGCCATTTTGTTTGCCATCATTTTCTGCGAGACAGGGCTGGTCGTGACGCCCTTCCTGCCCGGTGATTCGCTCCTGTTCGTGGCCGGGGCCGCCGCGGCGGCCGGGGGAATGAACATCTGGATTCTGTCGGGGTTGCTGTTCCTGGCCGCGGTGCTGGGCGACAACACGAATTACTGGATCGGACGTTACATCGGGCCGAGAGTGTTCCGGTGGGAGGAATCGAAGTTCTTCAACCGCGCGGCGTTCGACAAGACGCACAGCTACTTCGAAACCCACGGTGGCAAGACCATCATCATCGCGCGTTTTCTGCCGATTCTGCGCACCTTCGCGCCCTTTGTGGCGGGCGTGGGCAAGATGACCTACAGCCGCTTCTTGCCGCTGGATGTTCTGGGTGGCTTCATCTGGATCTATTCGCTCACCTTCGCCGGCTTTCTTTTCGGTAACATTCCGTTCATCAAGAACAACCTCAGCTTCGTGATCCTCGCGATCATTGCGCTCTCGCTCATGCCCCTGTTTCTCAGCTGGATGCGTCACCGGCGCCGTATCGAGGCCTGATGGTTCGGGCGCGCGCGCTTCATTCCCTGGCGCTGGTCGTGGCGCTCACCGGGTGTGCTTCACCCGGTACGGCACCCCAGGGGGAGCGCGCCAAGGGCTTCCGGCTGCAGTCGCTCGCCAAGTCCGACATCGATCAGGTCGCAGAACTGCATCATCGCGCGGTGTTCGACTCGCTCCGACGCCTGGCCTTGAAGCTTTATCTGCGCAATCCGGGCCAGTGGCGAAAAGCGGGCCATGCCGATGCGGCCGCGGCCGTGGGCAAACTCTTCGACCAGGATCACCGCTGGCGACTGGAGTCGCTCAATTACCGGCGTGGCGCCGAAGCCGTCCAGATCGCGCTGAACCCGGCGTATCCGGGCGATCGGGTGGAAGCGTTCATCGTCGGTCTGGCGGGGATGGTGCAACAGGCCACGGGCGATCGCACCGAATTTTTCCTGCTGGACGACCTGGACCCGCAACGCCTGTACAATGCTGCCCGAAATTTCGAGATCGCCGCGTGGAAGCTCGCGAATGCCCGCGAGGCGTCGGGCGAGTTGCTGCTGCTGTCCAACGAGGTTGGCCCGGTGACCAATCTGAGCTTCGAGCGCGAGTTCGGGCGCATGATCGGCTCCCTCGATGTGCTGGCCGAAATTCTCGCCGAGCGTGAAGGGCGCACCATCACCCGTGTCATCCAGAGTGCCGCCTCAGCCGTTTTTCTTCCCCTGTAAGCCCCAATTTCGCCAGGCCACATGAAGTCCATCGTCATTCTTATTTCGGGTCGCGGTTCCAACATGGAAGCGATCGTTCAGGCAGACATTCCCGGTGTGCGGATTGCGGCCGTGATCAGCAACCGGCCGAAGGCGGGCGGGCTGCAGTTTGCGGCCGGGCGCGGCATTCATACCGAGGTGGTCGATCACACAGCCTTCGAGTCGCGAGCCCTGTTCGATCAGTCGCTGGCCGAGGCCATTGATCGACATGCACCGGATCTGGTCGTGCTGGCCGGTTTCATGCGGGTGCTGACCGACGGCTTCGTGCGCCGCTACGAAGGGCGAATGATCAACATTCATCCGTCCTTGTTGCCCGCATTCGGCGGGCTGGCGACCCACCGACGGGCCATCGACGCAGGGGTGCGCTTTCACGGCGCCACGGTCCACTTTGTGACACCGACGCTGGACGACGGACCCATCGTGATTCAGGCCGCGGTGCCGGTGCTGCCCGATGACACGGAAGAGACCCTGGCCGAGCGCGTGCTCGTCGAGGAGCATCGCATCTATCCCCAAGCGGTGCGCTGGATCGCTGAAGACCGGGTCCGGCTCGAGAACGGCCGCGCGGTCGTGCTGGCGGCGCCTGAATCCGGCTGCAGCATCAATCCGGCACTGGAGTGCTGATGAAACCGATTTTCCGATACCTGCGGCTGATGTCGCTTGCCCTGTTTGCTATCGTCGCGTCCGGCCAGGTCTTGGCCCAGGCTACGGCAACGTGGCCGACGCGGGGGACCATCGAGTTTCGGGTGTATTACGGTGACGACGGCCTGCGGCTGGGCAAGACCACGCATACCTGGCGCCATGATGCCAAATCGTATTCGATGCGCTCGCTGGTCGAAACCTCGGGTCTGGCTGCGCTGGTGAAGAACTTCCGACTGGAGCAGAAAAGCGAAGGCACGGTGACATCAGCCGGGCTCAAGCCGAGCCGGTTCACCGCGGATCAGAAGGGCAAACCGTTCCAGAGCGCGCGATTTGACTGGGATGCCCAGCGTGTCTTCATCGACCGGGGTGACAGCAAGCGCGAAGCGGCGATCCAGCCCGGCGATCAGGACGTGCTGAGCATCATGCATCAGCTGCCGCGACTGAAACTCGACGGGATCGACCAGAAGATCACGCTGATCAACAACAAGGCCGCCTCGCAGTCCGTCATCGAAGACAAGGGCATCGAAACACTCGATCTGCCCATGGGGCAGGTGCGCACCCGGCATCTCGCGGTGCGCTCCCTGAACAAGGAGGTTTCGCTGGATCTGTGGCTGGCCCTGGATAACCATCTGTTGCCCGTGCGGGTCCGCATGACCGATCGCAAAGGCGAGATTCTCGATCAGCAGGCGGAGCGTGTGATCCTGGGGGACAATGCGTCATGAGCACCCACATTCCCCAAGCCGTTCGCGAGCATGCCGCCGTGGTGCTGGCGCAGGTCATGCACTTCGATCAGCCCGCCGATCTGGTGATTTCTCAGTACTGCAAGCGTGAACGTCGCCTCGGGGCGCGTGATCGTGCGCAACTGGCCGATATCGTGTTCGGCTGTGTCCGCCATTTGCTCCGTGTGCAGGCGGCCGCCACCGACGCGGGCGATGCGGACGCACTGGTCAGCGCCTGGCTCGACGGCGATTGGGCCCGGCTCGACGTGGCCGCTCTGGATGACGAGGTGGCTGCCGACATGCCCGACTGGTTGCTTGATGCGTGGCCGTGGGGGCGAGGCGAGGCGGGGCGCCGTATGGCCGATGCCTTTAACCAGCCCGCACCACTTGATCTGCGCGTCAACGTTGCCAAGGCCAAGCGCGAAGTGATTCAGGCGCAGTTGGCGAAGGATGGCATCGAGAGCACGCCGGGCCGCTGGTCGCCCCACGCCTTGCGGGTGCAGGGCAAGCCGGCCTTGCACCGTCATCCGTTGATGAATGACGGGACGCTCGAAGTTCAGGACGAAGGCAGCCAGTTGCTGGGTTTTCTGGTGGGCGCGCGCCGCAGCGAGCTGATTGTGGATTTCTGCGCCGGTGCCGGTGGCAAGTCCCTTCAACTGGCGGCCATGATGCGCGACAAGGGGCGCATTCACGCGTTCGACGTCTCGGCAGGGCGCCTGTCCGAACTGTCCCTGCGGGCGCGGCGTGCCGGGGTGACATCGATTCATCCCATGGCCATCAAGGATGAGCAGGACAGTCGGCTCGACCGCCTGGCCGGCAAGGTGGATCGGGTTCTGGTCGACGCGCCATGCTCCGGCCTGGGAACACTGCGCCGTTCGCCTGACCTGAAATGGCGTCAGGACATGAGCGATATCGCCGGGAAAACCGACTTGCAGGGCCGCATCCTCTCGGCAGCGGCGCGCTTGCTCAAACCGGGCGGTGTGCTGATCTACGCGACCTGCAGTGTGCTGCGTGAAGAAAACGAAGCCGTGGTGGAGGCATTTCTCGCGTCTCACCCGGGCTTCGCGTTGGCGCCGGTCGATGACGTGCTGGCCAAGCAGGGCATCGCGTTGCCGGGCGCGACCGACACCATGCGTCTCGATCCGCTCAACCACGATACCGACGGCTTTTTCGGGGCACGCCTTGTGAGGTCTGCTTGAAGCGTCTGTGGTTGGTTGGGCTGTGCCTCGTCACATACCTGGCCCATGCGGGTGTGGGGCCGATTCCGGCTCAGGGGCAGGTTGAAATCCTGTTTTCACCGCATGACCCGGTCGAAGCCCGGCTGATCGAACTGATCGACGGCGCGAAGCGCAGTATTCACGTCCAGATGTATGTCTTCACCCGCAAGTCCCTCGCGCACGCCCTGGTCCGCGCTCAGGCGCGCGGTGTGGAGGTGCGCGTGATGGCCGATGCCCGGCAGAACCAGCGTGGCCGCAACGCGCTACCCATCTTGCTGTCGGCCAATATCCCGGTGGCCCTTGAAATCGACTATCAGGCATCCCATAACAAGCTCATGCTGATTGATGTCGCAATGCGTCATAGTCGTGTCGTGACCGGCTCATACAACTACTCCTGGTCGGCCGCCAACAAGAACGCGGAAAACGTGGTCATCTTTCATGACAACCGACCCGTTGCAGACGCCTACCTGGCCAACTGGGAGCGGCATTACAGGGCAGCGAAGCCTGTCAAGCGTCTGCCGGTCCGGCTCGTCGAGTGATTGAAACGCCCGCTGTGACAGCGTTTGAGCCCATTGACATGTTGCGTCGCAGATTCTTGAAGCACGCTTCCGTCACGTATAATCCACACATTCTTTGTCGAAGGAGCGCAATCGCGCATGTTTTCCGGTTTGATTGACCTGCCCTGGTGGGGCTACATCGTGGTGGCACTGGGGATGACCCATGTCACCATCGCTTCTGTCACGATCTACCTGCATCGTCACCAGGCGCACCGTGCGCTTGAACTGCATCCGATTCCGAGCCATTTCTTCCGTTTCTGGCTGTGGCTGACCACTGGCATGGTCACCAAGGAGTGGGCGGCCATCCACCGCAAGCACCACGCCAAGTGCGAGACCGAGGAAGACCCGCACAGCCCGCAGACCCGCGGGCTGTCCAAAGTGCTCTGGGAAGGCGCTGAGCTGTACCGGGCCGAAGCGAAAAACCAGGAAACGCTGGATCGCTATGGTCATGGCACGCCGGACGACTGGCTCGAAAAGAACGTGTATGAGCGCAACTGGCTCGGCATCACCTTCATGGCCGTCATCGACCTGATCCTGTTCGGGCCGATCGGTCTGACGATCTGGGCGGTGCAGATGGCATGGATCCCGTTCTGGGCTGCTGGCGTCATCAACGGCATTGGGCACTTCTGGGGCTACCGCAACTACAACTGTTCCGATGCCGCCACCAATCTGGTGCCCTGGGGCATTCTCATTGGCGGTGAAGAGCTTCACAACAACCATCACGCCTTTGCGACGTCGGCCAAGCTGTCGTCCAAGTGGTACGAGTTCGACATCGGCTGGATGTACATTCGCATCCTGCAGATGCTCGGCATGGCGAAGCCGAAAAAGACCATTCCCACGCCCAAGTTCGTTCTGGCCCGCTCAGTGCCCGATAGCGACATGCTGCAGGCGATCATCACCCATCGCTACGACGTGATGACGCGCTATCTGCGCTCGCTCAAGGCCACGTATCAGGAAGAAATCGAGCAATTGCGCGTCAAGCACGCATCGACTTTCACGCTGAAATCGGGCGAAATGCGCCGGCTGATTCTCGCTGACAAGCTCGAAGCCGAGGAGGCCGCACAGCGTCAGGCGGCACTTGAGCGCAGTGAGCGTCTTGCCACCCTGGAGAACATGCGCGAGGAGCTCAATGCCCTGTGGGCGAGATCGACGGCGTCCAAGGACCAGTTGCTGGCACAGCTGCGCGACTGGCTGGAGCGCGCCGAGCGTAGCGGCATTATCCAGCTGCAGGAATTCGCCCAGCGCCTTCGCTGCTACGCCGCCTGACCGATTCCGGTCAGCGGTGTCCCGATGGGCGGGATACCACCATGTCCCGCCTCATCCTCCTCAACAAACCCTTCAATGTACTCTGCCAGTTTTCGCCCGAGGGTGACTGGCAGACCCTGAAGTCGCTTGTGGACGTGCCGGGCGTGTATCCGGCAGGCCGGCTCGATGCCGACAGCGAGGGCCTGCTGCTGCTGACCGATGATGGCCGGCTGCAGGCGCGCATTTCCGATCCGAAGTACAAGGCACCCAAGACCTATCTGGCGCAGGTCGAAGGCGTCCCGGACGAAGCCGCGCTGGCACAGTTGCGCACGGGCGTTTCGCTGGGGGATTTCACCACGCGCCCTGCACAGGCGCGGATCGTGGCGGAACCGGAGTGGCTCTGGCCGCGCACGCCGCCGATACGCGAGCGCAAACACATTCCCACCACCTGGGTCGAACTGATCATTACCGAAGGCCGTAATCGACAGGTGCGGCGCATGACCGCCAAGGTGGGATACCCCACGCTGCGCCTGATCCGGACCCGGATCGGCGACTGGTCGCTTGATTCGCTCGCGCCCGGCCAGTGGTGCGAAGGTGCATTGCCGGCCGGTTGGCGTTCATCGGCCGGACACGAAGGCGGGGAACGAAGTGTTCGTCGCGTGCGTCGACGTACCTGAAATGAATTTTTTTGAATTATGCTGGCGCCTCTGAGCGTCTGCGAGAGGATCGCCTAGTGTCGGAACACATCATTGTCCTGCTGGCCGGTATTGCCGTGATCGGCGGCGCCTGCCAATGGCTTGCCTGGCGGATGCGCCTTCCGGCGATTCTGTTCCTGCTCATCAGCGGGATTCTGGTGGGGCCGGTCATTGGCTGGCTGGACCCGGATGCGCTGCTGGGCGATCTGCTCTTTCCCTTCGTGTCGCTGGCGGTGTCGGTGATTCTGTTCGAGGGGAGTCTGACGCTCAAGTTTTCCGAAATCGCCGGCCTCGAGAAGGTGGTGCGGCGATTCGTGACCACCGGCATGTTGTTCACCTGGACCATCACGGCCTTTGCGGCGTGGTGGCTGGCCGAGTTTCCGCCGGGGATCGCCATCCTGTTCGGTGCGGTCATGGTGGTGACCGGCCCGACCGTCATTCAGCCCATGCTCCGCACCGTTCGGCCCACGGCCAAGGTGGCCAGTATCCTGCGCTGGGAGGGCATCATCATCGACCCGATCGGCGCCTTGCTGGCGGTGCTGGTGTATGAATTCCTGGTGTCGACCAGCGCCGGTGGTGCCGTGGTCGAAACCTTCATGACCTTCTTCAAGCTGATTGCCTCGGGCATGCTCGTGGGGATCGCAGTGGGTTACTTCCTCGGCGAAGCGCTGCGCCGGGACTGGTTTCCGCACTATCTGTTCAATGTGGCCACCCTGGCGTCGGTGATGGGCGCGTTTGCGCTGTCCAATGCGCTGGCGATGGAATCGGGTCTGCTGGCCGTGACGGTGATGGGGATCTATCTGGCCAACCGCAAGGGGGTGCCGGTCGAAGAGATTCTGGCGTTCAAGGAAAGCCTCAGCCTGCTGCTGATCACGGCGCTGTTCATTCTGCTCGCCGCGCGCCTCGATCTGGGGCTGCTTCAGGAGCTGGGCTGGGTGGCTGTGCAGGTGTTCCTGGTCATGCAGTTCGTGGCGCGTCCGATCAAGGTGCTTTTTGCCACCAAAGGCTCGACGCTCAACTGGCGCGAGCGCGCGCTCCTGGGCTGGATCGCCCCGCGAGGCATCGTGGCTGCCGCCGTGGTGGCCTTGTTTTCCATTCAGCTTGAGCAGCAGGGGTTTGAAAAGGCCGAGATGCTGGTGCCGCTGACCTTTGTGGTCATCATCGGTACGGTCGTGTTGCAGAGCCTGACGGCCGGGCCGCTGGCCCGTGCCCTCAAGGTGGCGGAACCCGGCTCAGGCGGCTTTCTGATCGTCGGCGCCAATCCGTTGGCGCGCGCCATTGCGCAGGCACTGTCCCAGCAGGACGTGTCGGTCCGCCTGACCGATACCCTGTGGGACAACGTGAGCCGTGCGCGCATGGCGGGGTTGAAGACCTACTACGGCAACCCGCTCTCCGAGCACGCCGAGGTCTATCTCGACACCTCGGGCCTGGGGCGCGTGCTCGCGTTGACGGCCGATGAGCATCTGAACGAACTGGCATGTACCCGTTTTCGTGCCTATTTCGGCCCGAAGCGGACCTACGCGCTGCGGGTCAGTCAGGTCGAAAAAGGGCGCAAG
This sequence comes from Nitrogeniibacter aestuarii, assembly GCF_017309585.1. NCBI lineage: Bacteria > Pseudomonadati > Pseudomonadota > Betaproteobacteria > Rhodocyclales > Zoogloeaceae > Nitrogeniibacter > Nitrogeniibacter aestuarii. Next base: position 2,815,754 of record NZ_CP071321.1, on the reverse strand, counting down.
AGCGTCTCGACCGGTGGCGGACAGTGGGCATTCGGGGAGAAGGCCACCTTTGTCGACCTGTCGCGTCGTCTGGCGCGCGGGGGCGAAATTCGTCAGACCAATATTTCCGAAACCTTCGGTTTCGAGCAGTTCTGCGAAAAGTACGGCGACCGCGCCACGCCGCTGTTTGCGCTTGATCCAAAGGGCAAGATCGAGGTGTTTATCGATGAGAACACCGTGGTGCCCAAGGCGGGCTGGGTGGTTTTGGCGATGATCGATCCGGATCCGGCCGAGATCCCGAAACGCGCGGCCAAGACAGGCCCGGCCAAGACCGCCGACATCAAGCCCGACTTGCCGGATGCGCCCGCGACCGCAACGTGAGCCAGACTGGGCGCCGGGTGGTCAGGCGTCCAGATCGCGCACCCGGCTTTGCGAGGGCAGATGCTGGAGCAGAAAGTCCATCTGGTCGGCCAGAATGTTGCGGTTCGACAGGATGAGGAATTCGGCCTTGTTGGGCACGTAAGGGGCATACAACAAGGCCATGCCGGCCTGCTCGGGGCGCTTGTTGTCCTTTTTCTGGTTGCAGTGGCGGCAGGCGGTGACCACGTTCATCCACACGTCGCGCCCGCCGCGCGAGACCGGTTCCACATGATCGCGGGTCAGTTGCGCGCCGGGCAGCGTGGTGCCGCAATAGGCACAGGTATGGCGATCGCGGCGGAACAGCTCCCGGTTGCTCAGGGGCGGTACCTGCCTGAAGCTGGCCGGGCGTAGCGCGCGACCCTTGATGGCAATGATGCTCTGGCTGCTCATGGAAGAGCGCTGGCCGGTGATCCGGCTGGTGCCGCCGAGGATGCGAAAGGCTTCGTCACCGATTGACCAGGCCACCATGCCGCGGGCGTGATAGGTGCACGCTGCCTGCCAGCTGACCCAGCGATGCGGGCGACCATTGATGTCGAGCGTGAGAATCCAGGGGCGTCGGGATCGGCCTGTGCCGATCAGAACATCGGAAACATCCACCGCGTGCATGATGCGTCGTTCCTCCTGCGATGACGCATCGGGCAATGCGTCGGCCTAACGGGTTCGATCAGGAAACGGCGTGTCCGGTTCCTTGGGTCACATGCTTTTCACCGGCTCCATGGCCAGGTCGTCGGAATGAAAGATGAAGCGGCCCGCGCGGCGGTCCGCCAGATAGTGTTCGAGTGCAAGTCGCACGGATCGGAACGCCAGTTCGTCCCACGGAATGTCCTGTTCGTCGAACAGTGCCACGTCAAGCGATTCTTCGCCCGGGGCGAACACCGGCTCGGGCAGGCGCGCGCGGTAGAACAGATGCACCTGACTGATGTGCGGAATGCTCACCATGGAAAACGCGTCGACGACCTCGATGCGGGCGCAGGCCTCTTCAAGGGTCTCGCGTGCAGCGGCATCGGCCGTGGTTTCGCTGTTTTCCATGAAGCCGGCGGGGAGTGTCCACAGCCCCAGTCGCGGTTCGATGGCCCGGCGACACAGCAGGATCTTGCCCTCGTGTTCGGCGACGGCGCCAACCACCAGTTTGGGGTTGGAGTAGTGAATTTCGCCGCAGGTGTCGCAGACATGGCGCGGCAACGAATCCCCTTGCGGGATCCTAAAGCTCACAGTGGCGCCACAGGCGGAACAGAAATTCATTCAAGTCTCCGGTTTTGCGCATTCTAGCAGGCGTTCAACCCCATGAGGACGGTGTCGGGCCGACGCTTTCATTTCGGGCAATTTGCATGCCGGGATGTCAAATTTTGTCTCAAGTCCGGCGCATAATACCCGTAGAAACTGGCAACGAATTTGTTCCCGATCCGATCACCGGTGAGGGGCTGACTGGATGGTACCCGGCGCATGTCGCCTCCAATCGACATTACCCAATTGCAGCAGCTGAAGGCCTCGGGCGATCTGCCCTCGCCCAAGGGCTCGGCGCTGGCCATTATTCGGCTGACGCGGAAGGATGATCTGTCGCTGGCCGAACTGGCGCGCGTCATCAAGACCGATCCGGCCTTTGTCGGGCGACTGGTCAAGGCGGCCAACGGTGCCGCGTTGCTGCCGGGGCGCCCGATCGTGTCCGTTCAGGATGCCCTGATGGTGGTGGGCTTGCCGGCAGTGCGCAACATGGCGCTGGGCTTCTCCCTGTTGTCCAACTACCGCAACGGCCGCTGCGAGCATTTCGATTACGACCGTTACTGGTCCGGCGCCTTGCTCATGGCAATCAGTTGCCAGATGCTGGCCAAGCGACTGCGTTGTGCATCGCCGGATGAAATGTTCTGCCTCGGTCTGCTGGCACGGATCGGCGAGTTGGCGATGGCGACCCTGTTCCCGTCCGAATACAGCGAAGTGCTGGTGGAAGCCCGCGCCAGCGACGTCGAAGGGCTGGTGCGCCTAGAGCGCGAGGCCTTTGCGATGTCGCACCGCGATCTGAGCGCAGCCATGCTGGGCGACTGGGGCATGCCGAAGGTGTTTCAGGAGGTGGCGTTTCACTTCGAGGCGCCATCCGGTGCGCCGTTCGAGGAGCACGGGCGTGATGCGTCGGTGCTCGAAACGGCCTACATTGCCTCCGAGATTGCGCAATATTGCTTGGCTGACCCGGCCGCGCGTCCGGTGCTCAAGGAGCACCTCGAACGCGTCGCGGCCAAGGTGGGTCTGGACGCTGCGGCACTCGATACCATGATTGGCGAGGTGACTCGGGCCTGGGTGGAGTGGGGCAAGATGCTTCAGGTGGCCACCCATGCGCCCATTCCCTCGGAACAATCACGGCGCGCCGGCGCAAAAGGCCGATCCGATGGCCGGGGCGCAGGTGGGGAAGGGGGTGACGCCGCGATGTCACCCAGTTCGGGCGTCTCGATGCGCGTGGTGGTGGTCGAGCGCAGCTCCGAGGTGCGCAACGCTCTGCGTGGCGTGCTTGAACGCGCCGGACATCGTGTCTTCGAATCCGACGATGGTCGCCATGGCCTTGAACTGGCACTGGAAGTGCAGCCCCAGATGATGCTGGTCGACGCCCAGCTCCCCGAACTTGATGGCGTGGCGCTGACCCGCGCCTTGCGTCAGACGCGGATCGGGCGTGCGATCTACATTCTTCTGCTGACCTCTGTGGAGGATGATGAGCGACTCATCGAGGCCTTCGAGAACGGCGTCGATGACTTCATCTCCAAGCCGATCCGCAGCCGGGTGCTGGCGGCACGACTTCGTGCCGGTCATCGTGTCATCCGCCTGCAGCAGGAGATCGAGCGAGATCGGGAAGAGATCCGGCGCTTTGCCGCCGAACTGGCGGTCACCAATCGTCGACTCCAGGAGGTGGCGCTGACCGACCAGCTCACCGGCTTGCGCAATCGGCGCTATGCCATCGACCGTGTCGGGCAGGAGTGGGCAGCCTCGATCCGCTCGCGTCGGCCGCTCTCGTGCATGGTGATCGATCTGGACAGCTTCAAGCAGATCAACGATACGCACGGTCACGACGTGGGCGATGCGGTGCTCAAACATGCCTCGGCGGGCATCAATGCCAGCTTGAGATCCCAGGACGTGGTGGCGCGGACCGGGGGGGACGAGTTCCTGGTGTTGTGCCCGGACACCGATCTGCAGGCCGCCATGCGATGCGCCGAGCGCATCAGGCTGGCGGTCCATGCCAACGAAGTGTCCGTCAATGGGTTGCGACTGCGCACCTCCATCAGCGTCGGCGTGGCGCAGCGCGACAGCAGCATGGCGGACGCCGATGCCATGATCAAGCGTGCGGATCAGGGCGCTTACGTGGCCAAGGCTCAGGGCCGGAATCAGGTGGCGACGGTGCAACACGCACCCGGCGCAGCGCCTCAGCTGTCCGTCGTTGATTCGGCGACGGACGGTACGCCAAAGGCTCAAGAACAGATATGACGCGCCGCTAATTTTCCAAAGGCCGTCCGTTCGCTTCACCGGTATGTGTAAATGAGTTACAACCTCGCTCCCAAGTTGGAAGATCCGATCCACGCGCTGATCGTGGACGATTCGGAAGACGATGCCTATCTGCTCAAGGCTGAGCTGGGGCAGCGGGGCGTGGTCATCGACTATCGACGCGTGGACAATCCGCTCGACATGGCGGCCGCACTCACCGACGACACCTGGGATCTGGTGATCTCCGATCACAACATGCCGGGGTTCGACGCGCTGGGGGCCTATGAGGTGCTCAAACACAGCGGCCGCGACATTCCCTTCATCATCCATTCGGGGCATATTGCCGACGAACTGGCCACCTCGGCCATGTACGACGGCGTGCACGATGTGATCGAAAAGGGGCGCTACGAGCGTCTCGTGCCGGTCATCGAACGCGAACTGCGCGGTGCCGAAGCGCGTCGTGCAGCCCGCCAGGCTGACGACCGCATCCAGCGCCTGGCCAACTTCGACAAGCTGACGGGCCTGCCCAACCAGCACATGTTCTGCGAGCGTGTGTCCGCCTGGCTCGATGAGGCTGCCGAGCGTGGGCGCTCGGCACGCGGGGCGCTGCTGACGGTGGACATCGACCGCTTCTTGCGTGTGAATGCCAGCTTTGGCTGGGAGGCCGGCAACGAGGTGCTGCGTCAGGTCAGCCTGCGGCTCGACGAAGTGCTCAATGCCGACGTGATCCTGGCGCGCCTGGGAGGCAACGCCTTTGGCGTGTTCGTGCCGGGCATCGGCGAGCGCGCCAGTGCCGAGGTGTTCGCCCGCTGGATCATGAAAGCCTTCGAGGCGCCTTTTGTCAAAGACGGCATCGAACTGTTTCTCACCCCCAGTATCGGCATCTCGCTGGTGCCAACCGATGGCACGCAGATCTACGATTTGCTGATGCACGCGGAGACCGCGAGCGCCAAGGCAAAGCAGGGCGGGGGCAATGCCTATCGCTTCTATGATCGGGCCATGAACACGGCCTCTGCCGAGCGGGTCGCGCTTGAGGCGGATCTGCGTCACGCGGTGGAGCGCAGCGAGCTGTTTCTCGAGTTTCAACCGGTCATGGATGCGGCGAGCGGGCGCATTGTCAGTGCCGAGGCGCTGGTGCGCTGGAATCATCCGCGACTGGGCCGGATTCCGCCTGACCGATTCATTTCCATTGCCGATGAATCCGGACTGATCGTCGACATTGGCGAATGGGTGATGCGCGAGGCGGCTCGCTGCTGCCGCTTGTGGCACCAGGCCGGTTTCACCGACATGCATGTGTCGATCAACGTGTCGGCCATCCAGTTCGCGCAACCGAAGTTGCTCGAAACGGTGCGGGACACCTTGCGCCAGACGCGCCTGCGGGCCGAAAGCCTGATGCTGGAGATCACCGAATCCTCCCTGATGCAGGACGCCGAATCCACTGCCGGCATGCTGCGCGCGCTTCACAACATGGGGGTGCGCATTTCGGTGGATGACTTCGGCACCGGTTACTCGTCGTTGTCCTACCTCAAGCGCTTTCCCATCGACGTGATCAAGATCGACCAGTCCTTCGTGCGCGATCTGACCACCGACGAGGAGGACGCGGCCATCGTGCGGGCCATCATCGCCCTGGCGCACAGCATGCGCCGATCGACCATTGCCGAAGGCGTCGAGAGCGAGGCCCAGGTCGAGATCCTGCGGCGCGAGCACTGCGAGTTCTTCCAGGGCTATTACTTCGGAAAACCCATGCAGTCTTCCCTCCTGCTGGAGCGACTCGAGGCTCAGCAAGGCGCCGGCTGACCCACTGGTATCAGGCATCGTGTAGGACAAGTTCTTACATCAAGGGGTAAGACGCTTGTTACGTCATCTTACAAACCCCGCCGATACCGTTACTTTTTGCCTGCCAGCACAATGACCCCCACGATGAAGACAAACGCGAACAACGCGTGACGCCCGGAGGTCTAGATGAATAGCATGGACATGCAGGAAGAAATCAGGGAGCTGAATCTCGCCTACCTGATGCTGGCCCAGCAGATGGTTCGCGAGGATCGCGAAGAAGCCATGTTCCGCCTCGGTATCTCGGCCGAAGTGGCCGAGTTGATCGAAGGTCTCTCCACCTCCCAGATCGCGCGCATGGCCGGTACCCAGATGGTCCTGTGCCGTTTCCGCTTCGACGATACCGCCTTGCTCGACATGCTCACAGGCAAGGGCCGTGACGCGTCGACCTCGGCGCTCCATGCCGCCATTCTTGCTGCCGGACAGCCGGTCGAAAGACTGGCCTGATCACGCGGAGTCGAACCCATGCGTAATAAAAGCGTCCTGGCCGAAGCCGAAGACATCCAGCGTGCGGTGGACATGATCCGCCTCGGTGCACGCATGCAGATGCTCGAATCGGAAACCAAACTCTCCCGCGAACGCCTGCTCAAGCTGTACAAGGAAGTTCGTGGTGTTTCGCCCCCCAAGGGCATGCTGCCGTTCTCGACCGACTGGTTCATGACCTGGCAGCCGAATGTTCACTCGTCCCTGTTCATGTCCTACTTCAGATTCATGAAGGACACGGCAGGGCTCCCCGACCTGGATGCGATTCTCAAGGCCTACCGCCTGTACATGAATCAGATCGAGGCCGAGGGACTGGAAGATGTGCTCAGCCTCACCCGTGCGTGGACGCTGGTGCGCTTCTTCGATGCCGACTTGCTGCAAGAGGCCACCTGCACGTGCTGCGGTGGTAAATACGTCGCGCATGCGTATGACCCGACGCATGAATACGTATGTGGTCTTTGCAACATGCCTTCGCGGGCCGGAAAGGGTCGCCGCTCCAAGAAGGCAACTGCAGCTGATCGTAGTACTGCCATGGTCTGACCTCCTCCTTGCTCAGCAAGGGGTTCCATACCGCCGGTTCCACCGGCGGTTTTTTTTTGCCCGCCAGTATCCGGGCATACGCATCGGGACCGTGCGCACCATGCTGGATGCCCCGTTGGGCGGGGGCTTCTCCCTGTTCGGGCGCTCAAGTTTTGCGTGGCAGTGTCGATAGCAGGAGGGAAGGCGGGGCCGTGCCAGCAGGTGCGCCCCGGAGAGGGTCTACCGACCGCCTGATCGATCAGAAGAACAAGGGTTGTGGCGATGTTTCTCATCATCGGATACGTGATCGTACTTGCAGCTTCGCTGGGCACCTACGCGGTGCACGGCTCCCTGGCCGCCCTGTGGGTGCCGACCGAATACGTCGCCATTGTCGGGCTGATGATCGGGGGGTTCGTGGCGGGCAACGGCATCAAGGCGATCAAGGGGACGGTCGCGGCACTCCCCGGCGTCCTCAAGGGCTCGCCCTATAACAAGCAGTACTACATGGACGCTCTGGCGCTCATGTACGAGATTCTCTCGAAGGTACGAAAGGAAGGCCTGATGTCCATCGAAGCGGACATCGAAAACGCGGAAGCCAGCGCCATCTTTTCCAAGTACCCCAACTTCCTGCATGACCACCATGCCTGTGAATTCCTCACGGACTACCTGCGGATGATGGTGGGCGGCAACCTCAATGCCTTCGAGATTGAAAACCTCATGGACATGGAGATCGAGACCCACCATGTGGAGGCTCACGGCCCGGCACATGTGGTCTCGAAGGTCGCGGACTCCGTTCCTGCCTTCGGTATCGTGGTGGCGGTGATGGGCGTGGTGAACGTGATGGGTTCGGTGGGCCAGCCGCCGGCCGTGCTCGGCAAGATGATCGGTGGTGCGCTGGTCGGTACCTTCCTCGGTATTCTCGTCTCCTACGGTTTCGTCGCGCCGATCGCCGGCCAGATGGAACAGAAGGTGGAGGAGAGCGGCAAGATCTACGAGGTCATGAAAGTGGTTCTGCTGGCCAGCATGAACGGCTACGCGCCGCAGGTGGCCATCGAATTCGGCCGCAAGGTGCTGTTCTCCGGTGATCGTCCGACCTTCCTCGAGCTGGAGGAAGACGTCAAGAGTCGCAAGGGTTGATGCGCGAGGCTGACGGGACGTAACCATGAGTGACGATACCCAACAACCCATTGTCGTCAAGAAGATCAAGAAGGGCGGCGGTGGCGCTCACGGGGGGGCGTGGAAGATCGCCTACGCCGACTTCGTGACCGCCATGATGGCCTTCTTCCTGCTCATGTGGCTGCTCGGCTCGACGGCCCAGGGCGATATGGAAGGCATCGCCGAGTTTTTCCAGAATCCCCTCAAGGTTTCAATGGAAGGCGGCTCCGGCTCGGGTGACAGTTCCAGCATCATCAAGGGGGGCGGGGAAGACCTCACCCGCTCGGTGGGGCAGGTCAAGCGCGGCGATGTCGAGGGGCGCAAGAGCATCAACCTGGATGCGGCGCGCGATCCGGCGGATCAGTCCAAGTCGACCGACGCCGTGGTGGTGGAATCCAATGGCGAGTTCGAGCAGCGCGAGCGCGCCCAACTGATCGACCTGAAAGGTCAGATCGAAGCGCTGATCGAAGCCAGTTCCACCTTGCGATCCATGCGCGAGCAGTTGCTCATGGACATGACCACCGAAGGGCTTCGCATCCAGATCGTGGATGAAAAGAACCGGCCCATGTTTGCCTCGGCCAGTGCGCGTCTGCAGCCCTACACCAAGGAGTTGCTGCAGTCGATCGGTCGGGCGCTCAACAGCGTTGATAACCGGATCAGTCTCTCGGGCCATACTGACGCGAGCCAGTACGCGGGCGGCGATCGGGGCTTCTCCAACTGGGAGCTGTCTGCCGATCGTGCGAATGCCTCGCGGCGGGAAATGGTGGCCGGCGGGCTCGACGATGGCAAGGTGATTCGTGTGGTCGGTCTGGCCGACATGATTCCGCTCAAACCCGACGATCCGCTTGATCCGACCAATCGTCGCATCAGCATCATCGTGCTCAACAAACGCACGGAGGAAGGCCTGATCGGGGCCCCACGAAACGTTCAGGTCGGTCAGCAACAGCCGATCAGCGCCACTCAGATTCGCGATGGCCTGCGACCGTCGATCGCGCCCTCACTGGCGCCTGCTGCCGAGCCTGTTCTGCCGATGCCGCCAGAGCGCTCCCGTGGTACGGGTGAACCGCTCAAACCCCGCATCGTGATGCCTTCGCAAAGGTAATTCCGTAAGGGTAGTGCTGCCGAACTTCCTTACGTTCTTTGTCGCTCTAAAGTCAAGGTCGTAATTGACGTTATATCGCCCAGAAGTATCAATCGGAATCACACAAGAGAACTTCGTTCAATGTTCAATACACCCGTCAAAAAGCTCATTGGTGGTGCCTTCTGGACCGCAATCGTGGGCGGCGCCATGTCTGTGGCGCCAGGGCTGAGTGGGCAGGTGTTTCTTGCTGCCGGGGCCACCGCGCTGGGATGGGCTGTCGTGCTCTGGTTCGGCAACAAGACCGAGAGCGCGCCCGCATCCGAAGCAATTCGCGTCACGCCCGTGCATCAGAGCGAGTTCGACAACGCGTTTGGCGAGTGTGTGCGCGAATTCAATACCCAGTTCGAATTCATCGAGGGAGAGTCGAATCGTGCCCTCTCGGTGCTCTCGGACGCCATCGAGGAGCTGCTGGGCAGCTTCAACGGAATGAACAGCTCGACCGGCCGGCAGCGGGAAATCGCCATGTCGATCATGTCCAAAGGCGACGGCAACGGGGTGGATTTCGACGAATTCGTGACGGCGACCTCCGCCACCATGCAGAAAATCGTCGATAGCGTCATCGGCAACAGCAAGCTGGGCATGGAGCTGGTGGAGCTGACCGACGACATCGCCCGTCGCGCCTATGAAGTCGAAGGCATCCTCGACGAGATCGGCAGTATCGCCAAGCAGACCAACCTGCTGGCTCTGAACGCGGCCATCGAGGCAGCGCGGGCGGGTGAGGCCGGACGCGGGTTTGCCGTGGTGGCCGATGAAGTGCGCGATCTGTCCATGCGCACCACCCAGTTCAGCGAACAGATTTCCAAGACCATGGGCACCATGCTGGTGGCGGTGAAGGACACCGAATCGGCCATCGAGCGCATGGCCTCCCAGGACATGAACTTTGCCCTGGAATCGAAGCATCAGGTCGAAACCGTGCTGGGCTCGATCGAAAAACTCAATACCGACCGTGCGAACGCCATTGGCGAGCTGTCTTCCCAGGCCAACATCGTTGATCGGGAAGTGGGGCGCGCGGTGACGGCGCTGCAGTTCCAGGATCTCGTTTCCCAGTTGATCGGCCACACCGGGCAGCGCATCACGCGCATGCGCGAAGCCGTCAAGGACGTTGGCGAGATCGCGCGAGAAGCCTCGCGACCGCACAACGATCACACCCTCGAAAACCTGACCGAGCGCCTGAGCCAGGTGGCCCACAAGCTCGACGAACTCGCTGCATTCGGCGAAACCAACCCGGTCAAGCAGGCCGATAGCGTCGATAGCGGCGATATCGAATTGTTCTGAGACACGCAAACCAAACAAGGAAGACCAACATGGGCAAGACCGTTCTCGCAGTTGATGACTCTGCCTCCATCCGCCAGATGGTGTCATTCACCCTCAAGAGCGCCGGTTACGACGTGATTGAAGCGGCCGATGGCCAGGAAGGCCTCGACAAGGCCAAGGGCCGCGCCTTCAACCTCGTGCTGACGGACCAGAACATGCCGCGCATGGACGGGCTGACGCTCATCAAGTCCCTGCGCGGCATGCCCAGCTATCGCAGCGTGCCCATCCTCATGCTCACCACCGAGTCGTCCGATGCCATGAAGTCCCAGGGGCGCACCGCCGGTGCCACCGGCTGGCTGGTCAAGCCGTTTGATCCGAACAAATTGATCGAAGTGGTCAAGAAGGTGATCGGCTAAGCCGCTAAGCATTCATATCAATAAGTACGACGGCGCCCAGGAGTCAGGCATGACGATCGACATGAGCCAGTTTTACCAGGTCTTTTTCGAAGAGACGGACGAGCATCTTGCGGACATGGAGTCCCTGCTCGTGGCGGTCGACATCGATGCGCCTGACCCCGAAGACCTCAACGCCATTTTCCGTGCAGCGCACTCCATCAAGGGCTCGAGCGGCACCTTCGGGTTCCATGACATGACGGAAGTGACGCACGTCATGGAAACGATGCTGGACAAGGTCCGCAAGAACGAGATGGCACTGACCTCCGACATGGTCGATGCCTGCCTGTCGGCCGGTGACGTGTTGCGCAACCTGCTGGGTGCCCACAGGGGTGAGGACGAAGCCGATCGAGAAGCTGCGGCACAGGTTTCCGCCCGCCTCGAAGCCTTGTGCGAAGGTGAGGAAGCGCTTGCGCTCAGTCCGGTCGCTGCAGTGCCTGTGACATCGGCGCCCGTCGCGACGGTCGCCACACCGGTGCTCGAGATCAGCTTTGTGCTCGATGGTGGGGCTCAGAAGGATCGCTCGATCATCGACGCGATGATGGATGAACTGCGTGGCAAGGGCCGTCTTGACGTGACCGAACCGGCCAATGTCGGCGATCGCTGGCATTTGCGCCTGGCCACCGAGGCCGATCCTGCTGACGTGGCCGGCATCATCGGCTTCGTGGCGGTGACCGATTCCATGGAAGTCGATCTGGCCGAAGAGATCCTTCCGGTCGATTCGGCAGCGCCAGCGGCATCCGCCGACGACGCCTATGGCTTCTTTGGCGATGAGGCCCCGGCCGCCGACGCCGCGGTTGCCGAAACCGATGAAGGCTTCGGTTTCTTTGCCGACGACGACAAGCCTGCGCCGACAGAAGCAGTCGCTCCTGCTGTCGAGGAGGAAGGCTTCGGTCTGTTCGAGGTGCCTCAAGCGCAGGATGCAAGTGCCGAAGCGCCGCAGGCCCCCGAAGTGCAAGCCGACGCCAAAGACGGTTCTTTCGGCTTCTTCCAGCCCGTTGCGGTGCCTGCTGCCCAGTCCGAGCCCGTGTCATTGACCGCGGTCAGTGAGCCCGAGGGCGTCGAAGCCGCCGCAGTGGCCAAACCCAAACTGGCGGCCAAGTCGACCGATGCCGCGCCGGCCCGTGCCGGTGGCAAGGGTGGTGGCGACAGCTCCATCCGCGTCAGCGTCGAGAAGGTCGATCAGATGATCAACCTGGTGGGCGAGCTGGTGATCACTCAGGCCATGCTGCAGCAGTCGGCCAGCGATATCGATCCGGTGGTGTTCGAACGCCTCATGGCGGGCCTGGGCCAGCTTGAGCGCAACACCCGCGATCTTCAGGAATCGGTCATGTCCATCCGCATGATGCCGATCTCCGTGGTCTTCTCCCGCTTCCCGCGCGTGGTGCGCGACGTTTCCCGCAAGCTCAACAAGCAGGTCGAGCTGAAGGTCAGCGGCGAGAGCACCGAACTGGACAAGGGCCTGATCGAGCGCATCACCGATCCGCTGACCCACCTGATCCGCAACAGTCTCGATCACGGTATCGAGAGCCCGGAGCGTCGTCGCGAGGCGGGCAAGTCGGAGCAGGGCACGATCACGCTCAATGCCTCTCATCAGAGCGGCTACATCATTATCGAGGTGGGCGACGATGGCGCCGGCCTCAACCGCGACAAGATCCTGTCCAAGGCCAAGGAGCGCGGTCTGCCGGTCTCCGACGCCATGAGCGACAACGAGGTCTGGCAGCTGATCTTCGAACCGGGCTTCTCCACCGCCGACAAGGTGACCGACGTGTCTGGTCGCGGTGTGGGCATGGACGTGGTCAAGCGGAACATTGCCGAGATGGGTGGCAGTGTCGAGATCGAATCGATGACCGGTATCGGCACGCGCATGACCGTGCGCCTGCCGCTGACCCTGGCGATCCTCGATGGCATGTCGGTGGAGGTCGGGGGTGAAACCTACGTGCTGCCGCTGAACTACATCGTCGAATCCCTGCAGCCTGAAACGGCTCAGATCCGGACGCTCTCAGGCATGGGGCATGTCATTCAGGTGCGCGGCGAGTACCTGCCGGTGATTCGCATGCATGAAGTGTTCGGTTGTACCGAAGCCCAGACCGATCTGATGAAGGGTTTGATGATCGTGGTCGAGGCCAGTGGCCACAAGGCGGCCCTGTTCGTCGATTCGCTGCTCGGTCAGCACCAGGTAGTCATCAAGAGCCTGGACGCCAACTTCCGCCGTGTTCAGGGCATCTCGGGTGCCACCATCATGGGTGACGGCACGGTGGCGCTGATCATCGACGTTGGCGGCGTGATCGCCCTGGCCCAGGAGCCGGTCAGTCTCGCGGCTTGAAACGAAAAAAATGTTAAATAAGCTAAAGATGTTGATTTGCTGCCGATAAAGATAGCGCAGCGAGCAACAAACGGAAGGACAAAAGGAGCGTGACCATGTTGCAACAATTGAACGCGTCGAATTCAGTCGCGCGGGTCGAAGGCGCGGAGGAAAGCGTCGGTGCGCAGGAATTCCTGACCTTCACCCTCGGTGAAGAGGAATACGCCATCGATATCCTGCGTGTGCAGGAAATCCGGGGATACGACGCGGTCACGCGAATCGCGAATACCCCCCCGTACATCAAGGGTGTGATCAATCTGCGCGGCACCATCGTGCCGATCGTCGATCTGCGCATCAAGTTCAAGCTCGAGGAAGTCACCTACAGTGAATTCACCGTGGTGATCATCCTCAGTGTGGGTGAGCGTGTCATCGGCATCGTGGTCGACAGCGTCTCGGACGTGATCATGCTCGATTCCGAGCAGATCAAGCCGGCACCGCAGTTCAGCTCGGCCATGGAGAGCGATCACATCAAGGGCATCGGCACCGCAGACGAACGCATGCTGATCCTGATCGACATCGAGCGCCTGTTGCTCAGCCCGCAGATGGGCCTGACCGACGCACCGATTCAGTAGTCCCGGCGTCAATAAACCGAGTATCTCAACATCATTGACCCTGGGCAAACGTCCTGCCAGGGAGACAGAACAAGGAGTTCAAAATGAGCGATAGCGAAAACAAGGCATCGGATTCGGTGGCAGTGGCCAAAAACAAGTCGACGTCGGCGGAGCTTGAATATCTCAAGTCGCTGACCGAGGCGATCAGCCGCTCTCAGGCCATGATCGAGTTCGAGCCCAACGGCACCATCATCACGGCCAACGACAACTTCCTGAATGCCCTCGGGTATCGCCTTGACGAAATCAAGGGCCAGCATCACCGGATGTTTGTCGATCCGGTCGAGGCCAGTTCGCCGGACTATGTCGCGTTTTGGGCCAAACTGGCTCGCGGCGAATTCGATGCCCGCCAGTACAAGCGGATCGGCAAGGGCGGCAAGGAGATCTGGATCCAGGCCAGCTACAACCCCATCTTCGACCATGACGGCAAGGTTGTTCGCGTGGTCAAGTGGGCCACGGACATTTCGGAGCAGAAGCTCAAGTTCGCTGATTTCGAAGGCCAACTCGCGGCCATCAGCAAGGCACAGGCCGTCATCGAATTCGAACTTGACGGCACCATTCGCTACGCCAACGACAATTTCCTGAATGCCGTCGGCTACACCCTGGATGAAGTGCGCGGCAAGCACCACAGCATCTTTGTCGATCCCGATCACCGCAAGAGCGCCGAGTACCGCGCGTTCTGGGAAAAGCTGGGGCGCGGCGAATACGATGCCGGGCAATACATGCGTGTGACCAAGACGGGTGAAGAGATCTGGATTCAGGCCAGCTACAACCCGATCATGGACATGAACGGCAAGCCCTTCAAGGTGGTGAAATATGCTACCGACGTGACCGCCCAGGTGCGTGCCGCCCGGGCCATGGAAGAAGCGGTTGCCCAGACGGGCGTCGTGGTCGCGGCTGCCCAGGAAGGCGACCTGACCCAACGCGTGCCGCTCGACGGCAAGGATGGCTCTATCGAGGCCCTGTGCGCCGGCGTCAATTCACTGGTCGACATCATGGTCGACGTGGTGGGCCGTGTGAAGGAAGCCACTGGCGCCATCAGCACCGCCTCGCAGGAGATCGCCCAGGGTAACGCCGATTTGTCCGGCCGCACCGAGAACCAGGCGTCCAGCCTGGAAGAGACCGCCTCTTCGATGGAAGAGCTGACCTCAACCGTGCGTCAGAACACCGAGAACGCCAAGCAGGCCAACGAACTGGCGGCCGGTGCTTCCGATGTGGCGACCAAGGGTGGCGACGTGGTGAGCCAGGTGGTCGACACCATGAGCAAGATCTCCGAGTCGTCCAAGAAGATTGCCGACATCATCGGTGTCATCGACGGCATCGCTTTCCAGACCAACATCCTGGCGCTGAACGCTGCGGTGGAAGCCGCGCGTGCCGGCGAGCAGGGTCGCGGTTTCGCGGTGGTGGCCTCCGAAGTGCGCAACCTCGCGCAGCGCAGTGCCTCGGCCGCCAAGGAAATCAAGGAACTGATCTCCGACTCTGTCGATAAGGTCAACTCCGGGTCCGAACTGGTCAACAAGGCTGGTGACACCATGGATCAGGTGGTGTCCTCGGTGCGCAAGGTCACCGAGATCATGGCCGAGATCGCCAACGCTTCGGTCGAGCAGTCCAGCGGTATCGAACAGGTCAATATCGCCATCACTCAGATGGACGAAGTGACCCAGCAGAACGCCGCGCTGGTCGAGGAGGCTGCCGCTGCCGCCGAATCCCTCCAGGATCAGGCCAGCACCCTGGCACAGACGGTGGCCATGTTCCGCCTGGGCGGTGACGAGGACGACGCGGGTGGTTTCGCAGCGCCGGCCGCACGCGCCTCAGCCAAGGTGTCCCGCCTGCCGGCCCGCACGGCCCGTCAGGAGCGCGGTGCGCCGGTGCCCAAGGTCAAGCGTGCCGCGAGCAGCTCGTCTGACGAGTGGGAAGAGTTCTAAGCATGACAAGCACGGTGCGTGACAGGAGAGCTGACAACATGGATGTGAGTCGCGTGCCTTCGGGCCCCGCCATCAATGACCGGGAGTTTCACTTTACCGCCGACGACTTCGAGAAGGTCCGCCAGCTGATCTACAAGCATGCAGGCATCTCGCTGTCGCCGGCCAAGAAAGACATGGTCTATAGCCGACTGGCTCGCCGCCTGCGGGCGGTCGGCGAAAAGACCTTCTCCGGCTACCTGAAGCTGCTCGACAACGATCATGCTGAATGGGAAACCTTCACCAATTCGCTGACGACCAACCTCACGTCGTTCTTCCGCGAGCCGCATCATTTCGAGATCCTGGCCGAGAAACTCAAGGCGGCCAAGGTCAATCGACCGATCAAGATCTGGTGCACGGCGGCCTCCACCGGGGAGGAGCCGTACTCGCTGGCGATCACGGCATGCGAAGCCTTCAATAGCCTGACGCCGCCGGTGCAGATCCTGGCCAGCGACATTGATACCAATGTGCTGGCCCAGGCTGAAGCCGGTGTGTTTCGTGAAGACCGTGTCGAGCGCCTGTCGCCCGAGCGGGTACGCAAGTACTTCCTCAAGGGCACGGGCGCCCAGGCGGGCCAGGTCCGCATCCGGCCCGAGCTGCAGGAACTGCTGCGCTTCCGCCGGATCAACCTGCTCGATGCCCGATACCCCATCCAGGGGCCTCTGGACTACATTTTCTGCCGCAACGTCATGATCTACTTCGACAAGCCGACGCAGTATCAGATCCTCAAGCGTTTCGCACCTTTGCTGCGCAAAGAGGGCTTGATGTTCGCCGGTCATTCGGAGAGTTTCCTGCATGCGGCAGACGTGTTCCGCTCGTTGGGACGTACCGTGTATGAGCTCTCCGATGCCCGTTAGTCACGATCCAGCCTACGCCGAGCATCTGGCGACCAATCGCTACTTCGATCGCACATTCGATAGCGACGCGGTCAAGGTGTTGCCGGGTGAGTATTTCGTCTCCGAAACCGACATGGTGCTGGTGACGGTGCTGGGCTCATGCGTCTCCGCCTGTATCCGCGATCGAAAGCTGGGCGTCGGTGGCATGAATCATTTCATGCTCCCCGACACCGGTACCAAGGACGACACTTTCTCGCCATCGGCCCGTTATGGTGCTTATGCCATGGAAGTGCTGATCAACCACCTGCTCAAGAGCGGGGCACGGCGCGAGCGTCTGGAGGCGAAAATCTTCGGCGGCGGCCGCGTGATGGCCTCGCTGGCCGGCAGTGATGTCGGCAAGCGCAATGTGGCGTTCGTGAGGGAGTATCTCCAGAACGAGCGCATTCCGGTGGTGGCAGAGGACCTGCTCGATGTGTATCCGCGCAAGGTCTACTATTTCCCCAAAGACGGGCGCGTCATGCTCAAGAAGATGATGCATACCCGCAACAACACCGTGATCGAGCGCGAGCGCGAATACGCGGATCGCCTCACGGCTGAGCCGGTCTCCGGTGATATCGAACTCTTCGGCTGAGGGCGCGGGGATGACTATCAAGGTACTGATCTGCGACGATTCGGCACTGATGCGATCCATGCTCAAGAGCGTGGTCGAGGCTCAGTCGGACATGGTCGTGGTCGGTCTGGCGCCGGACCCCTATGTCGCCCGGGAGTTGATCAAGGAAACGAATCCGGACGTGCTCACCCTGGATATCGAGATGCCCAAAATGGACGGGCTCGATTTCCTCGAAAAGATCATGCGTCTTCGACCGATGCCGGTGGTGATGATCTCCACATTGACGGCGGCCGGCTCCGACGCAACAATTCGCGCCCTTGAACTGGGTGCAGTCGATTTCGTGATGAAACCGCGTGCCACCGACCCGGACGCTTTGGCAGCGTCAACGGCTGAAATTGTTGATAAGATTCGGACGGCATATCGGGCCCGGGTGGGGCGACCGCGTCTGGCCACGAGCCAGGGCAAGTCGGCCGCCTCCGATACGTCGCGGCTGCCGGACCTGCCACCGCGGGTGGTCAGCGAGCGACTGATCTGCATTGGTGCGTCAACCGGCGGGACCGAGGCGATCCGCCGGGTCATTTCGCAATTTCCTGCGCAGTGTCCGCCCGTGCTGATGGTGCAACACATGCCCGAGATGTTTACCGGCTCATTCGCGAAACGACTGGACAGTTTGTGTGCTATCAACGTAAAAGAAGCGGAGCATGGCGAGCGTATCCTTCCCGGGCACGCGTATCTGGCCCCGGGCCACTCGCACCTGTTGCTGGCCAAGCGCGGTAGCCACTGGTACTGCGAGCTTTCCAAGGCCGATCCGGTCAATCGTCATCGCCCGGCAGTGGATGTCCTGTTCGACAGTGTGGCAAGGCTGGTCGGGCCGGCGGCGGTCGGTGCGCTGCTGACCGGTATGGGTAAAGACGGTGCGCGGGGCATGCTGGCCATGCGCAAGGCCGGCTCCTGGACGGTGGCCCAGAACGAAGAAACCTGCGTGGTGTATGGCATGCCACGCGAGGCCGTGAGCATTGGCGGCGCGGTCGATGTTGCGCCACTGCCCGATGTGGCGAGCCGGATCTGCCGCGAGTTGTCGCGTGGCGGAGCCGCTGGCCGGCAGGTGGGCGCTTAGGAACAATTTTTCGGCACTTTAGGAGGTGTAACCATGGATGTATCGGTGAACAAGGGAGAAGGGTGTGCCGTGCTCAAGCTGGGCGGCCGCTTCGATTTCAATGCCCATCGCGAGTTTCGCGAAGGTGTTGACCGCGCGCTGCAGCAGCAGGGGCGTGTCGACGTCGACCTGGGCGAGGTCGCCTACCTCGATAGTTCCGCGCTGGGCATGTTGCTGATGCTGCGTGACAAGGCCAAGAGCTCCAGTCGTGAGGTCCGCCTGGTCAATGCACGGGGTAGCGTGCGTCAGGTGCTCGAAATCGCAAATTTCGGCAAGCTTTTCTCGATCAACTGAATCGGGTAAGCGCGGCCCCGCAGGGGGCGAAAAAACGCCTGTACCAATTTGGAACAGGCGTTTTTTATGGCCATTCAATTCACGCTAATTCAACGATATAGCCTCAAATTTCCCGCCACTTCATCCTAAAGAAACGGTGAATCGGACCGTAATCCGGCTTAACGGTGCCTGCTATTTCACAACATAAAGGCGCCGAAAACGCTGAATGGTGGAGGAAAGACAATGGGTATGACTCTGGTGTGGGTGCTGACCTGTGCCTTGATCGCAACGTTAGGGGTTGCGGTCTCTGCAGTAAGTGGGGCGGATGTGTCGGTGACCTTGATCGCCGGCCATGTCGTGGTCGGTGCGGTTGTTGCGGGTGTGCTGGGCGTGCTATTCAAATCGCGTGTCGGCGAACCGCTTCGTCAACTCACGGATGCGTTCGTTCGCATGTACAAGCAGGGCGACCTGTCCCATCGGGTGAGCCTCGGTTCAGGCCCGGTCGGCGACTGCGGTGAGCGCTTCAACGACTTGATCGGCAGCTTCCAGGGCATCATCGGCAAAGTGATCTTCGATGCCAACCGGGTGGCCGAATCGGCCGACCAGATGTCTGCGCATGCCGACATGGTGGCTGAAGGGTCCCAGACGCAGCGCGGTGCTTCCGAGAGCATGGCCCGCGCCATTGAAGAAATGACCGCCGGCGTCAATGCCGTGGCCGAGCATGCCAGCCAGACCGCCCGCAATGCCCAACAGGCCCGCGAGCTGTCCCTCGAAGGCGGCAAGATCGTCATCAGCGCCTCCGAAGAGATCGAGCGCATTGCTCGCTCGGTTGAGCAGTCGGCACAGGTGATCAGTGCCCTGGGTGAGCGCTCCGAGGCCATCAGCGGCATCGTCAAGGTGATTCGCGAGATCGCCGACCAGACCAACCTGCTGGCACTCAATGCGGCGATCGAAGCAGCCCGTGCGGGCGAGCAGGGTCGCGGTTTTGCCGTGGTGGCGGACGAAGTGCGCAAGCTCGCCGAGCGCACCTCCACGGCCACTACCGAGATCAGCACCATGATCGAGGCCATTCAGGAAGAGACGCGGACGGCCATCGGCTCCATCGAAGCCGGCTCGGAGCAGGCTCGCTCCGGGGCTGAACTGGCTCGCCAGGCGGCCGGCGCGCTCGAGCAGATCAATCAGGGCGCCACCGAGACGATGGAGAAGGTCGACGCCATTGCCACGTCGATCAACCAGCAAAGTCGCGAAGCCGACGGGGTGGTCACCAACGTGCGCGAGATCATCTCCATGACCGAGCGCAACACGGACGGGGCCGCCAGTACGCAGAAAGAGGCCAAGCGTCTCGAGTCGCTGGCAGCAAACCTGCACGAGATCAGCAACGTGTTCCGCCTGGGGCAGGCCGGTGAGGCCGCCATGAAGGCACATGGACGCATTCCCGAGGCGGCGGTGCGTGGCGCCAAGCTGGTGGGCGAGGTACTGGAGAAAGCCATTGCCAGCGGTCGAATCGACGAGGCTTCACTGTTCGACCGCAATTACCAGCCGATCGGCAACACCAAGCCGCAGAAGTTTTCGACCAAGTTCGACAAGCTCACGGACGATCTCTTCCCGACCATCCAGGAAGCATTGCTCAGGGAAGATCCTGCCATTGTCTACGCCATTGGCTGCGATACCCGTGGCTATGTGCCGACCCACAACAAGGCGTTCTGCCAGCCGCTCACGGGCGACTATGAGAAAGACATGGCCGGCAACCGGACCAAACGGATTTTTGATGACCCTGTGGGCAAGCAATGCGGTGCCCACGAACTGCAGTTCCTGATCCAGACCTATCGTCGCGACACCGGGGAGATCATGCATGACGTGTCTTCTCCGGTTTATGTGAATGGCCGCCATTGGGGTGGTGTTCGCATCGGTTATCGCGCCTAAAGGATCGTCGGAACCCTGCCGTAGATAGCTCTAGACAAGCAAGAGCGAGCGCGGCCTGAACCTGATTCAGGCCCCGCCACCGGAGAGAACAAGATGTCGGATTTGCTGAAAAACATTGATGCACGGACCCGCCTGGCGGGGACCAACAAGCTGGAGATCCTGCTTTTCTCGCTCGGCGAGGATAGCCGGACCGGTCGCCGGGAGACCTTCGGCATCAATGTGTTCAAGGTGCGCGAGGTGATGCGTACGCCGCAGATCACCGCCGCGCCGGAAATGCCGTCCTCGGTCGAGGGTATGGTGAGTCTGCGCGGTGCGTTGGTGCCCGTGGTCGATCTGGCCAAATACACCGGCATCGGCACCGGGACGTCCCGCGACATCATGATCGTCACCGAATACAACGGTCACACCCAGGGCTTCCTGGTCGAGGCGGTGGACACCATCCTCCGGCTCGACTGGTCCCAGATGCGGGTGCCTCCCGACATGCTGGTCGCCAAGATGGGCGGCCTGGTTACCGCCGTCACCGAACTGCCGAACAACGAACTGGTGATGATGCTCGACGTGGAGAAGGTGCTCTCCGAGACCTCTGGCTACGACGACGAGCTCATGTTCAAAGGCATCCAGCCGCTCGAAGAGCCGGATGTCACCGTGCTGTATGCAGACGATTCGTCCGTGGCCCGCAACCAGATCGAGCGCACGCTGAATGTGCTGGGCGCACGTGGTGTGGCCTGCGTCAATGGCCGCGTCGCCTGGGACGAGCTGACCAAGATTGCTCACGTGGCCGACAGCCAGGGCCGCAAGGTCAAGGAGTTCGTGCGGGTCATCCTGACGGATATCGAGATGCCCGAGATGGACGGCTACATCCTGACCAAGAAGGTGAAGTCGGATCCGCGCTTCGAGGGTATCCCGGTGCTCATGCATTCCTCGCTGTCGGGGATGTCGAACCAGCAGCTGGGCCTGTCGGTGGGCGTGGATGAGTACGTACCGAAATTCGAACCCCAGCGTCTGTCCGCGACCCTGCGACGTCTGCTCAGCAAGCACGACGAAGACGCTGCGGCAGCCTGAGAAGCGAGGGAATTCAGACCATGAGTGAAGTGGCGACAAAAAAAATGAGTTCAGTGCTCGATCAGGCCGAAAAGAACCTGCTCGACGCCGTCGATGCCCGTACCACGCTGGCCGGCTCCAATCGAATGGAGATCCTGCTGTTTTCGCTCGGTACCGGTGAGACCTTCGGCATCAATGTGTTCAAGGTCCGCGAGGTCTCCAAGACCCCGTTCATCACCAAGGCACCGAACATGCCCAATGGCGTGGAAGGCCTGATCTCGCTGCGCGGCAACGTGATTCCCGTGCTTGAGCTCTCGAAGGTACTCGGGCTGCGTCGGCCGGATGGCGGCCTCGGGCAGTCGATGATGGTGACCGAGTACAGCAAGCGCACGCTGGGCTTTCTGGTCGATGAGGTCGATCGCATCATCCGTGTCGAGTGGGACAAGGTCCGCACGCCGGACAACGTGTCCACCGGCACCCAGAGCTACATCACGGCCATTACCGAACTGGCGGACGGCACGCTGGTGTCGATCCTCGATGTGGAGACGATTCTGGCCAACACCTTCGGCGAGGCCATCATCGGCAACATTTCGCCGCTGGGCGCAGAGCACGACGTGAATGTGTTCTTCGTCGATGACTCGGCCGTGGCGCGCAAGAAAATCGCTGAAGTGCTCGACAAGCTGGACGTCAAGCACAAGCACGCACAGAACGGCTTCGAGGCCTGGACCCGTCTCGAAGGCATGGCCAAGCACTCCCAGGCCAGCGGCCGACCGCTCAAGGACGAGGTGGACCTCATCCTGGTCGATGCCGAAATGCCGGAGATGGACGGCTACGTGCTGACCAAGAACATCAAGGAAGACTCACGCTTTGAAGGCATCCCAGTGGTGATGCACTCGTCGCTGTCTTCCGAAGCAAACCGGGCCATGGGCAAGCGCGTCGGCGTCGATGCCTACGTGGCCAAATTCGATGCAGACAACCTCGCGGACACACTGCGTCCGCTCTTGCTGCGAGGCCGGTGAGCGGTATCGGGCGCAAGGACATACACCGGAGAAAACTATGGCAGATCCCAACATGAAATTTCTCGTCGTCGATGACTTTTCCACCATGCGCCGTATCGTGCGCAACCTGCTTAAGGAGCTGGGCTTCACCAATGTGGATGAAGCCGAGGATGGTGTGGTCGCACTACAAAAGCTCGGCAGCGGAGGTTTCGATTTTGTCGTGACCGACTGGAACATGCCGAACATGGATGGCCTGACGCTGCTGCAGACCATTCGCAAGACACCGAATCTGAAGGACCTTCCGGTGCTGATGATTACGGCCGAGGCGAAGAAGGAAAACATCATCGCTGCCGCCCAGGCCGGTGCCAGCGGTTACATCGTCAAGCCTTTCACTGCCGCGACCCTCTCCGAAAAACTGGAGAAGATCTTCGAGAAGATGGGGAAGCAGGCGGCCGCCTGATGGCCACGCACTGAGAGGAGGCCGACAAAATGACAAAACGCGTGAATTTCGACGACGCCGGAGACTCCGCGGACCTTCAGGCGCTGTTCGACAGTATTGCAGGCAGTCCGCCGGAAGAGGAAAAACCCAAGCTCGAGGTGGTCGAGCCCAAGGCAAGCACCGGCAACGATTCGGACGAGCTGCAGTCGCTCTTCGATGCGGTGGCCGATGAATTCGAAACCGATGACGTGTCGGTCGAGGCTGTCGCAGCGGAAGCTGCACCGGAACCCGAGCCCGCTGCCGCGGCGCCTGCGCCCGCAGCCAAGCCGGCCGCATCCGTGCCTGACAACGGTGGCGATTCCGATGAATTGCAGTCGCTGTTTGACTCCGTGGTCCAGGAATCCGCCCATCAAGATGTCGCACCGGCGGCCGACAGCGTGCCTGTCGAAGCGCTCGCCGCGGACGCCACCGCCGGATCGTTGATGGAGGAGGCCATGGCGGCCGGCCTCTCGCCCGAGCACAGCTGTGACATCGTCTATCAGAAGATCGGTCAGATGACGCGCAAGGTGCACGACGCCCTCTCCGAACTGGGATATGACCAGGCGCTGCAAGATGCCGCCGAGGTGATGCCAGACGCCCGCCAACGCCTCAACTACATCGCGCAGATGACGGAACAGGCGGCCAGCAAGGTGCTCAACGCGACCGATATCGCCAAGCCGATGCAGGACCGCATCGAGAATGGCGCTGTCGATCTGAAGAGCCAGTGGGACAAGGTATTCAACAATCAGCTGTCGGCGGACGAGTTCAAGTCGCTGGCCGAAAAGACCCGGGACTTTCTGGGTGCCACCATCGAGGACAGCCGGGGCACCAATGCCCAGCTGACCGAAATCATGATGGCGCAGGATTTCCAGGATCTGACCGGGCAGGTGATCAAGCGCGTGGTCGAAATGGCGCAGATGGTCGAAGGCCAGCTGCTGGGTGTGCTGATCGAAACCGCGCCCGAGGACAAGAAGCCGGCCAAGAAGGTGACGGGCGACGAAGGCCTCATGAACGGGCCGGTGGTGCAGTCCGAAGGCCGGGACGACGTGGTCACCAGTCAGGAGCAGGTCGACGATCTGCTCGAGTCACTGGGTTTCTGAAACAACAAGAATCTGAAACGCCCCGGCGCATGTGTGCTGCGGGCGGTGTCATAGCGGAGCGAGAACAATGAGTGATTTCGCTGGAATGGAAGACCTCCTGCAGGACTTTCTCGTCGAGGCAGGCGACCTGTTGTCCGATGTGGATAACAAGCTCGTCGATCTTGAGCGGGCGCCCGACGACGTCGGTCTGCTCAACGAGATTTTCCGCGGGTTTCATACCATCAAGGGCGGCGCCGGTTTTCTGAATGCCACCAATCTGGTGGAACTGTGCCATCTGACCGAGAACCTCTTCGACAAGCTGCGCAATGGCGAACTGAAGGTCAATCCCGAGATCATGGATGCCATCCTCTCGGCGACCGGCTCGGTACGCGACATGTTCGGCTATCTCGAAGGTGGTCAGCAGCCCCCGGCAGCGGATGAAGGCCTGATCGACAGTCTGCGTCGCGCCCTGGCCGGTGAGCTGGACGGTGCCGATGAAGACGCCCCGGCCGCCGAGGCGCCTGCTGCTCCTGCGGCCGCTGCCTCTGCCGCGAGCGAGGGCGGGCCGAACTGGGATCAGCTGCATTCGGCAGTGACGGGCGTGCCCGCCACCACCGCACCCGCTGCCAGTGCAGCCAAGCCAGCGCCGGCGCCGGTCGTTGAAGCGCCTCCGGCTCAGCCCAAGGAGCCGCCCGAGCAGATCATCAAGGCCGCGGTGGGCCGACGCGCCAGCGACAAGCCGGGCTACAGTGGCCCGAGCGGACGGCGCGAAGGCGAAAAGCAGCGCGACAACTCCATCCGCGTCGATACGACCCGTCTGGACCAGGTGCTGAATCTGTCCGGTGAAATCGGGCTGACCAAGAACCGGCTGAACGCGCTGCGCAGCCAGATTCTCAACGGTGACAACGACAACGACACCCTGCATGCGCTCGACGTGGCGGTCAGCCAGCTCGACCTGCTGGTGTCCGATCTACAGAACGCGGTCATGAAGACCCGCATGCAGCCGATCGGTCGTCTGTTCCAGAAATACCCGCGTATTGCCCGCGACCTGGCCCGCAACCTGGGCAAGGATGTGGAGCTGGTGCTCGAAGGTGAAGAGACCGAGATCGACAAGACCATGATCGAGGATCTCTCCGACCCCATCATCCACCTCATCCGCAACGCGGTGGATCATGGCGTGGAAGGCAAGGACGAGCGCAAGGCCAACGGCAAGCCGACCAAATCGATTCTCAAGCTCACGGCCCGTCAGGAAGGCGACCACATCATCATCATGGTGGCGGACGACGGTCGTGGCATGAACGCCGAGAAGCTGCGCGCATCGGCCGTGTCCAAGGGCCTCATCACCGATGAGGAAGCCAACACCATGGACGAGCGCCAGAGCTACAACCTGGTGTTCCTCCCGGGCTTCTCGACCGCAGGTCAGATCTCCGACGTGTCGGGTCGCGGTGTGGGCATGGATGTGGTGCGAACCAACATCCAGAAGCTCAACGGTGCCATCGACATCAAATCGACCCAGGGGCAGGGCACCAGCTTCGTCATCAGCCTGCCGCTGACGCTGGCGATTCTGCCGGTGCTGCTGGTCCGCCTCGGCGACCAGCCGCTGGCTGTGCCCCTGTCGATGGTGCGCGAAATCCTGCCGATCGAGGCCGAAGAGGTTCAGGAAGTGGGCGGGCGCGCCACCATGGTGGTGCGCGGCGAGGTCTTGCCGATCCTCCCGCTGGCCAACCTGCTCGGCTGGCCGCAGGACGCACAACCGGAATACGGCGTGCTCATGCAGACCGCCGAGCAGAGCTTCATCCTGGCCATCGACAGCTTCGCGGGTCGGGAGGATGCGGTGATCAAGTCGCTCGACGACTTCCGGCCGAACGGTGTCGCCGGTGTGACAACGCTCTCCAACGGACAGATCGTGCTGATCCTCGACATGAAGGAACTGCTCGGTAGCCCCAACGAACGGCACGGTGTGCCACGCGCTGAACTGATCAAAAGGCCGCTGCTGGCTGCCTGATTCAGCGCTCAAAGGTGTCTCCTCGCACGCCCCGCAGGTCTTGACGACCTGACCGGGGCGTGTTCTTTTGTGTGACATGGTTGTTACGTGCGAACCATTAAACGCTCGTATGATCCGACCAGAACAAGAGATTTTGAAGGCACCCCAACATGTCAGATTTCGACTTCGACGCTTGGGCCAATCTGGCCAGACGCAGCCCTCAGGCCTATTTCCGGGCCCGTGAGCGTTATATCAACAGCGTGATCGACAGTTTCCCTGAAGAAGAGCAGGCGAGCCTGCGCGAGTTTCAGGGCGAGATCGACATGATTCGGGCCAATGCCGGATCGCCCATGCGGGCGACGCGCGAAATGATGGAGATGATGTCCGATCGGCTCGAAGCCATGACCTCCCGTTTCGTCGCACTCAAGCAGGCGGCGCGAGAGATGGAGCATCTCAACGCGCATCTGGTCGATCTGTATGCCCACACGCCCGACCTGAAGCCGATTGACGTTCGCCGCAAGACAGAGGACGAGTAAGGACAGGCATCCGGCGCCCCACCTGTTTCACCCCGTCATTGACCATCGCAGCGCGCCTTGGGCGGTGCGTTGCCGATCGCCCGATGAGATGATCCGGCCCCGACGTTCAGGACTTTGACATACGCCATCTGGGTGCATACATTCGCTGCTGATCCCCGAGGCGGCCTGGTTGCCCAGGCCGCGCGGGCGGATAGTGATCGCGCCGTGGTCAGACACGTGATCCGGTGCAACGACAGCGGGATAGCAGGCGACAATGCAAGGACGAGCACTCAGGACACACCTTGTCGGGACGGTTCAGTGGCGTGATCTCACGGCCCTGAGCCGGCTCGAAGTGGCGCACGAACTGCTGCTGTCGCTTCCATGGCTGCTCGCCTCCTGGGTCGCTGCCGACCATGCGTGGTATCCGCTGGCGCTCGGCTGCTCTTTCATGTTCTTCCTCACCGGGCTGCGTCAGGTTCACAACGCGTTTCACTACGCACTCGGAATCAGTCGTCGCGCCACCCACTGGGGCATGCTCTGCCTCAGCGTGCTGATGCTCGGATCCATGCACGCGGTGCAGATCAATCACTTGCGCCATCATCGGTACTGCATGACGGCGGAAGATGTGGAGGCCATGAGTGCAAGACTGCCCTGGTGGAAAGCCATTCTCGTCGGCCCCGTCTTTCCCTTCATGTTGCACCTCAAGGCGATGGAGGTGGGCGACGGACGGCAGCGGGCGTGGATCACTGCGGAACTGCTGCTGAATGTGCTCGTCGTCGGGCTGGTCTTTGTGCTGCTTGATGTGTCGTGGCTCGAGCATCACGTGCTTGCCATGGGCGCAGGGCAGTGCCTGACGGCTTTCTTTGCGGTCTGGACGGTCCATCACGATTGTGACGATCATCCGTTGCAGGCAAGGACGGTTCGCGGCAAGCTCAAGGCCATGCTCACCTACAACATGTTTTTCCACGTGGAGCATCACCTGTTTCCGGCGGTGCCGACCTGCAAGCTGCGTGTTCTTGCCACGCGTCTCGATGGCACAATCGACAACATGCCGCTCAAGCAGGTTTTCTGAAAATTGCTGCGAACGTGCGTCTTCTGGTCGCGACCATGCGATTAATGACTCACGGGCTGAACGTGCTCCCGGTCCAAGTCACGGACGCCGAATGCTCAGCGCGTGCCATAAAAAAACGCCACCGACATCGGTGGCGTTTTTCGTTCCGGCGTGGTGGTCGTCAGGCCGTCACGGCCAGCAGCTTGGCGAACGCCTCTTCGAACTGCTTGACGCCGGCCGCTTGCAGGCTTTCGCCGACCTCGGTCATGTCGATCCGGTAGCAGGCCAGGGCTTCGTACTGGGCGACAGCCGCGTCGAGATCTTCATCCAGCCGTGCCGCGACCTGACCGTGATCGATCAGCGCTTCAAGGGTGGCGTCGGGCACGGTGTTGATGGTGTCGGGACCCATGACCGGCTCGACGTAGAGCAGGTCGCTGTAATCGGGGTTTTTCGTGCCGGTGCTGGCCCAGAGCATGTACTGGGGGCGTGCGCCCTTGTCGCGCAGTGCTGAAAAGGCCGCGTCCTCATCGTAGCGCTCGCAATACATCTGGTACGCCCGCTTGGCCATGGCCACTGCACTGCGACCGCGCAGGGCAAGGGCCTCCGGTGTGCCGATGGCATCGAGCGCATTGTCCACCGTGGTGTCGACACGGGACAGGAACACGCTGGCAACCGAGTAGATGCCCGAGATGTCCTGGCCGGCATCGGCACGTTTCTTAAGACCGGCCACGTAGGCGTCGGCAACCGACTGAACATGCGCCAGCGAGAACATCAGCGTCACGTTCACGCTGATGCCGTCGGCAATGACCCGCTCGATGGCACGCACGCCAGCCGCGGTGGCCGGGATCTTGATCAGCAGGTTGCGGCGATGGACGGCCGCATGCAGGCGGTGTGCCGCCGCCACGGTGCCGTCTTCGTCATGGGCCAGATCGGGCGAGACTTCCAGGCTCACGTAGCCGGCGTCACCGCCGGATTCGGTCCAGGTATCGAGCAGTTCGTCGCAGGCGGCCTGCACATCGGGGATGACCAGCGCTTCGTAGCGCTGTTCGGCCGTCAGGTTCTGCTGCTTGAGTTCGGCCAGATCGTCTTCGTAATACTTGCCGCCCGCAATGGCCTTTTCAAAGATGGCCGGGTTGGTGGTGACGCCGGCGACGCCATCCTCGCGCACGAGGCGCGCCAGATGGCCTTCGCGCAGGAGGCTACGGGACAGGTTGTCGAGCCAGATTTGTTGGCCCAGCTTGCGGACTTCAAGCAGACGATTCATGGCAAACGGGTTGTGCAATGGAAAGCGACCATTGTGCCCGGTTTTCGGTTTCAACCGTAGGTCAGTCGTTTGATCTGGGTCAGTCAGGCCCCGAATCGGGCCATGAAATGGCGGTCGATACGGTCTTTCCAGCGCCACACCCAGTTGCCCCACCAGCCGAAGGGCCCCCAGGCCGCCATGGCGTGATGATCGCCGGTGCTGATCAAATACAGTGCGCGGCGTTGAGGCGTCCATGGCACAAGCGGCTTGCCGGCCATGGCGGCGCGAAGGTTTTCCGCCAGTGGCGGTCCGGCACGTACGGCAAAGACCCCGGACTTGGGCCGTGGGTCATGGTAGGCGGCAATATCGCCTGCCGCGAACACATGCGGGTGGGAGCGTGACTGCAGGCTTTCGTTGACCTGGATGAAACCCCGTTCGTCGGTGGCCAGTCCTGCGGTTGCTGGCCACGATTGGGCGGCTGCACCGGTGACCTGCAGCACGTGAGCGGCACTGACTGTGGAGCCGTCGTTCAGCTCGACGCCGTTGCCGGTGACGCGCTGCGCGCGGCGCTCGCCGATCCACTTGATCTGCTGGTTGCGCAGCAGTTTCAATGTCCGGCGGCGAAGCAGGGGCGGGAGGCCGTCGAGCGGCAGCGCGTCGCTGCCGATCAGGGCAATGGGCGTGGCGCTGAACCGATGGCGCAGGGCAAATGCCAGTTCGACGCCGGCGGCGCCGGCGCCGACGATGGCGATCGGGTTTGTTGGCTTGTCCTGCAGCAGCGGCAGCAGGTGGTTGATGCCGCCGATGAACTCCTCGATGGGGCGGACCTGCAGGGCGTGGGATGACGCGCCGTCGATGCTCTGGTGTGCCGTCACCGGCCCGACGTCGATGGACAGCCAATCGAAGGATGCCAGCGTGCCGTCTTCGCACAGCACACTGCAGCCGTTGAGGTCGAGGCCCACAGCCCGCGTCTGCACGAAGCGACAACCGGCACGGTCACTCAACCGGGTCAGGTCGATCGCGCATTGATCGAGCTGATAGTGGCCGGCGATCCAGCCCGGCAACATGCCCGAGTAGATCTGGCGTCGATACGGGGTGATGAGCGTGACTTCGACGTCGTCGAGCGGGGTGTTTGCCAGTGCGTCGAGCACGTGCACATGGGCGTGGCCGCCCCCGAGCAGAACCAGCCGTTTCACGGCCTGGGCTCGAAGCGGATGTCGGCAAATCGTGCCTGCACGGCCCCGTCGGTATTGTCGGTGTCGGCACCGAGTGCGATTCCGGTCACCGGAGGGGCATCTTCGCCGAATGCCGCCTTGAAGTCCGCGGCCAGATCTCGTGTCTCGGTGACCCATTGACCGGCGCGGACATCGCCCTGTTGCAGCACGATCATCCTGACCCGGTCCGTGTAGGGATTGGGACCAATCCGCCCGACCGCGTCCTCTGTACCCCAGACATAGCACAAGGCCGCGGTGGGCAGCTCGGCCCCCCAGAAGGTGCGCGCCAGATCCATCCGCGCCCGCTGTCTGAGCGACAGCTTGCTCTCGTCGTAGTCGAAGAACACATACAGCCGGGCCGCGTAGTCGTCGGTGCCTTTTGATTCCATCGACGAGCCCGGAACGGCGTTCGAGACCTTCCACCGCCACGCCAGCTGCTGGTCGGGCGACACCGGTGCATTGAGGGTGTGGACGAGACTCGAGGCGCTGTCCCGAGAGGCCGCCTGAAGGACTGACTCATCGCCATCCCGGACCACCGAGAACTCGGTGGCCGGCTCGTCCTTGTTGATCTGGGTGTGCACCCAGCCGGCCGGTGGCGCACCGGGTGGAGTGCCGGACCATGAGGGCGGCTGGCTGGTGGCGGCGCAGGCCAAGGACGCACTCAGCAGTGCAATCGGAAAAAGTCTTTGAGCGATCATGTGGTGAGCGGGAGTTTGGCTTGGTTCAGTGCGAGAAAACGCGGCAGGTCTTCAGGTCGGTCGAGATCCCAGTGGGCGTCGAGTTCCGCCCAGCGGACGGCGGCTCGCTGCAGCTGGCGCCGGGTAGTCGCCATGACTTCGGAACCGCCCCAGGGCACATTCTGGAACGCCGATCTTTCAGGTCGGTTAAAGCCCGTGAGCACGTAGCCGCCGTCTTCGGCAGGCACGAAGACAGCGTCGTGTGTCCTGAGGGTCTGGGCGGCTTGGGCCAGTGTCTTGCCTTCGAGCGCCGGACAGTCGGTCCCGATCAGAATCAGCGGGCCGGCCGGGCAGTGGTGTTCGAAGGCATGGAACATGCGCTCGCCCAGGTCACTGCCGCGTTGTTGGCGACGTTCGAGGCCAAGTCGCGTGGCCAGGTGGTCGAACAAGGGGTGCCCGGTATCGTCGGCACACCACAAGGTGACCGGTCCGATGTCTGCAGCGACCGCCATCTCCAGGGTGCGGGCCACCAGTGTGGCATGCAGTTGTGCTGCGCCCTCCGGCCCGAGGGCCGGAATCAAACGGGTCTTGGCGCGGCCCGCTACCGGCGGCTTGGCAAAGACCGCAATCTGGACGTCTCGTCGGGTCATGGGCCGTACCCGTACTGACGGGCCAGCGAGACCGGATCGGCCCCCAGGGCGTAGGCCGCCCTGAGTCGCCACATCAGGGCAATGGTCTTCCAGACCCCGTGTTTCTCCCATCGGCGCCCGGACGTGACGACGCGGCGATCGAGACAGACCGGACGGGTAATGCGTTTGAGGGCGCGGCTCAGCGCGATGTCTTCCATGAGGGGCTGCTCCGGATAACCGCCCACGGATCGAAACGCATCGCGCTTGCAGAAGATGGCCTGGTCGCCGGTGGCAATGCCGGTCAGACGTGAGCGCCAGTTCATCATCTGTGCCACGACACGCAGCATGCGATGCGCCCCGGTGATGCGCACATCGAAGCGCCCCCAGGTTTCGCCCAGGCCGAGCGCGTAGCGAATGCTGGGAATCGCGGCCTCGGGCAGGCGGGTGTCCGCGTGGAGAAAGAGCAGAATGTCGGCTCGCGCATGCAGGGCACCTGCATTCATCTGACAGGCGCGGCCGCGCGGGGCACTGATGGCCAGATCGCAGCCCGCTCTGGCCTGGGCCAGGGTGGCATCACAACTGCCACCATCGACCACGATCACTTCGGCGCCATGGGCGCGAAGCGTCTGCAGGGGAACGAGCGCTTCGGCGATCGTTTCTGCTTCGTTGAGCACGGGCATGATGATGGAGACGGTGGGGCGGCTCGGTTGCATGGTGCTTCTGCCAAATATCAGGAGCAGTCGCCAAGTGCGACGGATTGAAGGATCCGGCCAGTGCGGGCGTCTTCGACATAGGCGGCAAAACCGCCGGTGCGCTCGCCGGGGAGAAACTGCAGTTGCGTGTCCAGCGTGCCCGATGCCGGCAGGTCATGGACCTCCCAGTCCCGCACCACGTAGTCATGGTGCAGCGTGCGGCCGTCGTTTTCACCCGCTTCGACACGACTTTGGTGCCCGTGTTCAAAGCGCGCCACGATCAGTCGGGCCGCGCGGTCGGGCGGCGCGCTCACCTGCGCATTCAGACGTGTGCCTGTTGCGCCGCTGTCGGCACGCAGATGGATGCGTGCGGTCGCCGGTTCGTTCGTCTGCGCGCTGGACAGCGGATCACCGCCGCGCCAGGCGCGCGCGTCGCGCCCGTCCACCAGCACCTGAGGCGTATAGATGGTGCCCGCTCCGGTCTGCCGCGCCCAGTCGCGCTGACGCTGACTGTTGCGCGGTTCGGCAAAGCGATCCTTCCAGCCGATGTAGTCCCAGTAGTCCACATGAAAGGCGAGGGCGACCACGTTGTCCCGCCCTTTGAGCGAGCTCAGCCACCGGTCTGCCGGCGGACAGGAGCTGCAGCCTTCGGAGGTATAGAGCTCGACCAGGGGGGTGTGCGTTTTAGCGCTCGTGGCCTCGCAGGTGCCGGCCAGGACGGCGGGCGCTGCATTGATCAGGGCGAGTGCGGCAATCCATGTTCTAGCGCGCATCGTTGAGCCTCCAGTCGTAGTTCAGGTAGTCAATCGTGAAGTCGCCGCGGCGCAGCCGAGCGGCCTCTTCGGGCGTGTCTGCCAAGGCGTCGGCGTAATGGCCGAAGGTGGCCTTGAGTGAATCGAAACCGCGATGCCCTTTGTCGAAATCGCCCGCGTACCAGTCGAAGATCTTCGATACATGCAGTGTCCCGGTCCCGGCATCGAAGCGGTTGCGACTGCGGTCGCGCAGGAAGCGCTGCATCTGGTCTTCAAGCTGGGCGTCGAGCCGTGTCGCCACGTAGGCTTCGTTGCGCAACATCGGACAGCCGATGGAGGCGCAGACGACGGCGGCATGGATGCGCGGATCATCGAAGGCGCCGGGCGCGCGAATGCGCTCGTGCTCGATGCCGTCGAGGGTTTCCTTCTTGCCCAGTAACTCGAAGAAGGGTTTCTTCCAGGGCGACGCGAGGAACGAGCCCAGGTCCTTGATCGAATCCAGTTTGGGGTATTCAGTCAGGATCAGTTCAATGGTGAAGGCGTTGTACGCGTTGATCAGAAAGGCGAGTTTCTGGTCCTTCGCCCAGGGGGCGTATTCCTGACGCGATACCGCGCTGAGGCTGGCCAGATACGCCTTCAGTTCGGCATGGTCCTGCTTGGCCTGCGCGTACTTGACGCTCGATGCCGTGCCCTGTTTGTTGACCACCACGAGTTTTCCCAGCAGCGTGTTCCACGCCTGATGTGTGTGATCGAAGGCCTGGGCGCCGTGGGCGAACAGACTCAATGCCAGTGCGGCAATACCTGCGCGGATGTATTTCATTTCTGGCTCCCCTCGCCGCGACGCCACGCGTGAAAGCGTTCGACCCATTCGAGTAGCTTCTGCGGGGCATGAGCACGTTTCCACTCACCGGCCACGTACTTGTTGGCTTCGGCGAGCGTCGGATAGATATGAATCGTGCCGAGTATCTTGTTCAGGCCGATGCCATGCTTCATGGCCAGTACGTATTCGGCAATCAGGTCCCCAGCGTGTTCGCCCACGATGGTGACGCCCAGGATGCGGTCCTTGCCCGGTACGGTGAGCACCTTGATGAATCCATGGGCTTCCGAGTCGGCAATGGCGCGGTCCAGATCGTCGATGCCGAATCGGGTGAGTTCGTACTCAATGCCCTGTTCGCGGGCCTCCTGCTCGTTGAGACCCACCCGGGCCACTTCCGGCTCGACGAATGTGGCCCAGGGGATGACCGAGTAATCGGCCTTGAAGGTCTTGAACGGGTCGAACAGCGCGTTGACCGCGGCGTACCAGGCCTGATGCGCCGCCGTGTGGGTGAACTGGTAGGGGCCTGCCACGTCGCCTGCGGCATAGATATTGGGATAGAGGGTCTGGAGAAATTCGTTGGTGTCGACCGTCTTGCCGGTCGGAATGCCCAGATCCTCCAATCCGAAACCGGTGAGGTTGGCCGCACGCCCGAGGGCCACGATGACCTGATCGAAGGGGATGCGCACCTCTTGGCCATCCTGTTCGGCAATCAGCACTTTTTCGCCATCTTCGACCGTGAAGGCCTTGGCCTTGGTGCCGATGCGCACATCGATGCCCTCGCGGATGAAGCGCGCCATGACGGCCTCGGAGACGTCTTCGTCCTCGCGGGCCATGATGCGCGGCATCATCTCGACCTGGGTCACCTGACTGCCCAGCCGCGCAAAGGCTTGTGTCAATTCGCTGCCGATGGGACCGCCGCCCAGAATCAGCAGGCGGCGCGGCTGCTCACGCAGGTTCCAGAGGGTGTCTGAGGTCAGATAGCCCACCTCATCAATGCCCGGAATCGGCGGCACGAAGGGACGCGCACCGGTGGCGATGACGATCGACCGGGTGGTCAGTGTGCGCACCGTTCCATCGGATTCGGTGATCGCCACCTGCCATGGCGAGACAATGCGGGCCGACCCTTCGACCACATCCACGCCCAGCCCCTCATAGCGCTCTGCAGAATCATGTGGCTCGATGGCAGTGATCACCGACTGCACGCGCTCCATGACCCGCGCAAAGTCCACCTTGGCTTCCGCCGCGTCGATGCCGAACTCGCTGGCGCGTTGCACATGCGACAGGAACTTGGCCGAGCGGATCAGCGCCTTTGATGGCACACACCCGGTGTTGAGGCAATCGCCACCGAGTTTGTGCCGCTCGACGAGCGTCACCTTCGACTTGACGGCAGCTGCAATGTAAGCCGTCACGAGGCCCGCCGATCCGCCGCCGATCACCACCAGATTGCGATCGAAACTCGAGGGCTTGCGCTCGCTCCAGCGGGCGAATACCTTTCGCGCCTTGACTGTCGCCACGATCCGCTTTGCGATCAGCGGGAAAATGCCCAGCAGCACGAACGAACCCACCAGCCCCGGCGAGAGGATGCCCGCCAGCGACTCGATCTGCCCGAGTTGCGTGCCGGCATTCACATAGACCAGCGTGCCGGCCAACATGCCGAGCTGACTGACCCAGTAGAACGTGGTGGTGCGAATCGGTGTCAGTCCCATCACCAGATTGATGACGAAGAAGGGAAACGCCGGTACCAGGCGCAGGGTAAAGAGGTAGAAGCCGCCTTCTCTCTCGACACCCGTGTTGATGGCCTTGAGACGGTCGCCGAAGCGCTTCTGCACCCAGTCGCGCAGCAGAAAACGCGAGGCCAGAAAGGCGAGCGTGGCGCCGATGGAAGAAGCGAACGAGACGATCAGCACGCCCCACCACAGGCCGAAGATCGCGCCGGCCACCAAGGTCAGTACCGCAGCCCCCGGAAAGGACAGGGCGGTGACGACGACGTAGATGAGGAAGAACAGGCCGGCCGTCAGCACGGGGTTCTCCGCGCGGTAGGCTTCAATGGCCGCTTGCTGCGCCTTGAAATAGTCAAGGCTGAAGAAGCGCCCCAGGTCGAAAATGAAGTAGCTCGCGATCAGCAGTGCGAGCACAAAGATGAGTCCGAGTTTTTTCTTGTCCATGGCCGTTGTCCGGCTCCCTGTGCAGTGTTCGGTTCGTGGTTTTTGTTGCTCTGACTCAATAGACTGCCCGGAGGCGCAAAACCTGACATCATTCACACAGAAAATTCAAGCAGGACTTTTTGCTGCGCACAAAATCCTGTAGAATGAGCCCCTTATCAATGCCGCGCTATGTCACTGTGTGATGGTAGTGCGCACCGGGTACCGAGAGGTGCTGTCTTTTTCGCCGGTACGGGTTTGCATGCCCGGCATCCAGGCGATCTGAGTCGGGTTCAGTCCCGCCCCACAAGAGCTGGAAGTCGTTCCGCTCTGTCTGTCGGTTGCCGGCGTCGAGCCGCAACTGCCTGCGTCACTGTTTGACCGCGTGTCCCGCCGTTTGCGAGACGCGCAGATCTCTTTTCGCGCCTTGCCGTTGGAGAGGAGATCAACTCGTATTCAAATTAAGGAGAGCAAAGCCATGGCAAAAGAAGATCTGATCCAATTCGAAGGTACGGTCGAGGAAGTGCTGCGTGATGCCCGTTTCCTCGTGAAACTGGACAACGGCATGGACGTCGCGGCCTATGCGTCCGGCAAAATGCGCAAGTTCCGCATCCGTATTCTCGCCGGCGATCGCGTCACCCTTGAAATGTCACCGTATGACCTGACCAAGGCGCGTATCTGCTACCGTCACAAGGAAGTTCGCCGCGCGGCTGCGTGATCGGCATGAGCTTCAACAAAAACGCCCGGCAATGCCGGGCGTTTTTGTTTGTGGGCCGCGAACTGCTCAGAAGCCGTACAGTGCGCGAACGCCGAAGGCGTAGATGCTGTCTTCGTCGTCGTTGGCGCCCGGGCGATGAACGAACTGCAGATCCGGCGTGAGTGACAGGTGGTCGTTGACAGCGTAGCGGTAGTACAGCTCGGCCACCTGCTCGGCACCGCTGGCATCGTAGCCATAGTCCTGGAGGCTCGCGGAGGTGCGTCGGAATTCCTTCGATGAGCGCAGCCAGCCCCAGGCCAGACCGATTCCGTCGTCGTCGCGTCCCCAGCCCGCGCCGCTGAATTCGCCGCCCAGCGTCAGCGCCCGGTCGAAAGCGACTTTGCCTGAGAAATTGTGCCCGTAGCGACCGAAGAGGGTCAGCATCGCGCTGACCTGCTGGTCGAATGAGATGCCAAGTCCGGTGTTCTTGCCGACGGAGCCATCGAAACCTTCGTACTGGCCGTTGTGCCAGGCATAGACCCGGTAGCTGCCTTCGCGCGCCTCACCGCGCGGGCCGAACTCCACCTGTGCGATGTAGAAGGGCTGGGTGAAGCTGCGCCCGAAGGTGGCACCGTCACCGGCGCCATATACCGCGCCCGAGACGCCCCAGCCGGAGCCAGCGCCTTCCTGGCTGTAAGCCACTCGAAGGCCGGGGGTGAAACCGTATTCGTCGGCACCCACGGCACCGCCCGAGTCCAGCAGCGGGTTATGCACGAATACGTTGTTCATGAACTTCTCGACTTCGTTGTCGGCCGCGGCGTTCTGGTCGAAAAAAACGAAGGGGTCCTGCTTGCCGACGGTCACGGC
This sequence comes from Nitrogeniibacter aestuarii, assembly GCF_017309585.1. NCBI lineage: Bacteria > Pseudomonadati > Pseudomonadota > Betaproteobacteria > Rhodocyclales > Zoogloeaceae > Nitrogeniibacter > Nitrogeniibacter aestuarii. Next base: position 2,778,452 of record NZ_CP071321.1, on the reverse strand, counting down.
CAGATTCTGGCCGCTGTCAGCACCGCCAATGGCCGTGTCGAGCTGATAGAAGGCCTGCGCGATGATCGCGTTCGCGTTGGCTGCGTTGACGTCGGCTTGTTGAAAACTGGCTGTGTTGAGCGTGCCGGTGAATGTTGCGGGCAATTCGCTCGGGCCTTCGCCCTGACCGGCACGCAGCTGGACAAAGAAGGTCCCGACGGAATTGCCCACCTGACCGGCCGGGAGGGTGATGCCCAGATCGCCGCGCCAGTTGGTGTGTGTTTCATCGTGGTCGTCGGCGGTGGCGCTCTGAATCACACCGACCACGTTACCCTCGACTTCAATGCCGGACAGAAACTCGTTGACGCTGCCGCCCGTGGCCTGAGCGGTTTCAAGGGCTTCGACGCGCTTTGCCAGCGGCGCATTCGAGTCGGCTGAGGGTGTTTCGCTCAGTCTGGCTTCAAGGTCAGCGTTGCGTTGTTCCAGGCTTTCGACGCGGGCAGCGAGTTTTTGCAGCATGTCGATCAGTTCTTGCTGGCTGGGCTGCGCGGCGGAGGCCGCCATGGGCGCTGCGCAAAGTGCTGCCATGATGGCAGTTCGAATCGGGGTCATGAGACAGGTACTCCAAGAGCGGATACGTAAGTTTTTATGGATGATAACGCAAATGCGAACAATTCGTGTTAACTAATCCGGCTGTCGGTTTCGCTCGATCTTGTTCGGGAGGTGTTCCATGGTGCGAGACCGTTCCGTCGAAAACTGCCTGCGGCAGCCAGAATGCGGGGGTTCGGCAGCCGTTCAGCCGCCGCGTCGCCGTTGTTGATGAACCGCCTTTCGCGCCTCGGTCAGCAGGGCATCCACGGTGTTGTGGCGCGAAGGGTCGAATTCGACAGCCACCCAGAGGAAGTTGATACGCGCTTCGGGCGGCAGGCCCACGTTCTCTGCACTCATGAGGGCGGTGAATCGTTGGGCGCACTTGCCGGCGCCGTCAGCTCCCGTGTGTGAGAGCAGGAGGGCGAACTCGTTTGAGTCGAGCCGGGCGAAAAGGTCCGATTCACGAAAACCGGCCTTCATGGTCTCGGCAAACGTCGTGAGGCCGAGTTCCGCTTCGGGGCCATGTGCATCGGACTGCGTGTCGAGCGAAAACATCACCAGGGTGGCTGACATGCCATGACGGATGCACTGACTGAGGCAGCGCTGTGCCATTGCCAGAAAGCCTTTGCGATTGGTAATGCCGGTCAGTTCGTCCGTCGTGCTCGGGTGCATGATGAGCAACTCGCGCTCCACCATGGCGGCGAGGTCTTTGAGCGCGCTGCGCTCATCATCGGTGAGGCCTCGAGGGTCGTGATCGATGATCGCCAGGGTGCCGAGCCGGCAGCCGTTGCCGGCCTTGATCGGACAACCGGTGTAGAAGCGGACCCGTGGCTCCCTGGTCACCAGCGGATTATCGAAAAAACGTTCGTCATGCAGTGCATCTTCGACGACCAAAGGGTCGTCGTGCAGGATGGCGTGCGCGCAGAAGGAATAGGCACGGGGCGTCTCGCGGGCGGCAAGGCCCATGCAGGACTTCAACCACTGGCGGTTTTCGTCAATCAGGCTGATGGCGGCAATCGGTACGCGAAACATCCTGCGCGTGAGCCGGGTCAAGCGGTCGAAACGCTCCTCTCGAGGGGTATCGAGCACGTTGAGCGCCCTCAGGGTGCTCAGGCGCAGGTCTTCGTTCGGAGGTCGTGGCGCTTCTTTCACGATCATTGCTCGCAGTTAGCCGCTTCTGTGGGGCTTAACGGCAATGAAATCCGTTTACTTGAACCGGCACTGTCCGGGGATCAGGGGCGAGCTTGCGCGACGGTGTGCTCTGGGCCGCAGGCGATGCGCTCGTAGTAGGAGCCGTGAGCGTCGCTGCCGGGTGGCCAGTGGGCGAGAAAATGCGCTGTCCAGGCGGAGCTGTCATAACGCAGGGCAATGGCATCAATGTGAATGGTGTCTTCGACAACGCCATACAGGTTTGACCAGGGTGATGGCCGGGTGCTGATGCGGGTCACGACACCGTGCAATTCACCCTTGAAATTGGGCATGCCGGCGGCGCCGTTGTTGATGATGATCCGGCCCGGGCCGATACGCGCGCATGCCGGCAGGCAGGTGTGGCTGCTGGCGAAGACCTGGACCCGGGCTGCATCAAAGAGCTCGGTGAATGCGCCATGCGTGTTTGGGTCCCCCAGACGAGCAGCATCGAAATCCCAACCGGCGAGGCTTTGAGCGTCACCATGGACCACGCCGACCGTCAGGTTGCCCACGCGATAGCGACGTACCATGGGCAGCGTCTCGAGTTGTCTGAGCACGTCCGGATGGCCCTGTGCCGTGCGTCTGAGTCGGGCGTGAATCCGGTTGGAACGGGCGACCACCTCGTCACTCACGGTGTCCGGGTAGGCACAACCGCAGCCTGTTTCATCGTCCGGCCCGAAGAGTTCGGCCTCGACATTGCCTAGGGTGGCATCGTGCTTCAGTACCGTGTTGTTGATCTGACGAAAGTCTTCGTCGCCCACGTTGAACCAGTTGAAATCACCGTTGAAGCACACGCGCGGTGAGCCCGTCTCTTTGGCCAGGAGCGCGTCCACCGCACGGAGCGCGAACGGATTGCCATAGAGCCCCCCAACCACGTAGAGCGTGTCGAGGGCCTCTGCGTGCGCGTTCGCAATGGCCGCCGGGCCATAGCGATAGCGAAGCGGGCAGCTGCGGCCGGCGCCACTCATGCCGCTTGCGTCCGCGGACGATGCAGCCCCAGGGCGAGCGGGGCGAGAAAACCCACGGTGCACAGGGTGAGCCCATAGAGGTTGGTCCCCAGCAACAGGCCGTACTTGCCTTCGCCAATGGCCCAGCCGGCCGGAATCTGGCCCAGTGCCAGCAGGATGCCCAGCCCCATGCCGGTCCAGAAAGAAAGATGGAAGGACAGGGGCGAATGCGATACCCAGCGGGAGAGCAGGAACACGGGTGCCAAGCCGATGACCATCGTGCCCGACAGGGTGGTCGCCTTGAGAATATCGGTCCCGGCGATCATCGGCAGGTTGCCCAGCAGCGCGAACAGGGTCATGGTGACGACGCCATTGCGAATCGCGCGTTGGCCCGGGGTGCGACCGGCCAGCAGCGGTAACTCATGGGCCACTGACTTGGACAGAGATGTAAACGTGGAGTCCAGCGTTGAAGCGGCCGACGAAATCATGACCACGGCCATGGCGAAGAAGCCGGCCGTGCCAAGCACGCGCGCCACCTGGGCGGGGGCATTGCCGTTGGCTGCGATTCCTTCGAGGCGGGCATGCACCCCGACCAGGCTGAACGCGAGAATGGCCAGAAACCCGAGCACGCCGGCAACCACGAAGGCCTTCAGCATGGTTTTTTCGCGGGTGATGAACCCGCGGTCGGTCAGCACCGGATCGTGGAAGGGGTAGGAGAGCACCTGAAGCAAGGCCACCAGAAGCAGATCGGCACCGGCATCGAGCGCGAACTCGCCCTCGGTCAGCAGACGTGTCGCACCATGCTCGGGCACGATCCAGATGAGCACGAGACCGAGGAACAGCACGAACACCACGGCCTGAATCACGTCGGTGAAGATCGAACTGCGCAGCCCGCCCTTGAGGCTATAGACCAGCACGGCCAGGGTGAAGAGCAGGGCCGCGCCAATGAAGGCTGCAGAGCCGGCCTCCCCGTAGTAGCCCCCGACCACCGCGGTGTTACTCCACACTTCGTTGTACAGGCGGATCAGAATGGCAGCGGAGAAGGCCAGCGCTGCCCCACGGCCGTATTTGCCCATCAGGAAGCTCACCAATCCGGTGGCCCCCTCGCGCGTGCGCAAACGGTAAATGACCCACCCGGCGAACGGGATCGACAGCCAGTAGGTGGCATAGGCAAGGCCGCCGACGACGCCGTACGCGGCGCCAAGGTTGGCAGCGTTGGTGACCGACTTGGCGAAGATCCAGCTGATGAAGATGCTCATCATCAGTGCCCAGCTCGAGGCGGGGCGACCGTCGGCGTCAGTGCCCCGGAAGAAGCCACCCTCGTCCTTGACCCGCGGGGAAATGGCGTACATCACCACCCCGAAGACGATGAGAAAGCCCCAGAAAAAGACACCCTGGAAATCACTGGACTGGTTCATGATCCGCTTCCTCCGATCAGCCCAGCGCGCCGCCGCAGCTGGAGCCCTGCCCCGCGGTGCAACCGTAGCAGTGACCCGCGACCACGATGTCGCCACCTTCGAGCTGGGCAGCGCTGATTTCGCTCAGGTGTAGCGGTCGTCCGTCCCGGGCTGTGACCGGCAGGTCAAGCATCTGGTTGAAATCACAATCGAAGAGATGGCCACGCCAGTCCACGCTCAACTGGCTGCGGCACATGACGCCAGGGAGGTTCTCGTCGCGATGGGCGCTCTGCAGCAGACGCATGTATTCGTTGAAGCGGCCGTGGGAGAGCAGGGTTGAACCGAAGCGCTGGATGGGCATGTTGGCCAGCGTGAACAACTCGTTGAAAACGACGCCGAGCTGCTCACCAAGATGTGTCTTGTACGCGCGCTCAAGCTCGGTCTGGGCCGGGGGCAGGCTGGGGCCCTGCGGGTTATAGACCAGGTTGAGCACCAGACCGCTGTCCGGGCGGCCATAGCCGAGCGCATTGAGCATCTTCAGCCCGGCGATGGAGGCGTCGAAAACCCCCTTGCCACGCTGGGCATTGACATTGTCTTCCAGGTAGCAGGGCAGTGAGGCGACGATGTCGACCTTGTGCTCGGCGAGGAAGGTCGCGAGGTCTTCCTGGCCGGGCTCGCTCAGAATGGTGAGGTTGCATCGGTCGATCACCCTGACCTCATTGGCGTTCGCCGCCGAGACGAGGCGGCGGAAATGGGGGTTGAGTTCCGGTGCCCCGCCGGTCAGGTCGAGGGTCTTGATGCCCGGATTCGCCGCCAGAAAATCGATGACCAGATCAACCGTCTCGCTGTCCATTTCCTCTGTGCGATTCGGGCCGGCATTGACGTGGCAGTGAAGACAGGTCTGATTGCATCGATAGCCCAGATTGACCTGAAGGGTATCGATACGGGCACGCTGAAGCGCCGGAAAGGCTGTTTTTCGAAGCAGGGGGAGAGTCGCTAGCATGCCGGATCCTTGTCGGTTCAAGCCCGTGTCGGGCGTTATTTTCGTGTCTTGAGAGCTTTGACCGTGGTGTCGTCGAAATACTTACAAGAGGGGGACGCCGGAGGCGGACTCGAGCTTGCCATCGTCATTCAATTGACTGATGTGGGTGTCACAAAAACTTAACTCGCTTGGGGCCTCAAAGGGGTAAATTGGCGTCAGGCCTCGCAAGAAGGCGAAGGAGACAGTGTCCTCGAGATGTCGAGAAACTGCTTGATCAGGAGCGTCAGATGTTCAACCTCCAACATGTCCGCGCCCAACTGGCGAATCCGGATGCCCCCGCCTCATCGTCTGTCTTCCGCGAATTGCTCGAAGCCCTCGAAAAAGGGCAGACCTTCGATCTGTCACGGTTGGATTCCCTGTCATACCAGGAGTTCGAAATCGCGGTCGAAACGATTCGCGAATGGCGCTCCCTGCGTTACATCCAGGCAGACGATCCGGTGTATTCCTTCCCGCTGCACGAGTGAGTGCCGTGATCCGTTCCAGTCAGCCCGGAGACCAACCGAGCTGCGCGAGCAGATCGGCAAACTCCGGGGCCAAAGGGGCGTCGATGCTGACCGACGCCCCGCTGTGCGGATGAGTCACGCTCAGATGTGTGCACGCCAGTAGCAGGCGATTGCTGCCCAGCCGTTCGGCAAACATGCGGTTGTGCCGGCCCTTGCCATAGGTGGCATCGCCAATGATCGGATGCGCAATATGCTTGAGGTGGCGCCGGATCTGGTGTTGGCGACCGGTGTGTGGTTCCAGCGCGACCAGTGCATAGCGGCTGGTCGGGTAGCGGTCGACCTGGAACGGCAGTTCGACGGTGGCCAGCGTACGAAAGTCGGTCACTGCCGCTTGCGGCGCTTCTGCCGTGCTTCTGGGGTCGCGCCAGTCACGCGCGTCGTGCTTTCGCGCAAGGGCATGATCGATGCTGCCTGACGCTGGCGGATGGCCCCTGACCACGGCGAGATAGCGCTTGCGGACCTGCTGTGCCTCGAACTGCTTGCCCAGTGCACCGGCGGTGACCGGATCGAGCGCAAAGATCAGTGCGCCGGAGGTGCCGCGATCGAGCCGATGGGCCGGCCACACCCGCTGACCGATCTGGTCGCGTAGCAGCTGCACCGCGAACCGGGTCTCGTGACGATCGATTTCCGAGCGATGAACGAGCAGGCCCGAGGGTTTGTGGACAGCAACGATCCAAGGGTCGCGGTACAGGATCGGCAATTCATCCTGTTGAGCGTCGCAGCTCACGCGTCGTCTTTGAAACCGTTGCGCTTCAGGTAACCCTTGCAGGCCCGGCGGATGAAAGCCATTTGTGTCTGAAAGCGCGCACAGCCGTTGCACAGCATGAGGTGCATCTTGAGCTGCATCTTCTCGCTGACCGACAGGGGGCGCTCCTGGGCAACGGACATGAGGTGCGTGGCTTCCTTGCAGCTCAGCATGTGGCGCACCCCGCGTCATCGGAGAACCAGTTGCCTTCGAGGCACTTGCGCAGGGCGATGCGAGCACGATGCAGGATGACGTGACAGTTACTCGTGCTGATGGACAGGGTCTCGCAGATCTCCTGGCTCGATAGTTCGAGCACCTCGCGCATCATGAACACGCGAGCGGTGTTTTCCGGCAGATGATCCATGCACGCATCGAAGACGGCCCAGAACTGCTGTTCTTCCATGGCCGCGTCGGGCTGGCTCCATTCCTGGGGTTTCGCTGCCGGGGTCCAGTGATCGTTTTCCTTGAAGAGGTGATCGAAGGTCGCGTCCAGACTCTCGCCTTCAAGCGCGTAGTCCGACGCGCTGACCGTCCGGGCGCGCTTGTGAATCGCATCGATGACGTTATTGCGCAGGATCGTGAATACCCATGTCTTGAGCGTCGAGCGCCCCGCAAATTGCGACGCCTTGGCCAGCGCGGTCATCATGGTGTCCTGCACCAGGTCTTCAGCCAGGTGACTGTCGCGAAGCTGCATCGTGGCGAAGCGCAACATGTCGGTGCGCAGCGCTTCGAGTGCTTCCGGCGTGACCGGTGTTTCGGCTTTGGCAGTATCCAAGAAAGCTCTCCTGGCACACGAGGATTGCGATCATATCAAACGCGTCGTCAGCCGGTGACGTTGCGCAACAAAAAAGCCGTGGCGGATTGCCACGGCTTTTTCGCGATTCGAACGGTGCCGATCAGGCAAAGTTCTTGGCAGCGAAGTCCCAGTTGATCAGGCTGTTCAGGAACGTGGCCACGAAATCGGGACGACGGTTACGGTAATCGATGTAGTAGGCGTGTTCCCACACGTCGATACAGAGCAGGGCGGTGTCGTCGGTGGTCAGGGGCGTGCCGGCAGCCGTGGTATTGACGATGTCGACGCTGCCATCAGTCTTCTTGACCAGCCAGGTCCAGCCGGAACCGAAGTTGCCGGTGGCCGACGCCGTGAAAGCTTTCTTGAAATCTTCATAGGAGCCCCACTTGGCCTTGATGGCATCGGCCAGTGCGCCGGAGGGCTCACCGCCGCCGTTGGGCGACATGCTGTTCCAGAAGAAGGTGTGGTTCCAGACCTGTGCCGAGTTGTTGAACACGCCACCAGCCGGTGCTTTCTTGATGATGGCTTCCAGATCCAGGCTTTCGTACTCGGTGCCCTTGATCAGGTTGTTCAGATTGGTCACATAGGCCTGGTGGTGCTTGCCGTAATGAAACTCGAGGGTCTCGGCAGAAATGTGCGGAGCCAGTGCATCCTTGGCATACGGCAGTTCGGGCAGAACGTGTTCCATTCGTCTCTCCTTGTTGGCAATTGGACGGTAACTCTATAACCCGACCATTCTAGTCGGGAATCAAAACTTCTCGCAACCGGCGAACGGTCTCATTCGCGCTTTTGCGTTGCAGCGCGAATGTCCGAAACGGTCGCATCAATCTCGCCTTGGTGCAACTGGACCCGGATATTTTCCCCGGCGGTCACTTGTGCTGCATCGCGCAAGATGCGCCCGTGATGATCACGGGCAATGCTGTAGCCGCGCGAGAGGACCGCTTCCGGATTGAGATGGTCCAGCGATGCGGCCAGCGCGCTCAGCCGTTCCCGGCGTGAAGACAGGTGTCGGGACATGCGTGTGACAATGGCATCGCCCGTGCGTTCAAGCTGTTTTTGCAGACCTGACAGCTCGGGTTTCTGGTTCCGGAGCCGGCGTTCCACAAACGCGAGCGTGGTGGTGTGCTGTCGCATGCGCTGGGTCAGGGCCTGACGCAGTCGCAGCGCCTGTGCCGCGAGCTCCTTGCGTGACCGCGCCACACGGTCACGGGGGTGAATCAGTCTCAGGGACTGACGGTCGAGTCGCTGGTGGGCCGTGTCGAGCTGGCGCCGCATGGCCCTGCGGAGCACGATCTCGAGATGCGCCAGCCGGCCGGCTGCTTCTGCATAACCTGCGCTCGCCAGCTCCGCGGCTGCGGTCGGCGTGGCGGCCCTGCAGTCGGCCGCAAAATCCGCGATGGTGAAATCCGTCTCGTGACCCACGCCCACAATCACGGGGACCGGGCAGGCCCGGATCGCCCGTGCGACCACTTCTTCGTTGAATGACCACAGATCTTCGAGGCTGCCCCCACCGCGCACCAGCAGGACCAGTTCGGGACGGGCTGCTTCGGGCATGGCGAGAATCTGGCCCAGTGCCGCGGCGATGTGAGTGCCTGCACCCTCTCCCTGGACGGGCGTCGGCAGCAACTCGACCGGCAGGTTCGGGGCGCGACGGGCGAGGGCGGCCATGATATCGCGCAAGGCGGCCGCCTGTGGGCTGGTAATCACGGCAAGACTCGCCGGATAGCGGGGGATCGCGCGCTTGATCTCTGGCGAAAACAGACCTTCGTTGTCGAGCTTGGTCTTGAGGCGCAGGAAGGCTTCGTGAAGGTTGCCGCGACCGGCTTCGCGAAGGCTTTCGACGTTGAGCTGGTAGTCACCGCGAGGCTCGTACAGGCTGACCGTGGCCCGCGCCTCGACCTGCATGCCGGCGCGTGGTGTGACGGTCAATCGTTGTGCCCGGGTGCGCCACAGGGTGCAGCGCACTTGCGCGCCGGCATCCTTGAGGGTGAAGTACATGTGCCCGGAGGGCGCGCGAGTGAAGTTCGAGATTTCACCGCGCACCCATAGCGGGGGAAAGCGGGTCTCGAGTGTCTCGCGGGCAAGGCGATTGAGTTCCGTGACGCTGATGGTCGAAGGAAGTGGGGTGTCATCAGGTTCCATGGGTTCGAATTCTAGCGTCAATCCACACCATGTTTTCTTTGTCAATACTTGCTGCGATGCAGCAACACTTTTTTCATGAAGAAAATTTCGTGTTTCTTAAGTGTTTGAAATATATGAATTTTAATCTCTGCTTAATTTTTGGTCGGTGTAGGAAAAAACCTTACGGGGAGCGGGTTTAGCCTCTACGCACAGAGTTCATCCACAAAGTTATCCACAGTTTTTGTGGATGGTTTCACAAAGCCCTTATCCCGCCGGGGTTTACCCGTGTTTCTCATGGAATATTGCACTGTGCTGGACGAAATCGGGCCATCAACGATAGCATTTCGGTTTAACGATTTTTCGGGGGAGTAAGCGCGCGTGTTCGAGATCATCAAGGCGGCCGGTTGGCCCATCTGGCCGCTGCTGTTTGCATCTGTCATCGCCGTAGCCCTCATTATCGAGCGCTCCATCACTCTCCGACGCAGCAAGATCGTCCCCAGCGGACTGCTCGAAAAAATTGTTGCCGATCTGCGCCGCCATGGGGTCAGCGCGGACATGATTCAGCGTGTCCAGGCGCACTCGCCTCTGGGACAGGTGCTGGCGGCGGGCCTGCGCAACGTGAAAAGCCCGCGGGAAGTGATGAAGGAATCCATCGAGGAAGCCGGTCGTGCCGTGGTGCATGACCTTGAGCGTTTCCTGACGACGCTGGGCACCATTGCTTCGATCAGCCCGCTCATGGGGCTGTTCGGCACCATCGTGGGCATGATCGAGATCTTCGGGTCTCAGACGCCGGGTGGGGCAAACCCGCAACAGTTGGCCCACGGTATTTCCGTGGCCCTCTACAACACCGGGTTCGGTCTGATCATTGCCATTCCGGCGATGATCTTCTGGCGCCACTTCCGCGCGCTGGTCAACACCTTCGTGCTCGACATGGAGCAGCAGGCGATCAAGCTCGTGGAAGTCGTCCACGGCGAGCGTCGCGGGTAAGGGCGGCCCCATGCGCTTCCAGACCAACCGGCGCCAGGAAGAGCCGGAAATCAATCTGATTCCGCTCATCGATGTGCTGCTGGTGATCATCATTTTCCTGATGCTCACCACCACCTATGCGCGATTCGCCGGCATGGAACTCACACTGCCGAGTGCGGCAGCTGAAGAAGTGGACGGCCAGCCCAACGAGTTGAACGTTGCCGTGACCGCCGAGGGCGATGTGCTGGTCAATCGAGTGCCGGTGGTCGGGGGGGATGTGGACAGCATCGCGGCGGCGCTCGGCCGTGCCGTGCCGGCCAATACGCCGGAGCCGCTGGTCATCATCAACGCGGATGCCAAATCGGCCCACCAGCGGACCATCGATGTGTTGCAGGCAGCGCAGCGGGTCGGGCTGGCCAAGATCACCTTCGCGACCCGCAACGACGAGTAAATCGGTGGCGGCGAACAGGCCGGCGTTCTGGCAGCAGCGTTCCGGTTGGGCCCTGCTGCTGTGGCCGGTCTCCCTCGTTTTTCTCTTGCTCTCAGGCCTCAGGCGCCTGTGCTATCGGCTGGGCGTGCTCAAGTCTCGGCGCTCGCCGGTGCCTGTCGTCGTCGTTGGCAATATTGCGGTTGGCGGCAGTGGCAAAACCCCGGTGGTGGTGTGGCTGGCGAGCGCGCTCGAAGCGCGTGGCTGGTCGCCGGGCATCGTCAGTCGAGGCTATGGCCGCAAGGACGACGCCATCCGCATCGTGGCATCGGGGGACACGCCCGCGTCGGTCGGTGATGAACCGCGCTTGCTCGCACAGCTGACCGGCGTGCCCGTGGTCGTTGGCGCTGATCGGGCCGAAGCGATTCGGCACCTCCTGGCGGCGTGTCCAGCGGTCGATGTGGTCATCAGCGACGACGGCCTGCAACACCTGGCCATGGCACGTGATGCTCAAGTGGTGGTGGTGGACGAACAGGTGCTCGGCAATGGCTGGCTCTTGCCCGCCGGGCCCTTGCGTGAGCCGGTCGCCCGCCTTGGAGAGGCTTCGGTACTGGTGGTGCACGGAAGGGTGTCCGACAAGCTGATGGCGCGACTGCCTGATGTGCCACAGGTGTCGATGACGCTCGATGGAACGCATTTCGAAGCAATCTCCAACCGTGCCGAGCGGCGTTTGGCCGCCGATTTTGCGGGGCGTCGCGTGCATGCCGTGGCAGGCATCGGCCGGCCCGAGCGTTTCTTCGACCAGTTGTGCGCGATGGGGCTGGACGTCGTCCCGCACCCGTTCCCTGATCATCATGAGTATGTGCCTGAAGATCTGGCCTTCGAGCCGGGCGAACCGATCCTGCTCACGGAGAAGGATGCGGTAAAATGTGCGCCGTTCGCGCCGGCCGACACTTGGGTGTTTCCGGTCAGCGCCCGAATTTCCGAGGCTGCGCTGCAGCCCATTCTCGACTCACTGGATCGCCATGGACGCCAAGCTGCTTGAAATTCTCGTCTGCCCTGTTTGCAAGGGCGCTCTTGAGTACCGCAAGGCCGAACAGGAGTTGGTCTGCCAACCGTGTCGTCTGGCCTATCCGATTCGCGACGACATTCCCGTGATGCTGGAGGATGAAGCGCGCGAGCTGGATGCGTCTGAAGGCGAGGACGCGTGAGCGCTTTCAAGCTGGTCATTCCGGCGCGCTACGCGTCGAGCCGTCTGCCGGGAAAACCGCTGGCCGACATCGCCGGCAAGCCCATGATCGTGCGCGTGCTCGAGCGTGTGGCCGGTTCTGGCGCTGACGAGACCTGGGTCGCCACCGACCATGATGGCGTGGCGCATGCAGTCACCTCGGCCGGTGGTCAGGTGTCGATGACGCGCGCAGACCATCCCACTGGTACCGATCGTCTTGCCGAGGTGGTCGAACAGCGCGGCTGGGCGGATGAGAGCATCGTGGTGAACGTTCAGGGTGACGAGCCGCTCATTGATGTGGCGCTTGTGCGGGGGGTGGCCGAGGCACTGGCCGCCGATCCTGACGCCGCGATTGCCACCGCGGCACATCCGATCGATTCGGCTGACGATGTTTTCAATCCGAACGTGGTCAAGGTGGTGACCGATGCAGCCAGTCGGGCGATGTATTTCTCGCGTGCGCCCATCCCGTGGGCGCGTGACGCATATGCCCAGAATCGTGACGCCATCCCTGCCGGGCTTGGGGTGCTGCGTCATATCGGCATTTACGCCTACCGGGCTGGCTTTCTGCGTCGCTATACCTCAATGGCGCCTGCTCCCGTCGAACAGTGGGAGGCGCTCGAGCAGCTGCGGGCCATGTGGCATGGCGAACGGATTCATGTCCTCACGGTGGCACTTCCGCCGGCGCCGGGGGTGGATACTCCGGAAGACCTCGAGCGGGTCAGCCGGATGTTTGACCGTGAGGGGCTTTCCGAGTAACTTCGCCGTTTCTCAAGAAGCGGCATACGACCGTCAATAAACGCACAACAAGGGAGGGCGTCATGCGTTTAATCCTGTTGGGACCGCCGGGAGCGGGCAAGGGGACCCAAGCCAACTTTATCAAGGAGAAATTCGGTATTCCGCAAATCTCCACCGGGGACATGCTGCGTGCTGCCGTCAAGGCCGGGACGCCCCTCGGTATCGAAGCCAAGAAAGTCATGGACGCCGGTGGTCTGGTGTCCGACGACATCATCATCGGTCTGGTCAAGGAGCGTCTGCAGCAGGACGACTGCAAGGCCGGCTACATGTTCGATGGCTTCCCGCGCACGATTCCCCAAGCGGATGCACTGAAGGATTCCGGCGTCGCTGTCGACGTCGTGCTCCAGATCGATGTGCCCGATTCGGAAATCATCGAGCGCATGAGCGGTCGTCGCGCTCACGTGGCCTCGGGTCGTACGTACCATATCAAGTACAACCCGCCGAAGGTCGAAGGCAAGGACGACGTCACCGGTGAAGACCTCATCCAGCGTGACGACGACAAGGAAGAGACGGTGCGCAAGCGTCTGGAGGTGTATCACGCCCAGACCAAGCCGCTGCTCGACTACTACCAGTCCTGGGCAGCGACGGGTGAGGCCGCGGCACCGCGCGTCGAAATCATCTCCGGCCTGGGTTCGGTCGACGAAATTACAGCCCGTGCATTTGCTGCCTTGAGCTGATCGCTCTGCAGCTGCATGATGAACGCGATGGCACCCCACCGGGACCATCGCGTTTTTCTTTGTCTCGCGGGAATCGACCTTTCATGAAGCGCAGGAACCTGTTGTATGCGCAGTCCGGTGGTGTCACGGCCGTCATCAATGCCACGGCAGCGGGCGTCATTGCCGCCGCACGGGCCCACCCGGAGACCATCGGGCGCGTGTATGCAGCGCGTCATGGCATTCTCGGTGTACTCCGGGAGGAGCTGGTCGATTGCACGACATTCGACGATGCCGACTGTCGTGCGCTCATGGCGCGCCCCGGCGGCGCGTTCGGGTCATGTCGCTTCGACCTCGATCCACCGGAGGAGAATCCGGCCCAGTTCGATCGGTTGATCACGGTCTTCTCTGCCCACGACATTGGTTACTTCCTCTACAACGGGGGCAACGGGTCGATGGATACGGTCATGAAGCTCTCCGCCGCCGCGCGCTCTCGCGGCTATCCGCTGACCTGTGTCGGTGTGCCCAAGACGGTGGACAACGATCTGCTGGGAACGGATTGCTCACCCGGCTTCGGATCGGCTGCCAAATACCTGGCGACTTCAATGCTTGAAGCCGGGCTCGATCTTAAGGCGATGTCGAGTCGGCGCGGGCGTGTCTTCGTGATGGAGGTCATGGGGCGCAATTGTGGCTGGCTGGCCGCATCGACGGTACTGGCGCGCCGTGTGGCCGATGATCCGCCCCATCTCGTTTTGTTCCCCGAGCGCAGCTTCGACGAAACGGCCTTCCTCGCCAGGGTGAAGGCCTGTGTCGAACGGCTCGGCTACTGCGCCATCACCGTGGCTGAAGGCGTTCGCGGAAAGGACGGGCGCTTGCTCATCGAGCAGGACGAAGATGCCAAGGGTTACATTCAGCTCGGGGGGATTGGTCAGTTCATTGCCCGACTCATCCATACCCGGCTGGGTTACAAGCACCACTGGACCGTGCCGGATTACCTGCAACGCTCGGCCGGCCATCTGGTGTCGGCGACGGATCGTGCGCAAGCTGAAGGTGTCGGATGGGCTGCGGTGCAGTATGCGGCGGCGGGGCGCGACAATGTCATGCCGGGCATTGTTCGCCGAAGTGATGTGCCTTACCGCTGGCAGACTGCGCCGGTCGATCTGGCGGGTATCGCTAACGCCGAGCGCCGCGTGCCGGACGAGTTCATCTCCGAGTGTGGATTCGATATCACCCCGGCGGCAATCACGTGGTTGAAACCCCTGGTCGACGGGGAGGTGATGCCGCCATTTGCGGGGGGGGTGCCGGACTATCGTTGTCCGGAAGCCCCTGCGGTGATCAAGAAGCTGGCCGACTACACCGTATGAGACGCAAGCTATGCATGGTCCTGCTGTGTGTGTTGTTCGGCACCGCGTGGGCGCAACAGGCCACCCCGGAGCTGGCGACCGGGCATACGTTCAAGCCGGCGGTCAAGGCAGCCCGATTCATGGCGGTTACGGCGAATCCTCACGCCACAGACGCTGCCGTAAGCATTCTTCGCGCGGGTGGTTCAGCGACTGACGCTGCCATTGCGGCTGCACTGGTACTCAATGTGGTCGAGCCGCAATCATCCGGGATCGGTGGGGGTGGGTTCCTGCTTCACTATGCGCGTGATTCCGGTTTGCGTACCGCCTATGACGGCCGCGAGCGCGCGCCGGCGGCTGCCGACGAGGCGTTGTTTCTTCGCGCTGATGGCGAGCCATTGGGCTTTTTCGATGCGGTCGTCGGCGGGCGCTCGATCGGTGTGCCCGGTCTGCTGAAGATGTTGGAACTGGCACATGGCGACAGTGGGCGGTTGCCGTGGCGACGCTTGTTCGAGCCGGCGATCCGTTTGGCGGAAGCAGGTTTCCCGGTCTCGGAGCGCTTGCATGCCTTGCTCGCGGCTGATCGTTTCCTGCGTCAGGATGTGGCCGCACGGCGCCTCTTCTACACCGCGTCGGGCGATGCGCTTCCTGTCGGAGGTCTGCTGAGAAATCCATCGCTCGCACGGGTCTTGCGCGCAGTCGCGGATGGTGGTGCGGACGTGTTCTATCGTGGTGAAATTGCCAAGTCTATTGTCGATGGCGTTCAGGCAGCAGCCAATCCGGGTGTGCTGTCCCTTGATGATCTGGCGAACTACGAAGCAAGGCGGCTCCCGGTGCTGTGCGGCGAATACCAAGGCTTTGAAGTGTGCGGCATGCCGCCGCCCAGTGCCGGTGGTGGGACGGTGCTTGAAATTCTGGGTCTCTTGAAGCGATTCAGGATGCAGGAGCGGGCGCCCGGCTCGCCGTTTGCCATGCACCTGTTCGCCGAATCGAGCCGGGTGGCGTTTGCCGATCGTGATGCCTGGTACGGCGATCCGACGACCATGACGGTGACGCCGGCCGATCTGCTTGCACCAGACTACCTGCAGCAACGCGCACAGCTGATCAATCCCGCGCAAGCTGCCGACGGCGCGGTGGAACCCGGCTTGCCTCAGGAGGCTCGTTCAGTGCATGCCCGCTCGCCGGAATTGCCGTCCACCAGCCATCTGTCGATTGTGGACGCCCAGGGCAATGCCGTGGCGATGACCGCTTCGATCGAAAATGCCTTCGGCAGCCGTCTCCTGGTGTCCGGCTTTCTGCTCAACAATCAGCTGACGGATTTTTCCTTTCGGCCCCGCAACGAGCGGGGACTGCATCCGAACCGTGCGGGTGCGGGGCGTCAGCCGCGCAGTTCCATGGCGCCGACGCTGGTCTTCGATGCGCAAGGAGATCTCTACGCCGCATTGGGCTCGCCCGGTGGGAGCCACATCATCAACTATGTCGCAGGAACGCTGGTGGGCCTGATTGACTGGGGCATGCCGCCTGACGCGGTCATCGCCTTGCCCCATGTCAGCAATCGCAATGGCACGACCGAAGTGGAAGACACGCCAGAGGGTGCTGCGCTGGCCGAGGTCTTGGTCGGGGTGTTCGGGCATCAGGTCAAACTCAGGGATCTGACGAGTGGCCTGCACGTGATCGTGCGCGACGGGGCCGGGTGGCTCGGTGCCGCCGACTCGCGCCGCGAGGGTACGGTCGGCGGGGAGTGAGACCGATCAGGCCGGCACGTCGGGATTGAGACTGTAGGTGACGGTCATGCTGGCGGATGCCAGCGTGTGAGCGGCGATCGCCTCGCGAACGTCTTGGCCGGTAAAGCGCCCCTCAACCGGAACCGAGTCCAGGTCGGTTGCGTACAGCGTAAAGATGTAGTGGTGCTTGATGCTGTCGTTCCACGGCGGGCAGGGGCCGTCATAGCCGTAGTAGTCTCCGCCCATGTCGGCGTCGCCAGCGAACCAGTTGGTGTAGTCGTTGATGCCCTGGCGAGTGCCTTGGGTCGCGGCGGGGCCGGATTTGCCCTTGGCGGTGACTTTGCTCGAATACTCGCCTTCCCTGATTTCACCGCTGGACGGGTCGATATCAACCAGCACCCAGTGGAAGAAATCCACTCGCGGGAGATCGGGCGGAACTGTCTTGCCCTCCTGGTTGACGTCGTCGCCCTTGCTCGGAACATCCTTGTCGTGGCAGATCAGAACCAGACTCTTGGTGCCGGCGGGCAGGTCGGCCCAGGCAAGATGAGGGTTGAGATTGCTGCTTAGCGAGACGTGACCCTCGTCGGCAGGGACGCCGAACGCGTATTTCCCACTGATCGGCTGACCGTTGACCATGCTGTTACTGCTCAGCTTCATGAATCGCTCCGTGGCTATCGTGATGACATGGCTTCGATTCTAGCCCGGATCGAATTTTCGCTAGGCAGCACGCCTCGAAAAATCCCGGGGGCGGAAACCGAGCACGAACAGGACGGCGAAGTAGGTCACCGCGCCCGCGACGACCACGCCGGTCAGTCTTAGCGCCCGCTCCAGACCTGGATGATTGACCCATGCGGCGTCATCTCCCTTGGCCAGCCACAGCACGGCGCCGAGTGCCGCCAGGGCGAGGCAGAGCTTGAGCGCAAAGACACCCCAGCCGGGTCGCGGCCGGAAGATGTCGATACGGCGCAAGCCGCGAAACAGCATGAACGCGTTCAGGCACGCCGCCAGCCCGATCGACAGGGCCAGACCTGCGTGCTTGAGCGGGCCAATGAAAGCAAGGTTCATCAATTGCGTCGCCACGAGAGTGATGATGGCGATCTTGACGGGCGTTCGAATGTCCTGGCGCGCGTAGAACCCGGGGGCCAGCACTTTCACGAGAATCATGCCCGTGAGGCCGATGCTGTAGGCGATGAGTGCCGGCTGTGTGGCAAATACATCTGCGTCGGCAAATTCACCATAGTTGAACAGCGTTGAAATCAGCGGAACAGAAAGGACAGCCAGCGCAAGTGCGGCCGGCAGGGTCAGCATCAGGGTCAGGCGCAGGCCCCAGTCGAGCAGGTCGGAAAACCCCTCCGGATTGGCGTCGGCGTGGTATTTCGACAGGCTGGGCAGCAGGATGGTGCCAAGGGCGACCCCGAGCAGGCCGGCAGGAAACTCCATGAGTCGATCAGCGTAGTAGAGCCAGGACACACTTCCGCTGATCAGGAAAGAAGCAAAGATGGTGTTGATCAGCAGTGAAATCTGCGCCACTGACACCCCAAGGGTGGCGGGTGCCATGAGCTTCAGAATGCGTCGCACCCCGGGGTCTTTGGTATGGAGGTCAAAGCGGGGCAACAGGCCGATCTGCCGGAGCGGGCGCAACTGCAAGGCCAGTTGCAGTACACCGCCGATGAAGACGGCCCAGGCCAGCGCAAGTACCGGCGGGTCGAAGTACGGCACGGCGAACAGCGCCATGCCGATGAAACTGATGTTGAGCAGCACCGGCGTGAACGCGGGAATGGCAAAGCGGCTCCAGGTATTGAGTACACCGCCAGCCAGCGCGACCAGTGACATGAAAAAGATGTAAGGAAAGGTGATTCGGGTCAGTTCGACGGTGAGCGCGAATTTTTCCGGCTCGTCCGCAAAACCCGGCGCGGAAACATAGATGATGAGGGGGGATGCCAGCGCACCGAGCACTGAGATGGTCAGCACCACGAGGCCGAGCAGGGTCGCAACCCGATTGATGAGTGCATGAGCGGCTTCGTCACCCTGCTTGTTCTTGTATTCTGCAAGAATCGGTACAAAGGCTTGCGAAAACGCGCCCTCGGCAAACATCCGCCTCAGCAGGTTGGGCAGCCGGAATGCCACAAAGAAGGCGTCGGTGGCGGCGCCCGCGCCGAAGCTTTGCGCGATGACGAAGTCGCGAACGAAGCCGAGGATGCGCGAGAGCAGGGTCATGCCGCTGACGGTCGCCAGGGCGCGAAGCAGATTCATGGAGATACCGGGTCCGGTGCTGACAAGATGCCGAATGATACTGTGTTCGGTGTCAGCGAACGGTTTTGCATTCGGGCTTGCGCAATGGCGGCATACGCGCTAAACTCGCGCGTTTTCAGATTCACCCTAAGTACAACAGGACGAACATCTTATGGCCAATTCGGCACAAGCCCGTAAGCGCGCTCGCCAGGCATCTGCTCAACGCGACCACAATGCGAGCCTGCGTTCGCGTCTGCGTACGGCGATCAAGAACGTGCGCAAGGCGGTTGAAGCTGGTGATCAGGAAGCGGCTCGCAACCTGTTCCGCGCTTCCCAGAAGACCATCGACATCATCGCTGACAAGAAGATCATTCACAAGAATGCTGCTGCGCGCCACAAGAGCCGCCTGTCTGCAGCTATCAAGGGAATGGCTGCCTGATCGCGGTTTCGGCGGTCTCAAAAAAGGCGACCATCGGGTCGCCTTTTTTGTTGCTGCGCGATGACGACTTCAAGCTTCGGCTTCGTCCGGTGCAATCGGTTCGATCGTCAGGTCGTTGTCGTTGGCGAAATTGATCAGGAATTTGTAGGCGAGGGGTTCGATGTCGTAGAGCCTGGCGTCGACAATGACCGATTTGTGCCCTTCAATCGTGCAGCTTGGCCTCACGTAGGGCGAATACATCATCCGGTTGTCGGCTCCGAAGGCGGACATGATGCCGCACAGGCGGTCAGCCCAGTCGCTGGGTCTGAATTTCTTGTTTGCGCTCGTCACGCCCACGATGACGAAGCTTTCGATCTTGTTGGTCATAGCTGACACCGCAAAGCCCGGTTCGGGCTGTCCTCTCCCTCGTGGACATGGCGCTCCGGGTAACTCAGAGCTCCCTCTTTTGTGCGCCACGGCATGAGTCGCGGATTCTAGCAGATTTCCGCCCTCGGTCGCATGGTTCGATGCGTTGCAGCATTCCTTGATATGGCGCAAAGGACGTGGTTTCGAACCCGTGCATGGTTTTACAAGATTGTGCGGATGAACTAAGATCGACGGTTTCCGTTCGGCAGGTGCGAGAGGTGCTCCTGACGATATTCATTCCAGATTTATCAAGGCATTAGCGTCATGTCTCATGTGATGAACACCTATGGTCGATTGCCCGTGGCGTTTTCCCACGGCGAAGGGGCGTACCTGTTCGATAACCATGGCAAGCGATATCTGGATGCGCTGTCGGGCATTGCCGTCTCCACGCTTGGGCACAACCACCCGGATCTGGTCAAGGCAATCGCTGATCAGGCAGGCAAGGTGCTGCATACCTCCAACCTCTATGGCATTCCGAATCAGGAGGCTCTGGCAGATCGTCTGGCGGAGTTGTCACGCATGGACTCTGTGTTCCTGTGCAACTCCGGTTGTGAGGCCAACGAGGCGGCCATCAAGCTGGCACGTTACTACGGTCACAAGCGCGGGGTCGAAAATCCATCGGTGATTGTCATGGAGCACGCCTTCCATGGGCGGACGATGGCGACCCTGTCGGCAACGGGGAACCGCAAGGTTCAAGCCGGTTTCGAGCCCCTCGTATCCGGTTTCGTGCGTGTGCCGTTCGATGACATCGAGGCGGTTGAGCAGGTGGCACTGACCAACAAGAGTGTTGTCGCCGTGCTGCTCGAGCCGATCCAGGGTGAGGGCGGTATCCATGTGGCGCACATGGACTATCTCAGGGCGCTTCGCGAGGTCTGCAACACGAATGAATGGCTGATGATGCTGGATGAAGTCCAGTGTGGCATCGGCCGCACCGGCAAGTGGTTCGGCCATCAATGGGCCGAATTGCTGCCGGACGTCATGACGCTGGCCAAAGGGCTGGGGTCAGGTGTTCCCATCGGTGCGTGCCTGACGGCGGGGCGTGCCACGGGTGTTTTCGGACCGGGTAACCATGGGTCCACTTTTGGCGGCAACCCGCTGGCGTGCGCAGCTGCGCTGACGACGCTCAATGTGCTCGAGCGCGACAGGCTACTCGAAAACGCAGCCGCGCGAGGCGAGCAGTTGCGCGGTGAAATGGCCAAGGCCCTGGAGGGGGTCACTGGTCTGGTCGAGATTCGGGGCGAGGGGCTGATGATCGGGGTTGAACTCGATCGTCCGTGTGCCCAGCTCGTGACGGATGCACTGGCCGCGGGAATGCTGATTAACGTCACTGCTGAGCGTGTGGTACGGCTGCTGCCGCCGCTGACATTCACCGACGCCGAGGTGAGTGCGCTTGTTGAGGGGCTTGCGCCACTGATTCGTCAGTTTCTGGCGGCCTGATCGGAGTATTCCTGGCTCATGGATGCCATCAAACACTACCTGCAATTCAAGGATTTCACGCAAGAAGAATACGCGTACCTGTTCGAGCGCGCGGCGTGGATCAAAGACAAATTCAAGAACTATCAGCCGCACCACCCGCTGTTCGACCGGACGCTGGTGATGATCTTCGAAAAGGCGAGTACGCGTACCCGCCTGTCGTTTGAAGCCGGCATGCATCAGCTCGGTGGTTCCGCGATTTATCTCAATACCCGGGACTCTCAGTTGGGCCGGGGTGAGCCGGTTGAAGATGCTGGTCAGGTCATTTCGCGCATGAGCGATGTGGTCATGATCCGGACCTTCGATCAGGACGTGATCGAACGTTTCGCGCTGAACTCGCGCGTGCCGGTGATCAACGGGCTGACGAACGAGTATCACCCGTGCCAGATCATGGCGGATATCTTCACCTTCATTGAACACCGTGGCGACATTCGCGGAAAGACGGTGGCGTGGATCGGTGATTCGAACAACATGTGCAACACCTGGCTGCAGGCGGCCGAACTGCTGGACTTCAATGTCCATGTCTCAACGCCGCCGGGCTACGAGGTGGAGCCCGAACGGGCAGGGCTTTACAGCACGAACAATTTCGAGCAGTTCGCCGATCCGATGGATGCCTGCAAGGGGGCGGACCTGGTGACCACCGACGTGTGGACGTCCATGGGTTTCGAAGCCGAGAACGAGGCACGCAAGACCGCGTTCAACGACTGGTGCGTGGACGAAGACATGATGCAAGTGGCAGCGAAGGACGCCGTGTTCATGCATTGCCTCCCCGCGCACCGTGGTGAAGAAGTGACCGCCGAAGTGATCGACGGGCCGCAGTCAGTGGTCTGGGACGAGGCCGAGAATCGCCTGCACGTGCAGAAGGCCTTGCTCGAGTATCTGGTCGTTGGCCGTGTCGGCGACAACTGAATTCAGAGAGAACCAGTCCGGGGGCCCCTTGGCGCACCCGGTCAACATTGTCAGGAAGAGCGATGAGTGATGTTAACAAGGTAGTGCTTGCCTACTCGGGCGGGCTGGATACGTCGGTGATCCTCAAGTGGCTGCAGGACACCTATCAATGCGAAATAGTGACCTTTACGGCCGACCTGGGTCAGGGTGAGGAGCTCGAGCCGGCTCGGCAGAAGGCGCTGAAGTTCGGCATCAAGCCGGAGAACATCTACATCGACGATCTGCGCGAAGAATTCGTGCGTGATTTCGTGTTCCCGATGTTCCGCGCCAACACGGTTTACGAAGGCGAGTACCTGCTGGGCACTTCCATCGCGCGTCCGCTCATCTCCAAGCGCCAGATCGAAATCGCGCGCGAAACCGGCGCCGATGCGGTGTCACACGGCGCAACCGGCAAAGGCAACGACCAGGTGCGTTTCGAGCTCGGTTACTACGCGCTGATGCCCAACGTAAAAGTGATCGCCCCTTGGCGTGAGTGGGATCTGCTGTCGCGCGAGAAACTGCTCAAGTATGCAGAAGACGCCGGCATCCCGATCGAGATGAAGCATCGTCAGGGCGGCGCGCCGTATTCGATGGACGCCAACCTGTTGCACATCTCCTACGAGGGCCGTCACCTCGAGAACCCTTCGGCTGAAGCTGAAGAGTCCATGTGGCGGTGGACTGTCTCGCCCGAGGCAGCACCGGACGCGGCCGAGTATCTCGATCTGGAATTCGAGAAAGGTGATCTGGTCGCCATCAACGGCGAGCGCATGGCGGCGTATGAACTGCTGGCCAGGCTCAACCAGGTCGGCGGCAAGCACGGTATTGGCCGTCTTGATCTGGTCGAGAACCGTTACGTGGGCATGAAGTCCCGCGGTTGTTACGAAACGCCGGGGGGCACGATTCTGCTCCGCGCCCACCGCGCCATCGAGTCCGTGACGCTGGATCGCGAAGTTGCCCACCTCAAGGACGATCTGATGCCGCGTTACGCGAGCATGATCTACAACGGCTACTGGTGGGCGCCGGAGCGCCTCGCCATCCAGGCGTTGATCGACCAGACGCAGCAGACCGTCAATGGCTGGGTGCGCGTCAAGCTCTACAAGGGCAACGTCATCGTGGTGAGCCGCGATTCGAAGACCGATTCGCTGTTCGATCCGACCATTGCGACCTTCGAGGACGATGAAGGTGCGTACAACCAGGCGGACGCGCATGGTTTCATTCGTCTGAACGCGCTCCGCATGCGGATTGCCGAAAACGCGCGCAACAAGCGCTGAGGAGTGTCGTGGTGGACAGCGGACCGCTTATCTTCGGGCTGACCGTTGCGGAATTTGAAGAAATTTCGCTTAAGGTATGTTTTACCGGCCTGATTCTTTACATGCTGTTCATTATTGGCAATCTGGCGAAACAGTCGAAGGCTGGGCGCTACGGAACGGTGTGGATGTTCCTGGCGCTCGGGCTCGGGTTTGTCGGGTTTGTGGCCAAGGGGCTGATCGCCAAGATCATGGGGATCGAATAAGGACCGGCCACGTCATCGTAACAAGGGAAGGAGAGGGGACCATGTCGCAGGACGCCGTGATTGAAAACGTGTCTGTCGAAAAGACGGCCAACGTCTATTTCGGGGGCAAGTGCGTGAGCCACAGTGTGACGCTGTCTGACGGAACGAAGAAGTCCGTCGGCATCATCATGCCGGCCACGCTGACCTTTAACACTGCTGCGCCGGAAGTGATGGAGATCGTCAGTGGTGCATGTAGCGTGCGCCTCGGCGGCGATGCCGAATGGCGTAGTTTCGAGGCCGGGCAGACTTTCGAGGTGCCGGGCAATTCGAGTTTTGACATTCAGGTGGTGGGCACGCCACTGCATTACGTCTGTCACTTCGGTTGATGACCCGCCGACGGCCGCCGAGTGCGGCCGTTCTCTTTGAGCGTTGTCATTGAGAAATCTGTCGAGGAAAAAACAAGATGCCTTCATTCGATATCAGCTCTGAAGTCGAGATGGTCGATCTGCGCAATGCCGTGGAGAGCGCCAATCGCAAGATCACCAATCGTTACGACTTCAAGGGCACGGATGCCCGTATCGAACAGAATGACAAGCTCCTCACCTTGCATGGTGACAATGACTTTCAGCTGGACCAAATGAAGCAGATCCTGCTGCCCGAGATGACCGCGAAGCAAATCGATGTTCGCTGTCTCGAGTACGGTGACCTGCAAACGGTCGGTGGAAACAAGGTCAAGCAGGAGCTGAAGGTTCGTGTCGGCGTTGAGCAGGATCTGGCCAAGAAGATCGTCAAAATGATCAAGGATTCAAAGGTGAAGACGCAGGCCGCCATTCAGGGTGATGTCGTGCGCATCACAGGCAAGAAGCGCGACGACCTGCAAGCGTGTATCACCCTGGTGAAGGCTGAGATCAAAGACTATCCTCTACAGTACGGTAACTTCCGGGACTGAAAAGATGGATGTTTCAAGCGCTTCGTCTGCGTCGCAAATGGACTTGCGAACCCAGGTATCCAATGAGGTCCAGAAGCGGGCACAGGAGATCCAGGCGCAGAATGCGCAGCAGCTGATCAACAGCCTGCCGCAGACCCAGCCCACGCCCGATCCGGAGGCAACAGTGGGATCACAAATCAATATCTTTGTCTGATGACTCACCGCCGTCCGGCGGTTCGTATCGTTCGGTGGTAATAGGGCCGGTCGCGAGTGACCGGCCTTTTGTTTATCCTCGTGACTTGGACCTCCAGATGCCTCATCGCAGGGGACCGCATAAAATGGAGGCGTTCCGAAACTCGGGTGATAGGGCTTGATGGCTAAGATGAACCTCAGCTGGCGAATCGTCAGTGTTTGCTTCGGCCTGCTGGTCTGCGGCGCTGCACATGCAGTCGACGTGGCCGTCGGGGGTATTTTCCCGGGCAAGGCGTTACTGGTCATCGATGGCGGTCCGCCCAAACTGGTGGCACCGGGCAATAGCGTGGCGGGTGTTCGTGTCGTCGCCATTCGTGGTGAAACCGTTGAACTGGAAGTGGATGGCAAGCGCCAGCGCCTGCGGCTCGGCGATCATGTGGTTCGTTCAGGTGGGGGCGGCGCGACCGCTTCCAGTACGATTACGCTGACGGCGGATCCTCGTGGTCATTTTTCCACGCTCGGCTCGGTCAATAGCGCGACAGTGCGTTTTCTGGTCGACACCGGCGCCAGCCTGATCGCCATGGGGCAATCCGACGCGCAGCGTGCGGGGATCGACTTTCTGAAGTACGGGCGACCCAGCCTGGCGCAGACGGCGAACGGCGTCGTCAAGACCTGGATCGTCAAGCTGAACAAGGTCCGCATTGGCGATGTCACACTCCATAATGTAGATGCCGCGGTGCATGAATCCGACCTGCCGTTTGTCCTGTTGGGCATGAGTTTTCTCAATCGCATGGAAATGCAACGCGACGGTGATACCTTGACGCTTCGACGGAGATACTGAGACCTGTGTCTGAAATGGCCGCGCCTTGTGAGAAGGGGTCAGGCGTGCCGACGCTGACGGCGGCAGGCTTGCGCACCTGTTTTGCGCAGGGGCCGAGCGCCGCGCCGATCATCGAGGACGGTGCCGAAGGCCATTTCCGCCCGGCGGCAGTCCTTGTGCCCGTGGTGGTGCGGCCCGAAGAATTGACG
The DNA here is from genome assembly GCF_017309585.1 of Nitrogeniibacter aestuarii. NCBI lineage: Bacteria > Pseudomonadati > Pseudomonadota > Betaproteobacteria > Rhodocyclales > Zoogloeaceae > Nitrogeniibacter > Nitrogeniibacter aestuarii. The sequence continues at coordinate 2,752,896 of NZ_CP071321.1, read as the reverse complement.
GTGTTGCTGACCAAGCGGACCGATCACCTCCATCACCACCCGGGACAGATATCGTTTCCCGGCGGGCGCGTCGAGGATTCCGACGACGGCGCCATTCACACAGCGCTTCGAGAGACCGAGGAAGAGGTCGGCCTCCATCGGCGACATGTTGAATTGCTGGGGCGCTTGCCCCTTTATCGCACCGGCACCGGCTTTCAGGTGACGCCGGTGGTCGGGCTCGTACATCCACCCTTTGATTTGAGCATCGATGCCTTTGAAGTGGCAGAGGTGTTCGAGGTGCCGCTGTCATTCCTGATCGACCCACGGAATCATCGCCAGGAAACCATGTTCTACCGTGGTCGTGACCGCACGTACTACGCCATGCCATGGCAGGGCTATCACATATGGGGTGCAACGGCAGGGATGCTGGTCAGCCTTTCCGCCTTCTTGCACGAACGCATTTGATCAGCGACAAATTGCGTTTCATTGAGTGTGCTATCGTCGAGCGCTCTGATTTCAAGTGCGTGGAGTCCGCGTCCAGTCCATGAGTCTCATTGTCATTGTGCTTGCCCTGCTGATCGAGCAGGTGCGGCCCATGCCTGTGGCGCGCTGGGTCCTGCGACCGCTCGGGCGCCTGGCGACGTACATTGAAGAAAAGCTCAACGATGGGCGATTGAACAGCGGCGTCGCGGCGACGGCGCTGTTGGTGGTGTCCTGTACCGGCGCTACGTGGTTGATTTACGGGCTTCTGGAATCTGTTCAGCCGGTGCTTGCATTCGCCTTTTCCCTGCTTGTGCTCTACATGACCATGGGCGTTCGCCATGAAAGCCACTACTTCACCGATATTCACGTTGCCTTGCGCCTGGGGGAGTTGTCGCGCGCCCGCATGCTCTTGGGCGAATGGTCGGGACGCGATTGCGAAGCCGCCGACAGTAGTGAGGTGACGCGGCTCGCCATTGAACAGGCCCTGGTCTCGGCACACAGAAACGTGTACGGCGCCATCTTCTGGTTCATCTTGCTGCCCGGTCCCGTGGGGGCTGTGCTCTACCGGGTGTCGAGTTTTCTTGACCTGCACTGGGGTGCGCGGCAGGATGAGGAATTCGGTCGATTCGGCGAGGCCTCCAGAGCCTGGTTCGGGTGGATCGACTGGCTGCCTGTCAGACTCACCGCGTTTTCTTTTTCCGTCGTGGGTAATTTCGAGGATGCCGTTCTGTGCTGGCGAACCCAGTCGGGACTTTGGATGAATCGCAGTTCGGGTATATTGTTGTCCAGTGGTGGCGGGGCGCTCGGTGTGCGCCTTGGTCTGCCGCGACATGAAGCGGGCCAACTCGTCGACCGGCCCGAGATGGGGTGCGGTGACGACGCCCGCATCGAATTCATGCAGGGAACCGTCGGGTTGATCTGGCGAGCCCTGTGTTTTTGTCTGCTTGCGCTGGCCTTGATAGGAATCGCCAGTTGGGTAGCACATTGATCTCTTGGAGGGAGTGATTCATGGCAAATCGTGAAGTCGTAGTTTTGAGTGCCGTCCGTTCCGCTATCGGTGGTTTCGGGGGCTCGCTGAGTGGCATGGAGCCTGCGGATCTGGCTGGTCTCGTGATGAAGGAAGCCGTGGATCGCTCCGGTGTCGATCCACAACAGATCAACTATGTGACGGTCGGTAACTGCATCCCGACCGAAGCACGCTATGCGTATGTTGCCCGTCTGGCCTCCATCCAGGCTGGTCTGCCCATGGATTCCGTGGCCATGGCGGTCAACCGCCTGTGCTCCTCGGGTCTCCAGGGCATCGTCAGCACCTCCCAGTCCATCATGCTGGGCGATTGCGATTTTGGTGTTGGCGGTGGCGTTGAAGTCATGTCCCGTGGTGCCTACCTGTCCCCGGCGATGCGTACTGGTGCGCGCATGGGCGATACCGCGTTGGTTGACGCCATGGTGGCGGTCCTGACCGATCCGTTCGGTGCCGGTCACATGGGTATCACCGCAGAAAACCTGGCCGAGAAATGGGGCATTACCCGTGAAGAGCAGGATGCTTTCGCGCTCGAGTCTCAGGTCCGTGCCGCCAAGGCAATCGAAGCGGGTTACTTCAAGGATCAGATCGTGCCGATCACCCTGAAGAGCCGTAAGGGCGAAACCATCTTCGATACCGACGAGCACCCCCGTGCCACCACCATGGAAAAGCTTGGCGCCATGCGTCCGGCCTTCAAGAAGGACGGTACGGTCACGGCCGGTAACGCCTCTGGTATCAACGACGGTGCCGCCTTCTTCGTGCTGGCTGAAGCCAATGCAGCAGAAAAAGCGGGCCACAAGCCGATGGCGCGTCTGGTGTCTTATGCGCTGGCGGGTGTGCCCAACCACATCATGGGCGAAGGTCCGATTCCGGCCTCCAAGATCGCACTTCAGCGCGCCGGCCTGACCGTCGACCAGATGGATGTGATCGAGTCCAATGAAGCCTTCGCTGCTCAGGCGCTGGCCGTGGCCAAGGGGCTGGAACTTGATATGGCCAAGACCAACCCGAACGGCGGCGCTATTGCGCTGGGTCATCCGGTCGGTTGCTCTGGTGCGTTCATCGCGACCAAAGCGGTCTACGAGCTCCAGCGTACCGGTGGTCGCTACGCGCTGGTGACCATGTGTATCGGTGGTGGTCAGGGTATTGCAGCCATTTTCGAACGCATGTAAGCCGAGCGTTTCCAAAAAAAGCCCCGCTCGTGCGGGGCTTTTTTTCGTGGTTTTGTCGGACGCCTGCTGCTTGAGTTGGTTGATCAAGTCGGAGCCATTGGAGCGCCTCAAGCCTGTCCTTGCGCTGCCGTAGAGAGTTTGTCGCGTGGTTGTTATGCGCGCTCAAGTTCTATGATCCTAATTGCGTTAGGGGCGATCGAATGAAGCTTCAAACACTCAGGGCAAAACTGTTGCTCATCTGTATTGTTGCTATAGCGGGCCTCTTGCTTGCCAGCGGTTTTCAGGTCTACGAGATGCGCTCTCGCATGTTGGAAGATCGTCGCTCGCTGCTCAACAGTGCGATGGACAATGCCATCAGCGTGCTCGATTCGTTTCAGCAACGAGAGAGCAAGGGCGAGTTGTCACGCGAACAAGCGCAGGCGGGAGCGAAAGAGGTGTTGCGTCACATGCGCTATCGAGGCAACAACTACTTCTACGCTTACGACGGAAAGGGCTTCGGCGTGATGCATCCGATACGCGCCGAATATGAAGGAATCAGTCATTGGGATCGAACGGACAAGAACGGTGCATACACTGTTCGTAACCTTCTCGATGCAGCTCGCAAGGGCAATGGTTTCACCAGCACCTTGACGCCAAAGCCCGGCAGCGACGTGGCCATTGAGAAGTGGCAACACGTCAAGTTCTTCGAGCCCTGGGATTGGATGGTTGGCACCGGTCTGTACGTGGATGACATAGATGCTGCCTTCGAGCGGACGCTGATGAGGGTCGGGAGCATTGTCTTGCCTTTGCTGGTGGTCATCATCGTTCTGGCAGCATGGCTTGTTCGTGCGGTGCAGCGACAGATTGGTGGCGAGCCGAGTGTTGTCATGGCGCTAATGAAGCGCGCAAGCGATGGTGAATTGAACCTGGATGTTGGTTCCGCGCCAGAGGGAAGCGTGCTGGCGTCTTTGGGGCACATGATGAACAATCTGCGCACCTTGATCGGTCAGATTCAGGAGAGTGCCCGCAGTGTGCTCAACAACACCAAACACATCGCGTCGGCTGCCGAAGTCGTGTCAAAGGCTGCACGTGGCCAGTCCGATGCCACATCTGCCATGGCGGCCTCGATTGAGCAATTGACGGTGAGTGTGAGTCACGTTTCAGAGAGCGCCGAAGAGACTGAGGTGACCTCGGCGCAGTCAGTCGAGCGGGCGGGGAAGGGGGAGCAGACGGTTAGCGGTGCCGCCGATGAAATCAGTCGTATCGCGCATGGCGTCTCCGAGACAGCGGAACGCATCCGCGCGTTGGGTGGCCGGGCGAAAGAGATTTCGAGCATCGCGGGCGTGATCAAGGAGATCGCAGCGCAAACCAACTTGCTGGCACTCAATGCGGCAATCGAAGCGGCCCGGGCGGGCGAGCAGGGGCGAGGATTTGCGGTGGTGGCCGACGAAGTGCGCGTGCTGGCCGAGCGTACTTCGAACGCGACTGTTGATATTGAGCGAATGATCGATGCGATTCAGGGGGAAACGGCCGCCGCTGTAAGTGCGATGGATGAGACGCTGCCATTGGTTGACAATGGAGTAAAACTAACCCGGAACGCAGCTGCTGAGTTGAGCGTGATTAAAGAGGGCGCTAAAGGAGCGCTGTCTCGTGCGAAGGACGTGGCCTTGGCGACCCGGGAGCAACGAGAGGCCAGTACGCTAATTGCGCAAGAGGTTGAGACCATTGTCCAGATGGTTGAGGAAAGCAGCGCCAACATGGGCAGCACCGCCGAGACTGCTCGGGAGCTCGAACGGATCGCCCATGCTCTGGCCAACGCTGTGACCCGCTTTCGCTGCTGAACCTTGGCGTGCGGTATTGGATGAAGGCAATGCGCTTCGGACTGGGCGGGAGGTACTCTTCAGTAGGGGAGTCACCAGCCCTGTGCCTGACGTTGAGCGCGACTGATTTCATCTCGAAGTAGACGGTAGTGCCCATAGCGCCTTTCAGTAACCTGGCCCGCCGCCACCGCCGCGCGGATCGCACAGCCCGGCTCTTTTTCGTGGCGGCAATTTCGGAAGCGGCAGTCGCCCAGATACGGTGCGATCTCACGGAAGGTGTGGGCCAGTGCGTCCTGGTCGAGATGGGCCAGACCGAAAGCCTGAAGGCCCGGACTATCGATGAGTGCGCCTCCGCCAGACAGGGGGTACAGGCGGGTCGAGGTGGTCGTGTGTTTGCCTGAATCGAGGGCGTCTGAAATTTCCCGTGTGGCTGCATTGGCCTCCGGAATCAGCGCGTTGGTCAGTGTCGACTTGCCCATGCCGGACTGCCCCACGAGAATCGAGATTTCGTCCTTGAGATAGGGGCGTAATGCCTCGGCTTCCTGCCTGGCGACAGTCTCGATCACGTCGTATCCCAGCGCAGCGAACAGCGTCAGTCGCTCGCGCGCCTGGGGAAGCCGATCGGCGAGATCCACCTTGTTCAGCACGATACGGGCCTTGAGGCCCTGGTCTTCGACCGCGCACAGGCAGCGTGAGATCAGCTCGTCACTGAAACTCGGCTCGGTGGCGACGACAATGAAGACCTGGGTGACATTCGCGGCGAGCAGCTTCTCTTTGAATGCGTCAGAGCGGTGCAGAAGGCTGATGCGCGGTGCCGACTTCTGGATGACGCCTTCGCCATCGCTTGTCGGCTGGAACTCGACCCGGTCGCCGCACGCAAAGTTCGTCCGTTTCCCACGTGTGACGCAGCGCCATTGTTGCTGATCAGCGTCGATAACCTCGAAATGGCGACCGAAGGCCGCAACGATGGTGCCTGACTTCATGCGCAGGCGCTGGACAGGGTCATGGGGTCTCGAATTTGTAGTAGCTATTATTGAGGTAGGCGCCAATGTTGGCCTCGTCCTCGGGGAAGAGGTCAAGGCTGAGCATCGTGGTACAGGCCGTCAGCTGCGACTTGAGCCCGCTGACGGTGTTGACCTTGCGATCCGGGCGCAGATAGATGGCGCTGCCTTCTTCACCACCGAAATCCTTCTCATGGCACGCGATACATTTTTCGGCATGCAACGCTTTTCCCTCGGCCGGGTCGGCATGCGGAAAAGCCTCGGCATACGCGAGGTTGCTCCCGGCAAGCAGGGCAAACAGCAGGGTGGTTTTCATCGTCACTTCCTCCGGCTCAGGCCGCGCGCAATCGCTCAATGCGAATTGCCGCAGGCGGGTGGGAATCGTAGAAGTTCGAGTACAGGGGGTCTGGCGTCAGCGTCGCCGCGTTGTCCCGATAGAGCTTGACCAGCGCATTGACGAGATCTTCCTTGTCGGTGCGCGCCACCGCGTACGCGTCTGCCTCGAATTCATGCTTGCGGGACCACGCGCTCATGAGGGGCGACAGGGCATAGGTGAATACTGGCAAGGCGGTCATGAACAGTGCCAGTGCCATGGCTGTGGTGGTTGCGCTGGCGCCCAGCCCGGCAAAAAACCAGGGGGCCTGCATGAGCTGGTTCAGGATCCACAGCATGGCCAGAGTGACGACGGCCATGAGTGCCAGGCGCTTGACCACATGGCGACAACGGAAGTGGCCCAGTTCGTGCGCCAGAACTGCCTCGATCTCCGGTGGGTCGAGCTTGTCGAGCAGGGTGTCGAAGAAGACGATGCGCTTGCTGTTGCCGAAGCCCGTGAAGTAGGCGTTGCCATGTGCCGAACGGCGTGAGCCGTCCATCACGAAGAGGCCGCTGCTGCGAAAGCCGCAGCGCGTCAGCAAGGCTTCGATGCGCTGGCGCATGGGGCCGTCTTCGAGCGGGCTGAATTTGTTGAACATGGGCGCGATGAAGGTCGGATAGATCAGCAGCACCAGAAGGTTGAAGCCCATCCAGAAAGCCCACACCCACAGCCACCACAGTGTCCCCATGGCGTTCATGAGCCACAGAACGGCAGCGAGCACCGGCAGACCAATGACTGCTGCCAGGACGGCTGTTTTTGCAGCGTCGCTGGCAAACAGCGCCGGTGTCATCTTGTTGAAGCCAAAGCGGGCTTCCACGAAAAAGGTACGGTAGATCGACAGCGGCAGATCCACCAGCCAGCCGAGGACGCCAATGGACGCGAGAAAGGCGACGCCGTGGGCGATGCCGCCCGTCTGGAGAACGTCGGCCCACGCCTCGTGCAACCACTGGAGAACGCCGCCCAGTGTAAGGATCAGCACCCAGAGGGCACTGATGATCACGTCGGCGCGCGAAATGACGCTGCGTGCCACGGTGTAGTCGGCGGCTTTCTGATGCGCGCTCAGGCTGATGGCTTCGGCGAAGTCGGCAGGGACGTGAGCACGGTGTTTGTGCACATGACGAGCATGCCGGGTTGCGAGCCAGAGCTTGAATGCCGTTGTGGCTGCGAGAAAGAAAACGAAAATCAGGGAAAAGCTGCTGTTGGTCATGTCTGTCCGTTGGATCGCACTGTCAAACGACCGGCCTGCTTGAGGCGGCCGCGACCTACCTTATGTGACACAATGCGCGTTTATTCGTTCTGCGGCGAAAATTATGGCACAACCGAACCCGACCCACCTGATCTGGCTGGACATGGAGATGACCGGTCTGGAGCCGGACAGTGACCGGATCATTGAACTGGCCATCGTGATCACTGATGGCGAACTCAACACCATCGCCGAAGCGCCTGTGCTCGCGGTGCACCAGCCCGATAGCGTCATCAACGGCATGGACGAGTGGAATACGCGTACGCACGGACAGTCCGGCCTGATTGATCGCGTCAGGGCGTCACGCCTTGATGAGGCTGCGGTCGAAGCCCGGATGCTCGAGTTCATTGCCCAGCACGTGCCCGAGCGCACCTCGCCCATGTGCGGTAACTCGATCTGTCAGGATCGGCGCTTCATGGCGCGCTATATGCCCAAGCTCGAGGCCTGGTTCCATTATCGCAATCTGGATGTCTCCACCCTCAAGGAGTTGGCGCGCCGGTGGCACCCCGAGGTCGCCAAGGGCGTGAAAAAGCTGGGCAAGCACGAGGCACTCGCGGATATCCACGAGTCGATTGAAGAGTTGCGCCACTACCGCACGCATTTCCTGCGCATGCCGGAAGCGGGTTGATACTCAGCGTGGCGTGCGCTCGTTCAGATAGAGTCTGATTTCTTCACGTTTGTTGCCGCCGCCACGCGCGTAGGTCCATTTGGCATGCCAGTCGGCGTCAAGAACTCGCGGCCGCTCCAGGCCGTACGCAAGCACGGCGTCACAGCCGGATCCAGCGGCTTTGAACGCCTGGGTCCGGATGCCGGCAAAGTAATCGAGCGAGACGCGCAGGCTGGGTGATACGTCGAGCCGTTCAATGCAGCGAACGGGATTTGCGGCCAGCACGGCCTGCAGGGACTCCGCGGCCGGACGATAGCTCTTGCCATGCTCGAACCAGGGTTGCAACAGCATGACTGCCAGGCACCACAGCATGGTCATGCCGGCAGCCCAGTTCTTGGCGCCGCGGTACGGGCTGCGACTGGAGTTGATCAAGAGGCCAAGCCAGAGCAGGCACAGCACCACACCGATGATTGAAGGGATGAGTGTGTCGCCGACCACGAAATTGGGGGCGACTTTGGCCACATGGCGGCTCAGGCCGGGTGGCCACGACAGGGTCAGCGCCGTCCAGCCGATCCACAGCAAGATCGCAAAGACCGCGAAATTCATCCCCGAAAACCAGTTGAAGAAGTTTGCCGCGCCTCGACGCAAGGTAATCAGGCCGGCAGAGGCGATCATCGCAAACGGCACGATCAAAGGGAGCGCATTGGCGGGCCGCAGAGTGCCCAGGAGCAGATAGCTCAACAAGGCGATCAGGGTGCAGGCAATGAGCATTCGCCAGGTTGGCCGGTTCAGACGATGGCGTTCCCGCCACAGTGCCCAGCCGGCAACGGGCCAGAGCGGCCAGATGAACCAGCCCAGCAGGCCGAAGACGCCTTCGGCGTCCATGAGTTTGCCGGGGTTGGGGGTCAGGCCGAGCAGGTGGACCTGCCACCACAAGGTGAGCAGTTCGCCCTGTGCGGACGAAGCGGGGACGAGCCATGCCGCAGCCGTGGCGATGGCTGCGCCAACGCCAACCAGCATGGCCACGACACCGGGCAGAAAGAAAAGGGCCGGGGCGACAAAGATGACGGCTTGCACACCGTTGGCCAGAAACGCCAGACCGACACCGAGTCCGGCGGCAACGGCGCCGGCCAGGGGGCGCCGTGTCGTGTAGGCCACGCCCCAGAATGTCAGCGCCTGTGTGGCCATGACCGCGAGCAAAGGCTGGGTTTCGTGGGCATGAACGACCAGGCCGAGCGTGCCCAGAAGCAGCAGAAATGCCGAGGGACGGGCAGGGTCACCATGAAGTCTTCTGGCGCCGTCGGCGCACAGCCATAACGTCAGTCCAACCATGAGCGCGCTGGCGAGGCGGGCGCCGTCATGCCAGGGCAGTATCCACGCGGTGAGCTTTGCAGTGAGCGCCGCAACCCAGTAGTAAAGCGGGGGATATTCGAGAAAGGGCTCGCCGACGATGTGCGGAATCAGCCAGTGCTGACCGTTGAGCATTTCGAGCACAGGGCCGAAGAATCGCGCGTCGTCACCGCGCCAGGGGTCGTGGCCAACCACGCCAACCAGCAGATAGATCAGCGCCATCGCCCACATCACCACGGACCGGGGCGGTCGGGGCGCGGGCGGGGCAAACGGATCAGGGCGGGTGGGGTTCATGCGTTCGAGGCGTTTCTGTGCGGGGGCGATTTTACTGCAAGGCGGCGACAGCTGCGGTCGGGTGGTTCGACCTGGCAACAAAAAAGGCAGCCGGAGCTGCCTTTTTCAGCAATGCGCCGGTGATTAACCGCGCTGCACGTTGCCGTACTTCTGGCGGAAGCGCTCGACGCGACCTGCGGTGTCGACGATCTTCTGCTGACCGGTGTAGAACGGGTGGCACTCAGAGCACACTTCAATGTGCATCTGCTGCTTGCCCATGGCAGAACGGGTGGTAAAGACCTTGCCGCAGCTGCAGGTGATTTCCACTTCGTTGTAGTTGGGATGGATGTCCGCTTTCATTTGATTCTCGCTGTATTACGCGGGCGGCGGTTGTGACCACCCTAGATTCGGAAAAACGAGCATTATTCTCCAAAACGCTTGACGGATCAAGCGTTTTCGGGTGTCTGCCACTTTGTCTGCGATCCGGGCACGGCTACAATGCGACCGCGTGAGCCGGAAAGTCTCAGTCAAGCAGCGTCAGCACGTTCTCGGGTGGCCGGCCAATGATTGCGCGATGACCGCGAACGGCGATCGGGCGTTCGATCAGTTTGGGGTGCGCGAGCATGGCGTCGATCCACCCGCTGTCATCGAACTCTTTGCCCTTGTACTCGGCCTTGTAGATGTCTTCGCCGGTACGGATGAGATCGTGCGGCGAGATGCCCAGCTTGGCGATGATGTCGGTGAGGGTGACTCGGTCGGGCGGTGTTTCCAGGTAAAGGACGACGTCGGGTGTCACGCCTTTTTCTTCGAGCAGTGCAAGGGCGTTGCGGCTCTTCGAGCAGCGCGGGTTGTGATAGAAGGTGATCGTCTCGGCCATGCTAATACCAACGGTGTCGAAAATGGATGGATGGATATTAACCTGTGACGCTTTGCGGGTGCGCCGGTGCGGTTGATGCTTGCGCCCATGGAGGGGCTCGCAGACGAGGTCCTGCGCGATGTGCTCACCTCGCTGACGCCCTATGACCAGGCAGTGACGGAGTTCATCCGGGTCTCCGCTGCTGTCGTGCCGCGTCGCGCATTTCTGCGAATCAGCCCCGAATTGCGCAATGGCGGCCGGACGCCATCGGGCACCCCGGTTCAGGTACAGCTGCTCGGTTCTCACCCCGAGCGAATGGCGCTGAGTGCAGCCACTGCGCTGCCCCTGTCACCCGCGGGTATCGATCTGAACTTCGGATGTCCTGCGCCCACGGTCAACCGCAATCGAGGCGGTGCCGTGCTGCTTGACGAGCCTGAAACGCTGCACAGCATTGCGACCGCCGTTCGCCAGGTCATGCCGGTCGGTGGGCCGCCGCTGACGGCCAAGATGCGACTCGGTGTGGCCGACAAGGGGCGCGCCATCGAGTGCGCCCAGGCACTGGCCTCGGCCGGCGTCGAGCGGCTCGTGGTGCATGCCCGGACCAAGGCAGAAGCTTATCGGCCGCCGGCTCATTGGCAGTGGGTCGCGCGTATCGCCGATTCGGTCGACATTCCTGTCGTCGCCAACGGGGAGGTGTGGACGGTCGAAGACTGGATGCGTTGTCGAGCCGAGAGTGGCGTGGCTGATGTGATGATTGGCCGTGGGGCGGTCGCAGATCCGTTTCTGGCACGCGACATTCGCGCCGGCATTGTTCGGGATGCGGCCGATCCTCGCGCCGATGACTGGGCCCGGATCGAATCGGCCATCGCCTATTTCTGGTCCCGGGTGCGGGCCAAGGTGGAGGCTCGCCATGCACCGGGACGTCTCAAGCAATGGCTCAACATGATGTCGCGTCGTTATGAACAGGCGGCCACGCTGTTCGCCCATGTGCGTCCGCTCCGTACCGCTGCCGACATTGACGCTGCGCTGCTTGGGCTGGGTATCACGTGCGACCGTCAAGCGGCCTGAGCCCCATCGGAATGACATGAGTTACGCCAATTCCAAGATCCCTGTGAGTGCGCAGCAAGGTGTTCACGAGAAGCTGGTCGAACGCGTCGAGCGACACCGTGACAGCCCGTTCAGAAAGCCATATACGGAATACAACCTGCAGGCGTTTGAAGGTGCGATGGCGGCCTGGGATCGTGCGTCACCGCTGATTCTCGATGCCGGCTGCGGTGTCGGGCACAGCACCATTGCGCTGGCGCGTGCCTTTCCGGACCATTTCGTGTGGGGTGTGGATCAGTCGGAAGATCGCCTCAACAGGCGCAAGCCGTACCCGGAAGCGCTGCTGCCGAAGAATATGTTGCTCGTGCGGGCGGATCTGGTCGATTTCTGGCGCTTGCTCGCTGACGAGGGGGTGAGCCTGGCGCGCCATTACATCCTCTATCCCAACCCGTGGCCCAAGATCGGTCATGTGGGGCGCCGCTGGCCGGCACACCCGGTGTTTCCATTCATTCCTCGTCTGGGGGGCGTGCTTGAGTGCCGGACGAACTGGCAGGTCTACATTGAAGAGTTTTGCGCGGCACTGGGTGTCCTGCTCGATCAGCCGGTTGGCTGGGAGACCTTCGACGCCCCGTCACCGCTGACACCGTTCGAACGCAAGTATCGCGATTCGGGGCAGCCACTGTATCGCGCCAGCGTTGATTTGCGCGGCATCTGATTGCTTGCCGTGGATTGCCGAAAGGTGCATGCTGCGTGCGCGAGCGAATGGACGCTCGCGTCGTCCGGGAGACAACGATGGTTGAAATGAGTGATGAAGACGTGGGCCTGAACGAGGCTGAGCTGGACGAGCTGGAATCACTCCTGGTCTCCGATGTGGTCCCTGACGATTGCATGGGGCTTGAGATGCTCGATGGTTATCTGGCTGCCGTCGTGCTTTCGCCCGAGCCGCTCCCGACCGGCACATGGCTCCCGCGTGTCTGGTCCGACACTGAGAGCATGCCGGAAGGCAAGGGTGTTCAGCGCCTGGTGTTGCTCGTTCTGGCCTATCACGATGAAGTGGCGTTCACCATGGGTGACGAGGATGGCTGGGAGCCGTTCTGCTATGCGGCGGAGGACAACGAAGAAGACGTCCGCCTGGGTGATGAGTGGATGACCGGTTTCGAGCTCGGCCTCGAACTGTGGGACGAGGACTGGCGTGACGCGCTCGACGACCATGATGCTGACACCTGGGATGGTCTGATCGACAAGGCCATGGGGCCGTGGATGGCCGAAGACATGGAAGAGGCGACCGATGACGAGCGTCTTCAGTGGCTCGAAGACACCGGGGCCGCCGTGCGTGCCATGTACCACCTGCGTGTCGCCTGCGAGCTGGCGGCTGTGCCGGCAGCAAGTCAGCCCGTGGGGGTGTCCGATCCGGCCGCGGCCGGGCGGAACGAAGCGTGTCCGTGCGGTAGCGGCAAGAAGTTCAAGCACTGCTGTGGCGCCGACGACTGAACCCAAGCCTGATCCATGCACGACCTGCGGCGCCTGTTGCGCCGCTTTTCGTGTGGACTTCCATGTCAGCGAGCTTGAAGACGCTCAGGGTCGGGGCGTGCCGAAGGACATGACGGTCATGGTCACCCGGACTCTGGTCCGCATGCGCGATACCGACGCTGCGCCGCCTCGGTGTATCGCGCTGCGCGGTGAGGTCGGTCGATTCGCTTACTGCAGCATCTATGACAGCCGCCCCTCGCCTTGCCACGACTTTGCGCCCTACGCTCCGCTGGGGCTGGGTGACGATGCATGTACCCGTGCGCGTGCGCGTCACGGGCTGAAGCCCCTGGGTGACGAGCGCTCCGTTTAGCAGGTGGGTGTCACGCGTGGTGGCCTGTGGTTTTCCTCACGGCGTGGGGTATTCTCTGATCAATTTCCCGATGTCATGGCCGATAGAATCTCTGGATTGCGCGCCGGGCGACCGTCTCGGGAAAAACAACACTGAATCGGACGCCCGACAGGTGGGGGTGTTCCGGAGGAAGCATGGGGGAAGTGAATTCGATGAGCATTGAATCGAAGCGGGTCTTTCGCGTTGTACGACGTTGCTTGCTGGCACTGGCGGTGAGCGCGGCGGCTGTGCCGGTACTGGCGGAGCAGACGATCAAGATTGGTGTGTCCGGCCCGTTTTCCGGGGGGAGTGCGCCCATGGGCAACAGCATGCGCATGGGGATAGAGATGGCCGTGGACGAGATCAATACCTACGTGGGTGGGGTGCTCGGGCGCAAGGTCGAGCTGGTTCTGCGCGATGATGAGTCCAACCCCAAGAAGGGGGCTGAAATCGCCAAGGAGTTGATCGAAAAGGAAAAAGTGGCGGTGACTGTCGGGGTCGTCAACACCGGTGTCGGTCTGGCCAGCATCGATGCCTATCAGCAGGCCGGGGTGCCCTTGCTGGTGGCCGTCTCCACCGGGGCAGAGCTGACCAGACGCTATGCGCCGCCAGCCGCGCCCAAGAATTTCATCTTCCGCATGTCGGCCCCGACGGCTGTCAGCAATCGCTTCATGGCACGTCACCTGGTCGAACGACTGGGTATGAAGCGCATTGCCATTCTTGCCGACGACACCGGTTACGGCGAGGCGGAAATGAATGATCTGGTGGCTGCACTGAAATCCCTCAAGACCGAGCCGGTGCTCATCAAGCGGTTTTCGATCGGTGATCGGGACATGCGTAGTCAGCTGGAGGCCGCGCGCGGCGCCGACGCCCAGGTGTTGGTGATGTACGGGATCGGTCCGGAACTGGCGGCCATTGCGCGCAATCGCCGGGACATGGGCTGGCAGGTGCCCACCTTTGCGAGCTGGACCATCTCCATGCGTAACTTCCTCGATGAGGCGGGGGAAGCGGGCACTGGCGTGATGGCAGCGCAAAGCTTCATTCCGGGCTCCGAGAGCCCGCGGCATCGCTCATTCATCAGCGAGTTTCGCCACCGTTACGGCAATGACGCCATGGAGTCGGCCATGTCGGCGGCTCAGGGCTATGACGCCATGCGCGTGCTGTTCAATGCCATGTCCTCGGCAGGCTCAACCGACGGGGATGCCATCCGTAACGCGCTCGAGCGGATTGATCGCGGCGTCGAGGGCGTGGTGTCCACCTACATCCACCCGTTCAGTGCCGACGATCATGATGCCCTGACGGAGAACATGCTGGTGCTTGGCGTGGTGCGTCAGGGGCGTATCGAGTACGCCTTCCAGGAAGACGCCAGACGCAGTTTCGCGGTGCGCCGAAAAGAGCAGTAAATCGCTCGAAACCTATTGATTTGCGTAAGGAAATCGATATAATCCGCGCGCCGTATTCGATGGGCTGAGCCTACAATTCGTCAACGCGTCGTTCGTTCCGGGCGGCGTTGTCCAGCAGACGCACTGCGTCATCGAGTCGGTGGTCACGACCATGGTGGTCGTGACCGGCGTGATCAAAGCGTGTGTTGGACATGACAGACCCGAATCCGTGTCTTGGGTGCGGCCTTTGCTGCACGCATTTCCGTGTGTCTTTCTATTGGGCTGAGGGCGATGACGCGCCCGGGGGCTACGTGCCGGCCCATCTGACTGAAAAAGTGAATGACTTCTATCGGTGCATGAAGGGGACGGGGCAGGCGCCGCGTCGATGTCATGCTCTGGAAGGGCAGGTCGGCGAGTCGGTCGCCTGCCGTATCTACGAGCAACGGCCCAGCCCGTGCCGCGAATTCGAGGTCTACCTTGAAAACGGCGAGCCCAACCCCCGCTGCAACGAGTTACGCCTGAAGGCCGGTTTGAGCCCACTGGAGTGGGCGCCGATGCCCTCCGCTGCCTAGCGGAGTCAGCGACGGCAGGCGACGGCGCGCAGGGCGTTCATCGGGCCGGCGGAGACGAGCTCATCGAGTGCCTCTTGGCGCTTCACGAACAGTGAGCCGGCGAATCCCAGTGCATTGATGGACATCTCACGCCAGTGTTCGGCGCGGCGGGGAATGAGCCACATCCAGCCGCGCGTCAGCAGCAGGTTGTAGGGTGCGGGGTGGTGATCGCCAGCGGGCAGACCGGCGCGCTCGAGCAGCGACCGGTAGACCTCGAGCAGGTGAGGACCGGCATTGCCGCTTGTCCACAGACCCGGGTCGAGCGGCATGAAGGCATGGCGGAAATCCAAGGGCGTCAGCGGCGCGCTCAAGGCCTCGGGCAGGCACTGGGCGAGCGGCGGACACTGGGGAATCCATTGAAGATGCTTGTGGGCCTGACTGGCGCCTGCGAGTGCGCCGCCGTTGTAGAAGCCAAGGCCGGCATTGCGCTCGATCAGCGGCGCGATGGCTGCAAAATCGTCGGCGCAGAGGGCATCTTCCTGCGGTTCGAAATCACGGGTCACGATCAGCAGATGCCGGCTCATGACCGGAAACTTGTTCAACAGCAGGCGATGCCTCGGGGCGATGTCGCCAAGGGTGAGGGCCGGCTCCGGCTGTGCGAACGGATTGTGGGCCGACTGCCGGCCAGGCTTGGCCACACGGGGTTTCAGCGCTTGTGTCGATACCCACTTGACGAGAAACGGCAAACCCTCGTGTTCGACGATGCGTGATTCGGTCGCAATGGGCAGCAGCACGCCCCTGGCCAGGGCAGCGTGGACAAATTCATCGATTTGATGTTCGGTGGGGATCAGAATGTCAGGCATCGAAAGACATATCAATAAATCTCGGTGGGCACACTTCAGGCGAGCCCGTGCGAGCCGTTAAAAAATCCACTGACCGAATTGCCGATTGCAAGGGGCCGAAAGGATGCATGTTCTCATTGTCGATGATGTCGCCGCCAACCGGCGTTTACCGGAAGTGGTGTTACGTCGCGCGGGCATCCCCGTGACGAGCGTCGATTCCGGAGCCGCTGCGCTCGATGCCATTGCGCACGGCGATTTCAGCGTGGTGCTGCTCGACCTGAACATGCCCGAGATGAGCGGAATCGATGTCTGCCACAGCTTGCGTCGCCAGTACTCGCCCGATCAACTCAAGCTGGTGGCGTACACCGCCTTTGTGACCGAAGAGGATCGTACCCACCTGCTGTCGCTCGGCTTTGACGATCTTCTCGTCAAACCGGTCACGCCCAGAGCCATCCTCACGGCGGTGGGCTCCATGACTGACAGCGATTCAGTGTCCGTTCTGCCGACTGCGTCTGGCGAACCACTCCCAGATCAACCCCCCCGGTAACTCGTTGCCCGTGAGCACGTAGGTGAGCGAGTGCTCGTTGTCGAGCGTGAGCGAAAAAGCGTGTCGTGAAGGGCGCATGCCCACCATCAGCAGTTCGTCGCCGGGCCGCAGCCGGGTGCTTGGTGACGGGTCGATCAGATGGTCGTCGTCATCGCGTTGCAGATAGACCGCTTCGGCATCAAGGGGCGCGTTTCGATTGTGCGGACTGCGCAGCAGTTGTCCAATCGTGATCTCTTCCTGATCGTTCATCAGGCGTTTGTAGAGCGCCGGCGCTTCCCGGAGATTGAGCCTGACGCTCCAGACGTGGGGGGCGTCCCAACCGAAACGCCCGGTCAGTCGCTCAAGCAGTTTCTGTGACCATTCGTCGTCGCGGTCGTGAATCTCTTTCAGGAAGGGTTCGAGCAGTGGAGTCGTGACCACGGCCAGACATTCGTTGGCAATGATCTGGCTCGGCACCACAGTCACATCGGCCTCGAATGCCTCGAACAGTTCATGATTGGTGTAGTGATTCATGCGCAGGATCACGAACAGGTCCGGATTGAGTTCGCGCGCGGTCATGACGATGGAAAGATTGTCCATGTCGTCACCCGTGCTGGCGACTATCCCCACTGCGTGCTGGATGTTTGCGCGTTCGAGCACGGCGGCACCCGTGCCGTCGCCCCGAACGTGGCGATGACCGTCCTGTTCGCCCGGCTCGCGATCGATGATGGTGACCGGAACATCTTCCTGATCGAAAGCCTCCACCAGTATCCGCCCGAAATCCCCGTAGCCGCACAGCACCCACTTGCCGATCGGTGGATCGCGATGTCGGGTGACGGTTGCCCCGGGTTGGCCCGTCAGCCAGGTGAGCAGGTGGTAGGAGTTGGGCGCATGAAGCGCCTGGGCCAGATATTCGGCAAATTTCTCGTACGGATTGATGATGTGGCGCGTGCCGAACGAAGCCATGTTGGCGCCCACCTCGATGGACTCGGCCCGACACAGCGCGGGGGTCTTCGGGGCCAGCAGGCGGGCCGAGATGGCGATCGCCAGATTGGCGTGATCATCGTTGGTCAGTGCCAGTACGCCGCGGCAATTGGGCTTGCCGAGTCCGGCCATGCGCAGATGCGACGGATTGCTGGCATCGGCACCGAGCACGGGAATATCGGCGTAGTGGTTGTGCAGGTCCACTTCCCCGACCCGGCGTGCGTCGGTTTCGAGCACAACGGCGCGCACACCCATGCGATCGAGGGCTCTGACCACCAGACGGCCCGTCTCTCCGTAGCCGGCAATGAGGTAGAAGGGTTCGGTCATGCGCGAGACGACACGGGTAAAGCGTTCGGTAAAGACTGCGTCCTGAAAGGTTTTGTCCTGTAGCAGGGCGAACAGCGAACCGAGGGTATAGGCCCAGCCGATCACGGCCATGTAGATGCAGATGAGCACCCACAGACGCTGTTCGTCGGTGAAGGTCTCCGGGATCTCCCCGAAGCCGATGGTGGTGGCGGTGTAGCTGATGAAATAGAAGGCATGAAAGAAACTCATGCCGTCGCCATCGTTGCCCGGCACCAGGGTCAGACCCAGCACCGAGACGGCGTAGATCGAAATGAGCGTGATCAGCGGCGCCCGCAGGCGCCGCATGGCGAGAAAAAGCGTGCTGAGGTGCGTTTCGCCCTTCATCGACGCTGCATGATGGTTTCGGTGATCAGGATGACGATCGAGATGATGTTGGCGAGCATGGCGCCGCCGGACAGGGAAACCACCTTGGCCGTGATGTCAGGCGACATGCCCACCCCGGCCACGTGTACGCCATACCCCCAGACCATGGCCGCCGCGATCAGCTGCAGGTCGGCCACCAGCGAGGTGGCCAGGTGGACAGCGCCGATCTGGGTGCGATCGCCAAACTTGAGCACGGTGGCGATGAAGCTCACCACAATGGCGGCGAACAGCTCATAGATGTCGTGATGGGCCGGATTGTCCAGATCGCCCACGAAAAAGCCGAAGTTGAGCGTGGCGGCCAGAACGATGAAGAAGCCGAAGATGACTTTTTCGAGATTCATGCGTGGACGATCCTGTCGTCAGAATGGAACCCGATTATAGGAGGCCCTTGCCGGGCTGTCAGTCGGACAGGATATCGCCGTCCAGATAGAACCAGCGTCCGTCTTCACGCAGGAAGCGGCTGACCTCATGCAACACGTGTGCTTTGCCGCCGATCCGGTACCGGGCAATGAACTCGACCGTGGCGCGCTCGTCGGCAGTCTCTTCGGCGCAGACAACCGTCAGGCCGATCCAGCGTGGATTGTCATCCAGGTCCAGCGCGTCAGGCCGTGTCGAGGCGTGCCAGCTCTCCAGCAGGTAGTCGCGGGCGCCGGTGGCGAACGCGGTATAGCGGGATCGCATGAGCGCCTCGGGCGTCGGGGCTGCCTGCCGGCCCTCGATGATCGGGCCGCAGCACAGATCGAGGCGGGCCGGGCGGCCGCACGGACAGGGCACGGGTTTCTTTTTCATGGGGCATTCGGGAGCGGTCGAGCGCGCCATTGTCGCCGAGTACCGTCGTTCGCTCCAAGCGCGCCGGGCGAGATGCTGTTGAACATCGAGTCCGAGTGCGGGCAATGCGGCAGGCAACGTTCAAGACTCCATGGTCGAGCAGAGCGCTAACTTGTGTCGCGGTCATTCAGAGGGAAAACAGGGGTCCTCCGCAGTCAGCCCGGCGGCCACGTCCGTCATGGCATGTGGCTATGCCAGACTGAAGCTGCCGCCCGTTGGGCCGCAGTTCCCTTACCGGATACTGGGTGGGATGTAGACCGGCGGAGGCGGATCGGTGCGCCGATTCATGCTTCCGTGGAAGGAAGGCCAGGGGCCCAGTGGCAAGAGCTCGATGTCCGCTTTGCCGGCCAGATTCGGGTAGTTGGCGTCGAAAACCGCCAAATCGCGTTGATGCATGTCTTTGACGATCGCGTGACCGGTGCCGAGGACGTCCATGCCGAAAATGTTTTCGCCCATGCCGACGAGCATGTGAAGGTTGCCGATATAGGTGACCCTTCCCGGACGAATGGTGAAGAGCAGGGGGTCAGGCGCCTGCGCGGGGCTCACGTGTATGCCTTGTCGGCTGTGCAGGCTCCAACGGGTGATCTTGTGAGTGCCGGCGGCAAGTCGCACGGCGTAGAGTTCCCCGTAGACCTCTTCGAACTCGCTGCCGCCGGCAATGCCGGGTACCACTTCTTTCAAGGAGACGAGCTGCCCGTCGTCGTCCAGCGAAAACGATGCGTAGAGGCCGCGGCCGCCTTCGTCATCGTGGGATACCGAGACGACCATGATGCCGTCTTTGGCCTCGGGTGAGAGCGTGGCGCTCTCGTCGATGTTCCTGACAGCACAGCCGGCAAGAAACAGCATTGCGCTCAGGCTTGCGATGAGTCTTGCGCATCGATTGATCATGAATGCCTCAACGGTCGGATGGCCCCGATCCTGGTGGATGGTTGTCTGGCGAAGGATATGCCGCTCCGTGCGGCGATGACAAGACGGTATGACGCCCGACATCGCCAGTGGCACGAAAAGAAAAAAGGGTGGCCCTGCAGGCCACCCTCGACGCTCTTGCTTGCCGACAGGGTCAGTTCATGATGTCGCGCAGGACGTAGGGCAGGATGCCACCGTGCTGGTAGTAGGCGACCTCGACGTCGGTATCGAGCCGCGAGCGAATGGGCACTTCCTCCGTTTCGCCCGAACTGCGGTGAATGCGCAAGGTCAGTTCCTGGCGTGGTGCAAGTCCGGCTTCGATGCCCTCGATGTCGAAGCTGTCATTGGGGCCAATCGCCAGAGACTCCCAACTGGTGCCGTCCATGAACTGAGCCGGCAGCACGCCCATACCCACCAGGTTGGACCGGTGGATGCGCTCGAAGCTGTTGGCCACCACCGCCTTGACCCCCAGCAGCAGGGTGCCCTTGGCCGCCCAGTCGCGAGATGAGCCGGTGCCGTATTCCTCGCCGGCAAAGACCACTGTGGGCGCATTGCCTGCCATGTATCGGCTTGCTGCGTCGAAGACGGTCGTCTGCTCCCCGTCGAAGAGCGTATAACCCCCTTCGATCCGTTTGCCGTCGGCATCGGGCGGCAGCATCAGATTCTTGATGCGCACGTTGGCGAAGGTGCCACGCATCATCACCTCATGGTTACCGCGTCGGGAGCCATATGAGTTGAAGTCTTTCTTCTCGACGCCGGCGTCGATCAGCCACTGGCCCGCCGGCGATGTTTCGCTGAAGCGTCCGGCCGGCGAAATGTGGTCGGTAGTGACCGAGTCCCCCAGCAGGAGCAGCGGTTTGGCCCCATGCACATCGCTGACCGGCGGGGGTGTCATGCCGAATCCGTCGAAGAAGGGCGGCTTGGCGATGTAGGTGGATTCGGGCCAGTCGTAGACGTCGCCCGTCGGGGCCGGGATTTCGTTCCACAATTCCACTTCGCCCGAGAAGTCGGTGTAAAGCTTGCTGAAGGTGACCGGGTCCTGGGCATAAGGCATGACGGTGTCGATTTCTTCCGAGCTGGGCCAGATGTCCTTGAGATAGACCGGTTTGCCACTGGCGTCCTGACCCAGCGCCTCGCTCGACAGGTCGATGTTTGCCGTGCCGGCCAGGGCGTAGGCAACCACCAGCGGTGGCGACGCCAGGTAGTTGGCGCGGATATTGGGGTGAATGCGGGCCTCGAAGTTCCGGTTGCCCGAGAGCACGGCGGCGGCCACCACGTCATGTTCGACGATGGCCTCGTTGAGCTCGGGGGCAAGATCGCCGGAATTGCCGATACAGGTCGTGCACCCGTAGCCCGCGAGCGTGAAGCCCAGTTCGCCCAGCGGCTCGATCAGCCCGGACTTGGTCAGATAATCCGTCACCACCCGAGATCCGGGGGCCAGCGATGTCTTGATATGAGGCTTGACCCGCAGGCCTTTCTCCACCGCCTTTCTGGCAAGCAGCCCGGCAGCGATCATCACGGCCGGGTTCGAGGTGTTGGTGCACGAGGTGATCGCGGCGATGAGAATATCGCCATGGCCAAGATCAACCCCTTTCATTTGGGTAGGGTAGCGCTCGGTGAGCTTTTCCTGCTTCATGGCAAAGCCGTTGTCGGAAGAGGGGGCAACGAACAGGGATTCGAAGGTCTTGCGCATGGCGGGCAGTTCGATGCGGTCCTGCGGGCGCTTCGGTCCGGCCAGCGAGGGAACGATCGTCGATAGATCGAGCTTAACCACCCGCGTGTAGTCCACGTCGCCAGCGCGGGGGATGCCGAACATCTCCTGCGCGCGGAAGTAGGCCTCGAAGCGCTCACAGGCGTCGTCGGCGCGTCCGGTCTTCTGCATGTAGTCGACGGTCTTTTCGTCCACCGGGAAAAAGCCCATCGTGGCGCCATACTCCGGTGCCATGTTGGCAATGGTTGCCCGGTCGGTCACCGACAGGCTGGCGGTGCCATCGCCGAAGAATTCGACAAAACAGCCGACCACTTTTTCCTTGCGCAGCATCTCGGTAACCGTCAGCACCAGGTCGGTCGCCGTGGTGCCTTCGGGCAGGGTGCCAGTGAGTTCGACGCCGATCACGTCGGGCGTGAGGATATAGACCGGCTGGCCCAACATGGCGGCCTCCGCCTCAATGCCGCCAACCCCCCAGCCCACGACGCCAAGACCGTTGATCATGGTGGTGTGGGAGTCCGTACCGACCAGGGTGTCGGGGTAGTACAGATCGTCGCCCGGGCGATTGCGCACGCCCTCGAAGAGATACTCCAGGTTCACCTGGTGGACGATCCCGATACCGGGCGGGACCACACGGAATCCATCAAAGGCCTGCATGCCCCACTTCATGAACTGATAGCGCTCGCGGTTGCGCTGGAACTCCATTTCCATGTTCTTGTGAAGGGCGTCGACGGTGCCGAAGAAGTCCACCTGTACCGAGTGGTCGACCACCAGGTCCACCGGCACCAGCGGCTCGATGGCGGCGGGCGAGCGGCCGGTGTCGTCGGCCACCGTGCGCATGGCCGCCAGGTCGCACAACAGAGGCACGCCAGTGAAGTCCTGCAGCACGACACGAGCCACCATGAAAGGCACCTCTTCGCTGCGCTCGCCTTGCGCCTGCCAGTTGGCCAATTGCTCGATATGGGTGCCGGTGATGCGCGTGTCATCCGCGTTTCGGGCAACAGCCTCAAGCAGGATGCGGATGGACACGGGCAGGCGCTTGATCTGAGGGAAACGCTCGGCAAGGGCTGGAAGGCTCATGAACCGGCCTTCATGGCCGCCAGGGGTCAAGAACGTGCGCTCGATGTCGTAAAAGTCTTTCACAATCGGTCCCTCAAAGTTGTTGTCTCCCTGAATTGGTCGACATCGCAGCCGAGAGGTTCCCAAGTCATGGATGGGAGGGTGGCTTGTTTTCGCTCAGGAGCATCAAGTCGAAGCTGATAGCGATCTTTGTGGTCATGAAGGTCGTTCCCCTGATTCTGCTGGCACTCATTGCCTGGGCCGCCGCCCAGCGTCTCGGGGATACAGTGACCGAAGGGGCAAGCGCCCTGGCCGACCGGAGCCTCGCGGTGGTCAAGGAAATCGGTGCCGAAGCCTCATCGGATGCCATACGCGCCCTGGACGAACGGGCACGTCAATCGATCGAGCGTCTCACCACCGATACCGCCGCTGCGGTTGCCGCGTTTCTGTACGATCGGGACAAGGATGTCCTCGCCGCCGCCGATCTGGCCCCCGATGAGGCGGTCTACAGCCGCTTCCTGCAGCATCGAACGCGCACCTTGATCGATCACGGGCAGTGGCGTCTGAAGGCTGATGAGAGCGGCTGGGAGCCCGTGAAACCGCTCGTGGTTGAGCACCTCGCAGCCGACCCTTCACTGGCACTGGGCGACAACAATCGCTCGTTCAATGCGCGCCCGCCACGCCCAGTCGATGTTCAGAGCGATGCGCCGTTGTTTGTCGAAATGACCTTTGTCGACCTTGACGGACGCGAGCGTATCAAGATCAATGGTGACGGCCGCCGAGGCACGCTGAATGACATCACCCGGCAGGAAAACACCTTTGTCAAAGCGGAGAAATACTGGCCGGCGTTGAGCAAACTCAAACCCGGCGACATCTATGTGTCCGATGTCATTGGTGCCTACGTCGGGAGCCGGGTGATCGGCCCCTACACGCCGGCGAGTGCGAAGAAGGCCGGCATCGCCTACGAACCCGAAGCGTCGGCGTATGCCGGGATGGAAAATCCGGTAGGGCAGCGTTTCAAGGGCATCGTCCGCTGGGCAACGCCCGTGGAGCGCGGCGGTGAGATCGTGGGATACGTCACTCTGGCCCTCGATCATGATCATATCCGGCAGTTCACGGATCGAATCGTGCCGACCGACCGGCGCTACACATCGATCAACAACGCAGCCGACGGCAACTACGCCTTCATGTGGGACCATGAAGCCCGCGCGATTTCCCATCCGCGGGATTACTTCATCCCCGGATTCGATCCGGCAACCGGAAAGCGGGTCGCGCCGTGGCTGGACAAGGACACCTACGCGCAGTGGCAGGCTTCCGGGGAGGACATCGAGACCTTTCTGACTCACATGCTGCCGTTTGACGAGCAGTCCTTATCGAAGAAGCCGTCGGTCGACATGATCAAGGCGGGTACGGTGGCGCTCGATTGCCGTTATCTAAACTTCTCGCCCCAGTGCGCCGGCTGGGTCCAGCTGACCGAAAACGGAGGCTCGGGCTCTTTCCTGATCTTTTTCAGCGGTCTGTGGAAACTCACGACGGCGGCTGCCATTCCTTACTACACCGGGCAATACGGAGCGTCGGGCACGGGTTTCGGCTTCGTGACCATCGGCGCCAACGTCGACGAGTTTCACAGCGCGGCTACCGAGTCGGCCGACCGTATCGGGCGGATGGTGGAAGACAAACGAGTGCTCTTCGAACGCCAGCGTGGGTTCATTCTCGATTCCATTCAGAAAAACCTTCACCGCACGGCCTCGGAGCTGGGGATGTCGACGCTCGTGATGGTCATCGTGGTGATTGCCGTGGCCATCTGGATGGCGCGCTTCATGACGCGTCGGATTACCGACATCAATTCGGGTATCGGGCAATTTACGGCCGGTGATCTCGGGTATCGGCTCAAGGTGAAATCGCGTGACGAAATGGGCCAGCTATCGGTCTCGCTCAATCACATGGCTGACGCGGTTCAGGAGTCTTTTGCGCGATCCGAGGACGCGAGGCGACGGGCCGAGGAGGCCAATCAGCTCAAGTCGGACTTCATTGCCAGCATCTCGCACGAGTTGCGCACGCCGCTCAACGGCATCATGGGCTTTGCCGAACTGCTGGAACTCGAACTGAATGATCCCGTCAAGCGTGACTGTGCCACCACCATCAAGAATTCCGGGGCGCATCTGCTGAGTGTGGTGAATGATCTGCTCGATCTTGCCAAGATCGAGGCCGGCCGCATGGAATTGCGCCGGGAGACACTGGAATTGAAGCCTTTTCTCGAACGCAGCTTCGAAAGCCATCGGGCGCACGGGCAGGCCAAGGGGCTGAAAATGCGTCTTGAGCTGGACGACGCGCTGCCCGGCTCGATTGAAATTGATGAGCAGCGTTTGCGCCAGATCATCAATAATCTGCTCAACAACGCCATCAAGTTTTCAGACGAGGGCGAGGTCGCCATGTGTGCCCTTCGGAAAGGGGACCATCTTGTCATCGATGTACACGACTCTGGATGCGGTATCGCAGAGGATGACCTCGACGCGATTTTCGAGAAGTTCCGTCAGGTGGACCAGTTCCTGACCCGTGCGCAAGGTGGCACCGGCCTTGGCCTCGCGCTGGCACGCGAATTCGCCCAGATGCTCGGCGGAGATATCACCGTCCGGTCCGTGCCGGGCGAAGGCTCGACATTCACGCTCACGATTCCACTCACGTCACAGTAGCCCATGATGGAAAACGACCCGAAAACGAACGAGCATCAGCCGCGTCGCATGCTCATCTGTGATGACAATCCGGTCAATCGCAAGATCGCGAGCATGATGGCCAATCGCATGGGCTTCGAGGTCGTCGAGGCAGACAATGGCCTGGATGGCCAGAAAATTCTTGCGGCGCAGCAATTCGATGTTCTGCTGCTCGACATCAGTATGCCGGGCATGTCCGGCGACGAATTGCTGGCCGCCTATCTGGCCACGTCACCCAATCCACGTCCGCGAATCTTGGCCTATACTGCTCATGCATTTCCCGGCGAAAGGGCGCGACTGCTCGAAGCCGGTTTCGACGACCTGCTGGTCAAGCCCGTCAGTGTGTCCAGCTTCGAAGCCGCGTGCCAGTGAGGTGATCCCGACCGGGGAATGTGAGGGAACCGGATTGTGCGATTGCACATCTCTTTCACAATAACATGTATCATATATAAGACTTGGTGCTCGCTTGATGTGCGAGCCCCTGGTCGTTTGGCGTGATCGGCCCATCAGGCCCTGATTTGCACGTGATTTGGTACTTGAACCGTTAAGGAAGGACTCCATGCTAGAAGCCTATCGTAAGCATGCCGCCGAGCGCGAAGCGCTTGGTATCCCCGCGCTGCCGCTGGATAAGCAGCAGACTCTCGATCTGGTCGAACTTCTCAAGAACCCCCCGGCGGGCGAGGAAGACTTCCTGGTTGAACTGCTCACGTACCGTGTGCCGGCTGGCGTGGACGATGCGGCCAAGGTGAAGGCTGAGTTCCTCGCCAAGGTTGCCAAGGGTGAAGAGTCCTGTGGTCTGGTGTCCCGCGCCAAGGCCACCGAACTGCTCGGCACCATGCTGGGCGGTTTCAACATCAAGCCGATGATCGACCTGATCGACGACGCTGAAGTGGGCGGTATCGCAGCCGAGGGCCTGAAAAAGACCCTGCTGATGTTCGATTACTTCCATGACGTCAAGGAACTGGCCGAGAAGGGCAGCGCCAATGCCAAGGCCGTGATGCAGTCGTGGGCCGACGCCGAGTGGTTCACCAGCCGTCCGGAAGTGCCTGCTTCCATGAAGATCTCCATCTTCAAGGTGACCGGCGAAACCAACACCGACGACCTGTCCCCGGCACCCGATGCTTGGTCCCGTCCGGATATCCCGCTGCATGCGCTGGCCATGCTCAAGAACCCGCGTCCGGGCATCACGCCGGAAGAGCCGGGCGTCCGTGGCCCCGTCAAGTTCCTGGAAGACATGCGCGCCAAGGGCAACCTGGTGGCCTACGTCGGTGACGTGGTCGGTACCGGTTCCTCGCGCAAGTCCGCCACCAACTCGGTGCTGTGGTTCACTGGCGAAGACATCCCCTACGTCCCGAACAAGCGCTTCGGTGGCGTGTGCCTGGGCTCCAAGATTGCGCCGATTTTCTTCAACACCATGGAAGACGCCGGCGCGCTGCCGATCGAAATCGACGTGTCGTCGATGGAAATGGGTGATGAAGTCGAACTCAAGGTGAACACCGACACCGCTGTCGTGACCGCCTTCAAGAACGGCGAGCAGATCGCTGAAGCCCCGCTCAAGACCCCGGTGATTCTGGACGAAGTGCGTGCTGGTGGCCGTATTCCCCTGATCATCGGTCGTGGCCTGACCGCCAAGGCGCGCGAAGCGCTGGGCCTGCCGGTCTCCACCCTGTTCCGCCTGCCGCAGAACCCGGCCGATTCCGGCAAGGGCTTCTCTCTGGCACAGAAAATGGTCGGTCGCGCCTGCGGCATGCCGGAAGGCCAGGGCATCCGCCCGGGCACCTACTGCGAGCCGAAGATGACCACCGTCGGTTCCCAGGACACCACCGGCCCGATGACCCGTGACGAGCTGAAGGATCTGGCTTGCCTGGGCTTCTCCGCCGACCTGGTGATGCAGTCCTTCTGCCACACCGCTGCCTATCCGAAGCTGGTCGACGTGCGCATGCACCGCGAACTGCCGTCCTTCATCTCCAACCGTGGCGGTGTTGCCCTGCGCCCGGGTGACGGCGTGATTCACTCCTGGCTCAACCGTCTGCTGCTGCCCGATACCGTCGGTACCGGTGGTGACTCCCACACCCGTTTCCCGATCGGCATTTCCTTCCCGGCCGGTTCAGGTCTGGTGGCCTTCGCGGCCGCTACCGGTGTGATGCCGCTGGACATGCCCGAGTCGGTGCTGGTGCGCTTCAAAGGCAAGATGCAGCCGGGCGTCACCCTGCGTGATCTGGTCAATGCCATCCCGCTGTACGCCATCAAACAAGGTCTGCTGACGGTCGAGAAGAAGGGCAAGAAGAACATCTTCTCTGGTCGCATCCTCGAGATCGAAGGTCTGCCGGATCTGAAGGTCGAGCAGGCATTCGAACTGTCCGATGCATCTGCCGAGCGTTCTGCAGCCGGTTGTACCGTGCATCTGAACAAAGAGCCGATCGTCGAGTACATGAACTCGAACATCACGCTCATGAAGTGGATGATCGCCAACGGTTACGAAGACAAGCGCACCCTGGGTCGCCGTATCAAGTCCATGGAAGACTGGATCGCCAATGGCGAACTGCTCAAGGGCGACGACGATGCCGAATACGCTGCCGTCATCGAGATCGATCTGGCCGACATCAAGGAGCCGATCGTGGCCTGCCCGAACGATCCGGACGATGTGAAGACCCTGTCCGACGTGGCCGGTGCCAACATCGATGAAGTGTTCATCGGTTCGTGCATGACCAACATCGGTCACTTCCGTGCTGCCGGCAAGGTCCTGGAAGGCAAGTCGGACATCCCGACGCGCCTGTGGATCGCGCCGCCGACCAAGATGGACGCCATGATCCTCAACGAGGAAGGCTACTACTCGGTGCTCGGCAAGTCCGGTGCCCGTATGGAAATGCCGGGCTGCTCCCTGTGCATGGGTAACCAGGCGCAGATCCGCAAGGGCTCGACGGCCATGTCCACCTCCACGCGTAACTTCCCGAACCGTCTCGGTATCGACACCCAGGTGTATCTGGGTTCCGCCGAACTGGCTGCGGTGTGCGCGCTGATGGGCAAGATCCCGACCACCGCCGAGTACATGGCCCAGGTCGAGGCGCTGGGCGCCAAGGCCGGCGAAGTTTACCGCTACATGAACTTCGACCAGATCGAAGAGTTCAAGCAAGTGGCTGACACCGTCGAAGTCTGATCGACCTCGACCGCCAACGAAAAACCCCGCCAGTGATGGCGGGGTTTTTTATTTGGGGTACTTGTTCAAGGGTTGGCAGGGCACGCTGAAATCGACATGGATGTGTTCGTCGTGCCGTACCCATGAGCGCTTCGTCGGGATTGTCACCCGGCGCCTGACCTCTTTGCCGTGCTCGGAGGCATACAGCGCGGGTTGTAAATCGGGTGCAAAGATCACGCGTTGCACCCCGATACCGTTAGTACGCGCGGCGTCGGCCAGTGCCAGCATCAAGGCGCCAAGCGCATCGAAATCAATGACGAGGTCGTCGCTCCTGCCTGTGGCGTCGAACTCGATGTCGTAGCCGTAACGGTTGAACGCATGGGTGGGCATCGGAACGGGCGTGCCGTCATGTCGACGCACGGGCACCATCAGATCGACCGAGAGGCCATTCTGATGTGTCTTGTGGGGCTTGAACGAGCCGCCCGTTGCCCAGCCGCTTTCCGCAAACACATAGGGGACGCCTGGCGTCAGCGCTTCGAGGCGTTTATAGGCGCTTGTGAGCGTGTCCCGGACCTTGGCGTGCACATAGGTTCGCCCCAAGGCACTGGGCACGCGGCCGTACGTGTGGAAGTTGGCGCCGGCGTTCGGCAGGCTGACACCGCCTTCGAGCCGTCCGTTCGAAGGCGTGCCATAGCAGGTGCTTTCACCCGCCTGTGCCGGCGGGCAGAGGACGAAAGCAGCCAGCAGATAATGCCATTTCGGTAAGTGCATGGTGGGATTCTAGTCGTTTTCGAAGTCCCCCCGTTTCAGTGCCACGCGAGCCGCCCGGCGTTTAGCGCCCTGACTCTTTTCGTGTGCCCCGCCTCGATGCATGAGTGGCGAGAGCGCAAACGGGTTGCGTGGCCGGAGCGGGTTGTCGAACCGGACCGTCTCGGCCCGGTGTTTCTTCTTGGCCATGAGGGTCCTCCTAGAAGTTCAGGGTTTGCAGTGCTGCAGCCGGGCGTCGTCGGATAACACGCTGAAGCTTTCGGTCTTCTGCGACAAATCCGGGCAGGCTGCTTGTGGGTTCGAAACAGAATCGGCGCGGCAAGTCCGTGTAGAGCGAGCGGGGCGGTTGCGATCGGTTGTGCATGCGCTTGAAATGCTCGCTGCTCGTTGGCGTATGCATCCAGATGCGCTCGACGCCGAGTTCTTCCCGAAGAAAGAAGAGCGTGGCCGAGAGCATTGCTTCTGCCCACTGGCTGCGGTGGGGGGCGAGGGCGATCTCGTCGTATTTCACGATATTGTCCGCCGACGCATTGATGCCGCGTCTTTTCTGTACGCATTTAGGCAGGCCGCCGCGCCGTTCCGCCCAAGTCCGGATCCACTGCACATCGCGCACCCAGTCAGACTGGATCTCTTCGATCAGCGCTTCTCGGGCGCCCAGGTCGATATCCACGCGCGACCAGGCCAGCGTGTAACGACGGTCCGGACGTGCGTCCTTGAGCACCGGGTGTGCTCGGCCGTTGAACGGGTCGGTATCGCCGTCGATGCCGAGCAAGTGCCGCGCCGTGCGGCAGTGCTCCTGAGAGAAGTTGAGCTGCAGGACCAGATTCACGCCGCGGCGGCTCATCTGCTCTTGCTCTCTGGGTGCTGCGTCCCAGCAGCCGACGCTGAGGTGATAGACCTGGGCCTGCGGATCGCCGTCATGGTTTTCGATGTCGGCCGGCGTCAGGCGCTGACCGCATCGCGCGATCATCTGCTTGACGCGCGGTTTCTCCAGCAAGCGTGCCACCGGATGCTGACGAAGGCGCGAGAACGGCGTGGGTGTCCGGACCGCATAGCGCAGCAGCTGAAGGCTGTATCGATCCTTGTAGTAGGTGTAGAGCGTTCGACCGCTTGGCAGTGCGCGTCGCAGGTCGTCAAATTCCTGGATGTCCATGGTGTCGTTCCAATGGGGCATACCGTTGCCGGTGTGCCCATACCGCTGATTGATCTGGATGTCGGGTGGGCCGGCCCACCGTGCTCTGGCGGGGGGCGTGTGCAATATCCCGTTCGTATGTCATGGTTTTTCTCCTTTCAGGTTTCGGTTGTGGTGCTCAGCCTTTGACGCAGAGCACTTGTTTGAGGGTGTGGACCACTTCGACCAGATCGGTCTGGTGTGCCATCACCTGGTCGACGTCCTTGTAGGCCCCCGGAATCTCGTCGATGATGCCGCGGTCCTTTCTGCACTCGACACCTGCCGTTTGGGCTTCGATGTCACGTGCGCTGAAGTGCCGTTTGGCATGGCCCCGGCTCATGCGCCGGCCGGCGCCGTGAGAGCAGGAACACAAGGACTCGGCGTTGCCCAGCCCGCGCACAATGTAAGAGCGTGTGCCCATGCTGCCGGGGATGATCCCCATCTCGCCCAGTCCAGCGCGAATCGCGCCTTTTCGGGTGACATACACATCGGCACCGAAGTGATGCTCTCGCGCCACGTAGTTGTGATGGCAGTTGATTGCCTCGGCCTCAAGCGAAAAGCGCGGCAGAAACGGTCGGATGGCCTCGACCACCAGTTCCAGCAACATGCGCCGGTTGTCCATGGCGTAGTCCTGGGCCCAGTCGACGGCGTCCACATAGTCGTCGAACAGGTCGCTGCCCTCACTGAAGTAGGCCAGATCGCGGTCCGGCAAATGCACCTGATGTCGGCGCATGTCCTTCTGCGCGGCCGCGATGAAATAGCGCCCGATCACGTTGCCGATACCGCGGCTGCCGGAGTGGAGCATGATCCACACGCCATCCGATTCATCGATACACAACTCGATGAAATGGTTGCCGCCCCCGAGCGTGCCCAACTGGCACATCCAGGTGTCGTTGAAACGGCGCTGCATCTTCATGATCCCCGGATGCCGGGTAACGATGGCGTCGAGGCGGTCGTTCATCTTGCGTGCCCGGCGTGCATGGGCCGAGCCCTTCACCTTGGTGCGCGCATGCTGCTCGAAGCCGACCGGTACCGCCTTTTCGATGGCGCTGCGCACACGCGCGAGCGTATCGGGCAGTTCGTGCGCCTTGAGCGAGAGACGGACCGCGTTCATGCCGCAGCCGATATCCACGCCGACCGCAGCCGGAATGATGGCGCTTCGGGTCGGAATGACCGCGCCCACCGTGGCACCGGTGCCGTAATGAACATCCGGCATCGCTGCCACATGGTGGTGGATGATCGGAAGCCGCGACAGGTTCTGCAGTTGCTGTAGTGCGTCGTGAGCGATGTCGTCCGTCCAGATGCGGACGGGGACCGTGCCCTTGTTGAGGGTCATTTGAACAGGCATGACAGAAATCCTCGATAAAAAACAAAAAGCCCCGGTTGAACCAGGGCTTTTAATTCGAGTTTCCATCTCGCCTGCGCCTGGCCCGGGTCGCCAAGACCCGGGCGTGCATGAGCGAACGCCATCCGTCTTAGCGGGGTGTGATCTCCTGAGTGATGGCGTAGGTCATTTGGGCGTCCTCAAAGTAGGCATTGATAAGCTGGGGGCGGATGCTGAAGGCATTAACCGGGTTTGTCAAGGCCCTCGTGACGATTCGATTTCGCCCATGGAGGGCCTTCAAGCGGTGCCATCAGGTGATTTTCTGTGTCGTTGTGGGCGATTTTTTAACCGCGACAAGAAAAGTGCTCGTGCCGGGTTTGATATGTCCTGTAACATTTTTCGCAAATAAAACATCGGTTGCATATGCGACTCGCAAAAATGACACAGGTCAGACGTTCAGACAGCACAAAGAATCTCATGGCCATACTCACCGTACTGGTCGGTGTGGTTGTGGGCTATCTGGTGATCGAACAAGCGACGCAGTCTGATCAAACTCCCGGTCTTGGGCTCAACGAAGTCAAAGGGGCGGTGAGTGTTGGCGGGCAAATCCGCACGATACACTCGGGTAGCGCCGCGGCGAGCGATTCAACGCCGGAGCCCCCGGAAAGCTCGAGCATGCCAGCGCGAGATTCGGCTGCGTCCGGGAACGAGCCCACCGTCGACACCTCAAACGCATCCGTTGCCCTGGGCAGCCAGGAGCACACCGACCGGTTCCAGCCCGTCGAGGCAACGACGTCGGCGGTGGCGGACTCCGTGGCCGTGGCCAATGACACGATGGAACTGTCTCCGCCTGCGGCTATTACTGCGCTCGCTCCTGAACAGGAGCGCAATACCCGCACTACGACTGAATCCCCTGACCGCCTGGTGCTCCGGGCGGAGGACACGACCATCGTGGCTCGCCGCTACGTGGAAGACACCCTGGTGGCGGAGAAACGGGGGCTGAAGCTGGCCACCACCTTTGCCTCGGCAACCCGCATCGTCCCGTTTGCATTCAATCGGGTCGGTATCGGTCCGGAAGGGGAGGCCGCCATCAAGGAGCTGGTGCCCATCGCCTTGAAAGCGGACAAAGTGCACGTCCGTGGTCGTACCGATTCGAAGGGCGCATTCGAGGTCAACAAACGCGTAGCGCTGGAACGCGCATATACCGTCCGCGAAAAGTTCGTCGAGGCCGGGGTGCCCACTGACAAGCTCGGTATCAGCTTCTGCACCGAGTGTTTCATCGCGAGCAATAACTCCGAAGCGGGACGTCGCGAGAATCGACGCGTGGATGTGGAATTCATCATGCCGGCAGAAGCGGTGGCTGCCATGCCCGAGACGCGTTACGCGAAACCGCTGCCTGAAAGTGCGCGAAATCTGTCCTTCGCGCGATCGCTCGGTTCAATGGACCGCGACGCCGCGAATTGAAATGCTTCGGTTCAGTCAGAAAAGCCACCCGGGGGTGGCTTTTATTTCGAGTGGATAGAAAGTCGATTAAGTGAACGCGTTGGATTCAGCTTCGTCCTGTTCGAAGATGACTTCTGCAGGCCCGACCAGCTTGGCATCCGGCTTGCCGCAGACCGACAGATCCTTCTCGGGATAGTCGAGCGATGACAGGAAGTGGCGCATGCAGTTCAGACGCGCGCGTTTCTTGTCGTCGGACTTGATCACCGTCCATGGCGCATCGGCCGTATCCGTGTGGAAGAACATGGCCTTCTTGGCGGCCGTGTATTCGTCCCACTTGTCGAGTGACTTGATGTCGATGGGCGAGAGCTTCCAGTGCTTGAGCGGGTCATCGCGGCGGGAGATGAAGCGCCTCAGTTGTTCTTCCCGACTGACCGAGAACCAGTACTTGAACAGCTTGACACCGCTGTTGACCAGCATGCGCTCAAGCTGGGGTGTCTGGCGCATGAATTCCAGGTACTCGGAGGGCGTACAGAAACCCATGACACGCTCGACGCCGGCGCGGTTGTACCAGGAGCGATCGAAGAACACCATCTCGCCCGAGGTGGGCAGGTGTTCGACGTAACGCTGGAAATACCATTGCCCCTGTTCCCGCTCGCTTGGCTTCTCCAGTGCAACAACGCGGGCCGCCCGGGGATTCAGGTGCTCCATGTATCGTTTGATCGTCCCGCCCTTGCCGGCTGCATCGCGGCCCTCGAACAGAATGACGATTTTCTGGCCGGTCTGTTTGACCCAGTTCTGCACCTTGAGCAGCTCGATCTGCAGTTCCTGCTTGATCTTTTCATACTGGGTGCGGCGCATGCGCTGGCGGTAGGGGTAGTTGGCGGGCAAGCTGGCCTTGCCGCTGTCCTCGTAGCTGCCATGCGGTGCCGACGCTACCTGTAGCGCGACGGGGCCATGGCTGACGTGAAGAATCTCGTCGGCCGCCTCCGCCTCCTGAGCCGGCGTGTGATGCGACTCGTAGACGACTGGCGTGTCGTCGTCGGGTGTCTTCTTTCGTTGGGTGCCCGGCGATTTACCGCGGGTCGCCGTGTTTGACGTCTTGGGTTTCGGCGTACTGCGGGTTCGCGGCTTGCGTGTCGACTTGGTCGCTGCTGATCCTGACGGTGCTTCCAGATCCTGGGCGATGGGGTCTGTGGTCTTTGCTTCACTCATGGGCGCCTCCTTTTTTCAGTCAGTTACTGAAATCAGGCTGCGCCGATGCGCGAAAAAACCTCTGACGTGCGTCAAACACCGTGGCGTTTGTGACGAATCAATGACGCTGGTGTTGTGTGATGGCAACTAGAGCTACGCGCTGCCCGCCTTGGGGATGCGGCGCAGGTGAAATGCAATGCCCAGCACGGCCGCGCTCAGCGAGACCAGGACGGCCACCACGGCAGGCCAGGCCCCATGGTCCCAGGCGAAACCCACGGACGATCCCAGCACACTGCTGCCCAGGTAGTAGCTGCTCAGGTAGAGGGCGGCAGCCAGCGCTCGGCTGCCCCCGGCGCGCCGACTCACCCATCCGCTACACGTGGTGTGTGCGCCGAAATAGCCCAGGGTAAAGACCCCGATGCCGACGATGACGCCCGGCAGCCAACGCACGGCGGTGAGCAGCACGCCGACGATCATCAGTACAACCATCATCCACAGCACATTGCGTCGACCGATCCGGTCAGCGAGCTGGCCTGCCCAGGCGGAAGCCCAGGTGCCCACCAGATAGAGCAGAAAGATGGCGCCGATAGCCGTCTGGCCCAGCTCGAACGGAGCGCCGGAGAGGCGGAAGGTCAGGAAATTGTAGAGCGCCACGAACGCTCCCATGAGCAGGAATGCACACATGAACAGCCAGGGTAGCCCCGCGTCGCGGTAGAGGGCGCACGTGTCACGCCACACGGCATCAAGCCGGATGCTGCGCCGCCTGAAGTGCCTCGAATCGGGCAGTGCGTAGAAAAAGGCGGCGGCGGCCAGGGCGCCCAATAGACCGATGCAGAACAGTCCGGTCCGCCAGTCGCTCAGATCGGTGATGCCGGCGCTGAGAAAGCGCCCGCTCATACCACCGAAGGCATTGCCTGCGATATATAGCCCCATCGCTCGCCCCTGGGCACTGGGTGCCACTTCCTCGCCCAGATAGGCCATGGCAGCGGCGGGCAGTCCGGCCAGGCACAGGCCGAGCAGGGCCCTCAGCACCAGCAGGGCATCGAAGCTCTGGACGAACGGTACGAGCAGGGCCATCAGTGCCGACAGGGCGAGTGCCCAGCGCATGATGGTGAGCCGGCCAAAACGATCAGACAGAAGGCTGGCCGGAATCAGGGCCAGGGCAAGCGCGCCGGTCCCGAAGGACACGCTCAGACTGGCGTGCGTGGAGGTCACCCCGAAGATGTCCGCAAAGAGCGGCAACAAGGGCTGCGTGGCGTAAAGCATGGCGAAGCACGCAAAGCCACCCAGAAACATCGCGAAGTTGGCGCGGCGGTAGGCGCGCGTTCCCGCTTCAAGGTGAGTGGCATCGATGCTTGGGACTTGCATGGGGGTTAGGGGGGCGGCTATCGGGGTGATTGATGCTAGACAGGCGCTACTGGTATGTCCAATATATGTTTTGTCTTCATTTGATACTTTCTGGATATCAATGGAATTTCGTCACCTGCGGTATTTCGTGGCAGTGGCCGAGGAGCTGAGCTTTACCCGGGCGGCGAAGCGACTGCATATGGCTCAGCCACCGCTTTCCATGCAGATTCGTGCGCTGGAAGAAGAATTGGGCGTCGTGCTGTTCGAACGCAGCCAGCGCAAAGTGCGCTTGTCACCGGCCGGGCAGGTTTTTTTCGATCGCGCACGCCAGTTACTGGCCGATGCGGCCCTGGCGGCGGATGCGGCCTTGCTCGCTGCCCGCGGCGAACGAGGGCACTTGCGGGTCGGCTTCACGTCGTCGTTACCGTATAGCGCGGTGTTCAGTCAGGTGATCAGACGGTACCGCGAGGCCTTTCCGCACGTGGATCTGCAGCTCGAAGAGCTGTTTACCGACACCCAGTTCAAGCGCCTGCAGGTCAATAGCCTCGACGTGGGCCTGGTGCGTTCGCCCGCCAGTGCGGCACCCGATGGTATTGATGTACGGGAGATCTGGCATGATCCGGTCTGCATTGTCATGCCCGACGATCATCCGCTCAGCGATGCGCCATCGGTGGGCATGGCGCAACTGGCGCAGGAGCGTTTTGTCACGTTCCCGTCGGATGCGGGGACGGGGCTGCCGCGTCTGCTGGCTCAGACGGCTCGAGCTGCCGGTTTTGAGGCCCACGTGGTGCAGCTGGCCCGGGAGGCGACGACGCAGATCGGTCTGGTGGCTGCCGGTGTCGGTCTGGCACTCCTGCCGATGCAATTGTCCCATGTGCGGGTGCCTGGTGTGACGTACAAGCCGCTCGACGACGTCATCGGCGGCTTCCCTCTTTCCGTGGCCGTCGCGCAAGACCGAAGGACCCCGGTGGTCGACGGTTTTCTTGGCGTGCTCGACGCGGTGGTCAATCCGGCAGAATCAGGATCGCCCTGAAGTCGTTCACATTGGTCAGGGTGGGGCCGGTCACGAGCGAATCGCCGAGGGTCTCGAACAGGGTATGGCCGTCGTTGTTGTCGAGGACCGACTGCAGGGTGTGGCCTGCGTTGAGTGCGCGAAACTCGGTGCTCGGCTCGATGATGGCCCCCGCGATTTCCTCCATGCCGTCGATGCCATCGGTGTCTGCCGCCAGTGCATGAATCCGCGGATGCCCATGCAGCGTTTGCGCCAGCGCGGTGAGGAACTCCACGTTGCGCCCACCACGGCCCGTGCCCCGCACGGTCACCGTCGTTTCTCCCCCTGAGAGCAAGACGCACGGGGGCGAAAATGGCTGGCGCCGCTCGGCAATCTGTCGTGCGATGGCGCCGAGTGTTTTGGCCACGTCTCGTGATTCGCCCTCGATGGCGTCGGAGAGGATGTGCGCCTCAAGCCCGAACGTCCGTGCCACCTCAGCGGCGGCCTCCAGCGAACGTTCGGGCGTTGCGATCATGTGCACCTCGTGGCCGGCGAACCCTTCATCGCTGGGCTTTGGTGTCTCGCCATAGCCTTCCATCAGGACCTCGCCAACTGCTTCGGGGATATCGATGCCGTAGCGCTGCAGGATGGTCAGCGCCCCCTCGCAGGTGGTGGGGTCCGGCAGGGTGGGGCCCGAGGCGATGATCGACGGATCGTCGCCCGGCACATCCGAGATCAGGAGCGTGACCACCCGTGCCGGGGAGCACGCCAGTGCCATGCGCCCGCCTTTGATGGCGGACAGATGTTTGCGCACGCAATTGATTTCGCTGATCGACGCACCGCTGCGTAGCAGGGCACGACTGAGCTGTTGTTTTTCCTCAAGCAAAATGCCTGGCGCGGGCAGGGCAAGCAGCGCGGACCCACCGCCGGAGATGAGCGCAAGGACCAGATCGTTGGCGGTCAGCCCCTTGAGCGTTTCGTCCATGATGCGTCGTGCAGCGTCCCGTCCTCGGGCATCCGGCACCGGATGTGCCGCTTCGACGATTTCGATGTGATGACAGGGCACGGCATGGCCGTCGCGAGTGACCACAAGGCCGCTCATGCGCTCGGACAGGTGTGCCCAGTGTTTCTCCACAGCAGCAGCCATGGCCGCTGAGGCCTTGCCAGCGCCGACGACCACAATACGCCCTTCAGGCGTTGCAATGCCGTCCAGTGCGGCAGGAACGACATGTTCTGGCCGTGCTGCGTCCAGCGCGGCCGCGAACATGGCGTTCAGACACTTTTTTGCGTCCACCATGCACCCCCTCTCCGGTTTTTCTGTGCCGTATTGTTGTCTTGGTGTGGCATCGCTTTTTCTGCCAATCATTGATCGCGGAAGCGGCTTTGCCTACTCGTGTTGACCCTGATGAATGATCGTTTGTTTGTTTCTGTGGAAAATTTGATTTAGTATTATTTCCATGGAAATTATTCGGAGGGTGCAATGAGTGCCATCGCCAATTCCAGGACAGTGCAGCCCGAGGCGCGAGCGGTGTTGAGCAAGGCGGTAACGCGAGCGGCGGAGCGCATGTCGCTGACGCGTACGCTGCTGGGCAAGGTGCTGGGTCTCAGCCCGGCGACGGTCACCCGGCTGTACGGCGGCACCTACCAACTTGAACCGAACCGCAAAGAGTGGGAGTTTGCCGTGCTGCTCGTGCGGGCGTTTCGATCCCTCGATTCCATCGTGGGTGAGGAGAGTACGGCCCGTAAATGGCTTGCCAGCGACAATCGTGCGCTCGGGGGCCGCCCGATCGATTTGATGACTTCCACTGAGGGTCTGGTTCGTGTCGTTCAATATCTGGACGCCTCCCGCGGTATCGTCTGAAGCACGCCCGTGGCGCGGGCAGGTGTGGCGCATGGTCGAGGCACAGCATGTGGCCTCCACCATGAAGATCGTCGATTCGCCCGAAGAGCAGGACATCCTCGAAGCCTTGCTCGATGGTGCCAAACCACAGGTCCCCCTCGAGGCCCAGCCACTCGATTACCTCCTTGCCACGCCATTTCGGTATCCGCCGTTGCCGGGCGGGTCACGTTTTCGCACCGGGGTGGATGAAGGCGTGTTTTACGGGGCCGATACGGTCGCGACGGCCGGTGCCGAGCTGGGTTACTGGCGATGGAAGTTTCTCGGTGACGCGGTCGATCTCGATCGCATCGAGCCGGTACCGCATACGGCATTCGGGGCAGAGGTCATGACGAGCACCGTGGACTTGCGCCGCGCGCCGTTCGATACAGACGCCGCCGTCTGGACGCATCCGGTCGATTACACCGGGACCCAGGCGTTTGCCCGCGTTGCCCGAACAGCCGGTGTCGGCGGCATTGTCTATCGCTCGGTGCGCGCCGAACAGCCGGCGTGGTGTCTTGCCTTGCTCACGCCGAGCGGATTCGCGCGCAAGAAGCCATTGCCGGCCACGCAAACGTGGTGGCTGGCGGTCAATGCCGATGGTGTGTTGTGGCGCCGTGAATCCGAATCAATGAGTTTCAGTGCCGAACGCTGGCGGCAGTGAAGCCGCACGGGCAGGGCCGGTCACGAAAAACGCCACCCGAAGGTGGCGTTTTTGCTTGCAGATCAGGCGCTTCAGCCCCGACGCATGGCGTCGAAGAACTCTCCATTGCTCTTGGTCTGCTTGATCTTGTCGAGCAGGAATTCCATCGCATCGATGTCATCCATGCCGTAGAGCAGCTTGCGCAGAATCCAGATCTTTTGCAGCACGGTCGGATCCATCAGCAGTTCTTCGCGACGGGTACCCGAGCGGTTCACGTTGATGGCCGGATACACCCGTTTTTCCGCCATGCGACGGTCCAGGTGCAGTTCCATGTTGCCGGTGCCCTTGAATTCTTCGTAGATCACGTCATCCATGCGGCTGCCGGTGTCGATCAGGGCGGTCGCGATGATGGTCAGTGATCCACCTTCTTCGATGTTCCGCGCAGCGCCGAAGAAGCGCTTGGGCTTTTGCAGGGCATTGGCATCGACACCACCGGTGAGCACC
This sequence comes from Nitrogeniibacter aestuarii, assembly GCF_017309585.1. Taxonomy (NCBI): domain Bacteria; kingdom Pseudomonadati; phylum Pseudomonadota; class Betaproteobacteria; order Rhodocyclales; family Zoogloeaceae; genus Nitrogeniibacter; species Nitrogeniibacter aestuarii. Next base: position 2,713,220 of record NZ_CP071321.1, on the reverse strand, counting down.
TTGCCGGAGGCCGGCACCACGGTGTTGTAGGCGCGCGCCAGTCGGGTGAGCGAGTCGAGCAGAATGACCACGTCTTTCTTGTGTTCGACCAGGCGCTTGGCCTTTTCGATCACCATCTCGGCGACCTGTACGTGACGGGCAGCGGGTTCATCGAAGGTGGAGGCCACGACCTCGCCTTTGACGGAGCGTTGCATTTCGGTCACTTCCTCGGGGCGCTCGTCGATGAGCAGCACGATGAGGGAGACGTCCGGGTGGTTCGCGGTGATGGCATGTGCAATGTTCTGCAGCATCACTGTCTTGCCGCTCTTGGGCGGTGCGACCAGCAGACCGCGCTGACCCTTGCCGATCGGGGCGATCATGTCGATAACGCGGGAGGTGACGTTTTCGCCGCCCTTCATGTCGCGTTCGAGCTGCAGACACTCGGTCGGGTGCAGCGGGGTCAGGTTCTCGAACAGGATCTTGTGCTTGCACGCCTCGGGCGGCTCGTGGTTGATCTTGTCCACCTTGACCATGGCGAAGTAACGTTCGCCATCCTTCGGGGTGCGGATCTCGCCCTCGATGGTGTCACCGGTATGCAGATTGAACCGGCGGATCTGTGATGGCGACACGTAGATGTCGTCAGTGCCGGCCAGGTACGACGCCTCGGGCGAGCGCAGGAAGCCGAAACCGTCGGGCAGTACCTCCAGCACGCCATCGCCGAAGATGGGTTCGCCTTTCTTGGCGCGATTCTTCAACAGCGCGAAGACGAGTTCCTGTTTGCGCAGACGGTTCGCACCGTCAATGCTGTGCTCCTGCGCCATTTCCAGCAATTGGCTGACGTGGAGATTCTTGAGCTCCGATAGTTGCATGATTTTCTTACAGATGTGGGGATTTGAGGCCGGTGCGGCCAGAAGGTCGTGCTTGAGGTGGGATATTTAATCCGCGACGCCGGGAGAAATCAGGGCGGAGAGCCCACTACCGGGCGTCGCGGTGAGTTGAGCGGATTGTGGTCCGATCAGATGTTGCTGTCAATAAAAGCAGTCAGCTGCGACTTGGAGAGCGCGCCCACTTTGGTGGCTTCCACGTTGCCGCCCTTGAAGAGCATCAGGGTGGGAATGCCACGGATGCCGAACTTGGCCGGCGTGCCCTGGTTCTCGTCGATGTTCAGTTTGACGACTTTCAGCTTGCCGTCGTACTCCTTGGCCACTTCGTCGAGGATCGGAGCGATCATCTTGCATGGGCCACACCATTCGGCCCAGTAGTCCAGCAGGACTGGAACTTGTGATTGCAGTACCTCGGAGTCAAAAGTGTCGTCGGTCGCGTGAATGATTTGCTCGCTCATGATTCGCGTCGGGGTCCTTCAGTAGGGATTCAATCGGGATGGGCCGAAAATGGCCAACAGGCTTGCAGGGCGGCTGCCCTGATGCGGTATTGCACGAACTTATGCCAAGGCGCCGTGCGCGTCAACTTGACGCGCGCTCGACGGTACCTCGGACGGCGCCTTTCGCACCGGCTTCGCTGCTATAGTTTGCCTGAATGCACTGCATGGGGGCGCCTCGCGGCCCTGTGGTGTGGACGCAACACATGGAGACAAACTGAAATGACCTACGTGGTGACCGAAGCCTGTGTCAAATGCAAATACACCGATTGCGTGGACGTGTGCCCGGTGGACTGCTTTCATGAAGGCCCGAACTTTCTGGTGATCGACCCTGAAGAGTGCATCGACTGCACCCTGTGCGTGGCCGAGTGCCCGGTCGAGGCCATCTACGCCGAAGATGACGTGCCGGATGACCAACAGGAATTCATCGCGATCAACGCCGAGCTGGCCAGCCAGTGGAAAGTGATCATCGAGCGCAAGGACCCGCTGTCCGACGCCGACGAATGGGCCAAGGTCAAGGACAAGAAACACCTGCTCGAGCGCTGACAGGCGGCCAATGACGGGGCTCCGTCACGTCCGGATTGCACCCGGCGAGGGCTTCGTCGATGCCTGTGCGCGGGCTCTTGTCGAGATCTGCACTGATCGAGATCTGACCCGTTGGCGTGTTGTGGTGCCCAACCTCATGATCGCGCCCGATATCAAGCGGGCGCTGGTCGAGGCCGCAGGGCACGCCCTCTTGCTGCCGCCGGTGGAAACCCTGCAGGTGCACCTGCGCCCCTGGGTCGAAGGTTTCGCGCCCATGCCGGACCACCGGCGCAGGTTTGCCCTGTATCAGCAGCTGCGCGAACGACGTTGGTTCGCCCAGGGTGATCTCTGGACCTTGTGTGCCGAATTCATTGCCTTGTTCGACGAGCTGACGGAACATGGCGCCCATCTGCCGGCGAGCGAAGAGGCGTTGAGCGCCCAACTGGCCGCTGCCTACGAAGCGCGTGAAGACGCGGCCCTTCGCTTTGAAGCGCGCGTGGTCCACGCCTTGTGGCTGGCCGAAACAACGGGGGCGCCTTCGGTGACGGCCGCCAGGCTATTGGCGGCAGCACAATGGACCCGGTCAGCCCCCAACCCCTTGCTGGTGATTGCCGAGGGCCCGTTACCGCGACCGTGGCACGAGTGGCTGGCTGCGCATGCCGAGCAGGTGCCGGTCATTCTGTGCGAGGCTGATCGCCGCGTTGGCGGCGGTCCGATGCTCGACTGGCTCAATGCCGCGTGGCCGCATGACGCGGCCGACGACATGCCACTGAAGGCGCGTGTCGCCGGACTGCCGGCCCCGGCCGCCATTGATGACCGGGTGACCTTGCTGTGCGCCGAGTCGCTTGAGCAAGAGGCGCACGCGGTCGTCGAGCGCGTCAAGTCGGCGCTGGCGGCCGGGGTCGAGTCAATTGCCCTGGTGGCGGTCGATCGTCTCGTTGCGAGGCGAGCGCGGGCGCTGCTTGAGCGCGACCGCATTCTGGTTGCCGATGAATCCGGCTGGAAGCTCTCGACCACCCGTGCCGCGGCGCTGATCGACGCCATCTTCCGGACATTGGCCGGGAACGCCTACCACCGCGATCTGCTCGATCTGGCTAAATCTCCCTTTTTGCTTGCCGATATCGCGCCGGCCGCACGAGACGAAGCCATTCTGGCGCTGGAGGCGGCCATCAGTGGGGCGAACTTTGTGGCGGGCTTCGAGCAGTTGGGCTGCCTGAAGCAGTTGGCGCCCGACGTGGATACGTTCATCGACCGGCTCAAGGCTGCGCGTGACGCGTTCGGCCATTCCGCAGCGGGACCTTCTGCCTGGCTGAGTCGATTGCTGGCCACCCTCGAGGCCCTTGGCGCGATGCCCCCCCTGGCGGACGACGCTGCCGGACAGGTCCTGATCGAATGGATCGAAGGGCGGCGTGACGAGTTGCGCGCCGAGCAGTGCGAACTGAGTTTCGATGAGTGGCGTGCATGGTTCGAGCGCGGCATGGACGAGGCCTTGTTCCGTGACCGCTCCATTCGCAGCCCGGTGGTGATGACGCATCTTCCCGCTTGTCGCCTGCGGCACTTCGAGCTGGCGATCGTGATCGGTGCTGATGGCGAACAACTCAAGGCGGAATCCCAGCGGCCGGTCTTTGCCCACGAGGGGGTGCGACAGGACCTCGGTCTGCCGGGCGTGGGGGCCAGTATTCGTCGTTTGCGTGACGATCTGGTCAACCTGCTCGCGGGTTGCCGGCGAGTGACCTTCACCTGGCAGCGACTCAAGGCGGGTGAGCCCAATGCGTTGGCCAGCGATCTCGATCTGCTCGATCTGGCGCACACCCTGGGGACGGGCAGGGGGCTGGTTGTGCCGGCGGCGGCGGTGCCCATGCCTCGCGTGGTCCATGAGGGCACGCCAGTGCCCGCACCCGAGGTACCCAAGGCGCTTCGTCCGGCCTCAGTGACCGCCTATGGTTACGAGTCGCTGGTGCGTTGCCCCTACCAGTACTTTCTGCGCTTCATGCTGGGTATCGACGAGGCTGAAGCCGTGCAGGAGGCGCTTGAGAAGCGCGAATACGGGCAGTTCGTCCACGATGTGCTCGATCGCTTCCACCAGGCCTACCCGGTGGTGAGCGGGCAGGACGTGGCAGGCATGCTCGCCGCACTGGAGGCCATCAGTCGGCAGGTTTTTGAAGCGATGGGCGCCCAGAGTTTTTTCGAAGGGGCCTGGCTGATGCGGTGGCAAGCGCATCTGCAGGACTACCTGACCTGGCAGCAGCGGCGTGAATCGGACGGGTGGCGCTACACGGTGGGCGAGCATGCAGTGACGCGTCCGCTCCCCCTTGCCGATGGTGACCAGATCACGCTCAAGGGACGAATTGACCGCATGGACCGACGTGACGACGATGTGGCCGTGCTCGATTACAAGACACGTGACATCGATCAGCTCAAGCGTCAGGCCAAAGATCCGGAAGACGGACAATTGGCGGTGTATGCCGCCCTGGTCGGGCCATCGGTGACGGAGGCCGCCTATGTCGCGCTCGACGGCGACACCATCGACCAGGCGAGGGTCGACGCGCCGCAGGCGCATGCCCAAGCCCATGTGACCCGACTCATCGACCTCTTTACCCGGATCGGGGCGGGGACGCCCATGCCGGCCAATGGCAGCGGGCGCAGTTGCGACTGGTGTGCGGTGCGTGGCGTGTGCCGCAAGGACTACCATGACGAGCACTGAGCACTTCACGGCCACGGCACTTGATCCGGCGCGCAGTGTGGTCGTTGAGGCGTGTGCGGGCAGTGGCAAAACCTGGCTGCTGGTCTCGCGCATGTTGCGCATTCTGCTCGACGGTGCCCGCCCCGGAGATATTCTCGCCATTACCTATACCCGCAAGGCGGCGCGTGAAATTGGCGAACGGTTGCATCAGTGGTTGAGACTGCTGGCCAGTGAAAGCGACGACGAGGTCATCGCCTTTTTGATAGCACGTGGGCTCGATGAGGCGTCGGCCCGTGCGGCATTGCCTCGCGCCCGGCGCCTGATCGAAGTGGTTGAGCAGGCGAGCCCCGGCATCACCATGACCACTTTTCATGGGTGGTTTGCCCGTATTCTCGGCGGCGCGAGCCTGAGCTCCGGGGTGGCCGGGTATGCGATGGCGGACGCCGAGCGTCCGGTTCTCGAAGAAGCCTGGGCGGTGTTGTCGCGTCAATGCGAGCGCGAGCCGGACGGACCGGTGTCAACGTCACTGATGGCTCTGTTCGGGCAATTCGGTCGAGGCAACGCAACCCGCATGCTCGAGCAGTTCGTGGCGCGACGGGCCGAGTGGAGCATCTATGCTCAGGGTGCTTCGGTCGACGCGCTCCTTGAACGCTGGGCCGACGAGTTTGGCGGTGATTCCGATGAGGCGGTGCTTGAGCGATTCTTCGCCACGCCCGGACTGACGGTAGATCTGCTTGAATACGGCCGGTTGCTGGGGTTGAACACCAGCAAGGATGTCGAACTGGCCCGTCGGCTTGTCGATGCTCTTGCGCAGGAGCGCCTGTCCGCCCGGTTTGATGCCATGGTGGGGGTGTTTCTCACCACTGCGGGCGAACCGCGAATCCGCAAGGCGTCTGCGGCGCAAGCCAAGCGCTTGGGCGAAGCCGGTGAAAGCGACTTGCTCAGACTGCACGCCCAGATGAGCGAACGCGTGCTCGACTGCATCGGCGCGCGGGTTGATGTGTCGGTGCTGGCGTTCAACATCGACGCCGTGCAGGCCGGCTCGGCCTTGCTGGCCGCGTTCGACCAGATCAAACGCGATCGGCGGGTGATGGACTTTACCGATCTGGAAGTGCACGTCGATCGCCTGCTGGGGGACGAGGCGCAGGGGCCTTACTTGCAGGCGCGACTCGACGCCCGTTACCGCCAGATCCTGCTCGATGAGTTCCAGGATACCAATCCGGTTCAGTGGCGCATCCTGCTCTCATGGCTCGGCGCTTACGACGCCGATGCCTACCGTCCGTCGGTTTTCATGGTGGGCGACCCCAAGCAATCGATTTACCGTTTCCGCCGGGCGGATGCACGCATCTTTGCTTACGCGACTGAATGGCTTGCGCGCGAATTTGGCGCGGTTCATCTGCCCAACAACCACACCTGGCGGAATGCGCCAGCGATTGTCGAAGTGGTCAACGCGGTGTTTGAGCACGAGCCCGGGTTTGCGGGCTTCGAACCGCAGCAGGCACGCCTCCGCGACCGCGAGGGTATGGTGAAGGTCATGCCGTTGATCGAAGTCGAAAAGACGCCTCAAGAGGCGGACTCGGTCGGCACCCTGCGCGATCCGTTGACGGTGCCCGAAGCCATTGCCGAATCGCTGGCGCGCAGTGAAGAGGCGCGTTCGATGGTTGCCCAACTGTCGGAATGGCAGGGGCGCTTGCTCGTTGGTGAGGGCGAAAAGCGTCGTCCCATGGGCTGGGGCGATGTTCTCATCCTTACCCGCAAACGAGGCATCCTGCCGGAATACGAGCGTGCGTTGCGCGAGGCGGGCATCCCGTATCTGAGCGTCAGTCGAGGTCAGTTGCTGTCCACGCTCGAAGCTGCTGACCTGTGCGCCTTGCTCGAATTCCTGATCGCGCCGAGTCATGACCTTGCCCTTGTCCATGTGTTGCGCAGCCCCGTTTTCGGCGTCCCCGACGCCTTTCTGATGGCGCTGGCCGGGGTCGGCAGCGGACACTGGTGGGCGCGGCTTGAAATCCTGGCCGCCGCAGGTGACCCCCAGTCGGCACTCGCGCAGCGCGCCCATGCAAGCCTGTCGTCGTGGATCGAGCTGGCGCGTCGGTTGCCGGTACATGATCTGCTCGATCGCATCTACCACGAGGCGGATCTGTTGCGTGCCTATCGGGCGCGTGTCCCCGAAGCCATGTGGGCCGGCGTGTGCGCCAATCTGGAGGCCTTTCTTGAGCTGGCGCTGAACGTCGATGGTGGCCGCTTCCCCAGCCTGCCACGCTTCGTGGACGAACTCCGGCGTCTGGGGCAGGCCGGGGATGAAGAAGCACCCGATGAAGGTCGCCTCGCTGAGCAGGGCAGTGGTGGCCGGGTCCGCATCATGACGATTCATGGCGCGAAGGGGCTGGAGGCGCCGGTGGTGTGGATGATTGATGCGAACAACACGAAGACGCAGCCCGACAACTATCAGCCGGTCATGGCGTGGCCGGTCGGGGCATCGGCACCGACCCATTTCTCGATGCACGCGACCAAGGCGCTTCAGGGGCGCGCAAGGGCTCACATTTTCGAAGCCGATGAAGCGGCGGCCCGACGTGAAGCACTGAACCTGCTCTATGTGGCGATCACTCGAGCCGAGCAATGTTTCGTCGTCAGTGGCGCCAAGGGGCGTGGCACGCAGACCTCGGATTACGTCCGGATCGAGAGCGCGCTGAGGCAGCTCGGCAGTGAGCGGGCTCATGGAGCCTTGCCAGCTTTGGACGTTCCCGTGAGGGTGGAGGCCTCCCACGAGGCGGAAGCCGCCACGGTTGAAGTCACTCGGCCCGTCGGCGAGCGTCTGAGATTGTCGCCGGCCAGCGAGGGCATGAGCTTCGGTACGGCCATGCACGCCGTACTCGAAGCCCGATTGAGTGCAGGCATGTCGGTGCCCGACGACGTGCCCGAAGCGGCAATCGCGGCCGCCGAGGCGATTCTGGCAGCGCCGGACATGCAGCGCTGGTTTGACCCGGGCCAGCATCTGCAGGCGTGGAACGAGGTCGAAATCATGCATCCGGACGGGCGCCTGGGGCGCATTGACCGGCTCGTTCTGTTCGAGGATGAACTGTGGGTGCTCGACTACAAGAGTGGGGGGATGGACGAGGCGCTGGCAGGCAGCTACCGCGCTCAACTGCAAGGGTATCAACAGGCCCTGGGGGGGCTCTATGGTGATCGGCCGGTACGTGCCATGCTGGTCTTCCCCGATGGCACACGACACCGGGTTTGATCACCATGTCAGATCACATGCCTGAGGGATGCTGCGCCAATGTGAGCGCCCGGCTTTGCGCCCGGCGCTCAATCGACTACCATCCTGAAAACAAGGCGCCGTCAAGCGCGCTGGCCAGTACGTAGAGGTTATCGATGATGCAGGTGAGTGAGATTCTCGCGATCAAGGGCAAGGTGCTCTACACGATCGCGCCAGACCGTAGCCTTTCCGAGGCTGTGGCAACCATGACCGAGCAGGATGTCGGGTCGCTGGTTGTGTTCGAGCACGGCAAGATGGTGGGCATGCTCACGTTCCGCGAGGTGCTCAAGGCCGTGAACGATGCCGGCAGCGCGTGGCAGGAAAAGACCATTGCCGATGCCATGGTGGCCGAGCCCATGACGGCGGGCGCCAACATGGAAATGGATGAACTTCGCCGGCATATGGTTGCCAACCACCAGCGATACCTGCCGGTGATGGAGGAGGACGTCTTGCTCGGCGTCATTTCTTTCCACGATGTGGCCAAGGCCGTGCTGGAAGAGCAGAGTTTCGAAAACAGAATGCTGAAAAACTACATTCGCAACTGGCCGGCAGAAGCCGACGAGTCCTGATTGCGAAGACCATGATTCGCGTCTTGCGCCGCAGGGGGGCGTGAGACGGGTTTCACGCTGGAATCGATTGATCAGGTCAGTCGATTTGCCACGAGAGGGCGGCCCGGTGTCATCGGGTGCAAATCCGGCGCAATAACGAGGAGACAACATGGAAAAAGTGTGGCTGAAAAGCTACCCCCCTGGCGTGCCTGCGGAAATCGACATCGCGGCATTTACTTCCATTGGCGACATGTTCGAAAAGAGCTGTCGCCAGTACGGTGATCGGGCGGCCTACGTGAACATGGGCAAGTCGATCACCTACACCGAGCTCGAGCGCTTGTCCGCCCAGTTCGGTGCCTACCTCCAGAGCGAACTGAAGTTGCCCCGTGGGACTCGAGTCGCCCTGATGATGCCCAATCTGCTGCAATACCCGGTTGCCATGTACGGCGCGTTGAGGGCCGGGTACACGATCGTCAACTGCAATCCGCTGTACACCTCGCGAGAGCTTGAGCATCAACTGCGCGATTCCGGGGCTGAGGCGATCGTGATCGTCGAAAACTTCGCCCACACCCTGCAGCACGCCCTGCCCAACACGCACATCAAGCACGTGATTGTCACGCAGTTGGGTGACATGCTCGGCTTCCTCAAGGGCATGCTCGTCAATCTTGTCGTCAAGCACGTCAAGAAGATGGTGCCGGCGTGGTCGTTGCCGGGGCACGTGCGTTTCAGCGACACCCTGTCGGCAGGCGCCCGGCATGCGCTCAAACCGGCAGATGTCACCCACGACGACATTGCCTATCTGCAATATACGGGTGGGACAACCGGGGTCGCCAAGGGCGCCGTGCTCACCCATCGGAACATCCTGGCCAACCTTCAGCAGGCGCACGCGTGGATCAAACCCTTCCTGAGCGAAGGCAGGGAGGTGATCATCACTGCGCTACCGCTCTATCACATCTTCTCGCTGACGGCGAACTGCCTGACCTTCTTCAAGATCGGCGCGACCAATGTGCTGATCACCAACCCGCGCGACATCCCCGGATTCATCAAGGAGCTGAGCAAGGTGAAGTTTTCGGCGGTGACCGGGGTCAATACGCTGTTCAATGCCTTGTTGCATCACCCTGATTTTGCCAAGCTCGATTTCAGTGCCCTTCGCATCACCCTGGGGGGCGGCATGGCGGTTCAGCAGGCGGTGGCCGATCGATGGCTCGAGGTGACCGGTAAGCCGCTGATCGAAGCCTACGGCCTGACCGAAACGTCACCGGCAGTCACCATCAACCCGCTTGACCTGACCACCTTCAACCATTCGATCGGACTGCCGATTTCTTCCACCGAGATCAGCGTTCGTGACGATGATGGCAAGGAGGTGGCGACCGGACAGCCCGGAGAACTGTGCGTGAAAGGGCCACAGGTGATGCGTGGCTACTGGAATCGCGACGAGGAAACCGCCCGCGTCATGACCTCTGATGGCTTCTTCAGGACAGGCGACGTGGCGACCGTGGATGAGGCGGGCTTCGTGCGAATCGTTGACCGAAAGAAGGACATGATTCTGGTGTCCGGTTTCAATGTCTATCCGAACGAAGTGGAAGATGTGGTCGCCTCGCATCCGGGCGTGCTGGAAGTCGCTGCGGTGGGGGTCCCGAGCGAACACAGTGGCGAGGCGGTGAAGATTTTTGTCGTACTCAAGGACAAGAGTCTGACGAAGGAAGCCCTGGTTGCCTTCTGCAAGCAGAATCTCACCGGGTACAAAGTGCCGCATTTGATCGAATTCCGTGACGAGTTGCCGAAGACCAATGTCGGCAAGATCCTGCGTCGCGCGCTGCGCGACGAGACCAAGGCCTGAAGTCGTGTGAATCGCGGTGCCGGCGTGCCGGCGCCGCGATGGCGTCTGCCCGGATCTGGGCGCCGGAAGACGGGATTGTAAATAGCAATCAGTATCATTTACAATCCTCCCCTCACTAAGGCTTCACGCCTCCGGATGCCCGGACTTCGGCATCCTCATCCTGCGCCATGCGCAGCGATCTATTGCCATTCCCCAAAGCCAGCCAAGTGCGTCGCGCTCCTTGCCAGCCATGGATTAAAACCTATGACCACCTGGAGAGTGATCGATGCACTGCCGTTCCCGTTTTTCCGTTGGCCTTGAGCGTCCCGCCATAGCGCTGACCCTGCTGTTGCCCGTCCTTGTTCACGCCGCCGAGCCGTCGGCTGAACTCGGGACGGTGACCGTCAGCGCGACTCGTGCCGGGAGTGTGGCCGGACAGACACCACAGAAGATCACCGTCGTCACCCGGGAGGACATCGAACGCCAGCTGGCCGTATCCACGGATCAGGCGCAGGTGCTCAGCAATCTGCTGCCTGCCTACACCCCGAGTCGTCAGAAGCTGTCAAACGCGGGCGAAACCTTCCGCGGCCGCGCGCCGCTGTTCATGATTGACGGGGTGCCCCAGTCCAACCCCTTGCGCGACAGCTCGCGTGACGGCTACACCATCGACCTGTCGATGGTCGAACGCATCGAGATCATCCATGGTGCCAGTGCGGAGCATGGCCTGGGTGCCACTGGCGGCATCATCAACTTCGTCACCCGCCGTGTGCGCAGCGAAAAACTCGTCCAGCATGCCGGCGTCAGTGTCACCGGGCCCACCGACTCGGTCTCGGACGGTCTGGGCTACAAGCTCGACTACCGCGTCGAGGGCATGAGCGGCGGCTGGGAGTTCCTCGCCGCAGGGAGCTACCAGACACGCGGACTGTTTTACGACGGCAATGGCGAGCCGATCGGCGTGGACAATACCCAGGGCGACATCATGGATTCGGTGAGCCAGGACATCATGCTCAAGCTCGGCTACTGGTTCGACGAGGACCAGAACCTGGCTTTCACGCTCAACCGCTTCTACCTGGAAGGCAATAACGACTACGTGAACGTGCCCGGAGACGCCGAGGCGGGCATCCCGGCCACCTCAGAACGAGGCGAGGCGCCGGGCAAGGCACCCCAGAACGAGGTGCTCACCACCAGCCTGGCCTACAAACACGGTGATCTGGCCGGCGCAGAACTGGCCGTGCAGCTGTATACCCAGCGTTTTCGCGCGCGTTTCGGCGGCGGCACCTTCGGCACTTTCCAGGATCCGGGTATCGCGCCGGTGGGGACCTTGTTCGACCAGTCGCAGAATGAGTCCGACAAGGCGGGGGCCAAGCTGACCCTGACCCGGGGCGACCTGTTCGACAACCGGCTGACGCTGACCGGGGGGTTCGATCTGCTGCAGGACAAAACCCGTCAGATGCTGATCGAAACCGACCGAGAGTGGGTGCCGCAGACGCGTTTTCGCAACTTTGCCCCTTTCCTGCAGGCCGAGTTGCGTCCGATCGAGCGCCTCAAGGTGCAAGCCGGCGTGCGTCGCGAGTACGCCGAGTTGCATGTCGACACCTTCACCACCGTGGCCTCGGCCAATGGCGTGACCGTGCAGGGCGGCGAACCCAGCTTCCAGGAGACGCTGTTCAACGGTGGCGTGGTCGTGCAGGCCACCGACTGGGCGCAGCTGTTTGCCAACTACGCAGAGGGCTTCGGCATGCCGGATGTCGGCCGCGTGTTGCGGGGCATCAACCAGAGTGGTCAGCGGGTGGACGACTTTCTCGATCTGCAGCCGATCATCACCGACAACCGCGAGATCGGCGTGCGCCTGGCACACGGTCCATTTGACCTGGAACTGTCCTACTTCGAGTCTGACGCCGATCTTGGCTCGCGCTTGCAGAATGTCGGTGGCGTGTATCAGGTGCGGCGCGAGCGCACCGAGATCAGCGGCGTCGAGGCCACGGCCAGCCTGCGTCTGAACGACGCCCATCGGCTGACAGCCGCCTATGCGCGGTTGCATGGGCGCTCGGACACTGACGGCGATGGCAAGGTCGACACCAGACTGGACGGCGCCAACATCTCGCCGAACCGCCTCACCGTCGGCTGGCTGGCGCGCTGGACCGAGCGCCTGGACAGCCAGTTGAGCGCCTACCACTACTTTGACCGCGAGTTCGACAAGCCTGAACTGAACTTTGATGGCTATAGCCTGGTGGATGCCTCGCTGAGCTATCGACTGGACAAAGGGCGTATCAGCGCCGGCATCGAGAACCTGTTCAACGAGGACTACGTGACCTACTACGGCCAGAGCGCGGATTCGACCACCCGCGACGAGCGCTACTTCAAGGGCCGCGGTCGCACACTGACGCTGGGTTACCAGGTGGACTTCTGAGCCGCGGCCCCCTTGACGTGAACGGATTGGCCGTCTTCTCACGCGTGCTGGCTGCGGTGGCAGGCGGCTACGCCTGCACTGCCGGGCTCGTTGCGCTAGTCGCCGTTGCGCTGCCTGCTGTTTTCGGCATGGCGCGTGGCGAAGCGGTGGTGCTTGCGTCGATGGGTGGCTTCGTTGCCTACCTGATCGTGCTCGTGTGGGTTTTTGCAACGCCGCGGTTGGTGCGCGTGTGGGCCGTGCTGCTGGGCGGCGGAGCGCTTGTCTGGGGTGCAGCACTGTGGCTGGTGGTGCGCTGAGATGAGCAGTCAGCTGCGTCAAGGCATGGTCTGGCTGCATACTTGGGCAGGGGTGGCAATCGGAGCCTTGCTGTTCGTGATCTTCTGGATGGGGACCTTGTCGGTGTTTGATCGCGAGATCGACCGCTGGATGATGCCCGCCACCCGTCTGTCCGTGCCGGCTCAGCTGCCTTCGCTCGACGCCACGGTGCTGCCGGTGGCCGAGCGCCTGGCCGGCGCGGCGCCGCGTTGGTCGATTCGTCTGCCAGACGAACGGACGCCGGTGTTCGAGCTGCGCTACACGGATGGCGCGGGCAGGGATGTGCGTCGCCACCTCGACCCGGCCACCGGCGCGCTGCTGCCCGATGCGGGCAGCGTGGGCGCGAACGGTTTCTTCTTTCCCTTCCACTTCAGCCTGCACCTGCGCGCCGCTCGGCTGGGCTACTGGCTGGTGGGCGTGGCGGGTATGGCGATGCTGCTACTGCTGATCTCCGGCGTGATCGTGCACCGGCGCATGTTCACCGATTTCTTCACCTTCCGGCCGCGTCGGGCGCTGCCGCGCGCGACGTTGGACCTGCACAACCTCACCGGTGTGCTGGCCTTGCCCTTCCATTTCGTGGTGACCCTGTCCGGGCTCGTCATCTTCTTCTCGATCTACTTTCCCGTTGCCTGGCAATTCGCCTTCGCGGACGACGCTCGGCCAAAGCTCGCCTTCGAGCGCGAGGCCTTCGGGCGCTGGCAGCGCCCGAAGGCGGGTGAGCCCGGGGCACTGGCGTCGCTCGACGCCATGCTCGCGACCGCCCGGGCGCAGTGGCAGGGCGGGCGTCCCTACCTGGTGCGCATCATGCATCCGCGCGATGCGGCGGCCTATGTCGAGGTGCGACGCAGCGTGGCAGGGGAGGTCGGCATGAACCTGGACATCATTCACTTCGACGGGGCGAGCGGCGCGGTACTGCAGCGCCACACGGCCCAGCCGGTGATGGCCGTGCAGCGCTTCGTTGCGGGTCTGCACTTCATCCAGTTTCGCCATGGGCTTCTGCGCGCCTTGTACTTCGTCGCCGGTTTGTCCGGTTGCGTGATGATCGTCACCGGCCTGTTGTTCTGGCTTCAGGCGCGACGAGGGCGTCGTGGCAGTGCGCACCGCGTGCGCGTCGTCGAGGCAGTGACCGTCGCGGCCACTTGCGGCACGCTCGTCGCGACGCTCGCCTTCCTGATTGCCAATCGACTGCTACCAGACATGCCGGCCCGGGCCACGGCCGAGATGCAGGTCTTCTTTGCGGCCTGGGCAGTGGCCTTGGCACACGCCGCGTGCCGTGGTCAGCGCGCCTGGCGTGCCCAGTCGTGGGCGATCGGCGCGCTGGCGTTGGCGGCGGTGGTGCTCAACGCGCTGACCACCGGTGACCATCTGGCCGCGACCCTGGCGGACGGGCAGTGGGCCGTGGCCGGCGTCGATGGCGCCTTGCTGGTTATTGCAGTGGTCGCGACAATGGTGACGCGCCGCCTGGGCCGTGTGGTGCAAGCCGAAGCGCCTGCCGCGTCGGCGACGGGGGCGGGCGGTGGCTGAGCTGCTGCTGGCCGCGGCGTTCGCCGCCGGGTACGCGGGATTCGCCCTGCTTGGCCTGTCCTTGCCGCGACATTGGCGCGAGGTGACTGGCCAGCTCGCCATGCCGGCGCGGTCCTGTACCGCCTTCAGGCGCACTGGCGCCGCCGGCCTTGGTGCCTGCTTCGTTCTGGCACTGTGGCGAGACGGCGCCGCCTTTGGCTGCGTACTCGGTGTTCTCCTGCTTTGTGCCAGTGCCATGGCGGTGGCTCTCACGCTGACCTGGCGACCGCAATGGCTGGCGGCGATCGCAAGGAGAGGATGCTGAATGGAGAGCTCCATCGACGCCGATGCGTGGGAATCGGCGGTGGTCACCTTAAGCACGAAGCATGTGACGGGCTGCACGACGCGAAGCGGATGGGCGCTTGCGTTTTTCTCGCATCCATGTTCTTATCGCCACGTTAACTTTGACTGACTGGATCGCATCTTCATGCGCCGAATTTCTGCCTTCGCCATTGACGTCGTCGTAGTACGCGTAGTCAGCGTAGGTATCGGCGCGTCGTAGCGGGTCAGGCAATCCAAGGATTCTCGAAACCCCCGCCGGCGCGAAGCTGGCGGGGGTTTCTCATTTTCCGCGTCAGCAAAATAGAACCGGCTTTACTTTCAGGAGTGCAGCACCATGATGCAGATGAGCGGCGCGGAATTGATTGTCCGCCTGTTGGAACGCCAGGGTATTGAAACCGTGGCCGGCGTGCCCGGCGGCGCGATCTTGCCGTTTTACGACGCCCTGTCCCAGAGCGAGAAAATCCACCACGTGCTGGCGCGACACGAGCAGGGCGCGGGCTTCATGGCGCAGGGCATGGCGCGTGTTTCCGGCCGTCCGGAAGTGTGCCTGGCCTCGTCCGGCCCCGGTGCCACCAATCTGGTGACCGCCATCGCCGATGCCAAGCTCGACTCCATTCCCATGGTGGCCATCACCGGTCAGGTGCCCCTGGCCATGATCGGCACCGACGCTTTCCAGGAAGTCGATACCTACGGGATGACCATTCCGATCACCAAGCACAATTACCTGGTGCGCGACGCTCAGGAGTTGCTCGAGGTGATTCCCGCGGCCTTCCGTCTGGCCATGTCCGGCCGTCCGGGCCCGGTGCTGGTCGACGTCCCCAAGGACGTGCAGACCCAGCTGGTGAGCTTCGAGGCCTATCCCGACCCCGCCACGCGTGACGCGACCCCGGCGATCGATATGGACGCGATCGAAACGGCAGCGCGCATGATCAATGAGGCGGAGCAGCCGGTGCTGTATTTGGGTGGTGGTGTGATTCACGCCGGAGCCAGCCATCAGGCCGTGACGCTCGCCGAGCAGGCCAGCATGCCGACCACCATGACGCTGATGGCGCTGGGGGCCATGCCGGTTGACCACCCGCTGTCCATCGGCATGCTGGGCATGCACGGCGCCAAGTACACCAACTACGTGCTCGAAGAGGCTGATCTGCTGGTCTGCGTGGGTGCGCGATTTGATGATCGTGCCATTGGCAAGGCGGCGCAGTTCTGTCCGAACGCCAAGATCGTTCACATCGATATCGATCCGTCCGAACTGGACAAGATCAAGACCGCCCACGTGGGCATCAACGGCGACGTGGCCGACGTGCTCGAGCAACTCATGCCGCGCGTCGAGGTCAAGCTGCGCAAGCGCTGGCTGTCGCACGTGGAAGGGCTGAAGAGCCGTTTCCCGCTGGAGATGCCGGGTGTCGAGAATCCGCGTTCCCACTACGGCATCGTGCAGGCCGTGGCCAATGCCCTGGACGACAATGCGGTGATCTCCACCGACGTGGGGCAGCACCAGATGTGGGTGGCTCAGGCCTATCCGTTCCGTCGGCCTCGGCAGTGGCTGACTTCCGGTGGTCTCGGCACCATGGGTTTTGGGGTGCCGGCAGCCATCGGCGCCGCGCTTGCGGAACCGAAACGCACGGTGGTGTGCTTCAGCGGTGATGGCAGCCTGAAGATGAATATTCAGGAAATGGCCACCATGGCGGAAGAAGAGCTGAACGTGAAGATCGTGCTGATGAACAACAACTCGCTGGGGCTGGTGTATCAGCAGCAGAACATGTTCTACGGCAAGCGCGTGATGGCCTCCAAGTACAAGCGTGCGACCGATTTCCTGAAGGTGGCTGAAGGCTTTGGTCTGGATGTGTGCAATCTCGATACCGCAGAAGATCCGACGGCGGCGCTGGCCGATGCCCTGCATCGCCCGGGGCCGTGTCTGATCCATGTGTCCATTGATCGCGACGAGTTTGTGTACCCCATGGTGCCCCCGGGTGCCGCCAACACTGAAATGATCGGTTAAGGAGAGAAACCCATGTCTACAGTTATCGATCGTGAAGCGGCAGGTCTGGTCAAGGTGGTCCTTGAGCTTGAGGTGAACAACCACCCGGGTGTGATGTCGCACATCTGCGGCCTGTTTGCACGCCGGGCTTTCAACGTTGAAGGCATTCTGTGCATGCCGGTACCGAACACCCAGTGCAGTCGCATCTGGCTGGTGGTGTTCGAGGATCAGCGCCTTGAGCAGATGATCAAGCAGGTTGAAAAGCTCGAAGACGTGCTGACTGTGCGTCGCCACGGTGCCGACCATGCCGTGCTGACGCGGTTGGACGAATTCTTCGCCTGAGTCTGCTTAAAAGGAAAAAGGCCGGTCTGGCGGCCGGCCTTTTTCATGCCTGCTCGTGAGTGATGCAGGCTTTTGATAAAATTACGCGTTTCCCCGCTTTTGGTGTGTCCCCGAATGTCCGGTAATTCGATTGGCAAGCTCTTTTCCGTCTCGTCCTTTGGCGAATCCCATGGTCCAGCCATCGGCTGTGTGATCGATGGCTGTCCGCCGGGACTGGCGATCACCGAAGCGGAGATTCAGGCGGAGCTCGACCGACGCAAGCCGGGCACCTCGCGCCACGTGACGCAACGCCGCGAGCCTGACACCGTCGAGATTCTGTCGGGCGTTTTCGAGGGCGTCACGACCGGTACGCCGATTGCCTTGCTCATCCGCAACCAGGATCAGCGCAGCAAGGACTACTCCAACATTGCCAATACCTTCCGGCCGGGACACGCCGACTACGGCTATTGGCAAAAGTACGGCATTCGCGACTACAGAGGGGGCGGCCGTTCTTCGGCCCGCGAGACGGCGGTGCGTGTTGCAGCCGGTGCGGTGGCCCGCAAGTGGCTTAACGAGCGCTTCGGCATCGTGATTCGCGCCTTCATGTCTCAGCTCGGCCCCATCGAGATCCCGTTCCGGTCGTGGGACGATATCAACGTCGAGGGCAACGCGTTCTTTGCGCCCAACAAGGACATCCTTCCCGAGCTGGAAGCCTACATGGATGAGTTGCGCAAGTCGGGCGATTCCATTGGCGCGCGCATCGATGTGGTCGCTTCGGGGGTGCCCGTGGGTTGGGGGGAGCCGGTCTATGATCGACTGGATGCCGATATTGCCTACGCGATGATGAACATCAACGCCGTCAAGGGCGTCGAGATCGGTGCCGGCTTTGATTGCGTGGCCCAGCGTGGTACCGAGCATTCCGACGAGATGTCGCCCGAGGGCTTTCTCAGCAACGAGGCGGGTGGTGTGCTCGGCGGTATTTCCACCGGCCAGGACATCATGGCGAGCGTCGCCATCAAGCCGACATCAAGCATTCGCCTGGATCGCCAATCCATCGATCTGGAAGGCAATCCGGTCACGGTCAACACCCACGGTCGTCACGATCCGTGCGTGGGGATTCGGGCCACACCGATTGTCGAATCCATGCTCGCGATCGTGCTCATGGATCATGCGCTGCGCCACCGGGGGCAGAATGCCGATGTCGTGTGCGAGACGCCGAAGATCGCGGGTCTGGCGCCGACGGGAAATCAGCGGGTGCCATCGCCCAAGGCTTGACCTGCATCAACGCTCGTGAGGGTTGGCGGCGTAATCTGAAGTTGAAGCCAAATACACAAGACACGGAGGTGGCGATGGAACTTCAGGCCCATGATCTTCATAACGAATTTCCCGAATACAACGATGAAATTCACGCGTTGAAGACAAGCGACGCTCATTTTCAACGGTTGTTCGACAAGTATCACGAGGTCAACCGGCATGTGGTCCGGATCGAGGTTCAGGCCGAAGTGGCCACCGACCCGGAACTGGAAGATCTGAAAAAGGAACGCTTGCTGCTGAAGGATCAGCTGCATGAGATGCTGGTCAAGCAGAAAGCGGGCTGATGCCGTCCCTTCCGGATCATTCGAAAAGCGCCTGCGGGCGCTTTTTTCGTTTTGACACGCAGGCGTCCCGGTGGGCCGTTAAAATGCCGGCCATGCTTCCCTACTGGCGCCTGTCGGGCTATTACTTTTTCTACTTCGCCTTTATTGGTGCCTTTGCCCCGTACTTCACGCTCTATCTGCAATCGCTCGCCTTTTCGGCGGCGGATATCGCCATCCTCATGTCACTCATGCAAGTCATGCGCGTGGTGGCGCCCAACCTGTGGGGCTGGCTGGCGGATCGCATGGGGCGGCGCATGCCTATCGTGCGCTTCTCGGCCGCGGCGTCTCTTGCCGGGTTTGCCGTTTTCTTCCAGACCACGAGTTTTGCCGGCGTCTTCGCGGGCATGGCCGTCATGGCGTTTTTCTGGAGTGCGGCGCTGCCGTTGATGGAGAGCCTGACCTTCAATCACCTCAAGGGAGATACCGCACGCTACGGCAACATCCGCTTGTGGGGATCGGTCGGGTTCATCGTGGCGGTGCTCGGTATCGGCTACGCACTCAATTATGTGAGTGTCGATAAACAGTTATGGATGACGGCGCTGATTCTGGGCGGCATTGTTGCGTTCTCCATGGTCGTGC
Source organism: Nitrogeniibacter aestuarii (assembly GCF_017309585.1). Lineage (NCBI taxonomy): Bacteria > Pseudomonadati > Pseudomonadota > Betaproteobacteria > Rhodocyclales > Zoogloeaceae > Nitrogeniibacter > Nitrogeniibacter aestuarii. The sequence continues at coordinate 2,693,944 of NZ_CP071321.1, read as the reverse complement.
CCGAAGCAGGGCGTCCGCCCCATCATCATGATGCCCCGGGCCTGAAGTCAGTGCTCGCCCGTCGTGAGGTGCAGGCAGTGCTGGGGGCGTGTTTCTTCATGTCGGCGGCGCACGGGGCACTTTACGTCTTTTATTCGATCTATCTGGTCGATGCGGGTTACAGCAAGGCGGTGGTCGGCTGGATGTGGACGCTGGGCGTGGTGGCCGAGATCGGGATGTTCATGATCATGCCGCGCTTGAGTCGCCGATTTTCGTTGCGTGCGATTTTGCTGGTGAGTTATGTCGCGGCCGTCATCCGGTTTCTGATGATCGGCTGGGGCATAGAGTCGTTTGCCGTGCTGTTCGTCGCCCAGCTGCTTCATGGTCTGACCTTCGGGTCCTATCATGCGGCATCCATCGCCGCGATCAACCAATGGTTTCCCGGGCGGCTGCAGGCGCGGGGGCAGGCGCTCTATGGCAGTATCAGTTTCGGCGCCGGGGGAATGCTGGGGGGATTGTTGAGCGGTTACACTTGGGAATCGATCGGCCCGGCCTGGACGTACACTTTTGGTGCCCTGTTTGCGTTGATCGGGGTGTGGATCCTTCTGCACAGATGGCACGACCCGAAACAGCGGTCTTGAGGAGAGCGAAACAATGAAGAGAATGCTTCGGATGCTGAGTCTGGTGGCGGCGGCCACGTTGGCCGTTGGCTGCCAGACGGTGCAAACGACCAATTCGGGCGCGGTGGGCGTGACCCGAGGACAGAGCATGCTGGTCTCTGCAGCCGAGATCGAACAAGCCTCGGCCCAGGCCTATGATCAGGTTCTCCAGGAGGCCAGGTCGAAGGGGGTGCTCAATCAGGATGCGAAGCAGGTCCAGCGCGTGCGGCGAATTGCCAACCGCTTGATTCCGCACACGGCCGCCTTCCGGCCGGATGCGGTGAACTGGAAGTGGGAGGTGAATGTGATTACCTCCGATCAGCTCAATGCCTGGTGCATGGCTGGGGGCAAGATTGCGTTTTACACCGGCCTGATCAACAAGCTCAGTCTGACCGATGCGGAAATTGCCGCGGTGATGGGGCATGAAATCGCTCATGCGCTGCGTGAGCATTCACGCGAGCGCGCGTCGCGTGCCATGGTGACCAACCTGGGGCTGTCGGTGCTCAGCGCGGTGACCGGCGTGGGGCAGGGCGGTGCCAATCTCATGGGGGCCGTGGCCAAGGTGACCTTCGAGTTGCCCAACTCGCGGCTGCATGAAACCGAGGCGGACAGTGTCGGCGTTGAGTTGGCAGCTCGTGCCGGCTATGACCCGCGCGCGGCCGTCAACCTGTGGCAGAAAATGTCCAAGGCAAGCAACGGCGCGCCGCCCCAGTTCCTGTCCACCCACCCATCTTATGCGACGCGTCAGCAGGATCTGGCGCGCGATGCGCAACGGGTCATGCCACTTTATCAGGCAGCTAAATGATAGCCGTCTGCTGAATGGCGGCAGGGCTGCCGGTCGTGCCAGAGCCGCATCGCGCGAAAGTGCGATGCGGTTTTTCTTTGTGTAAAGCAGAAAATTGAGCGCTGGTGAGCCATCCGGAGGATGGTGCGATGCGGTAGCCGGCTATTCAATAAGTCGTTGGTGTGGTTTAATTTACGGTTCTTTCGATGTGTTGGAATGCATGATGCAACAAGCGAAAACCCTTTACGAAAAGCTCTGGTCCAGCCACGTTGTTCGCGAAGAAGCGGACGGCACGGCGCTGATCTATATCGATCGCCATCTGGTTCACGAAGTGACCAGCCCGCAGGCCTTCGAGGGGCTGAAGCTGGCCGGGCGCAAGCCCTGGCGTACCGGGTCCATCGTTGCCACCGCGGATCACAACACGCCGACCGATCATTGGGACGAGGGCATCAAGGACCCGATCTCCCGACAGCAGGTCGAAACGCTTGACGCCAACATCAAGAGCGTTGGCTCGCTGGCCTATTTTCCCTTCAAGGATCTGCGTCAGGGCATCGTTCACGTGGTTGGACCGGAAAACGGTGCCACGCTGCCCGGCATGACCGTCGTGTGCGGCGATTCGCACACATCAACCCATGGTGCGCTCGGTTGCCTGGCGCATGGTATCGGCACTTCCGAGGTCGAGCACGTGCTCGCCACCCAGTGCCTGGTGCAGAAGAAATCCAAGACCCTGCTCGTGGCCGTCGAGGGCGAACTTGCGCCGGGTGTGACGGCCAAGGATGTGGTGCTTGCAATCATCGGTGAGATCGGTACGGCCGGTGGTACGGGTTACGCCATCGAGTTCGGTGGCTCTGCCATCCGTTCGCTCTCGGTTGAAGGGCGCATGACCGTCTGCAACATGGCCATCGAGGCCGGCGCCCGTGCCGGCATGGTGGCCGTGGACGACACCACGATCGAGTATGTGAAAGGTCGCCAGTTCGCGCCGGAAGGCGAACAGTGGGATCAGGCCGTGGCGTACTGGAAGACGCTGCACACCGACGAGGGCGCCCAGTTTGACAAGGTGGTCACGCTCGATGCGGCCGCGATTCGCCCGCAGGTGACCTGGGGCACGTCGCCCGAGATGGTCACCAGTGTCGATGGCGTGGTGCCGAATCCGGCGGACCAGGCCGATGCCGTCAAGCGTGAGGGCATGGAGCGTGCGCTCAAGTACATGGATCTCGAAGCCGGAACGCCGATCAAGCGCATTCCGGTGGATCGCGTGTTCATCGGCTCCTGTACCAATTCACGGATCGAGGATCTGCGCGCTGCAGCCGCCGTGGCCAAGGGCCGCAAGAAGGCGGATTCGGTCAAACAGGTGCTGGTGGTGCCGGGGTCCGGTCTGGTCAAGCGTCAGGCCGAGGCCGAGGGGCTCGACAAGGTGTTTGTCGAGGCCGGTTTCGAGTGGCGGGAGCCGGGTTGCTCCATGTGCCTGGCCATGAATGCCGATCGTCTCGAGGCAGGCGAACGCTGCGCCTCGACGTCCAACCGGAATTTCGAGGGACGTCAGGGCGCGGGTGGCCGGACTCACCTGGTCAGCCCGGCGCTGGCCGCAGCGGCGGGTATTGCCGGCCACTTTGTCGACGTGGCCGATCTCTGAGCCAGAGAACCGGGCATCTCAAGAATACAAACCGGCGGTTCGAGCCGCCGAGGGTAAGGAATCATGCGAGCTTTCACTGAACTCAATGGTCTCGTGATCCCGATGGATCGCGCGAATGTCGATACCGACGCCATCATTCCGAAGCAGTTTCTGAAGTCGATCAAGCGCAGCGGTTTCGGTCCGAACCTGTTCGACGAATGGCGGTATCTCGACCGCGGCGAGCCGGGCATGGATAACAGCGCGCGACAGGTCAATCCGGACTTCGTGCTCAACCAGCCGCGTTATGCCGGCGCCGAGATCATGCTCACGCGTGCCAACTTCGGCTGCGGCAGTTCCCGCGAGCATGCGCCCTGGGCGCTGGAAGACTATGGCATCCGCGCCATCATCGGCACCACCTTTGCCGATATCTTTTTCAGCAACTGTTTCAAGAACGGGTTGCTGCCGATCCGTCTGTCGCCCGAAGTGGTTGATCATCTGTTCAAGAACTGTGCGGCGAACGAGGGCTACCGGCTGACCGTCGATCTGGCGGCTCAGGAAGTGCGCGAACCTGATGGCAAGGCCCACCACTTCGATATCGACCCGTTCCGCAAGGAATGCCTGCTCAATGGCTGGGACGAGATCGGACTGACGCTGCGTCACGCGGATGAGATTCGCGCCTACGAAGAAAAGCGCAAGGCCGAGCACCCGTACTACTTCCGCTGATATCAGATCCCTGTCGCCGGTCGACAGGGCTGCTTGGAGATAAGAATGAAGATTTGTGTGTTGCCGGGCGACGGCATTGGTCCGGAAATCATGGCGCAGGCCGTGCGCGTGCTCGAGGCGCTGCGCAGTGACGGACTGGCTTTCGAACTTGAAGAGGCGCTGATTGGTGGTGCTGCGGTTGATGCCCACGGCGTCCCGCTGCCCGACGAAACCCTGGAGATTGCCAAGGCGGCAGATGCCGTTCTGCTCGGCGCCGTGGGTGGTCCCAAGTGGGACGTGCTCCCGCGCGAACAGCGCCCGGAGCGCGGTTTGCTGGGTATTCGCAAGGCACTGAATCTGTTCGGCAATCTGAGACCCGCGATTCTCTATCCGGAACTGGCCAATGCCTCTTCGATCAAGCCCGAACTCGTGGCTGGTCTCGACATCATGATCGTGCGTGAGCTCACCGGCGACATTTACTTCGGCCAGCCACGTGCCATCGAGATGCGTGACGGCGAGCGTGTCGGTTACAACACCATGATCTACAGTGAAAGCGAGATCCGGCGTATCGGGAAAGTCGCGTTCGATATTGCGCGCAAGCGCCACAAGCGCCTGTGTTCGGTGGACAAGATGAACGTGCTTGAGTGCACTCAGCTGTGGCGCGACGTGATGATCGAACTGTCGGCCGACTATCCGGACGTCGAACTCACTCACATGCTGGTGGACAACGCCGCCATGCAGCTGGTGAAGAATCCGAAGCAGTTTGACGTGATGGTGACCGGCAACATGTTCGGCGACATCCTGTCTGACGAGGCGGCCATGCTCACGGGGTCCATCGGGATGCTGCCGTCCGCGTCGCTCGACGAAAACAACAAGGGCATGTACGAGCCGTGTCACGGATCGGCGCCCGATATCGCGGGCAAGGGTCTCGCCAATCCCCTGGCCACCATCCTGTCCGTGGCCATGATGCTGCGATACACCTTCGCTCAGGAGGCGGCTGCGGCGAAGATCGAGTCGGCAGTCAAGAAGGTGCTGGCCGAAGGCTTGCGTACGGGTGACATCTACGAACCCGGTACGCGAAAGGTCGGTACGGTCGAAATGGGCGATGCGGTGCTGGCGGCGCTGTAAGAGAGCAACGAACGACAACGAATTTTCAGGAACGGAAAAATGGCAACGAAGCGAGTAGGTCTGGTTGGCTGGCGTGGCATGGTCGGCTCGGTGTTGATGCAGCGCATGCGCGAAGAAGATGACTTCGCGCACATCGATCCGGTGTTCTTCAGCACCTCCAATGCGGGTGGCAAGGGCCCCGATGTGGGCAAGGATGTTCCTGCGCTGCAGGACGCGAACAGTATCGACGCGCTCAAGGCCATGGACGTGATCGTGACCTGCCAGGGCGGCGATTACACGAAGGCGGTGTTCCCCAAACTGCGGGAGGCCGGTTGGCAGGGCTACTGGATCGATGCCGCGTCGGCACTGCGCATGAATGACGACGCCATCATCGTGCTCGATCCGGTCAATGATGGCGTCATCCGTGATGGTCTGTCCCGAGGCGTGAAGAACTACGTTGGCGGCAACTGCACTGTCAGTCTGATGCTGATGGCGCTGGGCGGACTGTTCCAGAACAATCTGGTCGAATGGGCGACCTCGATGACCTATCAGGCGGCATCCGGCGGCGGCGCACAGCACATGCGTGAGCTGCTCAAGGGCATGGGTTTCCTGAATCAGGCGGCTGGTGATGCGTTGAATGATCCGGCGTCGGCCATTCTCGAGATCGATCGCAATGTGGCTTCAGCGCTGCGCAGCAGTGACTACGACACGACTCAGTTCGGTGTGCCCCTGGCGGGTTCGCTGATTCCCTGGATCGATTCCGATCTGGGCAACGGACAGAGCCGCGAAGAGTGGAAAGGGCAGGCGGAAACGAACAAGATTCTGGGGCGTGAGGCTAATCCGATTGTCATAGATGGCCTGTGTGTGCGCATGGGCGCCATGCGGTGTCATTCACAAGCATTGACGATCAAGCTAAAGAAAGACGTCCCCCTTGACGAAATCAATGACATGCTGGCGAAGGCCAATGGGTCAGTGAAGGTGGTTCCCAACGAAAAGGAAGCCTCCATCCGTGACCTGACCCCCGCCGCGGTGACCGGTACCCTGACGGTACCGGTCGGTCGACTTCGTAAGTTGGGTATGGGGGGGGACTACCTCTCAGCCTTTACGGTAGGTGACCAGCTCCTTTGGGGGGCTGCGGAACCGCTGCGTCGCATGCTCCGAATCCTGTTGGAGCAGTGATGTGCCGGCCCGGCTTCCACCGCGTGGGAGTCGGGCTGACCCTGCCACGATGTGGCAGTTATGACACATGTCGAACCGCAGCTTGGGTGTAATTGGGGCCAGCGAAGTGAAAATTCCTTCCGTTTTAAGGTATTGGCAACGATACTTAAAGTGGATACTGGCTTGATGCAGCATATCCTAAATGATATGTTCGCATTCCAATGTAGTGCTTCCAGCATGAGGATGCGGTTTTGAATACCTTTCAGAAGACCTCAATTCGGGCCACGCTGATCGCGGCCACCCTAGCGGCGATGCCGTTCAGCGCGAACGCAGCAGGCCTGGGTCGAATTTCTGTTCTCAGCGCGCTTGGGCAGCCGCTCCGCGCCGAGATCGAACTCACCGCGACGGCGGATGAACTCAGTTCGATGACGGCCGCCGTTGCCGCACCTACCGCATTCAAAGACGCTGGAATCGCTTACGCACCCGCACTCAAGGGCATTCAGATGTCCGTCGAGCGTCGAGGCAAGCGGTCTGTCCTCAAACTCACGAGCGCCCGACCGATCAATGATCCCTTCGTTGATGTACTGGTTGAACTGAACTGGTCGGCCGGCCGGCTTCTGCGTGAATACACCTTCCTGCTCGATCCGCCCGACATGCCGGCACCTGCCGCCGCCTCGGGTGTCGGGACCGCGGTAAGCAAGCCGGTGGCGCGTGCTGCGCGTCCAATCGGTGGTGCTCCGGGCGATTATCGCGTCAAGCGCGGCGATACCCTTGGCAAGATCGCGCGCCAGTACAAGCCGGCTGGCGTGAGCATGGATCAGATGCTGATCGCGCTTTACCAGGCCAACCCGGATGCGTTCGTTGATAACAACATCAACCGTCTGCGTGCGGGTGTCATCCTCAATGTGCCCGACGCGAATGCAGCCAACGCAGTATCCGCTGGCGAGGCGCGTCAGCAGGTGATTGCGCATGCGGCCGATTTCAATGCCTACCGCCGCCGTGTCGCTGACCGAGCTGCCGCGAGCGCACCGGTCGAGCCGACCGAAAGCACTCAGGCCAGCGCAGGCAAGATTACCGCGAAAGTCGAAGAGACGCCGACGCCTGTCAGCGAAAGCAAGGACCAGGTCAAGGTTTCCCAGACAGCTGAACCCCCCGCTGGTGCAAGTAGCGAGATCGGCGAGGCGAATGAACGCCTCAAGTCGCTGGAAGAAGACATCGTCGCCCGCGATCGCGCCCTTAAGGAGGCCAACGATCGGCTGGCTGCGCTGGAGCAGAACATCTCCGAGCTCCAGCAGCTCATCGAGATGAAGAACGAGAGCCTTGCTGCGCTTCAGCAGCAGGCACAGGGTGGTGACACAACCGCAGCGCCTGACGCCCCGGCCGAGCCTGTTACCGCTGCACCGATGCCTGAAACAGCCACTCAGACCCCGGCAGAGGCTCCCGCTGGCGCGCAGCCTGCTGAGGCGCCCATGGCCCCCGCCCCAGGCAGCGAAACTGCTGCCGGTGGCGAGCCGTCGATGCCGGCCGGTGCGCAGGATGCGCTTGAGAAGGAATTGCAGGATCTGGTGAAGCCGCAGGAAGAAGCGGCACCCCCGGTGGCGGCTGAGCCGGCTCCGGAGCCGACGCCGGCGCCTGCCGCAGAGCCGGCGCCCATGCCGAAACCTGTTCCGCCAGCACCCGCGCCCAAGCCTGAGCCCGGCATTGTTGACAGCTTGATGTCAAACCCGCTGGCCATTGGCGGCCTCCTTGCTGCCCTGGCCGCCGCTTTGGGCCTTGTCGCATTGCGCCGGAAGAAGGCAGCAGGCAAGGGCGATACGCCGAACGAAACAGCCATGGCGTCCGTGTTCCCGCCAGACCAGAATTCCGTCTTTGGTGAAACGGGCGGCCAAAGTGTCGATACAGGTAGCAGTAGCCTGATCCAGACCGATTTCAGCCAGTCGGGCCTCTCTGCAATTGATACTGACGAAGGTGTCGATCCGGTGGCAGAGGCTGATGTGTACATGGCCTATGGCCGCGATGCTCAGGCCGAAGAGATTCTTCTCGATGCCATGAAGGCGGATCCGTCCCGTACGGCAATTCACCTGAAGCTGCTTGAGATCTATAGCCAACGCAAGAATCTCCAGCAGTTTGAAACCACGGCCGCCGAGCTCTACACCGTGACCGGCGGCAAGGGTGAAGCGTGGGATAAGGCCGTGGAGATGGGCACCAAGCTCGATCCGGACAATCCGCTCTTCAAACGTGAGCCGGCGCCCGATAACGCTGTTGCTCCTGACGCGGGTGTGTCCGAAGGCTTCACGGCGCCTCAGACAAGTGCGACGGCGGCTGCTGCCGCTGCGGGCGCGGCACTGACCGGCATGGCGGTCGCCGCTGCTGAGGAAAAACCCGCCGAGGCGCCAGAAGATGATATTGATGCCTCACTGGACTTCAGCGGGGCCATTCCGACGCCTGATGAGCCGTCGCCCTCGCAAATGAAAGACACATGGGCAATCCCGGGTGAGTTGAACCAGTTTACGGATTCGGATGCAGACCACCTGATGGGTCAGGTTGAATCCGCGCAGGCGGGGCAGACAGCTGAGGAAGAAGATCTGTCTCTTGATACGGGCGATCTGGATTTCAACCTCGATCTCGATGAAACCGATACCGAAGGCGAGGCCATTGAGGCTGTTGCCAAGGCCGAAGACGCGCCAGTCGAAGATGGTGTCGAGTTCGATTCGTCTTTCGATGCGGCTGATTCGTCGCTTGAATTCAATCTCGATCTGTCCGAGCCGCCGCCGGGAAATGAGAACATGGCCGAAACCTCGGTCAGCAGTGTGCTTCCGGATATCAATCTGGAAAGCACGGACCTGAGCGGTGGTGCTGCCGAAATGGAGTCCCGTGAGGGCGGCGTCGAGGTCGATCTGGAGGCGACAGATCTCGGCACCAGCAGCGGGATCGATTTCGAATCGGCGCTGAATGCGGGTACGGACGTGTCTGGTGGCGACAACAGTGATGTGGCCGTTGTGGATCTTGAAAAAACCAACTTCGAAGGCAGTTTGCTGGATTTTGATTTCGATCTGGATGAAGACAAGTCGAGCGACAACGAAGAGAACATGATGGCGACCTCGCTTGATCTGTCTGACATCAACCTCGACCTCGAAGGTGCCGATGCCGAAGCGCCGGCAGCACCGGAGCTGGATTCGCCTGCTGACGTGTCAGCTGAGACAGCCCAGTCGGACGATGCCGATTCGTTCGATTTGCCTGATCTGACCGAAACCCAGGACCAGCTCGCATCGTTTGAAGAGGGTTCTCCCCAGCTTGAACAGCCGAGCGGCGACGACGCCATGATGGCGTCGCTCACCAAGAGTGTCGTGACCTCATTGACGGATAGTCGCGCCGTTCCGGACCTCCCGGCGGACGAGGAGTTGAACCAGGAAGTCGATACCAAGCTCGAGCTTGCACGTGCCTACGAAGAAATGGGCGATGCCGAGGGCGCAAGGGAGTTGCTCGACGAGGTCATGCGTGACGGGGACGATGCTCAGCAGGAACAGGCCAAATCGATTCTCGCGCGGCTGGGCTAAGGCTCATGCCATGAGTCGGACATGACAGGCGTTTGATGAACGTGCTGCACCCCACGGCGGTGCTTTGCCTCTGGGCAAGCATCGCCGTTTTCATTCAGACACTGCCGGCTCCATGGCTCTGGTATGGCGTGCTGGGCGTGTCCGTCTTCGCCGCCATTTTCGCGCGGGCGCGTTTCCTCAAGCTCGCGCGGCGCATCCGTATTCTATGTGGTGTCACGATTGTCCTGTTTGCAATGGCGACGCCCGGAATCCGCCTTTTCCCGTCGCTGGCCTGGTTGCCAATGACATGGGACGGCCTTGAGCTTGGTGTCATTCACGCGATGCGCTTGTTGTCGATGGTGGCTCTGGTGGCGACCTTGCTCGAGTCACTCGGTGTGAATGAGCTGATCAGTGCTTTGCATCACGGGTTACGCGTGTCGACGCCATTGGGTGTGCCGGCGGATCGTATTGCGGTGCGACTGTCGCTCGTGCTCGCCGCCATGGAGCGCTCCGATTCCGGATGGCGTGCCTGGCTGCTCGGAGCCGAAGTGCCAAGGGCAAACGGCATCGCCTCCGTGGATGTGAGGCCTCTGCGGCCGCTTGACGTCGCATGTATCATCCTCGCCCTCGGGGGGCTGATTGGATGGGGAGTTGTGTGAAACGGATCGCGTTGTGTGTCGAGTACGCCGGAGACATGTTCGAGGGTTGGCAGACACAACCGCACGGGCGAACGGTGCAGGACGCCGTCGTCCACGCGTTGTCCAGCGTCGCAGGGGCTCAGGTCGAGCTCGTTTGTGCCGGACGGACGGATACCGGCGTGCACGCGACAGCGCAGGTGGTTCATTTCGACCCCCCGGTCGAGCGCCCGATCAATGCCTGGGTACGCGGTGCAAACAGTCACCTTCCCGCCAGTGTGGCCGTACGTTGGGCTCATGAAGTCGATGACGGATTCCACGCGCGCTTTTCGGCAACGGCACGCCATTACCGTTACCTGCTCTTCAATGCGCCGGTGCGACCGGCCTTGCTCTCCGGTCGAGTCGGGTGGTTTCACATGCCGCTTGACGGTGAAGCCATGTCAAGCGCCGCCGCCGCGCTTGTCGGCCAGCACGATTTTTCAGCGTTTCGTGCTGCGGCGTGTCAGGCCAAGTCGCCTGTTCGCACCATCCGCGCACTGAGCGTGACCCGCGAAGGCGATTTCTGGGTGTTCGATTTCTGCGCTGACGCATTCTTGCATCACATGATCAGAAACATTGTCGGTGCATTGGTCTATGTGGGAAAGGGGAGGCACGGTCCTGAATGGATCGATCATCTTCTGTCACGCAAGGACCGAACCCAGTCCGCACCGACCTTCTCCCCCGATGGGCTCTATCTGTGCGGTGTCGAGTATCCCGACAACTGGTCCTTGCCGCAGGGCGGGCGTATCATCAGGCCTCCCCAATTGCCCATGGTGCTCTCTTGCAGCGAACCCGAATCAAGATCTGCGGGCTGACGCGCGTTGAAGATGTTCAGGCTGCCGTTGCGGCCGGTGCGGACGCAATCGGCTTTGTGTTCTATTCAAAAAGTCCCCGTTTCGTTTCCATCGAGCAGGCCAGTGCGCTCATGGCGCATGTGCCACCGTTCGTGACGACGGTCGGCCTGTTCGTCAACGCAGAGCCCGACGACGTCAATGCCACGCTCGACGCGCTGCCCTTGCAGTTGCTGCAGTTTCACGGCGATGAAACCGAGGCGGAGTGTGTGCGTTACAACCGGCCCTACATCAGAGCGGTCCGAATGCGCGCCGGGGTCGATCTGGTAGAATACGCAGCTTGTTTTCCGTCGGCTCGGGCCTTCCTGCTGGATGCCTTTGTCGAAGGCTACGGAGGAGGCGGCAAAGTCTTCGACTGGTCGCTCATTCCGGACGGATTCGCGCCGCCGCTGATCCTCTCCGGAGGGCTGGACGCTGACAATGTGGCAGAGGCCATCGAGCGCGTTCACCCTTGGGCGGTGGATGTCTCCAGCGGGGTCGAGACGGAAGTGAAAGGTATCAAGGACGCGGTCGCGATCGATCGCTTCATCTCCGGAGTACGCAATGCAGATGGCTGATGTGCCTTACCAGTTGCCCGACGCCCAGGGTCATTTCGGCCCTTACGGCGGTGTCTTCGTTGCCGAGACGCTGATTCCGGCGCTCGAGGAACTCAAGGCGGCGTATGCCGCGTGCCAGCAGGACCCCGACTTTGTCGCCGAGTTCGAATACGAGCTCAAGCACTATGTCGGGCGACCAAGCCCGATCTACCATGCGCGTCGGTTGACCGAGACGTATGGTGGCGCGCAGATCTATCTCAAGCGCGAAGATCTGAATCACACCGGCGCCCACAAGGTGAACAACTGCATCGGTCAGGCGCTGGTTGCAAAACGTATGGGCAAGCCGCGTGTCATCGCCGAAACAGGTGCGGGCCAGCATGGAGTGGCGACGGCGACTGTGGCGGCACGCTATGGTCTCGAATGCGTCGTCTACATGGGGGCCGAGGACGTCAAACGCCAGGCTGCCAACGTTTATCGAATGAAGCTGCTGGGTGCTGAAGTCGTTCCCGTTTCATCGGGTTCCAAGACGCTCAAGGACGCCCTGAACGAAGCCATGCGTGACTGGGTCACGAACGTTCACAACACCTTCTACATCATCGGTACGGTCGCCGGGCCACATCCGTACCCTCAAATGGTGCGCGATTTCCAGACCGTGATCGGCAAGGAGTGCATCGAACAGATGCCTGAGCACGTCGGTCGTCAGCCGGATGCCGTGATCGCATGCGTGGGCGGTGGTTCGAATGCAATGGGTATTTTCCACCCCTATATCGAGCACAAGGACGTGCGTCTGATCGGCGTTGAAGCGGCCGGGGACGGTCTTGATACCGGCCGTCACGCCGCGTCGCTCACGGGTGGCCGACCCGGCGTGTTGCACGGGAATCGGACGTATCTGCTGCAGAACGAGGACGGCCAGATCATCGAGACGCATTCGATTTCTGCCGGCCTCGACTACCCTGGCGTTGGCCCCGAACATGCCTGGCTCAAGGACTGCGGCCGTGCCGAGTACGTGGGTGTGACCGACGCAGAAGCGCTCAAGGCCTTCCATGAGTTGTGCCGTCTCGAAGGCATCATCCCCGCGCTTGAATCCTCTCACGCACTGGCCTATGCTGCGCGCCTTGCGCCGACCCTGTCCAAGGACAAGGTCCTGCTTGTGAACCTCTCCGGTCGTGGCGACAAGGATATGCACACCGTCGCCGAGAAGTCCGGCATCCAGTTCTGATATGACCGGGCCTTCGGGCCCGGCCCACGAGACCATGTCCCGAATCCAATCTGTTCTTGATCAATTGCAACGCCAAGGGCGACGCGGCCTGATTCCCTTCATTACGGCGGGCCACCCGAGCGTTGCCGCTACCGTGCCGCTCATGCATGCACTGGTTGCCGGTGGCGCCGACATCATCGAGCTTGGCGTTCCATTCTCAGATCCGATGGCGGATGGCCCGACCATCCAGCGCGCATCCGAGGTCGCGCTCGCCAATGGGATGTCGCTGCGCAAGGTGTTCGGGATGGTCCAGACCTTTCGCGAAACGGACGCTGATACGCCGATCGTTCTGATGGGCTATGCCAATCCGATCGAAGCCATGGGGCTTGAAGGCTTTGTCAAAGCCTCGGTTGAGTCCGGCGTCGATGGTGTGCTTGTTGTGGACTACCCACCTCAGGAGTGCGAAACCTTCGCGGCGACCTGTCGGCAAGCTGGCGTCGATCCCATCTTTCTGCTCGCGCCGACGTCGACTGATCAACGCATCGATGATGTTGCACGTGCAGGCAGCGGCTATATCTATTACGTGTCGCTCAAGGGTGTGACCGGTTCGGCCAAGATCGACCTGGGCGAAGTGGCCAAGCGTATTCCGATGATTCGTGAGCGTGTCGGCATGCCAGTGGGTGTCGGTTTCGGCATCCGCGATGCAGCCTCCGCCAAAGCGATTGGTGAAGTCGCAGACGCGGTGGTTATCGGCAGTCGCATCATCGAGGAAATCGAATCCGCCGGTGAGGCCGATGCGCCCGCACGAGTGACCGCCTTCATGCGCGAAATTCGCGACGCCATCGACAGCATTGGAGCAGGCGCATGAGTTGGTTTCAGAAGCTGCTACCCCCCAAGATCAAGCGCGATGAGGGCGGGGTTCGCAAATCGATACCGGAAGGGCTCTGGAGCAAGTGTGTCGCGTGCGAAGCGGTGCTGTATCGCTCGGACCTTGAGAGCAACCTCAACGTATGTCCCAAATGCGGCCACCATCAGCGGATCGGTGCGCGTGAGCGTCTCGACCTGGTGCTGGATAAGGACGGGCGGATCGAGATCGGTGCTGACGTCCAACCGGTGGACCCGCTCAAGTTCAAGGATCAGAAGCGCTATCCGGATCGTCTCAAGGCCGCGGCACGCGGTACCGGAGAGAAGGATGCGCTCGTGGTCATGCAGGGGGCGATCAAGTCGGTGCCGGCAGTCATGGCCTGTTTCGAATTCGATTTCATGGGCGGCTCGATGGGCTCCGTGGTTGGCGAGCGCTTCGTGCGGGGCGTCCAGACGGCCATTGATCAGCGGACCCCCTTCATATGCGCGACTGCTACGGGCGGTGCCCGCATGCAGGAAGGCCTTTTCTCGTTGATGCAGATGGCCAAGACGACCGCTGCCATCAATCGGCTGGCGCAGGAGAAGCTGCCGTTCATCTCGCTGCTCACGGACCCGACCATGGGGGGGGTGTCCGCAAGTTTCGCCTTCATGGGCGATGTGGTCATTGCCGAACCCAATGCCCTGGTGGGTTTCGCCGGTCCTCGCGTGATCGAGCAGACGGTTCGTGAAACGCTGCCCGACGGGTTTCAGCGAGCCGAATTCCTGCTCGAGAAAGGCGCGATCGACATGATCGTCGATCGTCGCGAGTTGCGCGATCGCCTGGCTGCTCTGCTCACACTGCTGACACGCAAACCTGCCATCAATGTCTGACACGGGGTTGCCCGAGGATCTCGCCGGGTGGCTGGCCCTCATTGAAGCGCGGCACGGGCAGAAAATCGAACTGGGGCTTGAGCGGGTTGCCAGGGTGCGCGATGCACTCGGGCTGACCAGCAATGCGACGATCATCACTGTCGCCGGCACGAATGGCAAAGGGTCAACCTGCGCCATGCTTGAAGCGATCCTGCTGGCCGAGGGCTACAGCGTCGGGCTGTATACGTCGCCGCATCTACTCCGCTACAACGAGCGCGTCAGAATCAATGGTCTCGACATTGACGATGCGTCGTTGGCTGGCGCGTTCGCCCGTGTCGAACAGGCGCGTGGCGAGACCGACCTGACTTACTTCGAACACGGAACGCTGGCTGCATGGGTCTGCTTTGCCGAGCGACCGCTCGATGTGATCATTCTCGAAGTCGGTCTCGGTGGTCGCCTTGATGCCACCAATATCTTCGATTGTGACTGTGCCATCCTCACCAGTATTGCGATGGATCACATGGATTATCTGGGCGACACGCGCGAGGCCATCGGTCGCGAAAAAGCGGGAGTCTTCCGGGCAGGGCGGCCGGCGGTCTGCGCGGATCCCATGCCCACAGACAGCGTTTTCGACGTTGCCAATGAAGTGGGCGCTCATCTTCTGGTCAGTGGTCGCGATTTCGGATTCTCCGGTGATCGCACGCAGTGGGCGTACTGGGGCCCGGCACACAAGCGAGGTGGTCTGGCATATCCGGCGCTGCGCGGTGCCAATCAACTGTTGAATGCCGCGGCAGTAATGACGGCGCTTGATGCCTTGCGTGATCGCATCCCCGTCTCCATGCAGGCTGTTCGCGAAGGTTTGATGCTTGTCGAACTCCCGGGGCGTTTTCAGACCCTGCCAGGGCAGCCCGCCGTGGTGCTCGATGTCGCTCATAACCCACAGGCCGTCGGTGTGCTGGCCGACAACCTCATGAACATGGGGTTCTATCCTGAAACCTGGGCGGTTGTCGGTATGCTCGCCGACAAGTCGATCGAGGCGACCATCGAGCGTATTGCGGAGCGCATCGATCATTGGTTGCCAGTCACTTTGCCCGGGCCGAGAGGGATGTCGGGTGAGGCGCTTGCCGACCGTCTGTCGGCCATGAATCTGAATGTCGCAGAAAGTTACGACTCGCCCGCAGAGGCCTTTCGTGTCGCCCGAGGTCGGGCCACGGAGGGTGATAGAATCGTCGTCTTTGGTTCCTTCCTGACCGTGGCGGACGTCATGTCGGCGATCCGCGCTGAACGCCAGTAATTTCTCGCGATGGCCAACGACGACGCCCAGACCGATCTCAAGAAACGTGCACGCCGCCGTCTGGTGGGTGCCGCCGCACTTGCCCTGTTTGCGGTCATTGTGCTGCCCATGATCATGGACCCGGAGCCCAAACCGGCGGGCGAAGACATCGAAGTGCGCATTCCCCCGCTGTCGGGTGTCAATGTGGCTGAGCGGAGCATCGAGCCTGTTCCCGCACCTGCGGTGAGTGAGCCAGTGGCGCCAGTGCCGGTCAAGGTGCCCGATACGGTCGTTCGTCCGGTCGAGCAGAAGGCGGCGGTTCACCCGGATTTGCCTGAAAAGCAGCCAGAACCCGAGAAGCCAGCGAAAGCCCCGGCCGAGTCACCCAAGACCAGTGCGCCCGTCAAACCAAAATCCGAAGAGGCGGATCGGGTCGCGGCCATTTTGTCGGGTGAGGCAGTTGAAAACGCGACCGGCGGGCCGCAATTTGTCGTTCAGGTGGGGGCCTTTTCCAACGCGTCCAGTGCCTCGGCCCTGGCGGAAAAGATCCGCCAGGCGGGCTTCAAGGCCTACACGCGCAAGATTGGTTCGACGACTCGGGTGCGAGTGGGCCCCTTTGGCGATCGTGACAAGGCCGAGGCTGAGGCCTCCCGTATGTCGGGTAAAGGTTTCAAGGGTGTGGTGATGCCGCGCGGCTGAGCACCGGGCGGATGCACAATGACGATTTTCGATTACGCCTTTCTGGGCCTGATGGCGGTGCTGACGGTGCTGGGCTTCTGGCGAGGGCTGATCAGCGAAGTGCTGGCGCTGGTGGGCTGGATTCTGGCCTTCATCGCTGCCAGACTGTTCGGTACGCAGGCAGCAGTCTTGTTCGTGGAGTGGATTTCGGAACCGGCGTTTGCCTACGTGGCCGGTTTTGTTCTCGTCTTCATTGCGGTTTTACTTTTGGTGGCGATTTGCCGCTATTTGCTCCGGGCACTGATTCGTGCCGTCGGGCTCGGTTTTGTGGACCGTGGTCTCGGTGCCGTGTTCGGTGCGATCAAGGGTTTTGCCATCGCATGTTTGCTGGTGGCGCTGGGTGGCGTGAGTGGTGTGTCTCGTGCCCCCTGGTGGGAGGCAGCGTTGTTTTCACCGCTGCTAGAGACGGCCGTAGTCGCGGCCAAACCGTGGTTGCCACCGTCGGTGGCCGAGCGGGTGCGTTTTCAATAGGTGGATGATCCATGTGCGGGATTTTGGGTGTTGTCGCAACATCGCCAGTCAATCAGTTGCTCTACGACGGTCTTCAGGTGTTGCAGCACCGTGGCCAGGACGCAGCGGGTATTGCGACGAGTGAAGGCGGTCGGTTCTTCATGCACAAGGGCTCCGGCCTGGTGCGTGACGTCTTCCGTACGCGCAACATGCGCAACCTGATTGGCAACTGGGGTGTCGGGCACGTGCGCTACCCGACGGCTGGCTCTGCCTACAACGCCTCAGAGGCTCAACCGTTCTATGTGAATTCGCCCTACGGGCTCATGCTGGCCCATAACGGCAACCTCACCAATTCGGAAGAACTCAAGCGCGAGATGTTTCTCGCGGACCTTCGCCACATCAATACCAATTCGGATTCGGAAGTCCTGCTCAATGTCCTCGCGCACGAATTGCAGGCCGCCTCCAACGGTTGCAAGCTCGACGACAACACGATTTTTGCCGCGGTCAGCAATGTGCACCGCCGTTGTCAGGGGGCATATGCGGCCGTGGTTATGATCGCCGGCGTCGGCCTGCTGGCTTTCCGCGATCCGCACGGCATCCGCCCGCTGGTTCTGGGCAAGAACGAAACCGAGCGCGGAACAGAATGGCTGGTGTCGTCCGAGAGCGTGGCGGTTGATGCCCTGGGCTTCAAGTTGCTGCGCGATGTCGAGCCCGGCGAAGCCGTGCTGGTCGACATGGAGGGTAACTTCCGCTCCCGCGCCTGTGCGCCGCGACAGGTCAAGCACGCCCCCTGCATGTTCGAGTTCGTGTATCTGGCACGACCCGATTCGGTCATCGATGGGGTCTCGGTCTATGAGGCGCGTCTGAAAATGGGCGAGTTCCTCGCTGAAAAATTCAAGCGCACCATGCCACACGTCCATATTGACGTGGTGATTCCAATTCCCGATTCGAGCCGTCCGGCCGCGCTGGAAATGGCCAACTGTATGGGCGTGGCGTACCGGGAAGGTTTCGTGAAGAACCGCTACATCGGTCGCACCTTCATCATGCCGGGTCAGGCCGTTCGCCGGAAGTCGGTCAGGCAGAAGCTCAACACCATCCATCAGGAGTTCAAGGGCAAGAGTGTCCTGCTGGTGGACGACTCCATCGTGCGCGGCACGACGAGTCAGGAAATCGTCAACATGGCCCGTGATGCGGGCGCCACCAAGGTCTACTTTGCCTCGGCGGCGCCACCTGTCCGATTCGCCAATGTTTACGGTATCGACATGCCAACCCGGGCCGAGCTGATTGCATCGGATCGCGACGATGACGCCATCTGCCGCGAAATTGGTGCCGATGGCCTGATCTATCAGGATCTGGATGACCTGAGGCTGTCCGTCCAGGCAATCAATCCCGCGCTCAATTTCTTCGAAACCTCCTGTTTCGATGGATGCTACGTGACCGGTGACGTCACTGCCGAGTACCTGGCCGGGATCGAGGACCAGCGCGGGTCGCCTCCGGTGACCGTCGAAGACGCGGACGGTGCCGCCACCAATCAACTGGATCTGAATCTCGCCAGCGAGACGCAGGACTGACACGTGGTTAAGAAGCAAGCCCCCTTCGTGCAGGACTTCGATACGCTGGCGATCCGCACCGGTATCGATCGCAGCCATTTCAACGAACACAGCGAGGCCATGTTCCTGACCTCGAGCTTCGTGTTCGATTCGGCAGCGCAGGCTGCCGCGCGCTTTTCCGGTGAGGAAGAGGGCTACGTGTATGCCCGCTTCACCAATCCGACCGTGACGGCGATGCAGGAACGTCTGGCTGCGCTGGAAGGCGCCGAGGCTTGCATTGCCACGGCATCCGGCATGGCCGCGATCATGGCCATGGTGATGGCGCTGCTCAAGCAGGGTGATCACATCGTCGCCTCACAAGGTCTGTTCGGTTCCACGCAACAGCTGTTCGGCAATATTTTCAGCAAGTTCGGCATCGAGACAACCTTTGTTCCCGCAGCCGACGTGCCTGCCTACGAGAAGGCAATTCGCCCCGAGACCAAGCTGATCTTCGTCGAGACGCCGTCGAACCCGCTCACTGAGCTCGTCGATATTGCCGCCGTTGCTGATGTGGCTCATCGACACGGGGTTCTGCTGGCCGTCGACAACTGCTTCTGTTCCCCGGCGTTGCAACAACCGCTCAAACTGGGTGCCGACATCGTGATCCACTCGGCCACCAAGTATCTGGACGGTCAGGGCAGGGTGCTTGGCGGTGCCGTGGTCGGCAGCAAGGTGCTCATGGACGAGGTGTTCAAGTTTCTGCGCACGGCCGGGCCGACCCTGAGCCCCTTCAATGCGTGGATTATCCTCAAAGGCCTGGAAACCCTCCGGTTGCGGATGGAAGCTCAAAGCCATACCGCAATGGCGCTGGCGCAGTGGCTCGAAGGCCAGCCGTGGGTTGATCGTGTTTATTACCCCGGGCTGCCGTCGCATTCGCAGCATGAGCTGGCCAAGCGTCAGCAGCGCCTGGCCGGTGCCATCGTGAGTTTCGATGTCAAAGGTGGACGCGAAGCGGCATGGCGCCTGATCGATTCGACACGCATGATTTCGATCACGGCCAACCTGGGTGACACCAAGTCCACCATCACGCATCCTGCATCGACGACGCACGGCCGCATATCCGCGGAAGCACGTGCGGCGATGGGGGTCAGCGAGGGGCTTCTGAGGGTTGCGGTCGGACTTGAATCGCTGCAGGACCTGCAGGCGGACCTGTCGCGTGGAGGCGCCTGAGCGCGCGTTCCTGCCGTAGTCAGTCGGACAGATCTGCGGCGCGCGAGAGTGCGCCGGACCGGCTGACAATGCACGGCGCGTTACCATGCCAGTCGGCGAGAACCCAGCGTTCGCACGCAGTGCCATTGATTGTCATGGCGTGTGTCGCCGGGCGATGGGTGTGGCCATGGATCATGTGCTCACAGTCATGCGCGAGAAACGCTGCTCTGACCGCGTCTTCGTTCACATCCATGATCTCCATCGCGTTGACCTGTTTCGCTGCTTCGCTGTGCTCACGCACCTGCGCAATGATGGCCTTGCGTTCGGAGAGCGGCTTGGCCAGAAACGCCTTTTGCCAGACAGGGTTTCTGACTTGCGCCCTGAAGTCCTGATAGGCGTGATCGTCAGTGCACAGGGTATCGCCGTGAAGCAATAGGACGCGATGTCCGGCGGTCTCGATCACTGTCGGGTCGTTCAACAGGCGGATGCCAGTGACGTCGCTGAAGCGCTGACCGATCAGGAAATCCCTGTTCCCGGCCATGAAGGCCACTTCCGTACCGTGGTCGACCAGCGTGCGAAGACGCTCGCACACGCCGGTGTTGAACGGTGTGTCGATATCGTCGTCGCCGGCCCAGTACTCGAAGAGATCGCCCAGTATGAACAGTCGCTGTGCCGTGGTGGCCGCCCCGGCCAGAAAAGCGAAAAACGCCCGAACGGTGTCGGGCGTTTCGGCGGACAGGTGCAGGTCCGCAATGAAGATGTCGTCAATGGGGGGATTCAAACCCTCAGACCACTTCCGCACGTTCGATGACGACGTTCTCTGCCGGTACGTCCTGGTGGAAGCCTGACGAGCGCGTCTGGACACTCTTGATGGCATCGACCACATCCATGCCGTCGATGACACGACCGAACACACAGTAACCCCAGCCTTGTGCGGACGGCGCGCGGAAGTTGAGGAAGTCGTTGTCGGCCACATTGATGAAGAATTGCGCGGTGGCAGAATGCGGATCCTGCGTGCGTGCCATGGCAATGGTGCCGCGCTCGTTCTTCAGGCCGTTATCCGCCTCGTTCTTGACCGGCGCGTTGGTGCCTTTCTGGTTCATGCCCGGTTCGAAGCCACCGCCCTGGATCATGAAACCGTCGATCACCCGATGGAACAGTGTGTTGTCGTAATGACCCGCTTCCACGTAGGCGATGAAGTTCTTGACCGTCTCGGGCGCTTTGTCCGCGTCGAGTTCGAGTGTGATGACGCCATGGTTGGTATGCAGTTTGACCGCCATGCGGGGTCCTCCTTGTTTCGATTGAATTCGGTATTACTGTGCTGAAACGATGCGCGCCTGACGGATGATCACGTCCTGGGCGGGAACGTCGCCATGGTAACCCTTCTGCGTAGTCCGCACTTTTGCGATCTTCATCACGACATCCAGTCCGTCAGTGACTTTACCGAACACCGCGTAGCCCCATCCGTCGAACGAAGGGTAGTCCAGCGAAGTGTTGTCGGCCACGTTGATGAAGAACTGCGCAGTAGCGGAGTGCGGATCCTGCGTGCGTGCCATGGCGATGGTGCCAACCGCGTTCTTGAGGCCATTCTTTGCTTCGTTGGGAATCGGGGCGCGCGTCTCTTTCTGAGTCATGCCCGGCTCGAAACCACCACCCTGAATCATGAAGCCATCGATGACACGATGAAAGATCGTACCGTTATAGAAACCGCTGCGCACATAGGCGAGGAAGTTCTCGGTGCTTTTCGGCGCGGCCTCGGCATTGAGTTCCAGCGTGATGTTGCCTTCACTGGTTTCCAGTTCGACGGTCGGTGCCGCCATGATGAGGCCGCTGGCGAGGGTCATCGCCAGGCCCAGCAAAAATGATTTCATTGAGGTCTCCAACGGGCTCAGGCGGCGCCTTCGTAGGCGATACGCCACTGGCCATTTTCCTTGATCCAGTACTGACGTTTGCGACTGGTGTCGGTGAAGTTGTTGCTCTTGTATTCCTGTTCAAAGATCACTTCGACCACCCCGTCGTTGCCGGGGCTGCGCAGCATGCTGACGCGGTTGATCCCCACCTTGATCCAGGATTTGCCTCGACCGACAGCGCGCTTGCGCTGCTTCCACTGGGCCAGATTCTGGTTGTCGCTCTTGAACTCGCGAGCATAGTGCGCCAGGTAGCGCTCGACATCGCGACTCTCCCAGTCCTGTCGCCAGGCTTCGATCGCGGCGTTCAGCGAGGTGCGTTCCGATTGCCAGTCGTCCAGGTTCAGCCATTCGATTTCGTTGCTGATGATGACTGGCGTCAGCCCGACCTGAACGTAGTTCGATAAGGCATTGAAATCCTGATTGGCGAGTACAACACAGCCTTCGGAGGCCTTGGGCGGGCGGGAGTATGTGTCGTAGGGAACGCCGTGCAGCCAGATCCCGTATCCGGTCCGGCCCAGGCGCTTGTCCCATGGATTGGGATAGTTGATCGGGAACGCGCCATCACCGTAGAGCTCGGGCAGCTTGCCGCCGTCGATCTGTGAGACCACGTGATAGACGCCCACCGGCGTTTTCATATCGCCCTCGAACATTTTCTCGGCACCGGCCTTGCCATGGCTTGCATAGAAGTCGGCGACGAACCGGGGCGTTCCGTTGTCGTTGCGATAGACGTAAAGACGCGCCCGGCGTGTGTCGACGACCACCGCGTACTTCTGGTCGGCCCCCATCTGCATCAGATAGCGGGGAACATATTTCGCGTTCGGCTTTTCCCGATAGGCCCGCAGGCGCACGATGGCCTCATCGCGCAGGTCGGCGATCTGCGCCTTGTCGGCGCGCACGTTGCCAAAAGTGGTCAGCGGCTGGGCGCGGGCAAGCAGAAGATCGCCCTTGATCAGGTTGGCAAGCCGGAAGTTGGGGTACACCTTCAGGAGTGCCTCGGTGCGATCAAGGGCCACGTCCAGCTGATTCTGGTCAATGGCGGCAAAGACTTTTTCGAGGTCGGCCTCCGGTCCGTTATCGCTGACCGTGGCGGCGCTCGCCGGCAGCGCGAAGGCAGCCAGCAGGACAAGCAGGCAACTGACGATGTGCTTCATGTTCAATGGCTTCCGATCAGTTCCTGAGTGATCTTCCACCGGCCATCACGCAGTACCATCTTCAGCGTCTTGGTCGTGTCGCCTTTGAACGTGGGAGAGCGATATTGCTGACGGAAGACGGCCGAAGCGCTGTCTTTGCCCGTGACGCGGATGGACAGATTGTCGACATCGACGTGGATGTCGCCCGCGCGATCACCGATCCGCTGCTTACGCTCCGTGCGCCAGCGCGACAGCGACTGACCGCCACCCGGGTTGAAATCCTTTGCGTAGAAGCTGTAGTAGGCCGGCATGTCCTTGCTGGACCATGCTTGCGCCCATGCCAGGACAGCGGTCTCGATCGCGGCCTCTGCCGTCGCGGTGGACGGCGGGCTCACGGTCGGTGCCGGTTCAGGTTTGACCGGTTCGGCGACGGGTTCAGGTTTGACCGGTTCGGGATTGGCCGGCGGCGGGGCGGGTGGGGTGGGGACTGCTTCCGGTGCCGGTGCCGGCTTTGGGGGCTCGACAGGTTTCGGTTGTTCGACAGGCGGCTTGGGTTGTGGGGCGGGCGCTGGCGCTGCCTCGGGTGTCGGGGTGGCTGCGGCGACCATGGTGGCCTCGCCCTGGCCTGAAACCGTCATGAGCTGGCGAATCAGCGCCAGCTTGGACTGGGCGGCGGCATTGCCCGAGTCGATCTGCAGGGCCTTGTCATACGCCTGCTTGGCGAGGCGGGCATAGACGTCGCCGAGGTTTTCGTGGGCGGTGGCGTAGCTCGGGTGCGTGCGAATGGCCATTTCGAGGGCATTCTTCGCCTTGTCGAATTCGCTTTGCTGCGCATAGAGGACAGCAAGATTGTTATAAGGCTCCGGCAGCTCCGGGTAGTCCTCGGTCAGCTGCTTGAAAACCGTGATGGCGTCGCTCGGGCGATCCATCTCGGCCAGTGCGATGCCCTTGAGGAATCGCGTCTGGGGATCCCGCGGAGTGCTCTGCAGGTCCTTGTCGGCGACGCTCAGGGCATCGGAATAGCGTCCGCTTTCGATCAGTGCCTGGATGTCCTTGACGGCCGAAAACGCCGGTTGCGACGCTATGAGCGCAAGGACCAGGACGGTACTGCGTGTTCGAAAGAAGGGTGTTTTCATTGTGTTATAATTCGCCGCCTGGTTGCTGCGGCTGAAAGCCTTGATTAACGCGGCATTCTACCAACAAAACCACTTCAGAGTCTCAACCGGAACGCCACCGCCGCCGGTCGTTGGCGGGTTCATGAAAGAGCCCGCTTTTTTTGCGGTTGCAGCGACTTCTGGCCCCATGTTCGAGTCACACAATAATGCTGACGATCTACAACTCCCTGACCCGGGAGAAGGAAAGCTTCAAACCCATCGAACCCGGCAAGGTACGCATGTATGTGTGCGGCATGACCGTGTACGACCTGTGTCACCTTGGTCACGCCCGCGTCATGGTGGTGTTCGATCTGGTGGTGCGCTGGTTGCGCGCCAGCGGCTTTGATGTGACCTACGTACGAAACATCACCGACATCGACGACAAGATCATCAAACGTGCGCTGGACAATGGCGAGTCGATTCGTGCACTCACGGACCGTTTCATCGCCGCCATGCACGAGGATGCCGACGCGCTGGGGGTGCAGCGTCCCGATCATGAGCCTCGCGCGACCGAGCATGTCGGCGAGATGCTGGCGATGATCGAGTCGCTCCAGGCAAACGGTCTGGCCTACGTGGCCAAGAACCGGGACGTATGCTATTCGGTACGCAAGTTCGAAGGCTATGGCCGGCTGTCGGGAAAGTCGCTGGACGATCTTCGCGCTGGAGAGCGCGTCGATGTTGCCGACGGCAAGCATGACCCGCTCGATTTCGTGCTCTGGAAGCATGCCAAGGCCGGTGAGCCCGACGAGGCGCGGTGGCCGTCCCCATGGGGCGAAGGGCGCCCGGGCTGGCACATCGAGTGCTCGGCGATGAGTCAGGCGCTGCTGGGTGAGCATTTCGACATTCACGGCGGCGGTCAGGATCTGCAGTTTCCCCACCATGAGAACGAGATCGCCCAGAGCGAGGGCGCACACAGCCACACCTACGTCAATTACTGGATGCACAATGGTTTCGTGCGCGTCGATGATGAAAAGATGTCCAAGAGTCTGGGCAACTTCTTCACCATTCGTGACGTGCTCAAGGCCTACGACCCAGAGGTCGTCCGCTTTTTCATCCTGCGCGCGCATTATCGCAGTCCGCTGAACTACAGCGATGCGCACCTCAATGATGCGCGTCAGTCGCTGACCCGCCTGTACACGGCGCTCAAGCATGCGCCGGATGAAGACGCTGCGGTCGACTGGTCAGGCCCATGGGCGGCCCGTTTCAAGGCGGCCATGGATGACGATTTCAACACTGCGGGTGCCGTGTCGGTGCTCTTTGAAATGGCCACGGAGGTCAACCGCTCCGAGGATGCCGCGCTGGCGCAGCAGTTGCGGGCGATGGCCAATGTGCTGGGACTGCTGGAGCGCACGGCCACCGAGTTCCTTCAGGGTGACACCGGATCGGATGATGTGGATGCCGAGGCGATTGAAGCGGCGATCGTGCAGCGCGCTGAAGCGAAAAAAGCGAAGGATTTTGCGACGGCCGACCGTATCCGTGCCGAACTGGCGGACGCAGGTATCGTGCTCGAAGACGGTCCTGGCGGCACGGTCTGGCGCCGTTCGTGAAACAGCTGACATCTTTGTCACGGCAGGCTCAATCCGTACACGGCACAATCTGACCCCATGTCCAGATCAAGTTCAACCGCGCATTGGATCGGTCACACCGATTGCGTGACCTGCCCGGTCAGGCGATCGGCGCTGTTTTCCGTTCTGCAACCCGAGCACATGTCGATGGTGCACGACTGTTTCGACGACCTGAAATTCAGCTCGAAACAGGTGCTTTACCACCAGGGGGCAAAGAGCGAGGCGCTCTATACCGTGCGTGAAGGCGCGGTCAAGCTCGTGCGTCATGGCGCCGACGGGACGGCCCGCATCGTGCGCATTGTCAAACCGGGCGATCTGGCGGGGCTCGAGGTCCTGAGTGGCCGTGAGTACGATGCCTCTGCGATTGCGGTGGGGCCGGTGCGCATCTGCCGCTTGCCGCTGGCCTCGGTCGAAAAGCTCAAGTCGCTGGATGCGGGGGTCGGCGAGCGCATGCTTGAAAAGGCTTCCGATGCCTTGTCCGAAGCCCAGGCCTGGCTGGCTGAACTGACGGCAGGGAGTGCGCCGGCACGCGTCCGGGTCGCACGACTGCTGCTGCGCCTCAGGACTCACGACAAAGGCAGCCAGATCATCCGCCTTGCGTCCGCCGATATCGCGGCGATTCTTGGTATCACCGTCGAGACGGCGAGTCGCGTCATGGCGGCATTCAAGCGCGAAAGCATTCTCACTCCGCCGGAGCCGGGTAGTGCGGTCATGGGAGCTGATATCGGCGCATTGGAAATCGAAGCGGAAAGCGTGGATTTCTGATCATCAGCCTCGGCAGACAATGAAAAAAGGCGTTCCTCGGAACGCCTTTTTTCACGACTGTCCAGAACGTCAGCGCAGGATGCGTCCGTTGCGATCCAGAATCGTCAGCTCAACGAACGTTGAACCTGAGTGGTTGCTTGGCGTGAAACTGACCTTGAAGCCCTTGAGCTCGAAGGGTGCCTGTTCGAGCGCAGCCACAAGTTTCTCGCGCGTGGGCTCGCCGTCGATTCTGCGGATTGCCTCGATCATGACCCGACCGGCCACATAACCTTCAAGGCCGTAATAGGACGGTTCGGCCTTTGCATCCGTCTTTGCCAGTGCTGCCTTGTAGTCGCGCACGAGTTTGAGTGCATCGTTCCACGGATACGGCATGACCTGGGTGATGCCGATGCCGCGTGCGTTCTCCGCGCCCATCTCCTTGACCAGCAGGTCTGCGCCAATGGGTGAAAGGGTGACGAATTGCGGCTGATGACCGGCTGCGCGCATGGCCTTGACGAAGGCCGCCGTGGGCTTGAGCAGCGTCACCATCACCACCGCCTGCGGATTGGCAGCGGAGATCGTCTTGACCGCTGCAGATGCATCGGTGGCATTGCGCTCGATAGGGGCAATGGCGCTGGCCTTCAGCCCGTGTTTTTCGAGCGTTCTGGTGACACCATCGAGCCCCGATTTGCCAAAGCCATCATCCTGATAGAACACCGCGATGTTTGAGATGCCGATGCCGACCAGGTGATCCACGATCGCGGCTGTTTCGTCGGCGTAGCTCGCGCGCAGGTTGAACATGTAGGGATTGACCGGGTCACGGAGTGTGCCGGCGCCACTGATGGTGCCAACAAGGGGAACCTTGGCTTCACTGAACACCTTCATGGCAGCCGTTGTCGGGCTCGAGCCATAGAAGGCCAGGAGGGCGAACACCTTCTCCTGTTCGATCAACTGCTTGGTGTTGGCCACACTGCGCTCGGTTTCGTAGCCATCGTCCAGCGCAGTGAGCCTGAGTTTGCGTCCGTTGATGCCGCCGCTGGCATTGACTTCGCTGAATGCCGCTTCGACGCCACCGCGCATGGTGATGCCGTATTCACCGTTAGGGCCGCTGAATGGGGAGGACATCCCCAGATGTATGCTGGAGGCGGTCACCCCAGGATCGGCGTGACCGGTAAGGCTGAACAGGGCGCTGGCCGCTAGCGCAAGAAAAGCGCGGCCCAGAGTGTGGTATCGCATTGGTTCTCTTGTATTTTTTAGGTTTGGTGTGATCTGCCCGAGTATATCGAAGTTGATAACGCCGACTCTCAAATTCGAAAGACTCTGCGAAATCTGCATGTCTCTGCTATGCAGAACGGCAGTTCGCTGTGGGACTTGAGGCGCGGATGAAGCCAGCCGGACAGGGGCCGGCAGGCGTTCGATCCAGGCCTCAGTGGGTGAAACGACCGTGATTGACCAGGGACAGATCTACGTACTGTGATCCGGCGTGACGCTCCGCGCTATAGCTCAGGGTGTAGCCCCCGGCGTCGTAGCGTTTCATGCTCCCGAGTGCTGAGATGAAGTCGTTTCGGGTCGGGTTTTCTCCTGCGCGTTCGAGCGCTTCGGCAAAGGTCTTTGCAGCGATATAACCCTCCAGCCCGGCATAGGTCGGCGTTTGCCCGCTGGTTTCGCTTGCTTGCCGGTAAGTCGCGGCTACCGGCGCTTCGAGACGGTAAGGAGACGGCACCACCTGGGTCACCACCATGCCGTTTGCAAGCTCACCCAGTTCACTGAGCAGGGCGGTGGAACTCAGGACAGACAGACCATAGAGCTGAGGATGAACGTCTGCGCTTCGGCCCGGATCAACTGACTTGAACTGCTGCCCGCCGTGATCATGATCAGCGCGGCTGGATTGATTCGGGCAAGCTCATTCACCACTGCAACCGCATCGCTGCCGTCAGGTCGGATGGACAGGGTCGCGACCGGTTTGACCTGGCGCGTGCTCATGGCGGCCAGTGCTGCGCTCAAGCCGGCTTTGCCGAAGTCGTCGTCGTGGTGAACAATGGCAATGTTCCCGACACCCAACATGGTGAGGTGCTCGACGATCTTTTCGATCTCCTCGTCGTAGGACGCACGTACGTGGAAGGTGAACGGGAATTCGGCGCTACGCACGCTGCTGGCCGCGGAGTAGGGGGCGAAGAACGGAACCGCGCGTGACGAAGCAAAGGGCAGGACTTTCATGGAAGGGCCGGTGCCAAAGCAGGCGAAGAGCGCAAAAACACGTTTTTCTTCGATGAGTTTGCGGGCGTTTTCGAGTGCGCGATCCGGGTCGTAGCCATCGTCCATCGTCAGCATCCGGATCTTGCGTCCATGGACGCCACCACGGGTATTCAAGGCGTCGAAATACAGTTGGGCGCCTGCGGTAAAGGCCTGGTTATGGCTGGCCAGCGTGCCCGTCTGGGAGCCGGTCTGGCCGATCAGCACTTCGGTCGCGCTGATGCCCGCTTCGGCGCCGACCTGGGTGGCGCACAGGAGCCCCACGATCGGAAGTGTTGTTCGGATGGCGCGGATGATCGCGTCCCGGCGCGCGATCAGGCGCGCCTTCCAATGATTTGGCGTCATGTTTCCCTCAATTCACCGGTTGAATTAAAACGAACGTCGGTTCGTTGTTTCGGCGACACTCTGGCGTTTACCGCTCGATTTGACTGTGCCGTGGTTTTCTCCGCACCAGGGCGGACTCAGATAGGGTGATGGACCTGCAGATAGGCGTCAGCCCAACGGCCACCCATGCGGAGTATATGGCAAGTGTCTAATATTGCCCCCGTGCGCGGTGCTTGATCTGCCAAGAACTTCGCATTGAGTGTGAACGAAAAAACCCGGCCGTGTGGCCGGGCTCTCGATGGTCTGGTCGGAGAGACTTACTGGAAGAAATCCTTGACCTTGTCCATCCATGACTTCGCCTTCGGATTGTGCTTGTGCTCGTTCTCCATGGCGATGCTGTTGAATTCTTCGAGCAGTTCTTTCTGACGGTCTGTGAGCTTGACCGGTGTCTCGACCAGTACATGGCACATCAAGTCGCCATGCGCATGCGTGCGCACGTTCTGGATGCCCTTGCCGCGCAGACGGAAGACCTTGCCTGTCTGGGTCTCGGTCGGGATCTTGATACGGGCCATGCCGTCGAGGGTCGGAATCTCGATTTCGCCGCCCAGCGCCGCCGTGGCGAAGCTGATCGGCATTTCACAGTGCAGATCGTCCCCGTTGCGCTGGAAGACCGAATGCGGCTTGATGTGAATCTCCACGTACAGGTCGCCGGCAGGGCCACCATTGATGCCGGGCTCGCCATGCCCCCCATGACGAAGGCGCATGCCATCGTCGATGCCGGCAGGGATCTTCACCTCGAGGGTCTTCTGCTTCTTGACGCGACCCGTGCCGTGGCAGCTGCCGCAGGGGTCCGGG
The DNA here is from genome assembly GCF_017309585.1 of Nitrogeniibacter aestuarii. Lineage (NCBI taxonomy): Bacteria > Pseudomonadati > Pseudomonadota > Betaproteobacteria > Rhodocyclales > Zoogloeaceae > Nitrogeniibacter > Nitrogeniibacter aestuarii. The sequence goes on along the minus strand of NZ_CP071321.1, from coordinate 2,664,301 downwards.
ATGTACGAACCCGATCCGTGGCACTTCGGGCAGGTCTGCTGAATCGAGAAAAAGCCTTGCTGCATGCGCACCTGACCGGCGCCGCCGCAGGTGGGGCAGGGCTTGGCCTCGCTGCCGGGCTTGGCGCCTGAACCGCCACACTTATCGCAGTTTTCCTGCGTGGGAATGCGGATGGTCTTCTCGGCGCCGCGGGCCGCCTCTTCGAGGGAGATTTCCAGGTTGTAGCGCAGGTCGGCGCCCCGGTAGACGTTCGAACGCCCGCCGCGCGCACCGCCACCGCCGAAGATATCGCCAAAGATGTCGCTGAAGGCGTCGGCAAAACCATCGAAACCTTGTGCGCCGCGTCCAGCGCCCATGCTCGGGTCGACCCCGGCGTGGCCATACTGGTCGTAGGCGGCTCGCTTGTCTGGCTCGGAGAGGATTTCGTAGGCCTCTTTGACCTCCTTGAATTTCTCTTCCGACTCCTTGTCGCCTGGATTGCGGTCCGGGTGGAATTTCATCGCGAGCTTGCGATAAGCCTTCTTCAGGTCGGCCTCGTTGACGTCGCGATTGACGCCCAGCACTTCATAGTAATCACGCTTCGACATGGGGTAATTCCAGCTTGCTCTGTCGTGGAAAGGCCGGACCGGCCTGCACACGAGGTGCAGTGCGGTCCGGCCGGGGTGTCAGCCTTGTCGGCTTACTTCTTGTCGTCCTGAACTTCGGTGAATTCAGCATCCACGACGTCGGCATCTTCAGCCTTGGCGTTGCCCGCCTCGGCACCGGCGCCGCCAGCCGCACCGGCCTGGGCCTGGGCGTCGGCATAGACCTTCTCACCGAGCTTCTGGCTGGCCTGGCCGAGGGCTTCCGTCTTGGCCATGATGGTGTCCTTGTCGTTGCCCTTCATGGCTTCTTCGGCTTCGGCCAGCGCCGCTTCGATCTTGCCTTTCTCGTCGGCGTCCACCTTGTCGCCGTGCTCGGCCAGGGCCTTCTTGATCGAGTGGATCAGGGTGTCGCACTGGTTACGGGCATCGACCAGCTCGTGAGCCTTCTTGTCTTCTTCGGCGTGGGCCTCGGCGTCCTTCACCATGCGTTCGACTTCCTCGTCGGACAGACCGGAGTTGGCCTTGATGGTGATGTTCGCTTCCTTGCCCGTGGCCTTGTCCTTGGCGGACACGTGCAGGATACCGTTGGCGTCGATGTCGAAAGTGACCTCGATCTGCGGCATGCCGCGCGGTGCCGGCGGGATGTCGGTGAGGTTGAACTGACCCAGGCTCTTGTTGCCCGACGACATTTCGCGCTCGCCCTGCAGGACGTGAATGGTCACGGCGTTCTGGTTGTCATCCGCGGTCGAGAAGACCTGGCTGGCCTTGGTCGGGATCGTGGTGTTCTTCTGGATGAGCTTCGTCATCACGCCACCGAGCGTCTCGATACCGAGGGACAGCGGGGTCACGTCGAGCAGCAGCACGTCTTTCACGTCGCCTTGCAGCACGCCACCCTGAATGGAGGCGCCGATGGCCACGGCTTCGTCCGGGTTCACATCGCGGCGCGGTTCCTTGCCGAAGAAGGCCTTGACCTTGTCCTGCACCATGGGCATGCGGGTCTGACCGCCGACCAGAATGACGTCGTCGATTTCACCGATGCTCAGGCCGGCGTCCTTGAGGGCCACCTTGCAGGGCTCAATGGTGCGTGCGACCAGTTCTTCGACCAGTGACTCGAACTTGGCGCGGGTGATCTTGATGGCCAGGTGCTTCGGACCGGAGGCGTCGGCCGTGATGTACGGCAGGTTCACTTCGGTCTGCTGGCTGGAAGAGAGCTCGATCTTGGCCTTTTCAGCCGCTTCTTTCAGTCGCTGCAGGGCCAGCACGTCTTTCTTCAGATCGACGCCTTGTTCTTTCTGGAACTCGGTGACGATGTAATCGATGATGCGCTGGTCGAAGTCTTCACCACCCAGGAAGGTGTCACCGTTGGTGGCCAGCACTTCGAACTGGTGCTCACCGTCAAGATCGGCGATCTCGATGATGGAGATGTCGAAGGTACCGCCGCCGAGGTCATACACGGCAATCTTGGAGTCGCCCGGCTTCTTGTCCATGCCGAAGGCAAGGGCAGCAGCGGTCGGCTCGTTGATGATGCGCTTGACGTCCAGACCGGCGATCTTGCCGGCGTCCTTGGTGGCCTGACGCTGGCTGTCGTTGAAGTAGGCCGGCACGGTGATGACGGCTTCGGTCACCGGCTCGCCGAGGTAGTCTTCGGCGGTCTTCTTCATCTTGCGCAGGGTTTCGGCGGAGACCTGCGGCGGCGCAATCTTCTTGCCGCGCACTTCGACCCAGGCGTCACCGTTGTCGGCCTTGACGATGCTGTAGGGCATCAGGTCGATGTCTTTCTGGACTTCTTTTTCTTCAAAGCGACGGCCGATCAGGCGCTTGACCGCGAACAGGGTGTTCTGTGCGTTGGTCACTGCCTGACGCTTGGCCGGCGCGCCGACCAGGATCTCGCCGTCTTCGGCGTAGGCGACCACGGACGGGGTGGTACGGGCGCCTTCGGCGTTTTCGATGACCTTGGCCTTACCACCTTCCATCACGGACACGCAGGAGTTGGTGGTGCCCAGATCGATACCAATGATTTTTCCCATGATGATTCCTTTATCTCAATTTTCTTAGGCTGGCCGATCCGCCGGCCTGCGTCTGATTCCAATGTGGGGCTTGCCTGGGCCTTTTCAAGCCTTGGCGGCCGATACGATGACCAATGCCGGGCGAATGACGCGACCATGCAGCGTGTAGCCCTTCTGCAGTACGGTCAGGACCGTGTTCGGCTCCCCGTCGTGGGGCTGGGCGCTGATGGCCTGATGCAGGTTGGGGTCGAACTTCTCGCCCACCGGATCAACCGCAGCCACGCCGGTGCTCTCAAAGGCGGACACCAGTTGCTTGAGGGTGATCTCGACGCCGTCGCGCAGGTTTTCGAAGGTGGAGTTTTCGGCAGACAGCGCTGCTTCCAGGCTGTCCTTGACTGGCAGCATGGCCTGAGCGAATTTCTCGCCTGCGTACTTGTGCGCCTTTTCGACGTCTTCCTGAGCGCGGCGGCGCAGGTTTTCGGTCTCAGCCTTGGCGCGCAGCCATGCGTCATGGTGCTCCTGCGCCTTGAGTTCGGCAGTCCGCACGGCCTCTTCAAGGCTCGGCATGGTGTCGATGTGGCCTTCGGCAGTCGTTTGTTCGGCGGCCTTGTCGGCGTGGTCGGCCTCTTGTGCGTTAAGGGCCTGATCCGGCGTCGGGTTGTTCTCTTGCATTGTGACGTCCTGCGACTTTGATTTCGATGCCTCGCTACCTTGGGGTGGGCGACGCGATTTCAAGTGCCGGCTTCAAAAAAATGTGAGTTTGTTGACGAACCGTGGTCCGAATGGATCGACGCGGGCATAATGAAGCCCATAACAGAGAGGTCAGGGTTCAGCCTGGGAGTGACGATGAGCGATATCCCGAGCCAGATCGGGAAGTACCGGATCATCCGGGAATTGGGTCGAGGTGCGACGGCAACCGTCTACCTCGCAGAGAGTTCTGTTTACCCGGAGCCCGTTGCGCTCAAGTACATCCGCTTTGACGACAAGGCGAAAGACGAAGCCAAGTGGAACCGGCGTCTGCTCAAGCTCCTTAAGGCCGAGAGCAACGTCGCCAGCCGGCTCAAGCATCCGAACATCATCCGCATTTTCGAAGGCGTCGTTGACGAAAACGAAGCCTATGTGGTGATGGAGTACTTCTCTGGAGAGTCGCTGGAGAAGTTCTGTACCTTTGCCAACCTCATGCCGATCCATCGGACCATCGGTATCGTTTTCAAGTGCTGTATGGCGCTCGATTATGCGTACCGGCAGGGGGTGATTCACCGCGACATCAAGCCGGCCAACATCATGGTCGACGACAAGGACAACGTGAAGATCACCGACTTCGGTCTGGCGATGAACATCAACAAGCGGGTCGATTCCGATTCGACGTTCATCATGGGCGTGGGCTCGCCAGCCTACATGTCGCCTGAACAGATCAAGAGTTACCCGCTGAACCAGAAGACGGATCTGTATTCGCTGGGTGTGTTGCTCTTCCACCTCCTGACCGGACGTTTGCCATTCAGGGCCAAGAATCCAGCGCAGCTGATCTACAAGATCATCAACGCCGAGCCTCCCTCGGTGTGCCAGCTGCAGCCGGAATTGCCCGAGCTGATGGAAAAGGTGATCAAGAAGGCGCTCGAGAAGGATCTGTACTCCCGCTACAAGAACGGCGCCGAATTCGCCAAGGACTTGTCGGCGGTGCGCTACAAGATTGTGGACGACAAGTTCGTGCCGCCCGACACCAGCCGTTTCGGTGCCTTGCGCAAGATGCCGTTCTTCACCGAGTTCGATGACGTCGAGTTGTGGGAGGTGTTGCGCATCTCCCGTTGGCGCGTGGCCGAATCGAATACCACGCTGTTCCGCGAAGGCGATCAGGATCAGCGCTTTGGCGTGCTGGTCGAAGGGCAGGTCGAGCTGGCCTGCACCGGAAAGCAGATTGCCTGTGTCGATGCTGGTGATGCGTTTGGCGAGACCGCGTATCTCGATGGCCTCGATCATAAGCACATGTTTACCGTCACCTCGTTGACTGACGTGACCTACCTTGAGATCAATCCCGCAGCGTTGGCATTGGCCACCGACGAAACGCTCGAAGCATTCCGGGCGCGTCTGACCACCTCAATGACCAAACGTCTTGCCCAGATGGCCGTCGCTGTCTCGGGAAACGCGCCAGCCGCGGCCAAAGGCAAGGGCATGGCATCCGGTCTCGATCTGCAACTGCTCGAAGACTGATCAGCGTTCCTGAGCGCGCACCCACTGGACGAGCTGCTGCTCGTTCATGGCGCCACTCATGCGTGCGACCTCCTGCCCGCGCCGGAAAAGCATCAGGGTCGGAATGCTCCGGATGGCGTAGCGACTCGCCAAGGCTTGTTCCTCTTCGGTGTTGACCTTCAGCAGGCGGTAATCCGGCGCCAGCGCTCTGGCTGCTGCGTCGAACGCGGGGGCCATCATGCGGCAGGGGCCGCACCAGGGTGCCCAGAAATCCACCACCACCGGTACGTCACTGCGTGTCACGTGTGATTCAAAGGCACTGGCGTTTGCATTGACGACCGTGCCGGGGAAGAGTGGTGCGTGGCAGCGACCACAATTGGGGTCGTCTCCAAGCCGCTCGGCGGGCAGCCGGTTGAGACCGTTGCACGATGGGCAGGCGGTCTGGATGGATTGGGTCATGGTGTGCTCCTGTGTCCTGGCAGCCAGCATTGGCATTATCAGCTGCTCCTTAACTGGTGACCGCTGGTCGGCTTTCAATCCCCTCGCGTCTGCGCAGGTAAAGTTTTCCACCGCGCCGCCGAAATTTCTCCTATGCCCCAAGCCAAGAAAAATCGGAGGGAGTGGGAGTGACTCGAGGTAGCGTTTACGGCATCAGCCGCGTGGACAACGACGCAAGTCGGACGCACGGTTGGCTGGTCACCATTCAGCGGCGCGGCGTCATCTATCGGAAGCACTTCAGTGATGGCGTTTTCGGCGGCAAGCGCAAAGCGTTTGCCGAAGCGAAGTCATATCGCGACGAAATCATCGCCAATCATCCACCCCTGTCGATGCAGGAGTATTCGTCCATCCGAAAGAAGAACAACCGCTCCGGCGTGGTGGGTGTATGCCGCTACTGCGCCTCGGAGACGCGTGATCTTCCGGAAGACAAGCAGCGCTGGTTCTGGGTCGCCTCCTGGCCATTGCCTGACGGGCGGCGCAAGCGGGTCAAGTTCTCGGTGAAGAAGTACGGCGAGGACGGCGCTTTCCAGCGCGCGCTCGAAGCACGCGAGGATGCGTTGCGAAAGCTCGGCGGCCATTTTGATCCGGGCGCCGTGCGTCGCCGCCCGAGACGCAGTGCAACCAAGGATGAGGCAGAGGCAAAACGCCCCGGTGCCTGAACCGACGCAGTCACGATAAAAAAACCGCTCCGCCAGGAGCGTTTTTTTTAACGGTGTCGAACGGGATTGGGTTCACTCATGGCCAGGCTCACCAGCCAGGTGAGAATGCTGTAGAGCAGCGCGCCCCAGAACGCGGTCGCAAAATCGGGGACCACGAAACCCGAAACCAGAGCCGAGACCAGCCAGAACATCAAGCCGTTGATGATGAGCGCGAAGATGCCGAACGTGAGTACGGTGATGGGCAGCGTCACCAGGAGCAGAATCGGGCGAATGAGCGCGTTGACCAGTCCGATCAGCAGCGCGCTGATCAGTGCGGCGGGGAAGGAGGTGACCTCCATGGCGCTGACCACCTCGGGCACCAGCATCAGCGCGCACGCATTCAATGCCCAGCGGGCAAGTAGTCGCCAGTTCAATGCTTTGCTCCCAGTTTGCGGGCATGCTCGGCCCCGACACTGCGGTCGCTGGTACCACGGCGGACGTCTTCCGTGCGCCAGTTGCCGGCATGGGCCAGGACCAGATCAGTGAGATGCTGAATCCAGGCGGCGTCTTCATTGAGGCAGGGGATGTAGTTGAATTGCTTGCCGCCGTTGGAGAGGAAGGCTTCCTTGCACTCCATCGCGATTTCCTCAAGCGTTTCAAGGCAGTCGGACGAAAAGCCCGGACACATCACATCCACTGACCGGACGCCGTCACGTGCCATGGCTTCGAGTGTGGGCTGTGTGTAGGGTTGAAGCCACTCGGCCTTGCCGAAGCGGGACTGGAAGGTGACTTTCACGCGCTTGCCGTCGTCACCGAGTGCTTCCGACAGCAAGCGGGCTGTCTTGTGGCACTCGCAATGGTAAGGGTCGCCCTTGTCGAGGGTCTGACGCGGCACGCCGTGGAAACTGAGAATCAGGTGCTCGCCTTGCCCATTGCGCTGCCAATGACGCCGTACCGAGGCTGCGAGTGATTCGATATAGCCTGTTTGGTCATGGTAGCTGCGGATGTAGCGCATCTCGGGCAGGTTGCGCCAGGACAGCAGACTGCGCGCCACCTCGTCCATGACACTGCCGGTGGTGCTGCCGGCGTACTGAGGGTACAGCGGCACCACGAGAATGCGATCGCATCCAAGTGAGCGCATCTCATCGAGCGTTCGCCCGATGCTCGGTTCGCCGTAACGCATGGCCCAGCGCACGATCCAGTCCTTGTGGCCGGCTTCGCCCAGGTGGCCGGTGAGCAGCTTGGCCTGGCGTTCGGTGTGGACGCGCAGCGGTGAGCCTTCGTCCATCCAGATGGAGGCGTACTTTTCAGCCGACTTGGCCGGGCGGGTGTTGAGGATGATCAGATTCAGGATCGGCCACCAGATCAGCTTCGGGATCTCGACCACGCGAGTGTCCGAAAGAAACTGCTTGAGATACGGGCGCAAGGCCTTTGCCGTGGGCGCTTCAGGCGAGCCAAGGTTGACCAGCAGAACGCCGGTGCGTGGGGTCTGACCGTGGGTATGCGCTGGCTCGGGCCGGTAGCGGGCCATGGGTGTCTCCTGATTCTTGGGTGCCTGATGGACTCAGCCGCGCGAGGAAAGTGCCCCTGAGAGCAGGCGGGCGGTGATGTCCACGATGGGAATGATGCGCTCGTACGCCATACGCGTCGGCCCGATGACGCCCACCGAGCCGACAATCATGCCGTCCACCTCGTAGGGCGCGGTCACCACGCTGCACTCGTCCAGCGGCGCCAGGCCGGATTCCCCGCCGATGAAAATCTGCACGCCGTCTGCCCGGTTCGAGATGTCCAGCAGCTGCAGCAGGCTGGTTTTCTGATCGAACAGTTTGAACAGCTCGCGCAAGCGAACCATGTTCGACGACAGGTCTTCCACGTCCAGCAGATTGGTTTCACCCGAGAGCACGTATCGGGACGATGAGTCCTGAACCGCCTCGTTGCCGGCATCGACGGCGGCTGTCATGAGGTCCGACATGTCGCTGTGCAGTTGCTTGAGTTCGGTCTGGATGCGGGTGCGGATAGCCTCGAAGTCGAGCCCGGAGTAGTGCGCGTTGAGGTAGTTTGCGGCGGTGACCAGTTCGGAGGGCGAGTAGGGCTTCTTGGTCGCCAGGATGCGGTTCTGCACATCACCACTGGTGGTGACGATGATGAGCAGCACACGACCTTCCGACAGGGGCACGAATTCTATCTGCCGAATGCGCACCGCATCCTTGCGCGGCGCGACCACCACACCGGCGAACTGCGAGAGCTCCGAAAGCAGGTTGGATGCCGCGCCGATCAGCCGCTGCGGCTGGTCGGGCTGCAGTTGCCCCTCGAGTTCGTGAAGCAGATTGGCGTGCAAAGGCCTCACGCGGAGCAGTTGATCGACGAACAGGCGGTAACCGCGCGATGTAGGTACCCGACCGGCCGAGGTATGCGGGCTGGCAATGAATCCGAGTTCTTCCAGATCCGACATCACGTTTCGGACAGTGGCCGCCGACAGGTCGAGCCCTGAATGCTTCGACAGCGCGCGGGAGCCAACAGGCTGGCCGTCGGCAATGTAACGCTCGATCAGCGTTCTGAGCAGGATGCGCGAACGTTCATCGAGTTGGGTCAGGTCGGATTCTTTAGCCATTGGCTTTGGATTCTATGTAACTCTCGTCCGGCTGCATAGCGCGCATTGAAGCGGTCTGTGCAAGTTTTGTCGTCATCGAATGCGCGCATCAGATGTGGTTTAATTTGCGCCATATGCAAACACCCATCACGACGGTCGCGCTCATCGGCAAATACCAGAGCCCGGAGGTGACCCCCACCATTGCCAATGTCGCGCACATTCTGCGTGCCTACGGTCTGTCTGTCCGCATCGAGCAGGGAACGGCCAGTTCGACCGGGCTGGTGTCGGGCTACATCGTCAGCAGCTACGACGAGATCGGCGAAAATGCGGACCTGGCAGTCGTGGTCGGCGGTGATGGCACCATGCTCAATGCAGCACGTCGTCTCTCCAGTTATGGGGTCCCTTTGCTGGGAATCAATCAGGGGCGCCTGGGGTTTCTCACCGATGTCCCCAGTCACGATGCCGAAAAGGCGCTGCGCGCCGTGCTCGACGGCAAGGCGAAAGAAGAGACCCGCTTCATGCTCGACATCGACGTGATGCGCAAAGGGCAGCGAGTCTTCCACACCTGTGCCCTCAACGACGTGGTGGTCAACAAGGGCGATCTCGGGCGCATGATCGAGTTTGATGTGCGCATTGACGACGAGTTTGTCTATACCCAGCGCTCGGACGGCATGATCATCTCGACGCCGACTGGATCGACAGCGTACGCCCTGTCGGCCAACGGGCCGATTCTGCACCCCAATGTGGTCGGCATTGCGCTCGTGCCGCTGTGCCCGCACACGCTGACCGCACGTCCGGTGACGCTGCCTGATCACTGCACAATCGAAATCACTCTGCTCGCCCCCCACGACGCCAGCGTGCACTTCGACGGGCAGGAGCGTTTCGACGCGCGCGCGGGCGATTGCATTCGTGTGACCCGCGCCGAGCACAGCATCCGTCTGCTCCATCCGCCGGGCTACAGTTACTTTGCCATGCTGCGCGAGAAGCTCCATTGGAGCGCCTCTCCGCGCAATCCCTGATTCACTTCACTCCCGCGGACCATGCTGCGCCGACTCTCCATTCAAGATTTCGTCATCGTCGATACGCTCGAACTCGATTTTTCGGCAGGTTTCGGCGCGCTGACCGGCGAGACCGGCGCGGGTAAATCCATCCTGCTCGACGCGCTCGGCCTCGTGATGGGGGATCGTGCGGAGAGCGGCGTGGTACGTTCGGGGCAGAAGCGTGCCGACATTTCGGCCGAGTTCGATCTGCCGGATATCCCGGAACTTCGATCATGGCTCGATGAGCAGATGATCGATATCGACGATGACGTGCTGTTGCTCAGACGCGCCGTCGATGCATCAGGTCGGTCAAAGGCCTGGATCAACGGTGCAGCGGCGACGCTGTCCCAGTTGCGTGAAGTGGGCGAGTGGCTGGCCGACATCCATGGACAGCATGCGCACCACGCGCTGTTGCGTGGTGACGCGCAGCGCGCGCTGATTGATCGGTATGCGGGCCTCGAGTCGCTTGCCGCGGATGTGTCCGACGCCTGGCGTGTCTGGCAAGGGGTTCTCAAAGCGCTGCAGCAGGCAGCGGCCGACGCCGAAGGCCTGCAGCGGGAACGGGAGTTGCTGGGTTGGCAGGTGAAAGAGCTCGATGAGCTGGTCTTCACGGCTTCGGAATGGGAAACCCTCAATCAGGACCACGCCCGTCTGAGTCACGCGGCCGGTTTGATCGAAGGTGCCTCGATGGCGATTGATGCACTCGAAGAGGGGGAAGCCCCCGTGGTGTCGTCGCTCGAACGTCTGGCGGCGCGTCTTGCCGAACTCGCTCAGATCGACGGTGCTCTGAGTGAAGCTCAGGACATGCTCAACAACGCGGCCATTCAGGCCGACGAAGCCCTGCATGCCCTGCGCAGTTATCGAGATCGGGTCGATGTCGATCCAGCGCAGCTGGCCGAGCTGGAAGCGCGCCTGGGTGCGGTCACCGATGTGGCGCGCAAGCACCACGTGCCGCCCGAAGAACTCGAGGCGCTGCACCAGCGTCTGTCGTCCCAGCTCGATGCGCTGAGCGAAGCAGGGGATCCGGCCAAACTCGAAGCGCGGGCGGTCGAAGCCGAATCTGCTTATCGTTCGCTGGCCAAGGGGCTGAGCGAGGCACGCGCGCCCATCGCTGCGCAGTTGTCCGAGCAGGTGACGGCCGCCATGCAGACCCTGTCCATGAATGGCGGACGCTTTGAAGTCGCGCTGGTACCCGAGCCGGAAGGCAGCGCGCATGGCGACGAGCGGGTCGAGTTTCTGGTCGCGGCCAATCCGAGCCAGCCGCTCAAGCCGCTGGCCAAGACCGCGTCCGGCGGCGAGCTGTCGCGTATTGGTCTGGCCATTCAAGTCATCACGAGTCGGGCCTCGGCGACGCCGACCATGATCTTTGACGAGGTTGATGTGGGCATCGGTGGCCGCGTGGCCGAGATCGTTGGCCGCATGCTCCACGCGTTGGGCCAGCAACGCCAGGTGATGTGCGTGACCCATTTGCCGCAGGTGGCTGCCTGCGCAGACTGGCAGTGGTCGATTGCCAAGTCGGAAGTCGCCGGTGAGACTCTCAGTCAGGTCACGCCACTGGACGACAAGGCACGTATCGACGAAATTGCACGAATGCTTGGCGGCGTCGAGATCACGGAAACCACCCGACAGCACGCAGCGGAAATGCTCGGACGTCAGCCGGCCTGATTCAGCTGGCCAGCTGCGGCGTCTGGACCCGTTCCGATGAGGCGGATCGCAGCAGTTCTACACGAGCGTTGTCGAGGCGGTTTTCTGCAGGCGATAGACTTGCACCGGCAGCGCAGGTGCATTGGCGACCCTCAGGCCGAGGGCCTTGCGCGTAGCGCCGCGATTCAACCCAAGGGCGGATGCGTCCTACTTCTTGTCGGTTTCGCGATTGGGGCAGTTTTCCCGCTTGCACTCGACGTAGATGTAGAGGGCGTGCTCCTTGAGTGTGAAACCGCGCTCCTGTGCGACCTGGACCTGACGCTTTTCGATTTCGGGATCGTAGAACTCTTCGACCGCGCCGCATTCGACGCACACCAGGTGGTCGTGATGACCGCCTTCGTTGAGTTCGAAGATGGCTTTGCCGGACTCGAAGAAATGGCGTTCGAGCAGGCCTGCCTGCTCGAACTGCGTCAGAACGCGATAGACCGTCGCCAGGCCGATGTCCATGCCTTCTTCCATGAGAAGACGGTAGACGTCTTCTGCGGTCAGGTGGCGCTGTTCCGTGTGCTGGAACAGTTCAAGGATCTTGAGCCGGGGGAAAGTGGCCTTGAGACCGATGCTTTTGAGGCTTTGTGAATTGTTGGGCATGTCGGTGTCTGGTCCAGGTGACGGTGAGGTCACGAAAAGTCGGGCTGGACGGTATGATATATTTTTTGCCCTTTTCTGAGAATGCGGCTGCCTAACCCGCCCGCACGGCGATCCATCACCATGCTATCGAAAACTGCTTTTGCGCTGATTGTTTCTGCGCTGTGCCTGACCACCGCCGGTTGTGGCGTGACCGAAAAAGTCCGCCCGTACAAACTCGATGTCCGTCAGGGCAACTTCGTGACTCAGGAGATGATCTCCCAGCTCAAGAAGGGAATGTCGAAGGATCAGGTCCGCTTTGCACTCGGGACTCCCTTGCTCACTGACATCTTTCACGCGGATCGCTGGGACTACGTCTATCGTTTCGAGCCGGGTTACGGCGAACCCGAGCAGCGCGTAATCACCGTGTTCTTTGTCGACGGACAGTTGAGCCACGTGTCCGGCGATGTCACGGCGGCGTCGCCCGAAGGCGAAGTTTCCGCAAACACGTCCAACCGGATTCGCTCGCTTGATCTGGGTGCTCCGGCGGAATCCTCGGAAGATGCAGCGCCGGTGAAAGCAGAAAAAGGGGAGCAGTGAGCATGAGCGAAGGGAAAATGAAAATTGCCATCGCCGGTGGTAGCGGCCGGATGGGCCGCATGTTGATCGAAACCTGCCTGGGCGAACCGGACATGGAGCTTGCTGCCGTCTTTGATCGTCCGGGCGGTGCTTTCATCGGACGCGACGCAGGTGAAATGATCGGTCAACAGACCGGCGTGCTCATTACCGACGACATGCCTGCCGCGATTGCTGCATGCGACTGCGTGATTGATTTCACCTTGCCGGCAGGCACCATGAGCCATCTGGCCGAAGCCGAGCGGCAGGGCAAAGCGATCGTCATCGGCACCACGGGCCTGTCGGCCGAGGAAAAGGCGCGCGTGGCTCAGGCCGCCGAAAATATTCCCGTCGTGTTTGCGCCGAACATGGCAGTGGGTGTCAATGCCGTCTTCAAGCTGCTGGAGGTTGCGGCGCAGATTCTCAATGAGGGTTACGACATCGAAGTGATCGAGGCTCACCATCGATTCAAGGTCGATTCGCCCTCAGGCACAGCCTTGCGGATGGGTGAGATCGTGGCCAGAGAGCTTGGCCGTGACCTGGATGAATGCGCCATCTACGGGCGCGAGGGTGTGACCGGCGTGCGCGATGACCAGACCATCGGCTTTTCCACCATCCGTGGCGGCGATGTGATCGGTGATCACACGGTCCTTTTCGCTGGCATGGGCGAACGCATCGAAATCACGCACAAATCGGGTGGGCGAGTGTCCTATGCCCGCGGCGCGCTGCGCGGTGCGCGATATCTGAAAGGTCGCCAAAACGGGCTGTTCGACATGCAGGATGTGCTGGGCTTGCGCTGAGCTTGTTCAAGGACCGGGTGTCTGAGCCGTTAAATGGCGATGATGCCCGGAATCGGTGTGGTTCCGGCGCGGTTTCATTGCGGGAATCTCTGAGCATGCAGGCTGCATCAACTGTTCTTGAGCCGGCGCGGCAAACGATGAGGCGCTTTGTCGGAGGCGGTCAGTGAACGGCCCAGACCTGTCGGCGCATTCGGCTCAATTGCTGGGCGCGAGGCCCGGCCAATCCATTGAAGACGCACTGGCGTCGCTTGGCGTCGACGGCCCGGCCCGTACCGCGTTGAGCCGCCTGATTGCCAGCTACGAGTCCATGCTCGCCTCTGCGAACGATGCGCGCTCGCGGGCAGAACACCGGCTCGCGCTGTCCATGCGCAATTCGGGTGTGGGTCAGTGGGAATGGGACATTCCCAATGCGCGTATCGAGGTCGACGGCACCTGGAAAGCGTGTCTCGGCTACGCGAGCGATGAAATCGGCGACGACTTCAGCGAATGGCAGGCGCGTATCCATCCGGATGACATTGCCGGCTTCCCGGTTCCCCTGCTAGCACACCTCAAGGGAGAGGCCGAGACCTTCGACATCCTTTTCCGTGCAACCGCAAAGGACCAAACGACACGTTGGTTCCAGGCGCGGGGCAAGGCCTACCAGCGCGGAGAGGGGGGGCGCTGGGTGCGAATGATCGGCACCTATCAGGACGTCACGCGAGACCGTCTTGCGGAAGAGCAACTGCGCGAGGCCAGGGATGCCGCCGAGGCGGCCAGTCGAGCCAAGAGTGAATTTCTGGCCAACATGAGCCACGAGATCCGCACCCCGATGAACGGGGTGATCGGCATGACGGATCTGGCACTCGATACACCGCTCGATAGCGAACAGCGCGGCTATCTGAACAGCGTGAAGGCTTCGGGTGAAGCGCTGCTGACCATTCTCAACGACATACTCGACTTCTCAAAGATCGAGGCGGGCAAGCTTGCCCTCGAGTCCATCGATTTCTCGCCGCGCTCACTCGTGTCAGACACGCTCAAGACCATGGCCTTGCGCGCGCATGAAAAGGGCCTTGAGCTCGTTTACGAAGTGGCCTCCGACGTGCCCGCCGTGCTCAGCGGCGATCCCGGGCGCCTGCGCCAGATCTTGCTGAACCTCATCGGCAATGCCATCAAGTTCACCGAATCGGGACACATCTTCGTGAAGCTCTCGGTCATCTCCAATGAGGGGGGCGAGGCTGAGTTGAAGTTTGCCGTGGAAGACTCGGGCATCGGCATTCCCGCCGACAAGCAGGCCGCAGTCTTTGAAGCATTCTCGCAAGCAGATTCATCCACGACGCGACGGTACGGGGGCACCGGGCTCGGGTTGGCGATCTCAACGCGACTGGTGGCCTTGATGAATGGCCGGATGGGTCTTGAGAGCGCTGAAGGCAAGGGCAGTACCTTCTCTTTCACGGCCCGGCTCTCTGTGATTGCGCCACCAAGTCGCGCCCGGGACACGGGATTGCTTGGCCGTCGAGTGCTCGTTGTTGAGTCCAACCCTGTGGCTGCCGCGGTGATACAGCGGATACTGCAGCGAATCGGTTTGCATGTGGCGACTGCCGAGACAGCCGACGCCATGGAAGTGGCGCTCAAACGAGCGACCGATCTGGTCGAGCCCTATGATTTCATCATGCTGGCGACGAACATGGCCCCGCCAGCCGGGTTCGGACTGGTCAAGCGTTTCAAGGAGGAGACGGAGTTGCTCGATCGGGTCGTGATGATGATGACCACCGTCTCGCAGCGGAAAGATTCGGAGCAATGCCGATCTCTGGGCGTCAATTCACGGCTGGTCAAACCTTTTTCTGCCGAAGATGTATCCGAAGTATTGCTTTCGGCGCTCAGTGGAGTGAGTGCGGACGAAGGTGATCAATTCGGATTCGATCCCGAAATGACGCTGACACAGCTCACTGCCGAAGCCAGGGACGATGCGCTCTCGATCCTGCTGGTCGAGGACAATCCGGTCAATCAGACGGTTGCGACGAAGATACTCGAAAAGGCGGGCCATCGCGTGACGCTGGCATCGCACGGTCAGGAAGCGGTCGAACTGGTGAATGACAACAATTTCGACCTGATCCTCATGGACGTGCAGATGCCGGTTATGGGCGGGATTGAGGCCACGCAGGCGATTCGAGCCCGCGAGGCGCGCAAGAGCTGGGCAATGGCCGGGAACTGGCATGCCGTGCCCATCGTGGCCATGACTGCTCACGCCATGGCGGGTGACCGGCTGCGATGTCTTGAGGCCGGGATGGATGACTATGTGTCGAAACCCATCAGCCCGCGCGAACTCTTCGCCGCGATCGAGCGTGTAACCCAACCGATCAACGGCAGAGGGTACGACGATCCGGAAGACAGTCTGCTTGAGGATTTCGGCCGCTTCTCCGAGATGGGAACCGTGCTGAACCTCAACGATACGCTCGAGTTGCTCGATGGTGACGAGTTCGCCCTCAAGCAACTGATCGATCTGTTTTTTGCCGATCTGGGGAAACATCTTCAAACGCTCAAGACGTCAGCCGCTGAAGGTACGCTGGACCAGCTGGCGAGTGTGGCGCACACGGTCAAGGGGTCGGTGGGCGTATTCAATGCCGCACCTGCGGCCGAGGCCGCGCAGGCGGTGGAGCATGCTGCCAGAAAGGGCGATCTCGAACGGGCCCGATCTCATTTGCCGGCGTTGCTCGATGCGCTCAATTCATTGGCCACCGAACTGAGAAAGCACTCGGTTGCGTTTCGCTGAGTCGTCTTTCGATGTTGCAGCGCATTGCCTGAGACCGGCTAATTCGCTAAAATCGAGAGATTAACTTGTTGATTGTTGAGCGGGATGGGTCGCAACGACCGGTCCCGTTTTTCACGTGTGGGCTGTGGGGTGCTGTCACGCTGCGGTTTTGCTCGTTTCAACGCATGAATTCGTCTTCAGGAGCTTCGTCGTGACTCAATTTCCGCCCGCCATTCTCGTCCTCGCTGACGGGACGGTTTTTCGCGGTAAAGGTATTGGCGCTGTGGGCCAGACGGTAGGTGAAGTGGTGTTCAACACTTCCTTGTCGGGCTATCAGGAAATTCTTACCGATCCGAGCTACTCCCGCCAGATCGTCACGTTGACCTATCCACACATCGGAAACACCGGTGTCAATGAAGAAGACGTCGAAGCCAGCCGCATTCATGCCGCCGGGCTGGTGATTCGCGATCTGCCGCTGCGCGTCTCGAACTGGCGCTCCACGCGCTCACTCGATCAGTATCTGCGCGACGAAAACATCGTGGCCATTGCCGACATCGATACCCGTCGCCTGACCCGCGTTCTGCGCGAAAAGGGCGCTCAGGCCGGTTGCATTGTCACCGCTGGCGCGGATGGCAAGCTCGATGTGGATGCTGCGCTGCAGGCGGCCAAGGGATTCCCGGGCCTCGCCGGGATGGACCTGGCCAAGGAAGTGACGGTTTCTGAAGCCTACGAATGGACCGAGACCGAATGGGATCTCGAGTCCGGTTACGGCAAGCAGGCAGCCCCCAAATATCACGTGGTGGCTTATGACTTCGGCGTCAAGCGCAATATCCTGCGCATGCTCGCCAGCCGCGGCTGCAAGCTCACTGTGGTGCCGGCCCAGACCCCGGCCGCCGAAGTGCTCGCCATGAACCCTGGCGGTGTGTTCCTCTCCAACGGCCCGGGTGACCCCGAGCCGTGCGATTACGCCATCGCTGCGATCAAGGAGATCGTTGCTTCTGGCAAACCGACGTTCGGCATTTGCCTGGGTCACCAACTGCTGGCGCTGGCCTCTGGCGCCAAGACCATGAAGATGAAGTTCGGTCACCATGGTGCCAATCACCCGGTCAAGGATCAGGACAGCGGTCAGGTGCTGATCACCAGTCAGAACCATGGCTTTGCGGTCGACGCAACCACCATGCCGGACAACCTGCGTACCACGCACGTCTCGTTGTTCGACGGTACGCAGCAGGGGATTGCACGTACCGATGTGCCTGCCTTCAGTTTCCAGGGGCATCCGGAAGCGAGTCCGGGGCCGCACGATGTGGCCTACCTGTTCGATCGATTCATCAAGCTCATGGACGAGCGGGCGTGATGTGAGGCGGGCACCGGAAGGTGCCCGATCCACAACCGCAAGCACATCACCCCAAAACAGATTTTCGAGGCAAAGAAATGCCCAAGCGCACAGACATTCAAACAATTCTGATCATCGGTGCCGGCCCGATCATCATCGGCCAGGCCTGCGAATTCGACTACTCCGGTGCCCAGGCCTGCAAGGCCCTGCGTGAAGAGGGTTACAAGGTTGTTCTGGTGAACTCCAACCCGGCGACCATCATGACCGACCCGGGTACGGCCGACGTGACCTACATCGAGCCCATCACCTGGCAGGCGGTCGAGCGCATCATCGAAAAGGAAAAGCCGGATGCGATCCTGCCGACCATGGGCGGTCAGACCGCGCTCAACTGCGCGCTCGATCTGGCCAAGCACGGCGTGCTCGACAAGTACGGTGTTGAGCTGATCGGCGCGTCGAAAGAAGCCATCGACAAGGCCGAGGACCGCGAGAAATTCAAGCAGGCCATGACCAAGATCGGCCTGGGTTCCGCGCGCTCCGGCATTGCGCATTCGATGGAGGAGGCGCTTCAGGTGCAGGCCGGTATCGGTTTTCCGGTGATCATTCGTCCGTCTTTCACACTGGGCGGCACCGGTGGCGGCATTGCCTACAACATGGAAGAGTTCTCCGACATCTGCAAGAACGGTCTCGAAGCCAGCCCGACCAACGAACTGCTGATCGAAGAGTCGCTGATCGGTTGGAAGGAATACGAGATGGAAGTGGTGCGTGACCGCGCCGACAACTGCATCATCGTGTGCTCGATCGAGAACCTGGACCCGATGGGCGTGCATACCGGCGACTCCATCACGGTGGCGCCGTCGCAGACCCTGACGGACAAGGAATACCAGATCATGCGGAACGCCTCGATCGCCGTATTGCGCGAGATCGGGGTCGATACCGGTGGCTCGAACGTTCAGTTCTCCATCAATCCGCAGGACGGTCGCATGATCGTCATCGAAATGAACCCGCGGGTGTCGCGCTCGTCTGCACTGGCCTCCAAGGCCACCGGTTTCCCGATCGCCAAGGTGGCGGCGAAGCTGGCAGTGGGTTACACGCTCGACGAACTCAAGAACGACATCACCGGTGGGGCCACGCCGGCGTCCTTCGAACCGTCGATCGACTACGTGGTAACCAAGATTCCACGTTTTGCCTTCGAGAAATTCCCGATGGCAAACGACCGCCTGACCACCCAGATGAAGTCCGTGGGCGAGGTTATGGCGATCGGTCGCACGTTCCAGGAATCGTTTCAGAAGGCTTTGCGCGGTCTGGAAGTCGGTGTGTACGGTCTCGATGAAATCGACGCCGATACCGATGAACTCGAGCGCGAGCTGGCCGATCCGGGCGCGCAGCGCATCTGGTACGTGGGTCAGGCATTCCGCGAAGGCATGACCCTGGAGCAGGTGTTCAACCTGACCAAGATCGATCCGTGGTTCCTCGCGCAGATCGAAGATATCGTGGCCACCGAAAAGTCCATCTCCGGCCGTTCCCTCAAGGGACTCAATGCCGAACAGATGCGTGCGCTCAAGCGCAAGGGCTTCTCCGATCGTCGTCTGGCCAAGCTGATGGCTGCAGACGAAACCGCTGTGCGCCTGCATCGTCATTCGCTCGGAGTGCGCCCGGTCTACAAGCGCGTGGATACGTGTGCGGCCGAATTCGCCACGTCGACCGCCTACATGTACTCGACCTACGAGGAAGAGTGTGAAGCTCAGCCGACCGGCAATCGCAAGATCATGGTTCTCGGTGGCGGTCCGAACCGTATCGGTCAGGGTATCGAATTCGATTACTGCTGCGTGCATGCCGCTCTGGCACTGCGCGAAGACGGTTACGAGACCATCATGGTCAACTGCAACCCCGAAACGGTGTCGACCGACTACGATACCTCCGATCGCCTTTACTTCGAGCCGATCACGCTCGAAGACGTGCTTGAGATCACCCATATCGAACAGCCCGAGGGCGTGATCGTCCAGTTCGGTGGCCAGACGCCGCTCAAGCGTGCCCGCGCGCTCGAAGCGAATGGTGTGCCGATCATCGGCACCACCCCGGACATGATCGACGCGGCCGAAGACCGCGAGCGCTTCCAGAAGCTGCTCAATGACCTCGGTCTCAAGCAACCGCCCAACCGCACGGCACGGACACCGGACGAGGCAGTCCGCCTCGCCGCCGAGATCGGCTACCCGCTGGTGGTGCGCCCGTCTTATGTGCTCGGTGGTCGCGCCATGGAAATCGTGCACGAGCAGAAGGATCTCGAGCGTTACATGCGCGAGGCCGTGAAGGTGTCCAACGAGTCGCCCGTGTTGCTCGATCGTTTCCTGAATGACGCGACCGAAGTGGACGTCGATGCGCTGTCCGATGGCAAACAGGTGATCATCGGCGGCATCATGGAGCACATTGAGCAGGCCGGCGTTCACTCCGGTGACTCTGCCTGCTCGCTGCCACCCTATACGCTTGGCAAGGCGTTGCAGGATGAACTGCGTCGCCAGACCGAAGCCATGGCCAAGGCGCTCAACGTGTGTGGCCTGATGAATGTGCAGTTCGCCATTCAGGGTGAGGGCGATGCGGCTGTGGTGTATGTGCTTGAAGTGAATCCGCGTGCTTCGCGTACGGTGCCGTTTGTCTCCAAAGCCTGCTCTTTGCCGCTGGCCAAGATTGCCGCACGTTGCATGGCGGGCCGTTCCCTCGCGGACCAGGGGGTGACCGGCGAAATCGTGCCGCCGTATTACTCGGTCAAGGAAGCGGTGTTCCCGTTCAACAAATTCCCGAACGTGGACACCATTCTCGGGCCTGAAATGAAGTCTACCGGTGAAGTGATGGGCGTCGGCCGCACCTTCGCCGAAGCCTTCGTCAAGTCGCAGATCGCCGCCGGCATTCGTCTGCCCAAGGGCGGTACGGCATTCATCAGCGTCAAGCACACGGATCGTCCGGCGGCCGTCGACGTCGCGCGCCAGCTCCATGAGCTCGGTTTCGGTCTGGTTGCGACGCGTGGAACGGCGTCCGCCATCGAAGCGGCCGGCATTCCGGTGACGCCGGTCAACAAGGTCAACGAGGGGCGTCCGCACATCGTTGACATGATCAAGAACCACGAGATCTCTCTGGTGATCAATACGGTCGAAGAGCGTCGTCAAGCGGTCACCGACTCGCGCTCGATTCGCACCAGCGCCCTGGGCGCAAAGATCACCGCATACACCACGGCAGAGGGCGCACGCGCCGCCTGCATGGGTTTGCAGCATCTCGAACAACTGGAAGTTTACGCGGTGCAGGACCTGCACGCGGAACTCGGCTAAACCTATATGAACAAAATTCCATTGACCGTCGCAGGGGCGGAGCAACTGCGAGCGGAGCTGCATCGTCTAAAAACGGTGGAGCGTCCGTCCGTGATTGAGGCGATTGCCGAGGCTCGCAGCCACGGCGATCTGTCCGAGAACGCCGAATACGACGCGGCCAAGGAGCGTCAGGGCTTTATCGAGGGACGCATCAAGGAGGTCGAAGGCACCCTGTCGAACGCACAGATCATCGATCCGGCGCTGCTTGATGCTGATGGTCGCTGTGTATTCGGTGCAACCGTCGAACTCGAAGATCTGGATAGTGGCGACACGGTCACCTACCAGATCGTTGGTGAAGACGAAGCCGACATCAAGAAAGGCAAGATCTCGGTCAGTTCTCCGGTTGCCCGGGCACTGATCGGAAAATACGCGGGTGATGTGGCCGAGGTGCAAGCGCCCGGCGGTACCCGCGAGTACGAACTCGTCGACGTTCGGTACGTGTGAAGCTGTTTCGCATCGCCCATCCGCTCAACGGTGTGCAGCGACTGCTGCTCACTGTTTGGGTGGGTGCGATGTGGGCGATCGGATACGTGGCAGCGCCGGTCCTGTTTGCTGCGATCGAAAGTCGCATGCAGGCGGGGGCCATTGCCGGTACCCTTTTTTCGATCGTCTCCTGGATCGGATTCCTCTGTGGTGGGCTGATCCTGCTTGTGCAATGGCGCGCGCGTCATCGCGGGCTGAGCCGTGTAGCGCTGAGCTGCATCGTTGCGATGCTGATCATCACGGGGGTCGGCCAGTTCGGCCTTCAGCCGATGATGGCCGACATCAAGGCGCAGTTTCCGGCAGGCGTCGAAATGAGCGGTGAGTTGCGCTCACGCTTCGGCGCCCTTCACGGCATTTCAAGCACGCTGTTCCTCATTGCCAGCATGCTGGGCGCGCTTGCGGTCTGGCGCTCGGCGCCAACCGATCTCTGATCAGCGGTTGGCGCGTTTTGAGGTGCTCGGCTTCTTCGTGCCGGAAGCGCGGCCTTTCTGCACCGGCTTGACGGGCTTCTTTTCCGGGGCAGGGGCCTGACGGTAAATCACCAGAATGTTACCGATGTGCTGGACGGCGGCCGCCCCTGTACTTTCGCAGATCGATTGCATCATGGCGTCGCGCTGATGGCGGTCCTCGCCATACACGCGCACCTTGATCAACTCGTGGGCGAGCAGGTTTTTTTCGATCTCGGCTAGCACCGCGGGCGTGAGTCCGTTACCGGCGACACTGACAACCGGATTAAGATGATGGGCTTGCGCGCGAAATGCTCGTCGCTGCGCGCTGGACAGTTCGGTCATAGACATTTGATTCCTCGAGGAAGGGCGTGATTCTACTCCTATGAAGCGAAGCAAGACCAGTAAGGCATGGATGCGTGAGCACGTGAACGACCACTATGTTCACATGGCCAAGGCAGAGGGCTATCGGGCACGGGCCGCGTTCAAGCTGTTGGAAATTGACGAGAAGGATCATCTGCTCAAGCCCGGGATGACGGTCGTGGATCTTGGGGCAGCCCCCGGGTCCTGGTGCCAGATCGCGGCACGGAAGGTGGGCGACAACGGAAAGGTCGTCGCGCTGGACCTGCTCGAGATGGCGCCCTTGCACAATGTCCATTTCATCCAGGGTGATTTTCAGTCGGATACCGTACTGCATGCGCTCGAAGCAGCACTCGAAAATCAGCCGGTGGATCTTGTAATTTCCGATATGGCCCCCAACATCTCAGGTATTGCGACCGCGGATCAGGCGAGGGCGATCGGGCTGTGCGAACTGGCGCTGGATTTTGCGGCAACGCATCTCAAGCCGGAGGGGCATTTTCTCGTTAAGGTCTTCCAGGGTGCCGGCATCGATGAGTATCGCCGCGCCATGCAGGACGTCTTCTCCAAGGTGGTCGTACGCAAGCCCGCCGCATCGCGCGATCGCAGTTCAGAGGTGTATTTCCTCGGTGTTGGCAAGCGAGCATGAGCATAGGCCCGACCTATCCGGTCGATTGCTTTACCTGCGGGAACATTCACTAATAGAATGAGTCTGCTACTAAAGCCCCTGACGGGCGTTCAAGGAAGTCGCATTGAATAATCTGTTCAAAAACCTGGCGATCTGGATGGTGATCGGTGTCGTGCTGATGACGGTCTTCAATCAGTTCAACACCCGACAGATGGCCCAGCAGAGCATGGCTTACTCCGAGTTCATGCAAGAGGCCAAGTCCGGCAATATCAAGGAAGTCCAGATCGACGGGCAGGTCATCCACGCCCGCACTCAGGACGACCGGTCGGTCACCGTTTATCAGACAGGGCGGGATATCTGGCTTGAATCCGATCTGATGCGCTATGGCGTCAAGATTCGCGCAGCCAAGCCGGACGAGGAACAGTCCTTCCTGATGAACATCTTTGTCTCCTGGTTCCCGATGCTGCTGTTGATCGGTGTCTGGATCTTCTTCATGCGCCAGATGCAGGGCGGTGGTCGCGGCGGTGCGTTCTCTTTCGGCAAGTCACGGGCGCGCATGCTCGACGATTCGGCCAATACGGTGACATTCGCCGACGTGGCCGGCTGCGATGAAGCCAAAGAGGAAGTGTCCGAGCTGGTGGACTTCCTGCGTGATCCATCCAAGTTCCAGAAGCTGGGTGGCCGCATCCCCAAGGGCGTCCTCATGGTGGGTTCGCCGGGTACCGGTAAGACCTTGCTCGCCAAGGCCATTGCCGGCGAAGCCAAGGTCCCGTTCTTCAGCATCTCCGGCTCTGACTTCGTCGAGATGTTTGTCGGCGTGGGTGCGGCTCGCGTCCGTGACATGTTCGAGCAGGCCAAGAAGCAGGCCCCTTGCATCATCTTCATCGACGAAATCGATGCGGTCGGTCGCCAGCGTGGTGCCGGACTGGGCGGCGGTAACGACGAACGTGAGCAGACGCTAAACCAGTTGCTGGTTGAAATGGATGGCTTTGAAGGCGCGACCGGCATCATCGTGATTGCAGCCACCAACCGTCCTGACGTGCTCGACCCTGCGTTGTTGCGTCCGGGGCGCTTTGACCGTCAGGTTGTGGTGCCGCTCCCGGACATTCGTGGTCGTGAGCAGATTCTGCGTGTCCACATGCGCAAGGTGCCGATTGCGCCGGACGTCGAGCCGATGGTGCTGGCGCGCGGCACACCGGGTTTTGCCGGTGCAGATCTGGCCAACCTGGTCAACGAAGCTGCCTTGTTTGCCGCGCGCTCCAACAAGCGCCTGGTGGACATGGACGATTTCGAACGTGCCAAGGACAAGATCATGATGGGCGCCGAGCGCCGCTCTGTGGTCATGCCTGAAGAAGAGCGCCGGAACACGGCTTACCACGAGTCGGGTCACGCCGTTGTGGCCAAGCTGCTGGACAAGACCGACCCGGTGCACAAGGTCACCATCATCCCGCGCGGCCGCGCCCTCGGGGTGACCATGCAGTTGCCGGCAGAAGATCGATACAGTCAGGATCGCGAACGCCTCATGCAGACCATCGCGGTCCTGTTCGGTGGCCGTATCGCCGAAGAGATCTTCATGAAGCAGATGACAACGGGTGCGTCCAACGACTTCCAGCGTGCCACTGATCTTGCGCGACGGATGGTGACCCAGTGGGGTATGTCCGACGTTCTCGGTCCGATGGTGTATGGCGAAGAGGAGGGTGAGATCTTCCTCGGCCGTGCCGTGACCACGCACAAGAACGTGTCGGAATCGACGATGCAGAAGGTGGATGCCGAGATTCGTCGTATTCTTGATCAGCAGTATTCGCTGGCGCGTAACCTGCTCGAGCAAAATACCGACAAGGTCGAAATGATGACCAAGGCGTTGCTGGAGTGGGAGACGATTGACGCGAACCAGATCAACGACATCATGGATGGGCGTGAGCCGCGGCCGCCGAAGCCGAGCACGCCGCCCAAGCCGAAGTCCGGCGATGATTCGCCGGACGCAGCGCCTGCAGCGCCCCCTGCGCCCGCAGCCTGATTGAAGTATCGCGGACAGGGCCGGCTCAACAGCCGGCCCTGTTTTTTTGCCTGACACCATTCGAAGACCGACGACACCATGGCAGCCATCCGATACCGTATCGAGCCCTCCGATCTCGCCGCCCACCTGTTCGAAGTTCGCCTCGAAATCGATCGCCCCGCACCTCGTGATCAGGTGCTGAGCTTGCCGGCGTGGATTCCCGGTAGTTACATGATTCGGGACTTTGCTAAGAACATCGTGACGCTGTCTGCCGAGGCAGGCGGCAAGAAAGTGGATGTTGAAAAACTCGACAAGCAGACCTGGCGATGCGGTCGGGTCCTCGCCGACGCGATGTTGTGTGTGACCTATCACGTGTATGCGTGGGATCTGTCGGTTCGCGCGGCTCACCTTGATCAGACCCACGGCTTTTTCAATGGGACGAGTGTTTTTCTGAGTGTCGATGGTCAGGAGGATCAGCCCTGTCTGGTGGACATCTGTCCTCCAAAGGCAGCGCCTGTTGGTACCTGGAAAGTGGCAACGGCGATGCGCGAGGCCAAGGGGAGCAAGGGGGCCGCAAAGCGGCATGGCTTTGGCCTGTACAAGGCGGATTCATACGACGAGCTGATCGATCATCCCGTCGAGATGGGGGACTTCACGCTCGCGAGCTTCAAGGCGGGCGGGATCACGCACGAAGTCGTCCTCACCGGACGTCACGACTGCGATACCGAGCGTTTGTGCGCCGATCTGAAGAAGATCTGTCAGTGGCAGATCGACCTGTTCGGCGGTCGGCCGCCCATGGATCGATACCTCTTTCTCACCATGGTGACCGGCGATGGATACGGCGGGCTCGAGCATCGTGCCAGCACGGCCCTGCTGACATCGCGCGAGGACCTGCCATGGAAGGGCATGCAGGGTACGCCTGAGGCGTATCAGCGATTCCTCGGTCTGTGCAGCCATGAGTACTTCCACAGCTGGAACGTGAAACGCATCAAGCCGGCACGCTTTACGCCCTACGAACTCGCTGAAGAAAGCTACACGCGGCTGCTATGGGCGTTCGAAGGCTTTACCTCCTATTTCGATGACCTGTGTCTGGTGCGCAGTGGTGTTATCGAACCTGCGGCCTACCTCAAGACCGTCGGTGACGTCATCACGCGGGTCGAGCGGGGCAGCGGTCGGCTGAAACAGAGTGTTGCAGAATCATCTTTCGATGCCTGGAGCAAGTTCTACAAGCAGGATGAGAACGCCCCCAACGCCATCGTGAGCTACTACACCAAGGGCTCTCTCATTGCACTCGCGCTCGATCTCAAATTGCGTGGGGACAGCAAAGGCAAGAAGAGCATGGACGATGTCATGCGTGCGCTGTGGGCCCAGTACGGCGAAACCGGCGTCGGCGTCCCTGAGGATGGCGTGTTCACGGTCGTGACCGAGGTTTCGGACGAGCCGACCGCGCGCTGGCTCAAACGTGCTGTCACCGGAACGGATGACCTTCCACTGGCTTCGCTGCTCAAATCCCTTGGCGTGTCACTCACCCGTGTGCCGGGACAGCGCCCCTCGATCGGTATGCGCCTCAAGAGCAAATCCGGAAAGGCGGTGATTGCGGCTGTTCACGAGGCGTCCGCGGCCCACCTCGCAGGCCTGAGCGCCGGCGATGAGTTGATCGCGATCGATGGGCTGAGGGTGTCGGCCGACTCGCTCGACGGTGTGCTTGATCGCAAGGTGCCGGGCGACCGCCTGGAGGTTCACTACTTCCGCCGCGACGAGCTCATGTCATCCGTACTGAGACTGTCCCCGGCAGAGGAAACGGTCAAGCTCATGCTGGCGGCAAAGCCGGGCGCCGCGGCGAAGCGCTTGCGAAAAGCCTGGATCGGCGCCTGAACGCTCAGCGTTTTTTCGATAGCTGGGCAATGGCATCGGTCAGGCCGGCTAGCGTCATGGGGTACATCCGCCCCTTGCCGATAATGTCCTGGATGATTTCGATCGACTGGCGATAGCTCCACAGACGTTCTGGCTCCGGATTCAGCCAGGCCGCTGACGGGTAAGCGTCGAGCAGGCGTCTCAGCCAGGTGGCGCCGGCCTCCTTGTTCATGTATTCGACCGAGCCATGCGGATGCAGGATCTCGTAAGGGCTCATGGTCGCGTCGCCCACGAAGATCAGTTTGTTGTCCGGCCCGTACTTGTGGATGACGTCCAGCAGCGGGGTTCGCTCGCTGTGACGCCGTTGCGCATTTCGCCACACATGCTCGTAGACGCAGTTGTGGAAGTAGAAATACTCCAGATGCTTGAACTCGGATCTGGACGCCGAGAACAGTTCTTCGCAGACCTTGATATGATCGTCCATCGAGCCGCCGATGTCGAAAAACATGAGCACCTTGACGGCGTTGTGGCGTTCCGGACGCATATGCAGGTCGAGCCAGCCGGCGTTTCGGGCCGTTGCGGCAATGGTCGATTCCAGATCGAGTTCATCGGCGGCGCCGACGCGCGCAAATCGCCTGAGGCGCCTCAGGGCCACCTTGATGTTGCGCGTGCCGATCTCGACTGAATCGTCCAGATTACGGAATTCGCGCTTGTCCCAGACCTTGATCGCGGTGCGGTTTCCTCCGGATTCCCCGCCCACGCGGAGCCCTTCCGGGTGATATCCGTTGTTACCAAATGGGGATGTCCCGCCCGTGCCAACCCACTTGTTTCCACCCTCGTGGCGTGCCTGCTGTTCGTCCAGCCGCTTGCGAAACGTCTCCATGAGCGCGTCCCAACCCAATTTTTCGAGCTTGGCCCGTTCGTCCGGGGAGAGGTATTTCCTGGTGAAAGCCTTGAGCCATTCATCCGGCAGGTCCGCATCCAGCCCAGGCAGTTCGCTCACGCCTTTGAAGTAGCGCCCAAAGGCCTGATCGAAGCGGTCGTAGTGAGTCTCGTCCTTGACCAGACAGGTGCGGCAAAAATAGTAGAACTCATCGATCGAGTGCCCGCAGACGTGACTGCGCACGCCCTCGAGCAGGAGCAGAAACTCCTTGGTCGAAACGGGCAGTTTGTGGGTGCGCAGATACAGGAAAAAGTCGATCAGCACGTCGTGACACTCAGCGGTCCATGCGTATGACTCTCACTCTACCGGATTGGGCGTCAATGAGCAGTTCGCCCGAACCCCCGCGCGGGGTTGGCGTGCGCGGTGCATAGCGCACCGACCAGCCGCTGGTCGTCTTGAAAACGCGATAGTCCGTTTGCCATGGTGGTGGGGACGGGCGCTCGACAAAGTTGCGTGCCAGGCACATCGCCTGATTGAGCGTCACCACCGGCGGGGACGGACACAGCCCGGCGTATGCCGCGCTCGAAAGGGCGCACGCCATCACACACAATGAAAGTCGAACCAAGCGCTGACGTCTCCTGAGGCGCCAGCATGCATGATGCGATCAGGGCGCTATTGAGTTCGATACTCGATCAGTTCGATCTGATCTCGTTCGATTTCCGTCCCACTGGCGGCGTCGATGATGCGTTCCATCTTCACGTAGCGCTTGGTTTTGGGCGAGTACCAAACCGTAAGTTTTGTTTGCGTCGGCTCGACGTCGGCCTCGATCTGACTACCGCTCTGACGACGCTGCGCAAGCACCTTGACCTTGATCGTGTCGAATCGACCTGCAGGCACGGTCACGGTCTCCCGACCGACAACCTCGGCCTCTCCGCGCCAGTTGGTCCAGTGTGCGCCCACATCCGGAACTGAAAATCCTCGCCAGCGCGCGGTCTCGAGCGCATCGCCCGCGGCCAGCCAGGGGGCGAACTCCCAGCCCAGCCACGTCCAGTCGATGATGGCCGGGCGCACTCGGCTGGATCGCTTGCTACCACCCGGTCGCGCATTCGGGATCTTCAGCGCCATGGATTCGTAGATCAGCGCATCTTCGACTTTATCGACGGTGACCGAGACCGTGCGTTTGGGGCTGTTGGCCCATTTGCCGCGGGTCTGGTAGACCCAGCGGTCGCCAGGGCTCGGCAGTCTTGAATCACCGGCCGCCGCCGCGGGCGCGGCCGGTGAAGCCGTGATGCGTTTGCTGGTCTGGCCGTGGGCGTTGCTGGCCGTCACCGTGAGCGTTGTGGTTGTCGATAGTGGAATCTCGATGCAGCCGCGCGCGGGGTCGTTGGCAACGATATTTCCGGGGGTGATGCGCAGTTCAGTCGCGTGACGGGTTTCGTGACAAAGAGTGACGCCGCCGTCACGCGCCACAAGTTTGATGTCTTCTATCGAGGGTTTTGGCTTGACCGTCGCAGCAGGAGGCGCAGCGGGCGTGGCTGGCGGCTCTGGCGGTGTGCTCGGTGCTTGCGGTGCTGTGGGGGGCGGAGAAGCGACGGTATCAGTAGCGAGGCCGACGAGCGCGACGGCAGTGCTCGACCCTTGAGTGCGCACCGTCAGGCGCGCTGAATGGGCACCGGATGCCACAGGCTGATAGCGGACCGAGATGCTGCACTGGCTGTCCTCGCGAATGCCGGCGCTGCAGGTGTCGACCGGGGTTGAAAAGACGCTTGCATCCGGACCGTCAAGAACGATTTCAACGTTTCCGCTGGTGCCGCCTGCGTTTCGGACGAGCCATTCGAGGTGTTTGGTCTCCGATGCCGGCACCTTGCCAAAATCGAGTTGCGTCTGTGGGCTCGACAGACGGGGGGGCGACGTCTTGCGCTCGACGGCAAGCCGGGATGAATCCGTATCAACGCTGACCGAGTTGATCGGTTTCGCCGCCCAATAGGCGAGGGCCAGCACAAGTGCGATCGCCACAGCGGCGAACGCGAGCCATCGTTTGACGCCACGGGACCCCTTGCTTGGTGCTGTCTCGGGGGATGGCGGGGCTTGAGTCCCGCCGCCCGTTGCGGGTTCGACAGGCACGGGGTTCTGCTGAAGAATCTTTTCCAGCGTGGCGATGAGTTCGCCCGACGTGGCTTCCCACTGTTTGTGTGTGAGTTCCACCGCGTGGCGTCGCACCAGTGACTTCAGGTCGTCCGGCAGGGCGTCTGAGTCCGGCATTGGGGTGCCATCGAGCAGCACCGGCACCACACGTATATCGCGCCCAAGCGCCGTGCCGGTTTCGATGCGAATGAAATCGTTCGGGTCATCCAGCCGGCGGCGGCCGCGTACGTCGCGAATGTCGAGCCATTCGTCCCCGATCAGGACGATGAGGACGCGGCACGATCTCAGGGCCTTTTCGATGGCGACGATGAAGTCGGTGCCCGGCTCGATCCCTTCGACATCCATGAACACGCGATCGACCCCGAAATGGGCTGCCAGGCGGTCGTACAGACGCCCGGCGTAGCCGGCCGAGTCGTCGCGTCGATAGCTGATGAAAATACCGTCCAAACCGTCGTTATCCTCGCGGGTTTCCGCTCAGCATAACGTGAAGCAGGGCGCTCAGGAACCCTGCCGGTACTGGATCACGTCATCGCCACGCCTTGCTGCCGTTCAGCGGTTGCGCCGGTTCATGAAGAGCAGTCGCTCATAGAGGTGAACGTCCTGCTCGTTCTTGAGCAGTGCCCCGTGAAGCGGAGGCAAGGCCTCGCCCTGATCGTGTGTATGCAACACTTCCGCTGGAATGTCTTCGGCCATCAAGAGCTTCAGCCAGTCGATCAATTCCGATGTGGACGGTTTCTTCTTGAGCCCCGGAACATCCCGAAGGCCGAAGAAAACCTCCAGCGCCTCGGTCAGCAGCGTTTTCTTGATGCCGGGAAAGTGCACATCAACGATGGCCTGCATCGTCTCCCGGTCGGGGAACTGGATGTAGTGAAAGA
Source organism: Nitrogeniibacter aestuarii (assembly GCF_017309585.1). NCBI lineage: Bacteria > Pseudomonadati > Pseudomonadota > Betaproteobacteria > Rhodocyclales > Zoogloeaceae > Nitrogeniibacter > Nitrogeniibacter aestuarii. Next base: position 2,633,991 of record NZ_CP071321.1, on the reverse strand, counting down.
AGCACCGGCGCAGAAACGCGTCCGGCAGTTCCTTCTCATTGTTGGAGGTGATGAACACGATCGGCCGGTTGCGCGCCCGGATCGTCTCGCGTGTCTCATACACATGAAACTCCATGCGATCGAGCTCGCGCAGCAGATCGTTGGGGAATTCGATATCCGCCTTGTCGATCTCGTCGATCAGGACCACGCACGGCGTGTCTTGTTCAAAAGCCTGCCACAGCACACCCTTGACGATGTAGTTGCCGATGTCCTTGACCCGATCATCACCCAGCTGCGAGTCGCGCAGCCGCGACACCGCGTCGTACTCGTAAAGCCCCTGTTGAGCCTTGGTGGTCGATTTGATGTGCCACTGAAGCAGCGGCACCCCGAGCGCAGCTGCCACTTCCTCTGCCAGCATGGTCTTGCCGGTGCCCGGTTCGCCCTTGATCAACAAAGGGCGTTCGAGCGTGATCGCGGCGTTCACCGCAAGTTTCAGGTCGTCGGTGGCGACGTAGTTCTGACTGCCTTCAAAGCGCATGGGGTTTCCTTGATCGTTCAGGCAACATTACATGAATGTGTCCTTTTCCCACATCGAGGAGATGCGAACGATCGTTTGATTATTCTGTAGCACTGCACTAGTGTGTATCAACTCCGTGTGCAGGGGACGCGGAAACTATAACCGACAGAGGAGATCCCTTATGCGTGGCTTGCGTCAAGTCTTCACCGCATTGTGCATGGCCGTCATGGCTCAGACCGGCACGGCTGCCTTGCTGTCAAGCGACTATTCCCAACTCGTTTTTTTCGGCGACAGCCTTTCGGACAACGGAAACGTGTTCGCGCTGAGCGGAAGTACGTTCCCGCCGCCACCCTATGTGGATGGCCGGTTCAGCAATGGTCCGGTGGCGGCGGAGTACATGGCCGACTCGCTCGGGCTGAGTCTGACCGACTTTGCCTTTGGCGGTGCCAAGACCGGGTTCGACGTGAATGGCAACGATAGCTTTCTGTGGGCTGAGGGGCTGAACGGAACCGGTATGCAGGCGCAAGTGGGTATGTTTGCCAATGCGCTCGGTGGTGCGCCGGCGGATCCGGATGCCTTGTATGGCGTCTGGGGCGGGCCCAATGATTACTTCGAGGCCGGTCTGACGCCCGATCAGTCGGTGGCCAATCTGATGGTGGTCCTGGGGGATCTTTACTCGCTCGGTGCTCGAAATTTCTTCCTGCCGAACATGCCGGATCTGGGCCTGACGCCCTCTTTTCTCGGCACCGCTGAGCAAGGCACGATGACGGCGGTTTCGGCGGGATTCAATCTGCTGCTCGACCAGGCCTTGATGTCATTCCGGATCAGTACGCCGGACGCGCGCGTGACGACCTTTGACACCTTCAATTTCCTCCGGGATGTCGTGGCTGACCCGGCGAGTGTGGGCCTGGCCGTGGTCGATGCTGCCTGCATCGACTCGCTTGCCTGCGTCCTAGATCCCAATGAACAGAGTACCTACCTGTTCTGGGATAGCGTCCATCCCACAACCGCAGCCCATCAGCAACTGGGCCTGGCGTTTGCCGATGCGGTGGCCCGCCAGATACCGGAACCGTCGACTGCCTTGCTCTCACTGCTGGCCCTCGGCGCGTTCATCGCTGCAAGACGTCGTGTCTTCTGAACACCAGATGAATTGAAAATGCCCCCGCCGGATTGATTCATGCTGCGGGGGTTTGCTCTGCCGCAGTGCGGCGCAAAACCGGTATTGGAAACTGTCTTTTCAATCCGATTCGAGTTCGTCGTATCGGGTTGCCACTGGAAAACGTGCGGATTTGCTCGGGTTGGCGTCGAGCTAGATTAGAAGTTGATGATTTTTAAGTAAATTTGTGCGTCGCAGCGAAGCGAGAATAGTTTGCAACACGCGCTTTTTCACCTTTAGAATCGACGGGCCGTTTCAGTTTCAGATTCCCCCAAACCCAACAGAGGAGTCTTCATGAAGGGACAACGGTTCATCCTGGCTGCCGTGCTGGCAGTCGCGTCCACAGCCACATGGGCAGCCGATGGCAGTGCCGAAGCTGCAAAACAAAAAATTTCCATGTGTGTGGGCTGTCATGGCATTCCGGGCTATCGCACGGCGTTCCCGTCTGTGTATCACGTACCCAAAATCGGTGGTCAGCACCCCGACTACATCGTGGCTGCGCTCATGGCCTACAAAGACGGTACGCGCAGTCACCCAACGATGCAGGGCATTGCCGCCAGCCTGAGTGATCAGGACATGGCGGATCTGGCTGCTTACTACGGGAGTGCTCAATGAAGTTGCAATGGATGGCTGTTCTGGTCGCCACGCTCGCCTGTGCCCCGGCGCTGGCGGGAGGTGATCCGGCAGCCGGTAAGGAAAAATCCGCGGTGTGTGCCGCGTGCCACGGGGCGGACGGCAACAGTCCGACGCCCATGTTCCCCAAGCTGGCTGGCCAGCATGAGGACTATCTGGTACGCGCTCTCACTGATTACAAACTCAAGAATCGCAAGAATGAAATCATGGCAGGTCAGGTCGAGCCGCTGAGCTCGCAAGACATTGCCGATCTCGCGGCCTTCTTCGCGTCCCAGAAGGGGCTGGTCGTCAAGAAGTAAATCTTGACGTTGAAACGGCAAAGGCGGGCTCAGGCCCGCCTTTTTTCATTTGGTGTCGGCCGTGTCAGCCCGCGATGGGGAGCCCGGCGCGCTTGCGTACGGCGTTCACGTAGGCCATGCCGTCAGGCGGCTGGCGATCGCGCTGTGCCCGCCAGATCGTCTCACCCAGACATTCCACCACGTCGTGGAGTGCATCGTGCCGGCTGCCGAGTTTGAGCTGAAGCTGAGCAAAGGCGGGCTTCAGGCCGGGCGGCTGGTCAATGGAGAGTTGCTCCTCCACCGCCAGGTGCAGCGACAGGTGCAGAAAAGGGTTGATCTGGCCATCCTCGGGCGCAAAGTCCTTGTCGATGGCCTCGGGATCCTCGAGCAGGGCATGGTATTCCGGGTGCGCCTCGGCGATGCCGATGAACATCGTTTCCATGGCAGTCAGGACGTTGCCGTCGCGGTGCTTCTTCCATGCCTCGATGAAAAACTGGCGCGCCTGGTCACGGCTGGGGTCGAACATGGTGTCAGTCCTCTGGGGCGCGCTCGATGGGCACGTCCGTCTTGTCCTTGAAATTGCACAGGTCGCGCACGATGCATTCGCCACATTTGGGTTTGCGCGCGGTGCACGTGTAGCGGCCATGAAGAATCAGCCAATGATGTGCGTCGAGCAGGAATTCCTTGGGCACCCGCTTGAGCAGGCGTTGTTCCACCTCGTCGACGTTCTTCCCACTGGCCAGGCCGGTCCGGTTGGACACACGAAAAATGTGTGTATCGACCGCCATGGCCGGTTGCCTGAAGATGGTGTTGAGCACAACGTTGGCGGTTTTTCGTCCGACGCCGGGGAGTGCGACAAGTTCATCGCGCGTATCCGGGACGTCTCCCAGATGGCGTTCCAGCAGCAGGTGGGAGAGTGCGGCGACGTTCTTGGCCTTGTTGCGATACAGACCGATCGTCTTGATGTGCTCGGCAATACCGGCTTCGCCCAGAGTGACCATGGCTTCGGGCGTGGGGGCTGCCTTGAAGAGACCGCGCGTCGCGATGTTCACGCTCTTGTCGGTGGCCTGGGCGGAGAGCACCACGGCAACCAGCAGCTGATAGGGCGAAGCGTATTCGAGTTCTGTCTGTGGAGACGGGTTGGCGGCGGCAAAGCGCTCGAACATCTGCGCGATGGCCTCGCGCGTCATCGGCCGCGCCATGCTCAGGCCTCGGCCGTGGTGGCGTCGGTCGATACCGGGGTAGCGGGTGCCGGTTTGTGCTCGTGCTTGCGCAGGTTGAGCCAGTTGAATGCCGCGATCAGGCAACCCAGCGCAAAGAAAGCCCCGGGGGGCAGGATGGCAATCAGGAAGCCCGGGTAGTCATCGCCCAGAAGCTTGATGGCACTTGCCTCGGGGATGATGAGGTCGATGCCGCCAAACAGGGTGCCCGAGCCCAGGAATTCGCGCACGGCGCCCAGCACGGCCAGCACCCAGAGCAGGCCGATACCTTGGGCGATGCCGTCGAAGGTGGACGCAACCGGGTTGTTCTTGGCGGCGAAGGCTTCGATGCGAGCGAGCACGATGCAGTTGGTGACGATCAGCGGAATGAAGATGCCGAGCACGAGATAAAGTCCGTGCAGATAAGCGTTGAAGAGCAGATCGACCACCGTCACCAAGGACGCAATCACCAGAATGAACACCGGGATGCGGATTTCGTAGGGGATGAAGTTGCGCAGGATGGCCACGCCGAGGTTGGCCAGCGCCATCACCAGGATGGTGGCCACCCCCAGACTCACGGCATTGACCATGGTGGTGCTGACGGCAAGGATGGGGCACAGCCCCAGCAGCTGGACCAGCCCCGGGTTCTGCTTCCACAGCCCGTTGATCCAGTTGTCCCGATTGAATTCGATCATTTCGCTTCCCCCCCAGCGTTCGGCTTGAAGGTGGTGCCCGTGGGCGTGGCGAACAGCGCCTCGCGGTGGGCGTTGGTCCAGTCGAGCGTCTTGGCGACGGCTTCGATCACGGCGCGTGCGCTGATCGTCGCGCCGGTGCGATAGATGAACCGGCCCCCGTCTTTCTGGACGCGCCAATCGTCACGGGGCAGGGTCTCGAACGACGTGCCCGAGAACTGATCGATCCACGGGCTGGCCTTGTTGCTGTCTTTCTTGCGATCAACGTAGTCCCCCAGCCCCGGCGTCTCTTTGTGATCGGTCACGCGCACACCCGACAGGCTCCCGTCGGTACGCACGGCGACGATCATGCCGATGGCGCCGCCATAGCCATTGGGCGCACGGGCTTCGACGATGAGGGCGACCGGACTGCCGGCTTCGCGCGCCCGATAGACCGTGCCGCCATCGTCCAGCCCGAGCTTCTCATTGGCCGGCAGGTGAATGGCGTCTTCGAGCAGGGCGTTGTCATAGGCGTCAGGCGGCAGCACCTCGGCAATCAGTTTGCGCTTCGTTTCGGCAACAGCCGCCGCGATGTCCGGCTTGGTGAGGCTGTAGGTGAACGCCATGGCCGCCGTGAACAGGGCCGCGAACACGGTCAGAATGGCGCCGGTACGGGCCGCGGTGCGCCCGGCGGTGTATTGCGTCGTGCTCATGACGCCCCTCCGTTCGACCCTTTGTGTCCGAAGACGGCGGGTTGGGTCTTCATGTCGATGAGCGGAACGCAGATGTTCATGAGCAGAACGGCAAAGGCAATACCGTCCGGATACGCGCCGAAGGTGCGGATGAAATAGGCAATGACGCCGATGCCCGCCGCGAAGATGAGTTTGCCGCGCGGCGTACTCGCGCCCGAGACCGGATCAGTCACGATGAAGAAGGCCGCCAGCAGGGCGCCGCCGCTGGCCAGATGGAACAGGGGAGAGGCGTATCGAGTGCTGTCGATCAGCCAGAACAGGCCCGAGATCGCAGCCATACCGGCCAGAAAGGCCACGGGCAGGTGCCATGTAATGGTCTTGCGCCACCACATGAAGAGGCCGCCGACGAGATAGCCAAGACCGATGTATTCCCAGCCCGCGCCACCGAGCACGCCGAATGCATTGCCCTGGAGAACGTCATGAACAGTGGCATTGCCACGGACACCGGTGCGCATCGCATCGAGCGGCGTGGCGCCCGTGATGGCGTCCATGTTGCCACCGACGATGTGCTGCCAGTGCGTCGCCAGATCCATCCAGCCGGCAGGCGGCCACTGGGACATGGCAGACGGATACGCGACGATCATCAGGCAGTAAGCCGCCATGGCCGGGTTGAAGGGGTTTTGCCCCAGACCGCCGTACAGGTGCTTGACGGCGACCACGGCCAGCACCGTCGCCAGGATGAGAATCCAGGCGGGAATGATGGGCGGAAACGCCAGTGCGATGAGCCAGGCCGTGACCACTGCCGACAGATCGGTCACATAAAGACCGACTGGTTTCTTTCGCAACCACAGCACGAGGGCCTCTGCGGCGATGGCGGCCAGCGAGGCGATCAGCAGGTTCACCACAATGCCGGGCCCGAACTGCGATACGTAGATGGCCACGCCCGGTACGAGTGCGACCAGCACGGTGAACATCACCTGCTGGACACTGGCGGGTTTGCGTACGAAGGGGGACGTGAACATCACTGTTTTTCCGGTGCGTCGGGCGGGGTGTCTTGGGCTGGTACTTCGGGCGCAAGCTCGGCCTGACGCCGTGCTTCGGCTTCGGCAATCTGTGCTTCGACGCCGGGCGGCAGGTTGTCGGTGTTCTTGGCCTGAACCTGCGCCTTTTGCTGTTTGGCCCGCTCCAGCGCCGCCTTGATCAAGGCGGCCTTGGCGTCATCTTCACCCGCTTTGGCGCCCGTATCAGCGCCGGACTCACCTTCCTTGGCTTTGGCCTCTTCAGCCAGTTTGGCCTTGGTGGCGGCAGCCTTGGCTGCAAGGCGTTCGGCCTTCTCGCGCTTCTCCCGCTCCTGGCGCTCGTTACGGAACTCGAAGCGATCCCGAGCGGCATCGGCAGCGGCTTTTTCCCGCTCGCGTGCCCAGATCTCGCTCTTGGAGAAGCGGTAGTAGTCCACCAGCCGGATGTGGGACGGGCACACATAGGCACAGCAACCGCACTCGATGCAGTCGAACAGGTGATATTCCTGGGCCTTGCCGAAGTTCTTCGCGCGCGAGAACCAGTACAGCTCGAACGGCTGAAGATCGGCCGGGCAGGCGCGCGCGCAGGCACCGCAACGAATGCAGTTCATTTCGGGCGGCGGTGGCGGGAAGAGTGACGGCGAGCAGGCAATCAGACAGTTGATGCCCTTGCCCAGCGGGACGTCCTGCGCCGGTAACTCGAAGCCCATCATGGGCCCGCCCAGCAGGGTGCGGTTGGTATCGGCCTTGGGGCGCGCCTGGGCGATCAGGTCCGTCACCGGCGTGCCGATGAGCGCGTCCACATTGCCCGGTTGCTCGACATTGCCGGTGAGCGTGACGACACGGGAGATCAGCGGCTCACCGAAGGCCATGGCGCGATAAACCGCCCGGGCCGTGCCCACGTTGAAACACTGCACGCCAAAGTCCGCCCCCAGTTTGCCGTGGGGGATCTCGATGCCGGTAAGCACACGAATGAGCTGCTTTTCGCCACCCGCCGGGTAAATCGACGGGATGGCCGTCACGGTGATGTCGCCGTCGGTGTCTTTCACTGCGGCGCGCATTGCCTCGATGGCTTCGGGCTTGTTGTCCTCGATACCGACGACAATGCGGGTGGCACCGACCAGTTCCTGCAGGATCAGTGCGCCGGCGAGAATGTCGGCGGGCTGTTCGCGCATGAGGCGGTCATCGCAGGTGATCCAGGGTTCGCACTCGGCCCCGTTGAGCACCAGGGTATCGATGCCCGTACCGCGTCCGGCCTTGATATGGCTCGGGAAGGTCGCCCCCCCGAGGCCCACCACGCCGCAGTCGCGCAGCCAGGCGAGTTTGTCCTCGCGGGTGGCATCGACCTTGTCGAAGCCATGGTGATCGATCCAGCGATCTTCGCCGTCGGCTTCGATGATGACGCAGCGAGTGCCCAGCCCCGAGGCGTGGGCCATGGTGTGCAGTTCAACGCCGATGACCGTTCCCGAAGTGGGCGCATGGATGGCGGTACCGAGGAATTCGTCGGGTACGCCGATGCGCTCGCCTTTGAGGACCTTCTGGCCCGGCTGGACAATGCAGCGTGCGGTCGTTCGAGCACTCTGGCGCAAGGGCACGAAGAGCCGGGCCGGCATCGGTGCCGTGCGAATCGGTGTCTGCGCCGATTCGTTCTTGTGCGTATCGGGTTTGACGCCGCCATTGAACTTGAAGAGCCCGGCGATCATGCAACCTCCTTGAGCTTGATGACCGGGTAACGCCACTTCCAGTTCTTGACCGTTTCGGGCAGCGGCTCCATGGTGATGCAATCGACCGGGCAGGGCGCCAGGCACAGTTCGCAGCCGGTGCATTCCTTTTCGATCACGGTGTGCATCTGCTTGGCGGCGCCCACAATGGCATCGACCGGACAGGCCTGGATGCACAAGGTGCAGCCGATGCAGGTCTCTTCGTCAATCAGCGCGACGGATTTGGGCTTTTCGACACCGTGTTCTTCATCCAGGGGTTTGAACTCGCGCCCGAGCAGATCGGCCAGGTGACGGATGCCCTCTTCACCGCCCGGCGGGCACTGGTTGATGTCGGCCTCGCCGTTGGCGATGGCCTCGGCATAGGGCCGGCAACCGGGGAAGCCGCACTGGCCACACTGGGTCTGGGGCAGGATCTCATCGATCTTGTCCACCAGCGGGTCGCCTTCGACCTTGAAGCGGATGGCGGCAAAACCGAGTGCGCCACCGAGCACGATGGCGATGCCGGCCATGACGATGATGGCGGTCAGCATGAACGTGTGCTCTCGGTGTGTGTGGCTGTCATGAGGTGCAAGCGTGTACTCATGGGTGTCACTGGTAGCGGTCCAGGCCGGCAAAGCCCATGAAGGCAAGGCTCATGAGGCCGGCGGTGATCATGGCGATGGCGGTGCCCTTGAACGGCAGCGGCACGTCGGCGCCGTCGAGGCGCTCGCGGATGCCGGCGAAGAGGATCAGCGCCAGCGTGAAGCCGATCGAGCTGCCAAAGCCGAACAGCAGGGATTCGAGCAGGTTGTGTCGCAGGCCCACATTGAGCAAGGGCACACCGAGCACCGCGCAGTTGGTGGTAATCAACGGCAGGTAGATGCCAAGCACCTGATGCAGTAGCGGGCTGGTCTTGTGAATGACCAGCTCGGTCAGCTGGACAATGGCGGCAATAACCACGATGAAGGACAGCGTGCGCAGATAAACCAGATCGTTCGGCACCAGCAGATAGTGGTCGATCAGGTAACTCGTACCGCTGCCCAGGGTGAGCACGAATGTTGTCGCTGCCCCCATGCCAATGGCGGTTTCGAGCTTTTTGGAGACACCCATGAACGGACACAGGCCCAGAATGCGGACCAGCACCACGTTGTTCACCAGAACGGCGCCGAGAATGACGAAAAGATAACTGCTCATATGCGCTTGAATTTTCCCAAGTCGTCGATTATCGCTTGCCGGTCAGGGGGGCTCAACCCTGCTGAAGTTATAGGTATATGACCGTCACGCCCGCGTGCGGCTTACACACTGGCCGTGGTGCTGACGCAATCGCGCACCAGCGCCGGACCGCGGTAGATGAGCCCGCTGTAGACCTGGACCAGCGAAGCGCCGGCCTCGATCTTTTCAAGCGCGTCACGGCCACCCAGAATGCCGCCGACGCCAATGATCGGCAGTTCGCCAGCGAGCTGTTGCGACAGCGACTGGATGATATGCGTGCTCGACTCGCGCACCGGCGCGCCGGACAAGCCGCCTTGTTCGTCACCATGTTTGACGCCCTGGACCTTGTCGCGGGCGATGGTCGTGTTGGTGGCGATCACCGCGTCGATGTGGTGGCGCTTGAGTGCGTCTGCAATGTTGGTGACCTGATCGGCTTCGAGGTCCGGCGCGATCTTGAGGGCGAACGGTACGTAGCGCCCGTGGGTGTCGGCCAGTCGTGTCTGGGCCGCCTTGAGCGGGCCGAGCAGGCCATCGAGCTCTGAAGCGCCTTGCAACGCACGGAGGTTCTTGGTGTTGGGTGACGAGATGTTCACCGTCACGTAGGTGGCCAGGGCATAGACCTTTTCGAGGCAGGCCAGATAGTCATCCACGGCGTTTTCAATCGGCGTGTCGAAGTTCTTGCCGATATTGATGCCCAGCACGCCCTTGAATTTGGCCGCCTTGACGTTTTCGATCAGCGCATCGACCCCGTGGTTGTTGAAACCCATACGGTTGATGATGCCCTTGACCTCGGGCAGCCGGAACAGGCGCGGCTTCGGGTTGCCCGGTTGCGGACGTGGCGTGATGGTGCCGATCTCGATGAAGCCGAATCCGAAGCGGGCCAGACCGTCGATGGCTTCTCCGTTCTTGTCCAGCCCGGCGGCAAGGCCCACCTTGTTGGGAAACTCGATGCCCATGACCGTCGTCGGCGTGGCCGGCAACGGCTTGGCAGGCGGCAAGAGCGCGCCCAGGCGCGACAGCGCGGACAGGGACATTTCGTGGGCGGATTCCGCGTCAAGCGCGAAGAGCAGGGGGCGTGCGAGGTCGTAGAGCATAGCGGCGCATTTTACTCCACTGCTGCCCTGATTTGTTGCGTTGCGTCAGCCTTTTAAGCCCGTTTCAGGCGGGTCTGATGGCTACTCGAAGTCGCTGTCGGTCAGCGGACGCCAGTTGCCGGCGACTCGCCCTTCGAGCGGGCGGAAACGCGATTTGTAGGCCATTTTGCGGCTGTCGCGGATCCAGTAGCCCAGGTAGAGGTAGGGCAGGTTGAGCTGGCGGCAGGCCTCGATCTGCCAGAGCACGCCCCAGGTCCCGTAGCTGGCGTTGGGGATTTCCGGGTCGAAGAAGGTGTAGACGCTCGACAGACCATCGGTGAGCCAGTCGATGATGCACACCATGCGCAGGATGCCATCCTGGCGAAACTCGATGAGCCGCGTGTCCACATGGCTCTGAAGCAGGAAGTGACCATACTGTTCGCGGCTGTCCTGGTCCATGCCGCCGCCCGCGTGCCGGGCCAGTTGATATCGCTGGTAAAGCTGATAGTGCTCGTCATTGAATTCGAGCGGCATCTCGCGCACGGTCATCTGGTGGTGTCGTTGCAACGCGCGCTTCTGGGAGCGGTTGGGGACGAACTTCGCGACCGGGACCCGGACAGGCACACAGGCCCGGCAGTGATCGCAGTAAGGCCGGTAGGTGAAGACACCGCTGCGTCGAAAACCGTTTCGAACCAGTTCCGAATAGACCGGTGTGTCAATGATGTGGTTGGGCGTGGCGACCTGCGAGCGAGCCCGCTGATCCGCCAGATACGAGCAGTCGTACGGACCGGTCACATAGAACTGAATGAGGGCGTAGGGATAATCCTGCTGCATGGGCCGTTGGGGGCGTCCTCATGAATCTCCGTCGGGTCGGCGCCAATCCTGCGGCGTCGGTAAGGGTGACACCAGACGGTTGAGTTCCTCGACGAACTGCGCTCTGGGGATCTCTTCGCCACCCATGGAGCGCAAATGCGCCGTCGTCATCTGGCAATCTATCACGCCAAATCCGCGTGGCTCAAGCAGTTCGCCCAGGTGCACCAGCGCCACTTTGGAGGCATCAGTGACCATGGAGAACATCGATTCGCCAAAAAACGCGCGATCGAGCGCAACCCCGTACAGGCCACCCACCAGCTGGCCGTCCAGCCAGCTCTCGATACTGTGCGCGAAGCCCTGTTCGTGCAGCCGGCAGTAGGCGCGCTCCATGTGCGGGGTGATCCAGGTGCCATGGGTTTGCGCTCGCAGCTGGCCGCAGGCATGGATCACGGCCGGGAAGTCGCTGTCGACGCGCAATTCGAATTTCCCCTGACGCAGTGTCTTGCGCAGGCTGCGTGACACCTTGATGTGACCCGGACGCAGGATCATGCGCGGATCGGGGCTCCACCACAGGATCGGTTCCCCGTCACTGAACCAGGGGAAGATGCCTCGACGATACGAAGCAAGCAGCCAGTGCGGCTCCAGCGAGCCGCCTGCGGCAAGCAGTCCGTTGGGTTCTTCGAGTGCCTGTGTGACCGGGGGGAAGGCCGGCTCGGTGAGCCAGGGAATCATGAATCGAGTTCGCTCTCGGGCAATCGCGCGGGCTCGAAAAAGGTGATCACGTGATCCACATTGAGCCGGATGCCGATACGTTCGCCCAGCGCATGATTGTGATGACTGGGCACCAGCGAGAGCAGCTTGACGCCGTTGTCGAGTTCCAGGGTGTAGAGGATGTCGGCACCCCGGAACGCCTTGTTGGTCACAACGGCCGTCTGTTCGCTGGCGTCGTCATGAACCACGTCATCGGGGCGGAGCAACACGTCCACGTCCGAGCCGGGCGGGCAGATGCCAAGCGGGCCGCAGTCCATGGGCAACTCGCTGCGCAAGGTGCCCAGGGCGATCTTGACCTGGTTCTCGCCGATGATGCGACCGGGGATCAGCACACCCTGGCCGATGAAGTCCGCCACGAAGCGGTTCACCGGCTTGTGATACAGGTTGTAGGGCGTGTCCCATTGCTGAAGCGCGCCGTCGTGCATGAGACCGATCACATCCGCCACGGCGAAAGCCTCATTCTGGTCATGGGTCACCAGAATGGCGGTGGTTCCGGTTTCCTTGAGAATGGCCCGCACTTCGAGCGACAGGCGCTCGCGCAGCTCGACGTCCAGGTTGGAAAAGGGCTCATCCATGAGCAGCAGATCGGGGGCGGGGGCCAGTGCTCGCGCGAGTGCGACCCGCTGCTGCTGCCCACCGGAGAGTTCATGCGGAAATCGTTGGGCCTGCGGCCCGAGGCCCACCAGCTCGAGCATGGCGTCGACGCGTCGGCTCCGGGTGCCGGCATCGGCACGGTGAAGGCCGAAGCCGATATTGTCGCGAATCGTCAGGTGTGGGAATAGCGCATAGTCCTGGAACACCATGCCGATGCGCCGACGCTCGGGGGGGATGTGCACGCCGGTACCGCTGACCTGTTCGGCACCGATGCGGATGCTGCCGCCATGGACGCGCTCGAAGCCCGCAATGGCGCGCAAGACGGTGGTCTTGCCGCAACCCGAGGGACCGAGCAGGCATCCGATACTGCCCTTTTCGAGGGCAAAGTCCAGCAAATCCACCACCAGGTGGCGGCCGTAGGCCAGCGTGAGCTGATCGACTTCAAGCAAGGTCATGGAATCGGCGCAATTCGCGGGTGAAAGAGAATGAGATCCATTATAATTTAGCCGCTCCACACCTCACGCATGAGGCTTGATTTTCTTGCTCCGGGCGCGGCCCGGCAGTACCGTCTGCCCAACATCCTACCTTCGGATCGATTGATTTGCCCAAGCTCCGTCGCTCAATGCCCCTCGGTGAGCACCGCTGGCTGACCGTCGCCGCCATTGTGGTCGCCGTGCTTGCGGCAGTGCCGATCATGGCGGTGTTTGCTTCGCTCACTGACTGGAGCACCGGTGATACCTGGTCACACCTGCTTGAGACGGTGCTGGCCGAATACGTGATCAACACGGTCTGGCTGTGCCTGGGCGTGGGCCTTGGTGTTGCAGTGGTCGGGGTCGCGACCGCATGGCTGACCGTGATGCACGATTTTCCGGGCCGTCGCCTCTTTGAGTGGGCCCTCATCCTGCCGCTTGCCATGCCGGCTTACGTCATGGCCTACGTATTTACCGATTTTCTGCAGTTTGTCGGCCCGGTGCAGACGGGGTTGCGCAACCTGTTCGGCTGGGAGGCCGGTGATTACTGGTTTCCCGACGTGCGAACAGTGGGCGGCGCGATCGCCATGTTTGCTTTCGTTTTCTATCCCTATGTTTACATGCTGGCGCGTACGGCCTTTCTGGAGCGTGCGTCCGGGGCCATGGAGGCAGGGCGCTCACTCGGACTGGGCCCGTGGGCCTGTTTTTTTCGGGTATCGCTGCCGCTGGCACGCCCGGCCATCGTGACAGGGACGGCACTCGCGTTGATGGAAACGCTGGCGGATTTCGGCACGGTTTCATACTTCGGGGTCCAGACGTTCACCACGGGCATCTATCGCGCATGGTTCTCCCTGGGGGATCGCACTGCAGCGGCGCAACTGTCTGGCGTGCTCCTGTCGTTCGTGATCTTCGTCCTGGTGCTGGAGCACATGAGTCGGGGGCGGGCCCGCTTCAACGACACCTCCCGTCAACGTCGCCCGGGGTTTGGGCAGCGCTTGTCCGTCATGGCGGGCTGGGGGGCCTTTGCCGTATGTTTCCTGCCTCTGCTGCTCGGGTTCTTGCTGCCGGCGGGTTTGCTGCTCAAGATGGCCTTCAATGAGGGCGATGCCCAGTTCGGGCCACGATTCATCGGTCTGGCGGCCAACAGTTTCACCTTGGCAAGCGTCACTGCCGTCATCGGTGTGGTGCTGGCCTTGCTGCTGGCGTATGCCCAGCGCTTGTCCCGAACCCCGGTCACCGCGTTCTTCAACCGGCTCGTGGGTCTGGGCTACGCCGTGCCGGGCACCGTCATTGCGGTGGGCGTGCTGATCCCGGTTACGCAACTGGATAACTGGCTGGCCGATGCCATCGCCGCGCTGTCCGGCGTGAGTCCCGGCCTCATTCTGACCGGTGGTATGGCGGCGCTGGTCTATGCCTATCTCACCCGCTTCCTCAGTGTAGCGCTGCATACCATCGATACCGGTCTGGGGCGCATCACCCGGTCGATGGATGAAGCGGCACGCAATCTGGGGGCTGGCCTGTGGGCGACCTTGCGCGGCATTCATGCGCCCATGCTGAGGGGCAGCCTGCTCACCGCAGGGCTGATGCTCTTCGTGGATGTGATGAAAGAGTTGCCGGCAACGCTTGTCATGCGTCCCTTCAATCTCGACACCCTGGCCACCCAGACCTTCAATCTTGCTGCGGATGAGCGCCTGGCGGAGGCCTCTACGGCGGCGCTCATGATCGTTGCCGTGGGGCTGGTACCCGTGATCGTGCTTTCCGCACAGATTGCGCGGCAGCGACGGAGTCAGGCGTGAGCACAGCCAGCCTGCGCATTGATTATGCGCAGGGCCGGTGTTTCATTCGACCGCTGGTGCCGGACGATGCAATGGCGCTGTTCGACGCCGTGAGCGCGTCCATGCCTGAGTTGTCGCGCTGGCAGGATTGGGCGAGCGCCGACTATTCAATCGATTCGGCGCGAGCCTTCATTGACGACAGTTGCGGTCAGTGGGCCGTTTCGCTGGCAAATCGGGAGTTCGGCATCTTCGACACGCAGCGCGAGCAACTGGTCGGCTGCGTCGGGATCAATCAGATCAACCCGTGCAATCGCTTTGCCAACCTGGGGTACTGGGTGTCTTCGTTGCACACGGGGCAGGGGGTTGCGACGCGTGCTGCGCAACTGGCGGTGCGGTTCGGTTTCGAGCACATGGGGCTCAATCGGCTGGAAATCGTGGTCTTGCCTGACAACCTGCGCAGCCGGCGCGTTGCCGAGAAGCTGGGTGCGCGTTGCGAGGGGCTTCTGGCGAACCGGCTGATGTTCCGTCAGCAGGCGCATGAGGCGTTGATGTTCTGCCTGACCCCCGGGGGCTGATGTAAAACGGAGGATCAAAAAACAAAAAGCCCGGCATGCCGGGCTTTTTGTCGATGTCGGGCTGATTACTGGTAACCGGCGCGATCATACATTTTCTGGGCTTCGGCCACGCCGTCGGCCAGTTCGGCGACCGGCAGCGGGTCTGCCTTGAATTCGCCCATCTTGTCCAGCGCCGGGTTGCTCACCTTGACGCTCGGCACGGCGGGCCACTCGTTGTTGCCGTTGGCGAAATACTGCTGCGCCTCGTCGGTGCTCAGGTACTCCAGAAACGCCTTGGCGGCGGCTGCATGCGGTGCAGTCTTGACCAGACCGCCACCGGAGATGTTCACGTGGGTGCCGACGTTGGCCTGATTCGGCCACACGATGCCGACCTTGCTGATCACTTCCTGGTCTTCCGGCTTGTCTGAATTCATCAAGCGGGCAAAGTAGTAGGAGTTAGCGATCGCCACGCCGCATTCCCCGGCGGCAACGGCACGGATCTGATCGGTGTCGCCGCCCTTGGGCTTGCGGGCGAAGTTGGCGACCACGCCCTTGGCCCAGGCTTCCGTCGCATCTGCGCCAAGGCGCTTGATGAGGGAGGCGCCCAGCGACAGGTTGTACGGGTGACTGCCGGAGCGGGTGCAGACCTTGCCCTTGAGCTTGGGATCGGCCAGATCTTCGTAATTCTGGACCATGGCCGGGTCGATGTTCTTCTGGTTGTACACAATGATGCGGGCGCGCTTGGAGAAGGCGAACCAGTCGCTGGTGCGCAGGTTGGCCGGGATGCGCTCCTCGAGCACCTTGCTGTCGAGCGGGGCAAGCAGGCCGAGGCTCGATGCCTTGCCGAGGCGTGAGGCATCGGAGGTGAGCAGGACATCGGCCGGGCTGTGTTCGCCTTCGTTGCGGATGCGCTCGATCAGGGCGTCGTCTTTGCCTTCGATGCGATTGACCTTGATGCCTGTCGTCTTGGTGAAGTTCTCGTACAGGACTTCGTCGGACTGGTAGTGGCGGGAGGTGTAGAGGTTGACCACCTGTTCTTCGGCGTGCGCGACGGCAGTGGTCAGGGTGGCAAAAATCGCCGAGACGAGTGCTAGACGTTTCATTCTGAAGGTTCCTTCGTGGATCGGATTCAAGCTGGAGGGAAGTGTAACGAGAACAATTTGTAAACACAAACCATTCGCGTTTAGGTATAGTGAATGAGAACCATTCGCATATAGGAGTTCATCATGAACGCAATGCTCGTCGGCGCAGATCGACTTGGCAATATTCCAGGCGTACTCGAAGAGTTCGGTATCCATATCGCGGCGCATGTGACCGGACGTGATCGCTCGCACCAGCGCCGCGCCTCGGATCTGCCCACCGGCATCGAGATGGTGATTCTGTTTACCGACTTTCTGGGGCACAACGTCATGCTGCGTTTCCGCGAAGCGGCCTCGCGAGCGGGGGTTGAACTGGTGTGTTGTCGCCGGTCGGTGTGTGCCCTTAAACAAGCGCTCGACAAACGCGAAGCCAGTCGCTGCCGTCAGTGCGAATCACCCGCCTGCGATCGCCGCAGTCGGGCATGAGCGTGTTCAGGGGGTGGTCTGGGTCGCCGCAGTCAGCTGCGTCTGAGGCTTGATCACTCGGCGGGCGCCGTTGAATCGCTTGTTCCAGTAGCTCACGCTGAGCTTTTCGATGCGAACCTTGCCGCCCTTGGAAGGCGCGTGCAGGAATCGGTCGTTGCCCAGATAGATGCCAACATGGGAGAAGGCGCGACGGCGGGTGTTGAAGAACACGAGGTCGCCGGGTTTGAGCTCTTTGCGAGCAACCTTGACACCGGCGAGTGCCTGCCCGCGCGTGGTGCGCGGCAAAGACATGCCGAGAGATTCGAAAAACACCTTCTGGACCAGGGCGCTGCAATCGAGGCCGACATCCCGGGTGGTGCCACCGTAGCGGTAGGGGATGTCCAGAAAGCTCAAGCCGTGCAGCACGACTTCGGTGAGTTGAGGCTTGCGACTGGGCTTGACCGTCGGATCCACACTCACCACCGGGACAGCGTCAAGCTGGGCCGAAGGTGCCTCGGTCGCATGGGCGGAGCCCAACAGGCAGGTCAGCAAGAAAGGTAGCGCTGTCAAAAATCGCATCGGCGTGACTATACGCATGACGAGATGTTTCGTAAAGCGCTGATTTAATGGCGGTCTTTGCGAGCGCCGTTCAGTGCAACCCCATGCATCGGGTCTTCGTCGGGTTGTCTGGCCGCAGAACCGGGGGCTCGCAAAAGCGAAGCGGTCGAGTTCGACAGCATGAGTCCTGACCCAATAGTCTAGGCCCTGTGTTCTCCAGAAGTGCCTCCGACAGCATGATCGCTCTCATCTCAGCCTGCTCCGATGCATAACCGCGACTGCTGCGTATCCGCATGGCTGTGGCCCTGATCTGACCGGTGGACTGTTTCTCCGGATGGGGGATCGGTGAATGACTCGACCCTGTATGCAAGTGTCGCTAACATGATTTCACTTGATCTGACCGGCCCGGCCGAGACGGGAGTCGAATATGGCGTGGTTGTTCACGTTCATCTTCATTGCTGCATTTGCAGGCTTGTTTTATTACTTGCGTCGGCGACGTGAGGAGCTCCGAGAAGCGGAGGAGGCGCGTGCGCAGGCATTTCTGATGGAGATGCACGGGCGTCGCGGCGGTGACGTCATGATGGACAGCCCCGCAACCGGCTCGCCAGCGGTGTCATCGATAGTGGCAGCTCATGCCCGGGAGGCGGAGATCTCGCGGGTCCCGATGGGCTTCACCCCGGTGCCTGAGCGAGAGCCCGATGTGCGCCCCAGCGCGATTGGCCCGGTGTATCTGGAGCGTTCCCACCTCATTGTGTGGCGGTGGCTCAAGACGGCCTTGCCGGGGCATGAGATCTTTGCGCGCGGCTCCTTGCGCCGGGTGGTGGGCAAGGACCGCGCCCAGAAGGACATGCTGCTCGATTTCGTTATTTGCGATGCAGAGCTGCGTGTGGCCGGCGTTGTTGATCTGGAGCGGGCTCGGCAGGACCTTGCGGCAAACCGCCTCAAGCGCGAGATGCTCGATGAGGTCGGGGTCCGTTACGCGTGCTGGAACGCATCCCAATTGCCGGACAAGCAGTTCTTGCGCGAGTGGTTGATGGCGCAGCCGACGGTGAGCACTCAGGACGAAATCGAGCGCTGAAGCCGTTTTCGGGAGATGGCCAGATCGACAATGCTGCGCACCGTGCGATAGCCGCGCTGACTGGCCCTCGACTGTGCAGCAAGAAAGAGCTTGGCGATGGCATAGGCGTCACCCAGCGCCCGGTGCCGCTGGAAGGTTTCAACGCCCATCGCCTTCATCCAGTCGGCCAGACGTACCGGACGGTCGTGTTTGTCGTTGAAGAGGCTGGGCAGCAGCCAGTAGGCATCGATCCATTCGATGTCCGGCTCGAAACCGAGATGCATCTCGAATGCCGCCATCAATGCCGTCCGGTTGAATTCGGCGTTGAAAATGATCACCGGTGACTTTCCGATGAATTCGAGCATCTGCACCAGCGCCTCGGCGGGCGAATCGAAGCCGATTTCGAGGGCGTCACGGTGGGCGATGAGGCCCTTTTCGACGCCGATGCCGGCCACGGCGAGGAGGCGGTCCTTGCTCAGGTCCATGCCGGTGGCTTCGGTATTGACAATGCAATAGCGGGTGTCGCTGTGGGAGCTGTCGAGTGACGGTTCCTCAAGCGCGCGCCACTGTTCGACGCGCTCTCGCAGCGCCTCAGGCAGGTTGGCGGCCGGGTGGTCGCCGGAAAACATCTTGGTCAGCCAGTTCATTGGCAATGCTCTTTCGTGTGGGGCCGCGGCAGGCGCGGCCGTATTGTTATTGTCGGAAGAATCAGAGCTGGTAGTCCAGTTTGAGGCGCAACTGGAGCTTGCGTGCCTGTCGGAATGCCTCTTTCAGGATGCGTCGGTCCAGTTCGTTGAGTCGATCCGGATGGACCTTGTTGTCACCCGGGGCATCATGCTCGGTCTCCAGGTGCTGCGAGCGCAGGCGCAGCAGCTGAATGAAGTGGAAGCCTTCGATCATGGCATCGAGTTCGTCCGCGGGCATGCCGGACTTCTGGCCCGCCTGACGCAGGCGCTGCACCGTGCTGGATGATTCAACCTCTGAACGTAGCGCAAAGATGCGGGCCACATCCACAAAGAGACGCGCGCCGGATTTCTTCAGGTCGATCATGCCGTCGTCTTCAACCACGAAGTCGCGAATGCGTCCGAGCGGTGGCGCGACCTGAAGTGCGTTGTGCGCCATCATGCGCAGGAAAGCGCTGTTGCCCTTGGCGGCGTTGTTGAGCCAGCGGCGCAGCTCGTCGGCGATCTTTTCGTTGCCGTACAGCACGCGGAAGTCGAAGAAGATCGAGGCATTCAGGAGCGCCTGCGGATCAGGTTGGCGAATCCATGCGCCAAAGCGGCGCTCCCACTCCTCGCGCGTCAGGCACAGATCCGGGTTGCTGGCCATGATGTTTCCCTTGCACAGCGGGAATCCGCAGGCATCGAGAGCCTTGTTTACATCCTTGGCAAACGCCAGGAGTCGGGTCTTGGCCTCGTCCTTGTTGCTGTCTTTCGGGTCGTAGATGATGCCGTTGTCCTGATCGGTGGACAGGGTCTGTTCGTGCCGGCCTTCGGAGCCGAATGCGACCCACGAGAATGCGATGCCGGCCAGGTCGTGGCGATCCAGTTCGAGGATGATGATCCGGCGGGTGAGGGCGTCGTTCAGCGCGGAGATGAAGTGGGTGAGCTGTTCAGCGCCAATGCCCTGGGCGATCAGGTTGAGCGCGAGCTGACGGATGTCCTGGCTGGCCCGTTGCAGCGAATCGATATCCTCGGCACCTTCGATGCTTGCCCGGATCTGGCGCAGGCCAATGCGCTGCAGGGTGAACAGATCGCGCTCGGAGACGACGCCCTTGAGGCGGTCCATGCTATCGACGACCAGCAGATGCCGAACGGCGTGGGTGGCCATCTCGAGTGCCGCATCGTAGGCGGTAGCGGTGGCTGACAGCACGTGCGGCTTGCTGGTCATCACCTCGGAGATCGGGCGGCTCAGGTCGAACTCCGGCAGCACCACGCGGGGCAACAGATCGCTCTGGGTGAGAATGCCGACCGGCTTCAATGCCTCATCGGCAATCACCATGCAGCCGATGCGTTGTTCCGCCATGGTTTCGAGCGCTTTGCGCAAGGGCGTGTCGGGCGTGACGCATATCGGTTCGTGCTTGATCAGCGCGCCGAGGGGCGTCGTCATGGTCTGTTGTTCGGCCGCACGCTGCGAGAATGTCGTCTGCAGCTGCTGCCGGGACTGGTTGAGCAGGCTGGCGATGTACTGGGTGCAGAAGACGTGAAATTCAGGGCTGATGCGCATCAGCTCCATGAAGTCACGCGCGGGGAGCTGGTAGCAGAACGTGTCTTCCAGTGCGACGTAGTTGTTGGTGGAGGCACGCCCAGCGGAAATGGCGCCGATCGGAAAACATTCACCCGGGCTCAGTGTCATGGTGGCGTATTCGGTGACCGCCACGTTGCCCGCCTGGCTGGCCTGCACTTTGCCACGCTGGATGATGAAGAAGTGACGCGGCTGCCCCATCTCGGGCGACAGAATGGCGCTGCCCTTGGCGAAGTGACTGAGCAGGAGCCGTTCGCCGAGAAATTCGAGCGCTTCGGGCTGCATCTGGTCGAATGGCGAGTACCGCTTCAGAAAGTCGGTGCTGGCCCCGGCAAGTACCTGTGCTGCTGTCGTCATCGTTGCTCCCTCATCGTTATCCGCGAATTATAGGAGGGGTGTTCGCCCGCAGGCTGATCTCGCTCAAACTTCGGGTATGAAAAAGGCGCCTCGGGGGCGCCTTGTTGTATTCATGCCGTCGGAATGTGCTTCAGAGGACCTCTGCGGCATGGTCGGCGAGGCGGGAGCGCTCGCCACGCTGCAAGGTGATATGGCCGGAATGCGGCCAGCCCTTGAAACGATCGACCACGAACGTAAGACCCGAACTGCCCTCGGTGAGGTAGGGCGTGTCGATCTGCGCGATGTTGCCCAGACACACCACCTTGGTCCCGGGGCCGGCGCGGGTGATGAGCGTCTTCATCTGTTTGGGGGTCAGGTTCTGCGCCTCATCGATGATGAGGAACTTGTTGATGAAGGTGCGCCCGCGCATGAAGTTCAGGCTCTTGATCTTGATGCGCGAACGAATCAGGTCCCGCGTGGCGGCGCGGCCCCATTCGCCGCCTTCGTCAACGGTGCCGTTGAGCACGTCCAGGTTGTCTTCCAGCGCACCCATCCACGGCGTCATTTTCTCTTCTTCCGTTCCGGGCAGGAAGCCGATGTCCTCGCCGACCGGTACCGTCACCCGGGTCATGATGATTTCACTGTAGCGCTTGGTGTCGAGCACCTGGGTCAGTGCGGCAGCCAGTGTGAGCAGGGTCTTGCCGGTACCGGCCTGGCCGAGCAGGGAGACAAAATCGATCTCCGGATTCATGAGCAGGTTCAGGGCAAAGTTCTGTTCGCGGTTGCGAGCGGTGATGCCCCAGACATTGTTCTTCTGATGCGAATAGTCGGTCAGCGTTTCGAGCACGACCGACGGTCCGTCCTGCTCGACCACCCATGCGTCGAAGGCGCCATCCTGCTTGCTGTCGAACACGAACTCGTTGATCGTCAGTTCGCTGGCCAGCGGCCCCTTGAGGCGATAGTAGGTGCGTCCTTCTTCCTTCCAGGATTCCAGATCCGCGGCGTGGGCTTCCCAGAAGTCGGGTGGCAGCTCGCGCGCGCCGGCGTAGAGCAGATCGGTGTCTTCAAGGACCTTGTCGTTGAAGTAGTCCTGAGCCTCCAGACCGAGGGCACGCGCCTTGATGCGCATGTTGATGTCTTTCGAGACCAGGATGACCGGACGCTTCGGGAAGCGTTTGGCCAGGAAGGCGACCACGGCAAGGATATGGTTGTCGCCGCGACCGGTGGGCAGGCCGGGCGGCAGATGCAGATCGATGGCCTCGGTCTGCAGAAAGAGCTTGCCGGTGGCTTGTTCGCGCGACGGAATGGTGAGATCGATGCCCTCTTCGATGCCGTCGGGGCAGGCCTTGACGATCTCGTCCATCATGCGGCTGGCCTGACGCGCGTTGCGCGCCACTTCGGACATGCCCTTCTTGTTTCCGTCGAGTTCTTCGAGGGTCATGATCGGCACGAACAGGTCGTGCTCCTCGAAGCGGTACAGGCTGGTGGGGTCGTGCATCAGCACGTTGGTGTCGAGTACGAACAGCTTGTTCTTGTAGGCTTTGGTTCGCCGTTTGGTGACCATGCAGGCTCCGGAATCAGGGCTGGCGGGTGTGGCTGCAAGCGGGGCTTGCAACCCCAATGGTGTGACGGTTTGCTTACAGCGTCTTGACGAATTCGAGGACGGCGGCGGCGTGGCCATCCACCTTCACCTTGCGCCATTCCTGGCAGACGTTGCCGTCCTTGTCGATGACGAAGGTGCTGCGTTCGATGCCGCGCACCTGTTTGCCGTACATGTTCTTCATCTTGATGACATCGAAGGCGTAGCACAGCGCTTCGTCGGCGTCCGAGATGAGGTCGAACGGCGTTTCGAGCTTGGCTCTGAAGTTGTCGTGGGACTTGATGCTGTCGCGGGAGACACCAAAGACCTTGCAACCGAGCTTTTCGAACTCGGGATGGAGAGTGCCGAAATCGCGGGTTTCATTGGTGCATCCGGGGGTGCTGTCCTTCGGATAGAAGTACACCACGACCGGCTGGCCCTTCAGGTTGGCCAGGTTGATTTCCTGGTCGCCGGTGGCCGGCAAGCTGATGTCGGGGGCGGTGGTCGCGCTCATCGATTCTCCTGCGTGGAACGGGTGTGATCGCAGAGTAATCGACAACGCGACCGGAAGACAAACGGGCGCAGTGCCCGCCGCCCTCAGGCGGCGTCGAACATGAGGGCCACGGCCACGTTGCGGTTTTCGCCCACGAGAATGTTGTAGGTGCGGCAGGCCGCTGCTACGTCCATGATTTCCATGCCGATTCGGGCGTCGATCAGGGGGCGCAGAATGGCCGGGGAGGGGAAGCGCTGACGCGATCCGGTGCCGATGATGACGATATCGGTCTCCAGTGCGGCCAGTGGGGCGATGTCGTCGCTCGTCAGCCCGTCGAAACCGTTCGGCGCCCATCCCGTGCGGGTGCTGCGCGGCAGGACGATGACATTGCCTGTCATGGCCTCGCCGTTGATGAGTACATGGTCGTCACCGTAGCCGGTGATCACGTTCAGGTCGTCCAGCGTGTCTTCGTGAAGTTTCATGAATTCATTCAGTGCGGGCAGGGCCGCGAACAGGGGATGATTTAGATTACAATCTTTTGTTTTCCCGACCAAATTACCGTTGTTCGCAATGGGGCGAGCCGGAGGGGTCGGGGTGATCCAGTCAAAGGGGAATGAAATGAGCACGACGCCCAATCTCAAGGTGGCAGAATCGGTCGGAGGCGCAGCAGGCGCGGCCTGCACCGATGCGGCCGCCATGCGGGCGGTGCGCAAGTCCCACAAGCTGGCGGATGTCTGCTACGACATTCGCGGCCCGGTCCTCGAGCGCGCCAAGCAGCTCGAAGACGAAGGTCACCGGGTGACCAAACTCAACATCGGCAATCTGGCGCCCTTCGGCTTTGAAGCGCCCGAAGAGATCGTTGTCGACGTGATCAAGAATCTGCGTGGCGCCTCCGGCTATACCGATTCGAAGGGCCTGTTCTCTGCGCGCAAGGCGATCATGCATTACACCCAGCAGAAAAACATTGCCGGGGTGGGCATCGAGGACATCTACATCGGCAACGGCGTGTCCGAGCTGATCGTCATGTCCATGCAGGCCTTGCTGAACAATGGTGACGAAGTGCTGGTGCCGGCACCGGACTATCCGCTGTGGACCGCAGCCGTCAGCCTGGCGGGCGGCACACCCGTCCACTATGTGTGCGACGAGCAGGCGGACTGGATTCCGGATATCGCTGATATCAAGCGCAAGATCAGCAGCAACACGCGCGCCATCGTCATCATCAATCCGAACAATCCGACCGGCGCGTTGTATCCGGACGAATTCCTCAAGCAGATTCTCGAGGTGGCCCGCCAGCACCAGCTGATCGTGTTCGCCGACGAAATCTACGACAAGATGCTCTACGACGGTGCCACGCATACGTCCATCGCCTCCCTGGCCGATGACGTGCTGTGCGTGACCATGAACGGTCTGTCGAAAAACTATCGTGCCTGCGGCTACCGTGCCGGATGGATGGTGGTTTCCGGGGAAAAGCGCCATGCCCGTGACTACATCGAAGGCCTCGACATGCTGGCCTCGATGCGTCTGTGTTCGAATGTCCCCGGGCAGTCGGGTATCCAGACGGCGCTGGGCGGCTACCAGAGCATTACCGAGCTGGTGGCACCGGACGGCCGTCTGACGCGACAGCGTGACCTCGCCTTCGACCTGCTCACCCAGATTCCGGGGGTGAGCTGCGTGAAGCCCAAGGCAACGCTCTATCTGTTCCCCAAGCTCGATCAGACGATGTACCCGATCCAGAACGATCAGCAGTTCGTGCTCGAACTGCTCGAGGCGGAAAAGGTGCTGATCGTTCAGGGCACGGGTTTCAACTGGGCGCAGCCGGATCACTTCCGTCTGGTGTTCCTGCCGCACGAAGACGACCTGCGCGACGCTGTCGGGCGCATCGCACGCTTCCTCGACCATTACCGCAAGCGTCACGCGGGCGGCTGAAGCGGAAGCGGTTAGAATACGCGTCTCGATCTGTCGCCCGGTGATGCGCCGGGCGTCGATCGAGGCAATTTTGTCCCGGGCCGGACGCCCGGGGGTGACTACTCAAGAGACAAGAAACCACTGCAATGAAACCGATCAATGTTGGCCTGTTGGGCATCGGCACTGTTGGCGGCGGCACCTGGACCGTCCTTACCCGTAACGCAGCAGAAATTACCCGCCGTGCGGGGCGTCCGATTTCCATTACCACCGTGGCCGACCGTGATCTCGATCGGGCACGTGAGGTCACCAAAGGTCAGGCCAAGCTGGTCGATGACGCGTTTTCGGTGTGCAAGGACCCGGAGATCGACATTGTTGTCGAACTCATCGGGGGCTACACCGTCGCCAAGGACTTGGTGCTGACCGCGATCGAAAACGGCAAACACGTGGTGACCGCCAACAAGGCCCTGCTGGCCTTGCACGGCAACGAAATCTTTGCCGCAGCCCAGAAGAAGGGCGTCATGGTGGCGTTCGAGGCCGCCGTGGCCGGTGGTATCCCCATCATCAAGGCATTGCGTGAAGGCCTGACCGCCAACCGCATTGAGTGGCTCGCCGGCATCATCAATGGCACCACGAACTTCATTCTGTCCGAGATGCGCGACAAGGGTCTTCCCTTCGATGTGGTGCTCAAGGAAGCCCAGGCTCTGGGCTATGCCGAAGCCGACCCCACCTTCGATATCGAAGGTAACGACGCGGCGCACAAGGCCACCCTGATGGCCTCCATCGCCTTCGGCGTGCCGACCCAGTACGAGCGGGCCCACATCGAGGGCATTACCAAGCTCGACGCGCGCGACATCGCGTATGCGGAGGAACTGGGCTACCGCATCAAGTTGCTGGGCATTGCCAAGAAGCGCGACGATGGAATCGAACTGCGCGTTCACCCGACCCTGATCCCGGCCCGTCGCCTGCTGGCAAACGTGGAAGGCGCCATGAACGCCGTGCTGGTCAAGGGCGATGCCGTGGGGCCGACGCTCTATTACGGCCAGGGCGCCGGCGACGAGCCGACCGCCAGCGCGGTGATTGCCGATCTGGTTGATGTTACGCGCATGCACACTGCCGATCCCGAGCACCGGGTGCCGCATCTGGCTTTCCAGCCCGATCAGCTCGAAGATCTCAAGGTGCTGCCGATCGAACAGTGCCGTTGTGGTTTCTACATGCGCATGCGCGTTGAGGACAAGCCGGGCGTGCTGGCCGACATCACGCGTATCCTAGCGGACAACGAAATCTCCATCGATGCGCTGATCCAGAAAGAGCCGGCCGAGGGTGAATCGCAGACCGATGTGATCCTGCTCACCCACGTCACCGTGGAAGGCAATGCCAACCAGGCCATCGCGCAGATCGAAGCGCTGCCGGTGGTGGCCGGTGAAGTCACCCGCCTGCGAATGGAACAGCTCGACCGCTGATTTGATGAACCCCGGATCGGCAGCGCTTCGCTGCCGATCTGCATTTTGACTGTCATATATGCGTTATCTCTCGACCCGTGGGCAGGCGCCCACCCAACAGTTCTGCGACATTCTGCTCGGTGGTCTGGCGCCCGATGGCGGCCTGTACCTGCCCGAGTCCTATCCGGAAATCTCGGATGCGGAACTGACGGCATGGCGCGATCTGTCGTATGCCGAACTGGCCTTCGAAATTCTGTCCCGTTTCATCGACGACATTCCGGCCGACGATCTGCGCGCCATCTGCGACAAAACCTATACGGCAGAGGTGTATTGCAATACCCGCGAGGGGAGCGACGCGAGCAGGATCACCCCGGTGACGTGGCTTGAAGCGGGCGAAGGCGAGAACCATCGCGGTGGCCTCGGTTTGCTCGAACTGTCCAATGGGCCGACGCTGGCCTTCAAGGACATGGCCATGCAATTGCTGGGCAACCTGTTCGAGTACGTGCTCGACAAGCGCGGCCAGGAGATCAACATTCTGGGCGCGACGTCTGGGGACACCGGCTCGGCGGCTGAATACGCCATGCGTGGCAAGCACGGTGTGCGTGTCTTCATGCTCTCGCCCAATGGCCGGATGAGTGCCTTCCAGCGTGCGCAGATGTATTCCCTGCAGGACGAGAACATCTTGAACATCGCCATCGAAGGCATGTTCGATGATGCGCAGGACATCGTGAAGGCCGTGTCCAACGATCACGCCTTCAAGAAGCAATACAAGATCGGTGCTGTCAATTCGATCAACTGGGCCCGAGTGGTCGCCCAGGTGGTGTACTACTTTGCCGGCTATTTTGGCGCCACCACGAGCAACGATCAGCAGGTCGATATGGCCGTGCCGTCGGGCAATTTCGGCAACATCTGTGCTGGTCATATTGCCCGCACCATGGGTTTGCCGATTCGCAAGCTGGTGTGTGCCACCAACGAAAACGATGTGCTGGACGAATTCTTCCGGACTGGCGTTTACCGCCCGCGTACCTCGGCCGAAACCCATGTGACGTCCAGCCCGTCGATGGATATCTCCAAGGCGTCGAACTTCGAGCGCTTTGTCTTCGACCTGGTCGGCCGTGATGGTGACAGGGTTCGCGCACTGTGGCAGCAAGTGGAATCCGGTGGCAGTTTCGATCTGAACGAAACGCCGTTCGGCGCCAAGGTGGCTGATTTCGGCTTCGAGTCCGGTAGCAGCAACCACGCGAACCGTCTCGAGACGATTCGAGCCACTCGCGATGCCTACGGTATCGTGGTCGACACTCATACGGCGGACGGCCTCAAGGTGGGGCGAGAGCACCGTGACGATCAGGCGCCGATGCTGGTCCTCGAAACCGCGCAGGCGGCCAAGTTCGAAGAGACGATTCTCGAAGCGCTTGGCGCACCACCGCCGCGACCCGATGGCTTCGATCACCTCGAAGCCCTGCCTCAACGAGTGGAAGTCATGCCGGTGGATGTGAATGCCGTGAAGGATTTCATCCGCAAGCATGCGAATGATTGAGGCGATGTCCTGAGTGATTGTCCCAACAGAAACGGCACCCGAGGGTGCCGTTTCTGTTGGGACTGGCCTTGCCTAAAGGTAGAGCACCGCGGGGAAGACGGTGATCGCCACCAGGTACAGCAGCCATTCGAGGTTGCGTCGCGCCAACGTTCCCGTGAAATGGAGAACCAGCACGGTAATTGCGAAAACGTAATACAGCGCAAAAAGCATGGTTGATCCGTTGTGGTGCTTCAGTCTTCGACGTGTCTCAGTGACAGGTCGATGGCCCGGATGTCTTTGGTCAGCCCGCCGATGGAAATGCGATCAACCCCGGTCTCGGCGATCGAACGGACGCGGTCGAGATTGACGCCGCCCGACGCTTCCAGTTCGGCACGCCCCTGGTTGATGTCGACCGCCTCGCGCATTTCGTCGAGAGACATGTTGTCGAGCAGAATCATTCGCGCGCCCGCGTCGAGCGCCACGCGCAACTGGTCGAGCGTTTCCACCTCGATCTCGATAAAGACATTGGACGGGGCAATGCGCTGTGCTTCTGCCATGACCTGAGCGACGCCCCCGGCGGAAATGATGTGGTTTTCCTTGATGAGGATGCCGTCATACAGCCCAACCCGGTGATTCGTGCCACCACCGACGGCAACCGCGTATTTCTGCGCCAGGCGCAGACCCGGCAATGTCTTGCGCGTGTCGACAATCTTGGCGTTGGTGCCAGCCACTGCGTCCACATAGCGGCTGGTCAGGGTCGCCGTGCCGGAGAGCAGCTGCAGGAAGTTCAGCGCAGTGCGCTCGGCTGTGAGCAAGGCACGCGCGCCGGTGACCACGTCACACAGGCTCTGCCCGGCACTCACATGCTCGCCATCGCGAACGTGCCAGAGGATGGTTGCGGTGGGGTCGAGCGTGGCGAATGCCGCATCGAACCAGGCCGTGCCGCACAGAACTGCGTCTTCACGCGTGATGACGCGGCCGCGGGCCTCGGTGCTGTCGGGAATGAGTCGCGCGGTCAGATCGCCTGTTCCGATATCTTCCGCAAGTGCGGCGGCAACGGTGCGTTGAATTTCGACTCGAAGTTGCTCGATGGATTCCATTCGGTTTCTATGTGCCTGTGATTGCCGAGGCATTCTATCATTGGGGGCGCCCTATGATGAGCGGTTTCTTGGGCTCGGGCGCGCTCAAGCACGGGGCTCGGCCCCCGTTACATAAACAGGTTGCAGGCAATAACGAGGGGAGGTGAGGCGATGGGTGGGGTGACGACAGTCTTTTCAGTCGGGCTGGGGGTGATTCTAGTGGTCATTCTCGTCGCCGCGACGGTGTTTCTCTTTCTCAGAGACATTACCCAGAAGCAGCACGCCATCTTGCGCAACTTCCCGGTGGTGGGGCATCTGCGCTATTTTTTCGAGGAACTGGGGGAGTATTTCCGACAATATTTCTTCCTGGGCGATCGCGAGGAAATGCCCTTCAACCGGTCGACACGAGGCTGGGTATATCGCCTGGCCAAAGACGAGGGCGGCACCGTGGGTTTCGGTTCGACCTACGACATGCATGAGGCGGGGGCAATCGTTTTTGTGAATTCGCCCTTCCCGGTGCTCCACGAAGATCAACTTCCAACGCCAGCCCTGTGTATCGGCGAGCGCTATTGCGACAATCCGTTCATGGCGGGCTCGATCATGAACATCAGCGGAATGAGCTACGGCGCGCTGTCGGCGCCGGCGGTACAGGCGCTCTCCAAAGGCGCGAAGATTGCGGGTTGCTGGCTCAACACGGGCGAGGGTGGCGTGAGTCCATACCACCTTGAGGGCGAATGTGACCTGATCGCGCAGATTGGAACGGCCAAGTATGGCGTGCGGGACGAAGATGGTCGCCTATCAGAGACGCGTCTCAAGGAAATCGCGGCCTATGAGTCCGTCAGGGCGTTCGAACTCAAGTTGTCCCAGGGGGCGAAGCCCGGCAAGGGCGGCATGTTGCCGGCACAGAAGGTGTCGGAGGAAATCGCGCGCATTCGCGGGATCAAGGTCGGGGTCGCGTCGATCAGCCCGAATCGCCATCCAGAGATCCGCAATGTGCACGAGCTGATCGATTACGTCGCCATGCTGCGAGAGCATACGGGCAAGCCGGTCGGGATCAAGACCGCGATCGGTGGCTGGTATTTCATGAGCGAGCTGTGCGAAGCGATTGCGGTTCGAGGCAAGGAGTTTGCGCCCGACTTTCTCACCGTTGATGGCGGAGAGGGGGGCTCAGGAGCGGCGCCCCAGGCCTTGGCTGATCACATGGCCCTGTCGATTGAGGAGGCCCTCCCACGGGTGGTGGACTCCTTGATTGAATACGGACTGCGAGACCGGGTTCGGGTCATCGCCAGTGGCAAACTCGTGACCTCGGCGCGCGTGGCCTGGGCGATGGCGGCAGGCGCCGACTTCGTGCACAGTGCCCGCGGTTTCATGTTTTCGCTTGGCTGCATCCAGGCGATGCGGTGTCACACCAACAGCTGCCCGACCGGCATCACCACGCATAATCCGAAGCTGCATCGAGGCCTTGTGGTTGAAGACAAGTGTCTGCGTGTGGCCAACTACTGTCGCAACATCGGAAAAGAGGTGGACATGATTGCCCACTCCTGCGGGCTCACCCACGCTCGTGAGCTGCGTCGCGAGCATGTGCGCATCGCCCAGGGAGACGGCCGGACGGTTGCCTTGAATGTCCGTTTTCCTTACCCGGAGCATCGAGAGCCCGGTGCCGTCCCCTTTCGTTGATGCTCAGTTGAGCATGCGGAACTCGATACGTCGATTGCGGGCACGTCCTTCGGCCGTATCGTTGGTGGTAATCGGCTTGTCGGGGCCTGCGCCCAGCGCCATGATGCGCCCGCCGTCGATCCCCTTGCTCATGAGGTAGTCGCGTACGGCGTTGGCGCGCGAGAGACTCAAGGCAATGTTGGCCATTCGGCTGCCGCTGTCGTCAGTGTGCCCAACCACCTGGATCTCGGCACCGTCGAAACGGGCGATGGCCTGAGCCATTTCGTCGAGCACGGCGATACCGCTGTCGGTCAGCTGAGCCGATCCGCTCTGGAATTCGATAATGCGATCAGCCAGCGTCGCATCGATCACCTCCTGCGCCTGTTCGACAACAACAAGCTCGTTGTCCACGACGTAGGTCGGATTGAGCGCGGTCGCCACCCGACTGGCAATGCCTTGCCGCTGGGCTTCGTTGCCCACTTGACCACTCAACTGCACCTGGGTGCCATCGATGTGCAGCTGCCCTTGCCTGATTCCCTTGAGATCGTCCGTGATCATGGCCGTGACGTGCTTTTTCCAGTTGGGCGGGGGCACGACGCCGCCGACCTCGATGGCATCAATCACGCCCTTGGGCCCATAGATGTCGCGCAAGCGGGCGAGAATTTCGGCACGGGTCGCTTCATCCGGCACCGTACCGCTGACCTTGACCGGCTCGCGAAGCGGCTCGGCTGCGACCGGTTGCCAAGGCGTCGCGAGGGCAATCAGCGCACAGAGGAAGATGAGGCGTTGGGCAGCATCGATACGCGACATGCTCAGACTCCGAGAAAGACTTCGTTGAACGATTTGATGGCCGAGGCCAAGGCCGTATCAGGGCGAGCGAGATAGCTCGACAGCTTGGCCACGCCATAGTTGTGCTGCATGTCGGGATGGGTCTCGACCCATTCGGGGTCATCCAGCTCGATGTTTGTCTCGCTGCCGGCGCGAGGCGACAGTAGGCTGACCAGCGGCTGGGGGGTGGCGCCGTTGAAACCGATGACCATTCGGTGCTGATGCGCCCGAGCGCCGATGAGCAGCTGCACCTCGGTCTGACTGCGCGCGAGAAAGCCGGCGACGAGACTCATCCACAAGGCTGCCGTCAGATCCCGGTACATGGGGTCGCTGGGCAACGGAAGGCTCAGGCCTTTTTCGATCGTGATGCGCGCGCTGCCAAGCAGCGGGTTCAGTAGCAAACCCAGCGCGAGAAAGATGCGTCGCACATCGGCCGCGCCGGTGTCGTTTGCCAGCAGTGTCTCGAGCCGGCCGAGCGTGTGGGTGCGCAAGAATACACCGAGTGGATCGCCCTGGGCCGCAGCGGCGATCTCCTGATGGCAGTCAAGCTGCTGCAGGGCCTTGAGATGAACCGAGGCTTCATCCGCGGTGCAGCTTTGTTCCGTGACCCGCTTGAAGCGCCCCCATAGTTGGGAAAAGTAGGCGGGCGCATGGGAAAAGAGCGCGCCCTCGTCGGCGTCGATGGCGGTGGCTGTCAAGAACGGGAAGCGCCGTTGCGACGCATCGTGACTCGGGCGCAGGTGACCGACCACCGAGACTTTGCTGCGCGGTCCCACAAAGGCGAAATGCACCGGCGTTGCCGCGTCGTAGGCGCTCTTCCAGTGCGGATCGTCGGCCATGCGCTCCATCGTGCTCGAGAGCCAGCGATCAAGCATGCTGAGCAGTTGATTCTGGCCGCTCCCCTTGATGAAATCGCCTCGGGTCGGGACTTTGCCGAAGTAGGTGGCCTGGGCATGAGGCGCCTGCATCAGTTTGCCTCCGCTGTTGCTGCCGCAACGGACGGTGTGGCGACAGGCGAGCTCCCCACGACGGCGCGTGGCAGCTGCTGCGTTGCCACGCCTTGATCGCCTTTCTGTTCGGCCTGTTTGCCC
Organism: Nitrogeniibacter aestuarii; assembly: GCF_017309585.1. Taxonomy (NCBI): domain Bacteria; kingdom Pseudomonadati; phylum Pseudomonadota; class Betaproteobacteria; order Rhodocyclales; family Zoogloeaceae; genus Nitrogeniibacter; species Nitrogeniibacter aestuarii. Next base: position 2,601,560 of record NZ_CP071321.1, on the reverse strand, counting down.
GGGCTGCTGATAATGCGGAGATTGACCTTGACGGTCACGCCTTCGCGGCTCCACGCCAGCTGGAAGGTGCCGTCTTCACGGCGCTGGCGGGTTGCCGAATTGATGAGTTTTTCAAGCCCGAAGCGCCCCGGGAAATTGATGATCTCGACGCTCTGCCCATCGAAGGTGGTCGCAACGATACGAGCCCCCGGTGTGCCCTGTGCGTTTGGCCAGACAAAGTTGGCCCATTGTGCGGCGGTGTTCCGGTAGCGCAATTGCTGGCCGTCGATCTCGACCACGTACTCGGTGGTGTTGGCAGCCGGATGTGGCATAAGCTGGAAGATGGTCTGCGCACTGCCGCTGGCTGCGCCGCCGTCGATGGGGGCGACCCATTGCCCGACGCCGCGCAGGAAATCCGGCCGGATGGCGATGCCCAGATCACCCCAGGTGCGGGCAACGATGGTATTGCCTCGGCGTACGACAAGAGGCCCCATGGCACCTTCGATGTACTTGGAGATTGCGCCTTCGGGGCCGAATACCTGTGCAATCTCGGTGGGTGTGGCCTCGATGCTCGATTCGGCGTCAAAGGGGTATTTGATCGAGAGTTTGCGTTGGAACGGATCGAACACCTGCGCCAGCCAGGTCTTGTTGAGCTCGCGCTCTGCCGGGCGGATCATGGCGGCGTATGTTTGAAGTAGCGGGCGAACGAGCAGGGGACGGAGCACCTTGCGTTGTTCGTCTGGCGTGTTGGCGAGCATCTGTTCGTCGACGAATCTGAGGGTGTCGGCCAGTTCGGAGCCGTTGCCCTCGATGGTCTGGCGCATCAACAGGATGGCCCCGGGGCCCGGGTCCCCTTGCAGCTTCAGTTGATTGAGTCTCGACCTGACCTTGCCCAGTTGCTTGAGATAGGTGCTCTCCATCGAATCCGAACCGTCACGCTCGGCGGTGATGGTGGCGATGCCGGAGAACGCTTCACCGATGGGGCCCATCGCCACGCCGGCCTTGTCACTGTTGACGTTCAGATCCACCTGGACGCGACTGGGCTGCATGCGCAGGATCGAGCGCTTGAACCACTCGATGAATCCGGTCTGCGCACGCTCGAGGCCCTTGTTGACGGCCGACGGGTTATCCCAGACGGTCTGCGTGTGGATCGTCTTGATCAAGCGGTCGACGGGCGAGACCTGGGGGTCGCCGATGCGATTCATGGCGTTGGCGGCATCGTCGAAGTCGGCAAAATGGGCAACATTGACCCCAGCGACGAAGGCACGCCACTGGCTCGCGTATTCTTCCTTGTACATGCGTGTGAGGGACTTCTGGATCTGCTCCGGGCTCCCCTGGAGGGTCAGGTCGTCCTGGACCGATGTCTTGAGCACCCAGTCGCTGCTTTGTAGTTCGTTGGTCGCGGCCTCCTTGATGGCTTCGCGCACGTAGGACTTCCATGCCTCTTCGGTGAACGCGCCCGAGATGGCATGCGCTCCGGTCACGAGTTTGGCGTCCTTTTCGTCCACCAGACTCGCGACGGTGACCGGCGGGAACCGGGTGGAGGCCCGAGCCTTGATGTCGGCGTAGACTCGTTCGACCGCAGGCATGCCCTGGACCACACGGCGCAGGTTCTCGCGGGTGGCGTCGACAAGCGCCAGCTGGGTGTCGATCGTCGGCCACGCGGGATCGTTGGCATGTGCCAGGTGGAACGAGAGGATGCGCTCGGCGCTGCGGATCATCCGTTCGCGAGGCAGGGTGCCGCGATTGGCCTCCAGCCAGCTGCGCCAGAATCGGGTGATCTGATCGGAGAGATGACCTGCCTCCACATGATCGCGGTTGGAAAGCATCAGATAGGTCTTGAGGGCGTTGTATCCGTCTTCGACCTTGGTGGCCGAGGCCTTGGAATATGTGCCGGACGGTGCAGCAACGTCTCGGGCGTCCGCCGGTTGCATTGGTTTGAGTTCGTCCGCGTGCTGGTTGACCTCGGCAAGGAAGGCCTCGATGTTTTCCTTGACCGGCTTGAGCATGATGTTGCGAACGCCGGCGTAATATTCCGCGAGCAACTTCTGTTTCAGCTCCTTGCCCTGGTAAAGGCCGAGGCTGAGTTCCAGCGGGCGATTCTGTTCGAATTGTTCGAGCTGCGCGATCCGGTCCTGGAGGATGTCGAGTGCTTCAAGACGTGAGGCAAGATCGATCCGGTCGGCCTGAACGCTGACCGCCTGGTCCAGATCGGCACGGATGTTATCCATGAGTGACTGGTTGTTGAGGAAAGACCAGGTCCAGCCCGCAAGTGCAAACCCGAGCAAGAGCACGGACAGGGCGAAGCCGGCGTAGCGCATCTGGGTCTTGCGTCGCGAGGTGTATTGGCGGACCAGATTGCGATCAGCAAAGATGACCCGGGAGAACAGGTCTTTCAGGAAGAATCCGTTGGACGATGCGATGCGCGTCGGTGCCGGGCCATCTCCGGTCAGGCCGAATCGATCTTCAACACGCTGGGTTGATGCGCTCCTGGCTTCGCCCTCCTGGACTGCGGAGGTGAAATAGAAGCCGCGGAAAACGGGTTTGTACTGGAAGGGGTTTTCTTCGAAAAGGGTGGCCATGAAACCGCGCAAGGCCGGCTTGATGGCGGCGAACTCCAGCGGGAAGGCAAGCAGACCCGGCGGCATGGCGCCGCCACGAGACAACGCCATCTGAGCCACACTCATCTCGCGCAGACCTTCGTAGAGTTCGTCGAAGTGCGAGTCGAACTGCGCGATCACGTCGATGGGGTGTTCCACCTGATAGGGCAGTGTTGCGCCCCAGACACGGTCGCGTTCGTTCCAGTCCACGTCCTGGAAGAAATCATTGAAGCCCGTGATCAGGTCCGCCTTGGTGAACATGACATAGACCGGCGCAAACACTTCAAGCCGCTCCGTGAGCTCCTGAACCCGCTGACGCAGGTTTTTGGCCAGCTCGATGGCAAATTCAGGGGGGTTGCCCACCAGTTCGGCAATGCTGACAGTGACAATCACGCCATTGATCGGGGCCCGGTTCCGGTGCCGCTTGAGCAGATCGAGAAAGCCGAGCCATTCGCTGCGGTCTTCTTCATGAACTGCATAGCGTCCGGCGGTGTCGAGCAGAATGCCCTCGGAGGTGAAAAACCAGTCACAGTTCCGGGTGCCCCCGATGCCATGGATGATATTGCTGCGACCATCGGCGAACGGGAACTTGAGGCCTGAATTGACCACGGCCGAGCTCTTGCCTGCCGCCGGATTGCCGATCACGATGTACCAGGGCAACTCGTAAAGCGCCGCATTGCCCGAGAGCTGGCCGAGCTTCGAGGATTTGATAGTCTTGACCGCTTCCTGCATGCGTGAGCGCAGTGCGGCGATTTCGGCTTTGGCGTCTTCGTCACCGGCCTCGGAGGCCGCACGAACAGCCTGATCTTCCAGCACCTGATCAAGGGCGGCGGCGGCCTTACGGGCCTTGCGTCGGCGCCAGACCCATACGCAAAGCCAGATGAACAGGATGACGCCGGTGGCGATCGCAGCCCACGTGAGCGCCAGCTGGAGTGTGCTGGCGCCGAGGAAGAAGAACCCGATCAGGGCGGCGAGGCCGAGAAAGGTCAGTGTTCGGGTGTCGAGAAAGAATGATCGCAAACGGGACATGGGGTCTTATTCTGAAGGAGGCGATGACACGGGGTCGGGTGCAGGCATGAGCAGCATGGCGGCACGTCGGGTCGGATGCTGAACGCTCAATGCCAGCACGGGCCCATCTTTTTCTCTGGAAAGTTCGGTGGCACACGCCAGCATCAGCAAGGCAGATGCGGGCGGTGCCGTGCCTGCGGCAGTACCGAGCGCGAGGAAATCCTGCGTCGGCTCGATGTGGGTGAAATCCTCGGTGATGACGCCCAGCGCTTCGGCCTGGCGTGATGCACGATGGTCACTGTCGGTCACAAGCGCACCGAGTTGATCCGGAGTGCGCTCGAACAGGGAGAGCAGTTCCTCACAAAGGCGGGTACACAGGTCCGCACTGATGCGCCCGCCTGCGTCTGCCGATTTGTCTCGGGCCTGCGCGTTCGGGCGGCTGACGAGGATCGGTTTCTCGTCGCTCAGTTGCGTCGCGAGCGAAGGTGCGGCAAGCAGCACAGCGGCACCCATCTCGCCCGGAATCTGGCCGTTTTGCTGATCGGGCAAGAACAGTGTCCCTCGAGCCTGCCACTGGCGCAGCGTGACTTCCGAGACGTTCGATGCTGTGGCAAGCAGCAGTGTGACGGCGCCTTCCGTGGCGTCGGGCGTCAAATCGCACAGCTGGTTGATCCGCATCGGAAGTGCGATGTCGTCATCCGCCATCTCGATCACCAGATCGAGTCGGCCGGACGCGATGCCTGAAAAATGATGCGTCATCAGCCAGGCGTGCGCGCGTTCGAGCTGAGTCTTGTCGAGTTTTGCGTCGGTAATCCAGACGATACGCAGAAAGACGTCGCTGGCCTTGTCGGTGTCGATCAAGCTCAGCGTGTCCGGCAGGATGCCGATCAGCACCTGCTCAAGAATGGCCATGTTGCGGACGAAGCCGTTCGGCCACTCAGCGACGTCATCGTATGACGTCAGATGTTCCGCATTCGACAGATCGTCGACTTCTGCAATTCGGGCGACGAAGGCCGGGAAGCCGTCATCGTCTTTCAATTGTTTGTCTGGCTGTGGTGTCTTCCCCTCCCGCACCACATCGAGAAACCCGGCTGCATCCACCGAACCGGGCGCATAGATACTGTTCGCCAGAACCGCCAGCTGCCGACGACGCAGACCGGCTTCGCTCGCAAGTGCGGTCGGGTCGATGGCTGACGTCGACGACTCAGGCGCAGTCTGGGGGGGCGCCGAAGGCGTTCGCATGTTCTTGATGAACGCATTCAGGAACACGAAGCCACCAAACAGCGCGATGGGCAGGGCAAGCAAATACAGGGCGGATTCGCCCGGCGACGGCGAGTGGTCATTCGATTGCCACCAGCCCAGCACGAGCGCCCAGATCACGATACCCGTGATCAGGAACAGTGCGGCGTAGCGAACGATGAGCATCACCATGGAGTTCGGCGGGGTCAGTCAGTGGTGAGTGACTGGCTGGAGATCAGCGTCGCACCACATGCCGTCTTGTCACCATGGCGCGCTGCAGGTTTGCCGTCGATGATGGCTGTCGGATCGCCGGTGGCAATGGTGGTGATCCGGCCATGGCCTTTTTTCGGGCAGGTCACCTTGTCACCGACGCGCGCGATGCCTTTTCCATCGCAGTCGCTCGTTTGCGAGGCACTGATGACGGTGCCGCCATGAGAGGTCTTGTCTCCGAGAAGAATGAAGGGTCGGCTCATAGTGGGCTCTTTGAAGGCAATACGTTGGTGGGGAGGGACGGAACGGTCGGATCAGTCGGGGGCGACAGCCCGGGAGAGCGCGCCGGGTACGCGAAGTTCAACATGGCCGAAATCACGCATGCGCCATTGCCCGCCCCATGTCAGACCCAGTTGCTCGGCGAGTTGTCCATACAGCTGGTAGCCGCGCATCGCCCATGGGTCCTGCTCACTGATCACCAGCTTGCCGTCGCGCAAGAAGGCGCAGTCTGCGGCGAGACCGTGCTGGTGGTAGCTCATGCCCGGACCGGCCTGCGTGACGGAAGGGCCCATGGCAGCCAGAGCCGCTTGACGTTCGGGGCTCCTGTAGCCTTCGAGGATGACCATTTCGTAACCATGGTCCTCGCGCATGAGTTTGAAGAGGCTCAGCAGGCGCTGGCGAAAATCGTCGTCGAGCAGGGCCCAGTCGCGGCTGGCCCAGGCGGTGGCGGGGCGGATCAGTTCGACTTCGCGGGTGGTGAAGATCTCGGGCGCGAGCGGCGGTGGCGCGCTCAATTGCTCGCCGGCCAGAAGCATGGCGATCTTGCGATCTGGGGCGTCGTAGTTGTCGGTGAAGTCGAAAACCGGTTTGTCCAGCAGCCATGCCACGAGCAGTGACGGCGTGACGACGGCCAATGCCACGAGACCGAGCGTCTTCCTCTGCACTACCAACCAGGCCCAAGTCTTCAGCAGGCCGCGACCGATGAGTCGTACTGGCTGCAGGACCGCCCCGTTTACACCCGTTCTGGCGGTTTCACGCAAACCGATGGCGAGACGGCCGGCCGAACGGGACAGCGCAACGCGCGCCGGAGCAAAGATGATCAACCCTGCGCAGCCGGCGAACAACAGGAAATAAAGGGCGATGGCGAGAAGGATCAAATCGGACAACCAGCAGAAGAATCAGGCAAAAAAATGCGAATCGCGTTTTCGAAAAGGGTGTATCTTACGCGAAATGATTTCCTGATTGTCATAAAAAGTTGCCATCGGCATGAGTTCGTTCACACCCCGTTCATCTTCAACCCCTTCGCTCGTCGGTCAGGCAGATACGTCCTCGGATGATGTGTCCAACGTCAGCATTCTCGGATCACTCGATTCACGCCAGCGCAGGACACGTTCCGGTCGATTGCGCAAGCCGCTGCTGGTCATGGGGGTTGCATCCGCTGCACTCGCGTTGCTGGCGTTTCAGCTTGCCCCCGAATTCACCGATCTCACCGTCGCGTCCGACCTCCAGGAGTCACCGGAGGTCGTCGCCATAACGGAGCCGGTGCCACCAGTGACTGACGCCGTGGTGACGACAGCTGTACCGGTTGAAATCGAGACGACGCTCGTTGAACAGGCACCCGAAGCTGCATTGATCAGGGATGTCGCGCCTCAGGCACCGGCGACATCGGTCGAGAGCATGCTTTCCGCTGACCCGGTCGAGCACCAGGATGCTGGTGTCGTGGAGTCCGTTGTACAGCCGCCGGAGGAAGTCCAGCTCGGCGCAAACAGTGACCCTGTTGTCTCGCCGCCAGCCGTTGCGCCGAAACCAAAAAAGCAAGCGAAAGCCGTCGCGAAGTCCCAAGCGCCCAGGCGCGAAGTCGCGCCTGACGCTGACGTGGATATCATCACTGCCATCGTGCGTAGTGCAGGTCGGTAACAGCGGGCTCGGAGACTCACCTCAGGCGCGTCTGCGCCTTCATTCGGTGGCTCACCGCGCGCAACGTACGGACAAACCCCTGTGCTAAACTCGGGCGCTGTTCTGCCGGGGCATTGGGCCTGACGGCCTGATGAATTTCCGACAAAAGAGACGCGGCGCTCGTGCGTATCCTGATCAGCAACGATGACGGTTATTTTGCCCCCGGCCTTCAGGCCTTGGCCGAAGCCATGGGAGATGTGGGCGATGTCACGGTGGTGGCACCAGAACGCGATCGATCGGGGGCCAGCAACTCACTGACTCTGGATCGGCCGCTCTCGCTGAGACGCGCCAGCAGTGGTTTCCACTACGTGAACGGCACGCCCTCCGATTGTGTGCATCTGGCGGTGACCGGCATGCTGGACGCGCTGCCCGACATGGTGGTCTCCGGTATCAATCACGGTGCCAACATGGGCGATGACACGATCTATTCCGGAACGGTGGCCGCGGCGACTGAAGGATATCTGCTGGGCGTGCCCGCCATGGCCTTCTCGCTGGCAAGCCATACTGCGGACGACTTCTCCGCTGCTGCGCACGTCGCCACGAAGCTCGCGCAACAGTTCAAGGCACGCCCGTTCAATGCGCCCGTGTTGCTGAACGTCAACATCCCGGCACGGCCGCTGGATGCCATCAAGGGGATGCGCGTGACACGGTTGGGGCGCCGGCACAAGGCCGAACCGGTCATTCGTATGAAATCCCCCCGCAACGAGACGCTGTACTGGATCGGGCCTGCCGGCGCCGCACAGGATGCAGGCGAAGGGACCGATTTCCATGCCGTTGAAGAAGGCTACGTTTCAATCACGCCGTTGCAGATTGATCTGACGCATGGTGCCCAGTTGATCGACGTGAAGGAGTGGCTTCGGTGACCGAGTTGCGCAGCCCCAACGCCACCGCCGCTCTGCGCACGCGCGCACGGGCGCGAATGGTGGAACGCCTGCGGCAGCACGGCATCAAGGATGAAAAGGTACTGGCGGCGCTCAATCTGGTTCCGCGTCACCTGTTCGTCGAAGAGGCGCTGGCCTCGCGTGCCTATGAAGATACGGCACTGCCCTTGGGGTATCAGCAGACCATCTCGCAACCGTTCATCGTGGCCCGCATGGCCGAGATCCTGCGATCAGGACGCGAGTTGGGCAAGACGCTTGAAGTGGGTGCCGGATGCGGGTATCAGGCGGCGGTGCTTTCGCACCTGTGTTCCGATGTCTATGCCGTCGAGCGCATTCGCGGGCTGCTCGACCGTGCGCGGGAGAACCTTCGGCAGCTCAGGTTGCCCAATGTGCGGCTGAAATACACTGATGGCATGCTTGGCTTGCCTGAAGCGGCACCGTTCGACACCATCATCGTGGCGGCGGCCTCGGCTGGTGGTGTGCCTCAGGCACTGAAGGACCAGCTGGCGCCCGGCGGGCGCGCGCTGGTTCCCGTTGGCGACCGGCAGCAGTCGCTGATTCTCGTTGAGCGTCAGGGGGGCGTCTTCAAGGAGACCCGTCTCGACGCTGTAAGATTTGTACCGCTTCTGGCGGGTACCGAGTGAACATGAAAGGAATGAACCTTCGTCTGATTCTGGCAAGCCTGGCACTGGTGCTGGGCGCGTGCACCACGCCCGACACGGCCCCGGTGGCGGATCGCCCTGTGTCACAAGAGGGCCAGCCCACGGTTGGGCAGGCCGAGCAGGGTGTCGTCGGCGCGCCAGCCCGGCAGGAATACTACGTGGTGGAGAAGGGCGATACGCTCAATCGCATCGCGCAGAAATTCGGCTATACCTGGCAAGAGGTTGCCGGCTGGAACAACATGACCGATCCGAACCAGCTGGCGGTCGGTGAGCGCATTCGCGTGGCACCGCCTTCAGGCAATGTCGTGACCGTCACTCCGGTGTCGCCTTCCGGGCCCACGATCGGTTCGACCCCTGTGGCGACGACTGAACCGGTCACGACGGCGCCGGCGACGTCTGCTCAGGCGCCTGAAGTCAAGCGGGAGCCCGTTGGGCGGGTTGTCGCCTATTCGGACGAGGCCTGGAAGGCCGCCAACGAGAGCAAGACAGTTGTCGCCGAGACGCCAAGCGAGCCTCAGGCGAACGAGTCTGCGGTGGCTGCGCCTGACCTGTCCACGCCCTGGATCTGGCCGACGGGTGGAAAGGTGCTGTCGAATTTTGCCGATGGCAAGACCAAGGGAATCGATATCGCCGGCAAACCGGGTGACGATGTGCTTGCCTCCTCGTCAGGGCGGGTGGTTTATGCCGGCGCTGGCTTGCGCGGCTATGGAAAACTCGTCATCATCAAGCACGACGCCGATTTCCTTAGCGCGTACGCACACAACAGAACCCTGCTCGTCAAAGAGGGGCAATCGGTCGCCAAAGGTCAGAAGATTGCTGAACTCGGGGATACCGACGCGGATCGGCCGAAGCTGCATTTCGAGATTCGGCGACGCGGAAAACCGGTTGATCCACTCAAGTACTTGCCCAACCGATGAGAGGGATGTAGCGATGTACGATCCGGCTTTGAACGATGACGTTGACGATCAATCGCCGGATCTGCCGCCAGAAGTAGAAGCGTTCAGCGGGACGCCGGCAAAGACCTTCGAAAGCGAGTTCCTCAGCGACGTCACTCAGCTCTATCTCAACGATATCGGTGCCAATCCGCTGCTGACTGCAGAGGAAGAGGGCGCGCTGGCGCGACGTGTGCGCAAGGGTGACTTCGAGGCCCGCCAGATCATGATCGAGCGCAACCTGCGCCTCGTGGTCAACATCGCCAAGCATTACCTGAATCGGGGTATTCCTCTGCTCGACCTCGTTGAGGAAGGCAATCTGGGCTTGATGCACGCGCTGGAAAAATTCGACCCGGAGCGGGGCTTCCGTTTTTCCACCTATGCCACCTGGTGGATCCGCCAGAATATTGAGCGCGCGATCATGAACCAGTCGCGCACCATTCGCCTGCCGGTGCACGTGGTCAAGGAGCTCAATCAGGTCTTGCGCGCCTGCCGAAAGGTCGAGGCGGCAGGCAACAAGGATCGCCTGATCGAGGAAGTTGCCCGGGAGACCGGAAAAACCGAAGAGACCGTGCGCGCCATGCTTGCCCTCAATGAGCACACGGCGTCGCTGGATGCCCCGCTGGACATCGATCCGTCCCTTTCCATTGGCGAGTCATTGCGCGACGAAAATGCCGACCTGCCCGAGATCAGTATCCATACACACGAGGTGGAAGAGCTCATCCACGAATGGATCGACATGCTGAACGACAAGCAGAAAATGGTCGTTCGCCACCGCTACGGCATTGATGAGGTCGAGGTCTATACGCTTGAGGAACTCGCGGGCCAGTTGGGCCTTACGCGCGAGCGCGTCAGGCAGATTCAGCTCGAAGCGCTGGGTCAGTTACGCCGCATCCTCAAGCGGCGTGGCATGCACAAGGACGCTCTGCTCTAACGCATCGCAGCGGCACTGACCGTCGTCTCCGTGTGGGCGTTTCTCAGTGCCTGTGACAGACCGAACACCGCCATGGCGTAGAAGCTGCTGCGGTTGTAGCGCGTGATCACGTAGAAATTCCGGAATCCCAGCCAGTATTCAGTTGCCGCCCCCGGCGTTTCCAGGTCAATCAATGCCGCCCGCTGTTCGGCGGGATAGTCGTCCAGCGGCAGGACGGCGTGTGCGCTGAAGTCTTCCGCTGAAAAGACCGGATCGATACCTGCGTCGATGAGCGGCTTGATGGCGGTTTCCGATTCGACATGGGCGCGAATGGCGACCGGACCACCGTGCTCCCAGCCGTGTGCGGCCAGATAGTTGGCCACGCTGCCGATCGCGTCTGCCGTGCTGGATTCCAGGTCGATGTGCCCATCGCCGTCAAAGTCGACGGCGTAGTTGCGGACACTGCTCGGCAGGAACTGCGGATATCCCATGGCGCCGGCGTAAGAACCCTCGAAAATCAGGGGATCACGCCCCTGTTCCCGGGCCAGCAAAAAGAGGTTTTCCAACTCCTTGCGAAACAGCTCTGCGCGCGGCGGATAGTCGAAGGCCAGCGTCGCGAGGGCCTCGGCGACGTTGAAGTGACCCGTGTTGCGTCCATAGATGGTTTCGACGCCAATGATGGAGACGATCACTTCTTCGGGGACGCCGTAACGCTCACTGGCACGCGCGAGCGTGTCGGCATTTTCGTTCCAGAATTCAACGCCGTGCTCGATGCGCATCGGTTCGATGAACTGACTGCGATAGCGATCCCACGAGCGTTTGCGACCGGACTTCTTGGGTGGAGTAATCAATCGAATGACCCGGTTGTCGGGATTGAGCTGCCCAAGGGTTGCGATGACCTCTTCCTGAGCAAAGCCGTGCTCAGCGTGCATCTTGCGCGCAAATGCAAGGGCCTCCGGGTGTTCTGCGTAACTTTGTTGAGCAAACGCGGTGACGGGGAGGATGGCGATGGCCGTGGCCATCGATAGGCGCCGGATGCGCGCAAGAAGTGACATCAGAATTTCAACCTGTCGATCATGGATTTGAGTTGCTGGATTTCATGGCGCTCCGGTGTGCCTCGACCGTACCGCAGGCGTGAATACTGCGTGGCGATTGAGCCGATGGCGTCGCGATGAGCCACAAGGGCCGCGCCTGCTCGCCTAGCATAGTCGTCAGGGCCTTCGTGGATCAACCGCGGAACGCCGGCTCGACGCAGTTTATGTTCGAATCGCGCCCATTGGCGCAGCAGTGGGTCGGATTCCCGTTGCGTGCGGTGTGCCCACCAGAGAAGAGTCAGCATGATCAGCGCGCTCATGCCAAGCAGAACGCCCGCCAGCTGTGGCCAGTTGCCTTTCTCGAGTCCCAGGCGGCTCAGGAAGTCTTGCTGTCGCGCCTGATCGTACCCGAGGACCCATTGATTCCAGGCGTTGTTGACAAAGTCCCACCGTTGGCGCAAATCCCTGAGCCACTGCATGTCCGGGCGAATGAACAGGGGGATGGCGTCATTGGCGCCCAGAGCCGCGGCCAGGCCGTCGTCGAGCCGTGCCGGATGTGACTGAGCGGTCGGGTCGACACGCAACCAGCCGCGGCCTTCCAGCCAGACCTCGGACCAGGCATGGGCATCGGACTGACGAACAACCAGATGACCGTCATACGCGTTGAGTTCTCCGCCCTGATAACCGGTGACCACGCGCGCGGGAATGCCGGCCGCGCGCATGAGAATCACGAAGCTGCTGGCGAAGTGCTCGCAGAACCCGCGCTTGGTGTCGAACAGAAACTCGTCAGCCGTATTCAGGCCGAGTGTCGGCGGACGGAGTGTGTAGTTGAGACCTGCGGTGCGCATCCACGACAGGGCTGCATTCAAGGTGGCTTCGGGTGACTCGTGGCTTGCACGAAGTGTGCGGGCCAGTTCGACCGTGCGCGGGTTGCGCTCTGGCGGGAGCGTTAACGCAACGACGAGCGTGCTTTGCGATTCGTTCAGGCCGACTCGGGATTCCGGATAGCTTTCGGCTGTGTAGCGCGTGCGTTGCTGAATGCGCTTGGAATCGAGTAATCGATAGTCGGTGGCGTAGCGCGCGTTCTGAACGCCCGGCCCGGGGTAGTCGAGCGCCAGCAGCCAGGGTTTGTCGTGCGCCTCGAGCGTCATGGTGTAGCGATAGGGTGTGCCCGCCACCGCGTACTCAGGCGCCGTAGCGTCGCCCGTCTTGACCGGTGTCCACCTGCGCCCATCGAAATTGGTAAGCACCGGGCCACGCCAGTAGAGCTGGTGGCGTGGCGGTGGACTTTCGTCAAATTTGACGCGGAATGCGACTGCGCCGGACTGGATCAATTCGGAGATGCTCCCCGGGGACATGCTGTCCGAGAGGCCGGTTCTGGCGGCGAACGCGTCTTCCGGCAAGCCCCACAGCGGGCCGGGGATGCGTGGAAACAGAAAGAACAGCAACAGCATGAAGGGGACGGACTGCAGCACCATGGTGCCTGCGAGTTTCAGTGTTCTTTGCGGCGAACGCAGACCCGACAGGGAAATGAGCGTCGCGATGGCACTGAGCGCACTCAGCACTGCGATGGCTGCCGTCAGGGCCGACTCGGTGTCGAGGAAGAGGCCAAGCTGCAGGAACATGGCCAGAAAAATGCAGACCCGCAAGTCGCGCGGTGAGCGCGATTCAAGCAGCTTGAGGCTCAAGAGGACGACCAGCAGTGCAATGCCGGCCTGCTTGCCGAGGAGTGTCTGATAGGTGATGACCACTGCGACACCGGCGCCGATCGCCAGTGGGGTGGTGATGTACCACCTGGGCGCGTCGATGCGGCGGTGAATCCGCCACGCTTGCCAGGCCAGAATAATGACGGTGCCGCCGCCCAGCCACGACGCGATGTAGGGCAGATGCGGGAGCGTCGACATGGCGGCGGTGAGCAGCATCCACCAGAAGGCACGTGTGTCTGCCGGCGCTGCGTTCATGAGTGTGCCGACATGCCGAACAGCGCGAGTGCGGTCAGGCAGCGATCACGATGAGTGGCGTCATGCCCGGGGCCGATGGACTGGTCCGGCAGGGTGAGCGTGTATTCCCTCGCCTGCGCAGCCGCATCGACCACCCAGCGGGTCAGGCGCGAGAGCCGCGCCTCCGTGTCCAGCGTATCCGGGAGGTCGAACCACCGCAGGTCGAGCTGCTGACCGGCTGACGCGGTGAACGACTTGGAAATGAGCGTGTCGGCTCGTGCAATGGCCTTCCATGCCATCTGCCTGGGCGAATCCGTGTTGCGGTGGCCACGCAGTCCGGCAAAGTCGTCACTGCCGTCGCTCGCACTGCTCTCGCCATCGTGGTCTTCTCCTCCACGCGGTGGGTTGGGGGCCTCTCGCTCGATCGCCGGATAGACGATCACGGTGTGGTCGGGCGTAAAGACACTCCACGCGCGGACCAGACCGAGCGGGAAGCGCGTCTCGATCACGATGCGACCCGCATCGAGCGGGCCACGGCGGATTGCGCGGCATGTCAGGCGAACATGAAGCGTGCTCGAGGCAGGCAGGTCGGTGACGACCGTCTCTTCGCTATTGATGACACCGATGGCGAAACGATCACGACGTGCTTTGTCGTTCAAGCTGAATTCGAACCCAACCATGTCGCTGACGTGGGCCGGCGTACCGTGGCCGCCGTTGACCTCGATCCCCAGCAGATTGCGGTACGCGTGAAATGTGCTGGTGACGCCCACACCGGCAAGCAGGAAGGTCAGGGCGTAGCCCAGACTCAGGGTGTAGTTGATCGACGCCAGCAACATGGCGAACAGGGTGAAAGCGAACAGCAGTCCGCTGCGCGTGGGTAGCACAAAGATACGCCGCCGCTCCAGCACGATCGGATAGGCTTCGGCGGGCCGTATCCGGAACAGGCGCAAATCCATCGCCCGACTCAGCCATTGGCTTCTCACGAACACATCATCCCCATCTTCAGTGCACCGCGACGGCCGCGAGAATGGCCTGTGACGTGCCCTGGGCATTCGACATGTCGTGCCCCAGGCCCATGCGGTGATTGGCGACGGCGCCGAACACGGCCTGGACGTCTTCAGGCGTGACGTGGTCTCGCTCGTCCAGCCAGGCCCATGCGCGCGCGGCTGCAATCAGGCCAAGTCCGGCGCGAGGGCTCAGCCCCAGAGGAATATCCGGGTTGTGCCGCGTATGCGTGAGTAGCGCATGAACGTAGCGGGCGATCGGTGGCGAGACGTGGACCGCCTCGCATGCTTGCTGCATCTGCATGAGGTCTTCAGCACTGAAAACCGGATCAACGGTGCTCAGCCGTTGTCGCCCCGACTGCCCCTGGAGCAGGGCAAGCTCGGCGGCCGGGTCCGGGTAGCCGAGTTCGATCCGCATCAGGAATCGGTCGAGTTGACTCTCCGGCAGGGAAAAGGTGCCGATCTGGCTCATCGGGTTCTGGGTCGCAATCACGAAGAACGGATCCGGGAGGGGCAGGGTTGCGCCATCGGCCGTGATCTGTCCTTCTTCCATCGCTTCGAGCAGTGCGCTCTGGGTCTTAGGCGTTGCACGATTGATCTCGTCGGCAAGAATCAGCTGCGCGAAGACCGGCCCGGGGTGGAATCTGAAGGCGCTGCTGTCACGGTCGAAGATTGAAACGCCGAGTATGTCGGCCGGCAGCAGATCGCTGGTGAACTGTATGCGTTGAAAGGCAAGACCGGGGAGTCGAGCCATCAGATGGGCCAGTGTCGTCTTGCCGACCCCGGGAACATCTTCGATCAGCAAATGGCCACCCGCCAGCAGGCAGCACAGCGATAGCCGTAGTGGGTGAGCTTTTCCCAGCAGGATGGTGCCCGCGATGTCCAGCAGTGTGTGCGCTTTGCTCGGATTCATGGATTGTCGGTTGGGATTTTTTCGGGTTGAGTGGATAATGATGGAACGGAAAGAAGAGGCATCGACTTGAATGCCCATCATTGCCAGCAGGCGTCAGTGCGCCGGGCAGGCCATCGAGGATATGACTTTTGGCTGAAGGGGGGCTATGTCACTTACTGCGTTCATTTCTCACAAGGATTGCTGGTTGCATGACATGGGGGCGCACCACCCGGAGTGCCCGGATCGGCTCTCTGCAATCAATGACCGATTGATTGCCGCCGGGCTGGATTTGTTCCTCAGCTTTCATGACGCGCCAGCGGCAAGTGTCGAGCAGCTCTCACGCGCTCATCCGAAGGATTACGTCGAGTCCCTGCTCGCCAATGTGCCGGAACACGGCATTCGTCACCTGGATCCGGATACCGCCGTCGGCCCCGGGTCCATGAAGGCGGCAGTTCGTTCCGCCGGTGCTGGCATCATGGGTGTCGATCTGGTGATGGGCGGCGAAGTGGAAAATGCTTTCTGCGCCATTCGTCCCCCCGGGCATCACGCCGAGCGCAGCAAGGCCATGGGGTTCTGCCTCTTCAACAATGTGGCCGTGGCCGCTCACCATGCGATGGCCGCTCATGGTCTGAAGCGGATCTCCATCGTCGATTTTGATGTTCACCACGGGAACGGGACGGAAGACATCTTCCGTGATGATCCGCGCGTTCAGATGGTCAGCATCTTCCAGCACCCGTTCTATCCATACAGCGGTGCCGACAATCCGCCGGCACACATGTGTAACGTGCCCGTTCCGGCCGGTACCCGGGGCGATGCATTCCGTCAGATCGTGACGGACATGTGGATGCCTGCCCTGCGGGCGCACCAGCCCGAGCTGATCATCATATCGGCCGGTTTTGATGCGCATTACGAAGATGACATGGGCTCGCTCGGACTGGTTGAATCCGACTATGTCTGGGTGACCGGGCAGTTGCGCGAGATTGCAGAAGAGAGCGCGCAGAAGCGCATCGTGTCGATGCTCGAGGGCGGCTACGCACTTTCGTCCCTGGCGCGTTCAGTGGTCTCGCATATCAAGGCATTGGCTGACATCTGAAGCGGACGTCTGCTCATGGAAGGCGGGCCTGAGGCCCGCCTTTTTCATGCGTGCGCTGCAGCGTGTTCGCTTCGGTGATTCGGGTACAATGCGCTTTTGCTTTTCATAGCCCAGTAGCCAGATGATTACCGGTTCCATTGTCGCCATCGTCACGCCGATGCATGAAGATGGCAGTCTCGACTTCGACAGCCTTCGCAAGCTGATTGATTTTCATGTCGATCAGGGTACTGACGGCATCGTTATCGTAGGTACCACGGGTGAGTCGCCGACGGTTGACGTCGACGAGCATTGCGAGCTCATCCGTGTCACTGTCAGTCACGCGGCCAACCGTATTCCGGTGATCGCGGGTGTCGGCGCAAATTCAACCGCAGAGGCGATCGAGCTGACGCGCTTTGCCAAGAAGGCGGGTGCCGCGGCAGGTCTGTCTGTCGTGCCGTACTACAACAGGCCGGGCCAGGAAGGGCTTTACCAGCACTTCAAGGCCATTGCCGAAGCCGATGATCTGCCGATCTGGCTGTACAACGTGCCTGGGCGGACCGTGGCGGATCTGGCCAACGACACCGCACTTCGCCTGGCCCAGATCCCCAACATCACGGCGATCAAGGATGCGACGGGCAGCATCGAACGCATCTGTGACCTGGTGGCGCGGGCGCCCAAGGACTTCGCGCTGTACACCGGCGACGACATGAGCACCCTGGCCTTCATGCTGCTGGGTGGTCACGGCTGCATTTCGGTGACCGCCAACGTGGCACCCAAGGCCATGCACGAGATGTGCGTCGCGGCCATGGAGGGCGACGTCCTCAAGGCACGCGCGATCAATCAGACGCTGCTGGGCCTTCACAAGCAGTTGTTCTGCGAAGCCAACCCGATTCCGGTCAAGTGGGCAGTGTCCCAGATGGGCCTGGTGGGCCCGACCATGCGGCTACCGATGACCCAACTCGACGCATCGAACCACGAACGTCTCCGCGCGGCCATGAATCAGGCCGGTGTGATCAGCTAATACAAGGGTATTGAACACAATGGTGCGACATCAACTCGCCAAGCTCTCCCTGTGCGTCATCAGTCTTGCCGTCGCCGGGTGCGGCGCACTTGAATCCAAGAAAATCGACTACAAGAGCGCAGGTCAGGCACCGTCTCTCGAGGTGCCGCCGGATCTGACGGCACCGAACCAGTCGGATCGATTCGCGCTGCCGGAAACCGGTAGCCGTGGTACGGCGACGCTGTCCACCTACAACGCCGAACGTGAATACAAGCCGGGCGCGGGTGAATCGCGCGATGTTCTGCTCAAGACGGACAACATCACGGTGCAACGCGCAGGCGACGAGCGCTGGCTGGTGATCAAGAGCGCCAACGCCGACGAGTTGTGGCCGAAGCTGCGCAACTTCTGGATCGAGATGGGCTTTGTCCTCAATGTCGATGCGCCGGCCATCGGTGTGATGGAGACCGATTGGGCAGAAGATCGTGCCAAGCTCCCGCAGGATTTCATTCGCAGCGCCATTGGTCGCGTGCTCGATGGTCTGTATTCCGTGCCGGAGCGCGACAAGTTCCGCACCCGGATCGAGCAGGGTGATCAGGCGGGTTCGATCGACGTGTTCGTGAGTCATCGCCGTATGGTCGAGATTTACGAAAACGAATCGGAAAGCCGCACGGTATGGCAGCCTCAGCCGGCCGACCCGGAGCTCGAGGCTGAGATCCTGCGCCGCATGATGGTGTATCTGGGGGCCGAAGAAGCCTACGCAGAAACCCAGGTGGACAAGCAGGCCCGTGACGAGCGCGCTTCCATTGTCGATGCGAACGGTACTCCGGCCTTGCTGGTGGACGATGTGTATGCGCGCGCATGGCGGCGTGTGGGCCTGGCGCTGGACCGCATCGGCTTCACCGTGCAGGACCGCAACCGGGCCGAGGGCGTCTATTTTGTTCGCTACATCGATCCGCAGGCAGATAACGAGTCCAAGAAGAGCTCCAGCTGGTTGTCGAGTCTTGCGTTCTGGCGCGACGACGAGAAGGCGACCGAAGCAGGCGCTGAATTCCGCGTGCAGTTGGCGGATGCGGGCAATGATCAGGCGCGTGTCACGGTGCAGACAAAGGACGGCGGCGCGGTGCCTGCAGGCACTGCGCGCAAGATCATCTCCTTGCTGCATGAGCAGTTGAAATAATCGCGTGATTCGCTTTGCGTCGTTGGGCAGCGGCAGCAAGGGAAATGCCTTGCTGGTCCAGTCCGGCGCAACGCGGATTCTGGTCGATTGCGGTTTTGGCATCCGGGCGCTCTCAGAGCGCCTGGCGCGTCTGGGGGCCGTTGTCGACCAGCTTGACGCGGTGATCGTGACGCACGAGCACAGTGATCACTGCGCCGGTCTGCTGGCTCTACAGCGGCGGACCCGATGTCCGGTCTATCTGTCGGCCGGCACACGTTCCGTCCTGGCCGCTCGACATCCTTTTCCCGGTCCGCTCCATATCGTGTGTGCCGACACCCCGGTGGCAATCGGGGATCTCTCGGTCACGCCCTACGCCGTGCCACACGACGCGGTTGAGCCACTTCAATACGTGATCAGCGACGGCGCTGTGCGGCTCGGCGTGCTCACGGACGCCGGTTCCGTGACCGCGACCATCTCAGACGCGCTTGCGCATTGCGAAGGTCTGATGCTGGAGTTCAATCATGACCGCCACATGCTGGCCTCCGGACCGTATCCGGCCTTTCTGAAACGTCGAATCGGGGGCCCCGAGGGGCATCTTGATAACGAGACGGCCGCCGGCTTGCTCCAGCAACTCAAGCACGATCGACTTCAGCATGTACTGGCAGCCCATCTGAGCGAGCAGAACAACACGCCCGAGCATGTCACCGGACACCTGTGTGCGACCCTGGATGTGGCGCCGGAAGATGTGTGCGTGGCGCGTCAGAGCCAAGGTTTCGGTTGGCTCACGATTGGCGGGCGTCTTTGACTGGACGACAAATCGTCCAGGCGTAAAAAAGCCGGCTTGATGCCGGCTTTTTTGATGCGAAGCGAAGATTACTTCTGCTCGACAGCCTCTTTGGCTGCGTCGACAGCTTCGGCTGCATCCTGCTTGGCAGCTTCGACAGCGGCTTCAGCAGCATCTTTGGCGTCGGCAGCGGCATCGCCAGCAGCGTCAGCAGCCGCTTCGGCTTTCTCGGTAGCCGCTTCGGCCATGTCGGAAGCGCCTTCCTTGGTGGCTTCCATGGCTTCGCCAGCGGCTTCCTTGGCGTCAGCTGCGGCTTCGCTTGCCGTGTCAGCGGCAGCGGCGGCTTCTTCCTTGGCTGCGGTGGCGGCGTCAGACGCAGCATCGCCAGCGGCCGTAGCGGCTTCCTTGGCAGCTTCGGTGGCGGCGTTCGCGGCTTCCTTGGCGGCTTCAACAGCGTTGGTCGTGGCCGACTCTTCCTTTTGGCCGCATGCAGACACGGCAAGTGCGACAAGCGCGGCAACGAGGAGAGATTTCTTCATGGGTCTGATTCCTCTCAATCTATGATTGATTTAGTTTTTCGTGATGTGCAAATGCAGCATCAGCCCGAAATGTTAGCACGTTGCTTTGGGCGTTTTGAATCGATTGACACGGCTTGCAACAGTTTGACGCGCTTCAAAGACCCAGAACGGTGCCCAGACTGATCGGCTCGGCGCTATCCCAGAATCCTTCGAATGTGGGGAGGTGGCGAAGGCAGTCGGCCGGGTCGTTTCGGCGAAGGAAAGCGCGGGGTGCATCGTACTGGGGGCGCAGCAGTATGTGGCGTTCGTCACTCACGACGAGGGCCTGTTGAATCGCGCTGGCATGCTGCGTTGCGATTTTTCTGACCTGTGCCACATGTCCGTAATCGACCAGCATCTGGCGCGTTCGCGGCAAGCGTGTCAGCAATGGCTGATCGTCGCGAATCAGGATTCTGATCCGCGCTTGCGCCAACCGGCGCAAGCATGACTGTAGTGTGGCCGGCCAGGCATCCCGGTCCAGGTGGAATCCGGTGAGATCGTGGTCGAGAACCCAGAGCGTGTGCTCGGTGGCTTCCAGCATTTGTCGCCACGCATCGAACCCTTGCTTCCAGGTGTCGAGGGCCTGGGCCTCGCCGTCAGGTTCTGCCATCGATCAGTGCCAGAAAGCCGTCTTCGTAGCAGGCATGGAGTAGCCCCTGTGTGTCTGCTGTCAGCGCATTGAATTGAGCCGGGGTCAGCGAGCGCTCATGGGCCATGATCTTGAGCGCGTCGATGTCCTCTTCGACACAGTCGAGGGCTTCGCCATTGAGATAGATTTCGTCGCCGTGGAACAGCATGACGCTCTTGATCGTCAAAGCAATGCCAAGTTTGCTCGCGGCGCTGACAAAGCGCTTCTCGGACAGCGGGGTATCCGGCGCATCAAAGACCACGGCCGCTTTGGGCTCACTCAGATAGCGGCCGAGGAAATCGCCGATGTCGTTCCTGTCCCAGGTGAGGCGCTCGATCATGCTGCTGACCTGGTTCACCATCGCAGCGCTGACTTCGGCGCTGTTGGTTTGCAGTTGCAGATCGGGGTCGGCATAAATGCCGTCGATACACAGGTTTTCCTGGACATAGGCCAGAAATTCGCTCACCAGTTCATCGGCGCGGGGTGATCTGAACCCAATGGAGTAGGTCATGCACTCACCGATGGCGACCCCGTTGTGTGCCCATTCCGGCGGAAGATACAGCATGTCACCGGGCTCGAGGACCCAGTCGAATTCGGGCTTGAAGCGCTGCAGGATTTTCAGCGGGGCGTCTTCAACGAAGGCCCGGTCGCTCTGGTGGCTGATTTGCCATCGGCGCTGGCCGAGGCCCTGAAGCAAAAACACGTCATAGTCGTCGAAATGAGGGCCGACCCCGCCGCCGTCGACCGCATAGCTGATCATCAGGTCGTCAAGACGGGATTGCGGTATGAAGTTGAATCGGCGCATGAGCGCGTCGGTTGCGCTGTCCCACAGGTTGACCCCTTGAACGAGCACGGTCCAGGGGTCTGACTTTCGCTTGAGGTCGGATGCCCGTTGAGGACCGTGCAGAACCTCCCAGCCCGCTCGCGTCTGGCGAACAAGGCGTGACTCGACGTCCGGATCGCGCGCCATGTCGAGCAGGGCGTCGCGCTCGATGGTGCCAGAAAACCCGGGGATGGCCTGGCGGATCAGCAGCGGCTTTTTCTGCCAATATTCGGCCAGGAATTGCTCGGGCGAGATGCCGCCCAACAGGATATTTTTCATGGGCGGAATGTTAGCGCGTCGCGTGGGCCCAGTGTGATGCGCGGCGTCAACATCGAGCTAAAATACCGCCTTTTTCGCGGACTGCCGTTTCATGCCGATCGCCGTCATCCATGCCCTTGATCACGAAGGTCAGGGCGTCAGTCGAACCGATGAGGGAAAAACCCTGTTCATCGAGGGCGCCTTGCCAGGGGAAACCGTGGAGTATGAACTCACGCGCGAAAAGCCGAGATTCGCCAAGGGTTTTGCCACGCGAGTGATCCGGCGCAGTGGCTTGCGGGTCGAGCCGCGATGCACGTTTTTCGGACACTGTGGCGGATGCAGCATGCAGCATCTCGATTCGAATGCTCAGGCCGCCATCAAGCAGCGCGTGCTTGAAGACGCGTTGTGGCACCAGGCCCGGGTCAAGCCGGGCGTCATCTATCCCGCGATCCTCGGTCCAGCCTGGGCCTACCGCTACCGTGCGCGGCTGAGCGTCCGTTGGGTTGAGCGGCTTGGCGGTGTGCTGGTGGGCTTTCACGAACGGCGCAGCAGTTACATCGCGGACATGACCTCGTGTGAGGTGCTGCCAAAGCGGATCTCGGCGCTGTTGCCGGCATTGCGGACGCTGATCAACCGTAGCTCGGTCGCCGAGCGCATGCCGCAGATCGAGCTGGCCATTGGGGATGGCGTCACCATTCTGGTCTTTCGAATTCTGGCGCCGCTTTCAAGCGAGGACGAGCAGCGCTTCCGGGATTTTTCGGACGCACACGACATCCAGATCTGGCTGCAACCGTCAGGCCCTGACTCGGCCTACAGGCTGTATCCGGAGGACGCGCCCGCGCTGACCTACACGGCGCCCGAGTTCGATCTTCGGTATGACTTCCGCCCCAATGATTTCACCCAGGTGAATTTCCACATCAATCGTTTGCTGCTGCGGCGGGCAATGCAGCTCCTTGATCCCCGACCCGGTGAGCGTATTGCGGATCTGTTCTGCGGGCTGGGGAATTTCAGTCTGCCGATCGCCCGGCGGGGTGCTCACGTCATTGGGATCGAAGGGAGCGAGGCGCTTGTCGAGCGCGCTGCCGCCAATGCGCAAGCCAACGGCCTGCAAGAGAGCAGCGAGTTCTATGCTGCCAACCTGTTCGAAGCAACCGAAGACAGCCTGGATGTACTGGGGCCGCTCGACAAGATGCTGATCGACCCACCCCGGGAGGGCGCCGTGGCGGTCGTCAAGGCGCTGGGGGCACAGTCGCCGCGGCGCATCGTTTACGTGTCGTGTAACCCGGCTACCCTGGCACGTGACACGGGCGTGCTGGTCCACGAGAAGGGATACGCGCTCGAAGGGGCGGGTATTGCCAACATGTTCCCCCAGACGTCGCACGTGGAATCGATCGCCTTGTTTGAACGGGACTGACGCAAGTGCGTCGCTTGGGTTATACTCGCGCCCGCGCTGATGATTCATCATGCGTACTGGAGGTGTGGCAGAGCGGTTGAATGCACCGGTCTTGAAAACCGGCAAGGGTTTGCGCCCTTCGTGAGTTCGAATCTCACCGCCTCCGCCAGAACATGAAAAAGCGCCCTGACGGGCGCTTTTTTGTTGCGGTGTCGTGGCTCAGATGTGTCGGTAGAGGCCTTCGAGCACCAGATCTGAAAAGCTCACGATGCCCACGACCCGGCTGTTTTCCACAACCGGTGCTCGCGAGAGTTCGAATCGGGTAAACAGCCGCGCGCAATAGCGGATGTCCATTTCCGGATCGACGGTGATTACGGGTTTGGCCATCACTTCATAGACGTTGACCCGGTCTGGCGCCCGGTCCTTGCCAAGCACATGGCGGGCTATGTCCGAAACGAGCAGCATGCCGTACTCGTCGTCGTCGTGGCGTTTGTCCACGATGAGCCCCTGAGCACCCAGTTTCTTCATTGCCTGAAGGGCATCGGTGATGGTGGCCATACCGTCGATGGTGTGGAAGTTCGCTTCCATGACATCACGGACGCGGATCATCTGCTTGGTGCTCATATTTCCTCCTCCACGGTACTTTCCAGCTCCTTGACCTGGCGTGTGACGCCCACAGCGTCTTCGACGTCGATCTGGAAAGCGATGCCAGTGCCGGGCGTGGCTTCGAATTCTCCTACCTCGGCGATCTTTTCGAGAATGTTCCGGCTCAAGTGTTCTTCAACCAGGAACAGCAGCATGTCGCGCTGGGTTTCAAACGACAGGCCGAAGAAGGTCTTGGTTTTCTGGATACCTTCCCCCCGTGCCTGATTGATGACGGTGCAGCCGGTGGCGCCCGATTCGCGAGCGGCCGCCATGACCTTGTCGGTCTTGTCATCTTCAACAAGGGCGATGAGCAGCTTGAAGTGCATGGTCAGGTTCTCCTTTCTTCTGCGTCACGTGCGGCAGTGCGTCGTGCATGCCATTCGGACAGCTGGGCATAGCCCATAACGGACATGATGGGAAACAGGCTGGCAAAGGCAATGAGGCCGAAGCCGTCGAGCAGTACGCTGCGGCCCGGGACGGTGCCGGCCAGCCCGAGCCCGAGTGCCGTGACCAGAGGGACGGTCACCGTTGACGTGGTGACGCCTCCCGAATCGTAGGCCAGGGCAATGATCATTCTGGGGGCTCGTGTCGTCTGCAAGATGACGACGACGTAGCCGGCCATGATGTACCAGTGCAAGGGCGTGCCCGTGACGATACGGTAGGCGCCCAGCGCGATGCCGATCGCCACGCCAATGGCGACGGCAACCCGGAGCCCCCAGACACTGATCGTGCCGCCCGATACGGACTCGGCTTTCAGTGCCACGGCAATCAATGAGGGTTCTGCAATCGTCGTCGAAAAACCGATGGCGAACGCGAACAGATACACCCACAGGTAGTGGTTCCAGTGCACCTGGTCGGGCACTGCGTCCAGAGTGCCGAACAGGAATTCGGGCGCGGTCAGTTGTTGGGCCATGAGTTTGCCGAGCGGAAACAGGGCCTGTTCAAGACCCTGAAGAAATAGGGTCAGTCCGATCAGCACGTAGATGAATCCGGTCAGCACGTTTCTCAGTTGAGGAACCGGCTTGCGAATGACGAACAACTGGAACCCGAAGATGATCGCCGCGATGGGAAAGACGTCGAGCGACGTGAGGGCAAGGGTGTGAGCGAAACTCAGGAGCCAGTCGGTCATCACACCACCATGCCGTAGCCCATGACGAAGATCATGGGGGTGAGGGAGGCAAATGCGATCAGGCCGAAACCGTCGACCATCGGATTCCTCCCCCGGATGGATGAGGCCAGTCCGACGCCCAGTGCGGTGACCAGCGGGACCGTGATGGTCGATGTCGTGACGCCGCCCGAGTCGTAGGCAATGCCAACGATCTCTGGGGGGGCAAACATGGTCATGGTGACGACGCCGAGATAGCCGCCAATGATCAGGTACTGGATCGGCCAGCCTTTGATGATGCGAATCACCCCCAGCATGATGGCGAAACCGACGGATAGCGCGACCGTATAACGCAGGCCCGACGCGTAATCGGCCATGGCGTTCTTGCTGTTGTCGATCACGCCGCCCTGGGCTGCGATTTCTGCCGCCTCAGCCGCGACCGCGATCAGCGCCGGTTCGGCCACGGTGGTACCAAAACCGAGCGCGAATGCAAACACCAGGAGCCACAGGACAGAGCCCTTGCGCGCAAAGGCATGCGCCATTTTTTCCCCAATGGGGAACAGGCCCATTTCCAGACCGCGAACGAAGAAGGTCAGGCCCAGCACCACCATGATGGTGCCGAGGAAGATTTCCCCCAGGTTGGGAATGGGCTGTTGCAGAACCGCCAACTGAAAGAAGGCGATGACGATCACGATGGGGGCAAGATCACGGGCGCTGTCGATCAGCGCCTTGATGAACAGTTGCAGCTGCTTGTTCATGCTTAAAGAGTCGGCCCGGGGACTGTTTCAGGTGGCTGTGCCCGGCAAAGCCGGGCAAACGCATCGATTCTAGCGGCGCGTGGCCGCCGCGTCACTCCTGAACGGCGCCCTCGAAGGGCGTGACGGTGACCTCGACCCGCGGCTCGTGGGCAGCGCCGCCCAGGATGATGCCGCGAAGCGGCGAAATATCACTGAAATCCCGCCCCCAGCCGATGGTGATGTGCTCGGTGTCCGGTCGAAGGTTGTTGGTCGGGTCGAATTCCACCCAGCCCAGCGCCGTCTCCGGCGCGTAAACCGAAATCCAGGCATGTGAAGCATCCGCACCGATCATGCGCGGCTTGCCCGGTGGCGGGTGGGTGAGCAGGTAGCCGCTCATGTAGCGAGCGGGCAGGCCCATGGCACGCAGGGCTGCGATCATGAAGTGGGCGTAGTCCTGACAGACCCCCCGCTTCTTGGCGAGCACCTCAAGCACCGGCGTGCTCACCGTGGTGGCTTCCGGATCAAAGGTGAACTCGTCGAAGATCTTTTCCATCAAGGCCTGTACGCCTTCGAGCACCGGCCGGCCAGCCGGGAAACAGCATGAGGCGTATTCGCGCAGCTCGTTCTTGACACGCACGTTGGGCGATTCGAACAGGAAACGCTTGGCGGCCAGGTCATCCGGAAGGGGGGCCGTGTTGCCGTGGTAGGTCAGCCGCTTCACGAGCGCATCCCAAGGCAGGCTTTCGGATAGGTCGATCCTGCCGCGCGGAAGCACTTCCAGCTCCATTTCCGATCTGACGTGAAGTGAGTCGTGCGGTTGGTAGCAGGCAAACCAATCCACCGGGTTGCCGAAAGCGTCTTCACCACTGCGATGCCAGGAGGGCTCCGGATCGATGACGAGCTCATGACGCAGGGTCTTCTGCCACTCGAAGGCACGTGGGCTCAAGTGGAGCATTTGCTGCGACAGGGAGACCGCGCCGCCGTAGTCGTAGAAGGTTTCGTGCAGAACGTGATAGCGCGCCATGATCAACTCGCAAGCATCAGGTGACTGACGCCATCGGTATGCGTGAAGAAGCGGCTGGCAATACGGTCGGACAGCAGGTGGGCTTCGCTTGTGAGGGTGCTCAGCACTTCGGCCATCTGTGTTGCTGCCTGTCGCGGGCGCGACTCGAAGCGGCTAAGGTCGAAGGTGCGCAAGGCATGAGCGACGCGTCGCAGATCCATGATCGGCAGATCACCCAGTTCGTCATCCAGCGCGGCCAGGTCGGAGAGGACTTCGACGACCTGAAAAATTACGCCGTGCGGGTTGCTCTCGTCCATGATCACCAGATCCACCACGGACAAGACCTCTGGCGTGCGCGCGTAGCGGGAGCGATAGGTGATGATGCTGTCGGTGACCTGCAGCAGCCACTCGAGATTGTCGCTGTCCCGTTCAAGATGCTGGCTCAGGAAGCTGCCGAGTGCCTCGCACAGGAACGCCAGACGCTCGATACGACGGCCAATGACGTGGAAGCGCCAGCCCGAATCGCGCGTCATGTTGTCGAGCGAGAAGCCGGTGAGCGAGGAGGACACCTGGAGCACCCGATCCAGCAGGCTGACCATGTCGCCCAGTTCCGGTCGCACCGGGCGCCGGATATTGACATCGCGCTGCAAGCGGTTGAGCGAGTGCCAATGGTCGAGCGACAGGCGCTCGCGCACTTGAGCGGCCGACCACTGAAGGCGACGCGAAATGTCGGCGACGCTGTTGTCGGTATCGGGCCCATACACGCCGCCCATCAGGTCAGCTTCAATGCTTGCGTTGGTGTCGTTCTGTTCGGGGTCGTGTGTTGGCAGGATGCGCACTCGCCGTGCAATATCGAGCAGGGCTTCCTGCGACGGGGTAATGTCGCCGCCGTTTTCAATGTGCTGGGAGACGCACACGCGCAGCACACGTGCCGTGAGATCGATCCGTTCGCTGTAGCGGGCCAGCCAGAACAGGTTCTCGACCACGCGCGAGGACAGGTTGCTGCCGCTGCGCACCAGATCGCTGACCGTGACCGTTTTCTTGAGGAGGCTGAACGGGTCGACAGCGCCCTCGGCGCGGACCCAGATGTCCTTGGCCGAACCGCCGCGCTGCATCGACAGCACCAGCGCATTGGAGCTGCCGGCCACACGCGCCAGGCCGCCCGGCATGACCTTGTAGCCATCGGGCGTGGCCACAGCGTACATGCGCAAGCCGACGTTGCGGGCGAGCAGGCGGCGCTCGTGGGCCCGACTCCAGACCGGTGTCTGTGACAGTCGCACCCACTCCTGAGCCACGTAGGCGTGAGGCCGCGAACGCACGCGGGCTTCCATCTCTGCACGCTCCTTGCCGCGAAGGGCATGACCGAAAACGGGCTCCATGCGCATCGTGGGATAGGCCGGCTTGAGCACCAGCGCATCCAGATTTTCCATGGCGTAGTCGAGGGCCGGAGCTTCGCCACACCACCAGGTAGCCACGGAAGGCAGCGAGAGTTCTTCTCCCAGCATGTCCTTGGCCACGGCCGGCAGGAAACCCATCATGGCCGAAGAGCCCAGCAGGCCGGAGCCCAGCGCGTTGCTCAGAAAGACGCGCCCTGCGCGAACCGCGCCCATGAGCCCGGGGACGCCGAGGGCGGAATCCCCGCGCAATTCCATCGGATCGCAGTAGTCGTCGTTGACCCGGCGCATGATCGCATGCACCCGTTGCAAACCGTTGAGTGTCTTGAGGTAGACCGTGTCGCCACGCACCGTGAGGTCTTGTCCCTCGACGAGGGGGAAGCCCAGATACCGCGAAAGATAGGCGTGCTCGAAGAAGGTGGCGTTGAAGGGGCCGGGGGTGAGCACCACGACCAGTGGCCGCTCGCCCGGGTCGACGGGCGCCAGCCGTTCCAGGCCTGATTGCAATTCGGCAAAGAAGCTCGCCAGCCGGTGAACTCGCATGTCCCGGAACAGGCGCGGGAAAACACGCGAGACAATGACACGATTCTCCAGCGCGTAGCCGGATCCGGTCGGGGTCTGCGTGCGATCGGCAATGACCCACCATTGACCGTCGGGAGACCGCGCCAGATCGACCGCATACTGGTGCAGGAAGACCCCCCCCGGCGGTTGGGTGCCGAGACACGGCCAGAGATAGCCATGCTGGCCGAAGACCAGCGCCGGCGGGATCAGGCCTTTGGCGAGGAGCTTTTGCTCACCATAAAGATCGGCGAGCAGGGCATTGAGCACGCGTGCGCGCTGAGCGATGCCGGCTTCGAGATAACGCCATTCGTCCGCGGACATGACGTAGGGAATCGGGTCGAGCGCCCAGGGGCGGTCCTGGCCGTCCGGATCACCATAGACGTTGTAGGCGACCCCGTCCTCCAGGATGCAGCGTTCGGCGAATTCGATACGCTGACGCATGCCCTCGGGTGAGGCCGTGTCGAGATGATCGAACAGCTCCCTCCACTGGGGACGAATGACACCATCCGGCGCCATCATTTCGTCGAAACGATTGGGCGGATGCGAATATATCGAGAGAAGCGTTCTTGCCATTTGCCTGCGCGGAGGGGATTCCCCCGGGCCCACCATTGGGCGCAGGGGAATAGATGTTACCTTGAACCAGTGCAATCAGCCGTGTCGGGATCGATATTTCGATCTCGACACGGCTTGATTACGGTCGGCGCAGGTCGAGGGTGAAGGGATGCTCCTTGTTCACCGTCACCTTGGCAGGTGTCACCCGACCCGGTGTGTGGCCGAAGTTGAAGAAGCGCGAGCGGCGGCGGCTCTCGGCCTCGTAGGCATTGACCGGGAAGCGCTCGAAATTCACGCCGCCGGGGTGGGCAACATGATATTGCGCGCCGCCGAGCGAGCGACTCGACCAGGTGTCCACCAGATCGAACACCAGCGGGACATGGACGCCGATGAGGGGCTGGAGGCATGAAGCCGGTTGCCAGGCGCGGTAGCGCACCCCGGCGACGAATTCACCAACCACACCGGTCGGCTGGAGCGGCACCGGGACGCCGTTGCAGGTGAGCTGATAACGGTCCGGGGCCATGCCGGTGACCTTGACTTCAAGGCGCTCGAGTGACGAATCCACATAGCGCACGGTGCCGCCGATGGCGCCTTCTTCACCCATGACATGCCAGGGTTCAAGCGCATTGCGCAGTTCCACCTTGATGCCGCGGCTGATGAACTCGCCGTGGATCGGGAAGCGGAAGGCGAAGTGCGGCGCGAACCACTCGAATTCGAACGGGTAGCCAAAGGCGTTGAGTTCTTCGATGACGTCGCGGAAGTCCTGCTCAACGTGATGCGGCAACATGAAGCGATCGTGCAGTTCGGTACCCCATCGCGCCAGGCGCTCTGGACGATAGGGTGTGTCCCAGAAACGCGCGACCATGGCCCGCAGCAGCAGTTGCTGAGCGAGACTCATGCGCGAATGCGGCGGCATTTCAAACGCCCGCAGCTCCACAAGGCCATGGCGACCTGCCGGGCCGTCGGGAGAGTACAGCTTGTCGATACAGAACTCGGCCCGGTGCGTATTGCCGGTCATGTCGATGAGCAGGTTTCGCAGCAAGCGGTCGATCTGCCAGGGCGGCGCGTAGCTGCCGGGTTCCGGCATCTGGCGCATGGCGATTTCGAGCTCGTAGAGGGTGTCATTGCGCGCCTCATCCACCCGTGGCGCCTGGCTGGACGGCCCGATGAACAGACCGGAGAACAGGTACGACAGACTCGGATGGTTGTGCCAGTAGGTAATCAGGCTGGCGAGCAGATCGGGGCGACGCAGGAAGGGTGAATCCGCCGGCGTGCGTCCGCCAAGCACGAAATGGTTACCGCCGCCGGTGCCGGAGTGACGCCCGTCAAGCATGAATTTTTCGCTCGTCAGGCGGCACATGTGGGCCGACTCATACAGGTGGGTGGTCTTGTCGACGAGCTCGTCCCAGCGGGAGGAGGGGTGGATGTTGACCTCGATCACGCCCGGATCCGGTGTGACGCTGAAGTGGTTGATGCGCGGGTCGCTCGGTGGTGCGTAGCCCTCGAGGATGACCGGAATGTCCAGATCTTCTGCCGCAGCTTCCACCGCAGCGACCAGTTCCAGATAATCATCCAGGCTGCCCGTCGGCGGCATGAAGACATACATCACGCCCTTGCGTGACTCGGCGCAGATGGCGTAGCGGGTAATCCAGTGAGCCGACTGGCCCGGCGCCGGACGGGCGGCCGAGAGGTGCTGCGCGCTGCCCATGCCTTCGGCCTCGCCACGTTTGAGTGCGTTGGCCTCCTGGCCATGCATACCGGACATGCCGGAGCCCGCGCTGTCGGGCATGCCGGCCGGCGCGTAATACTCGGCGCCGAAATCGTCGCGCAACTGGGCCCGGATCTGAGCGTGAGATGCCAGCGGCTTCGGGCTGTCCATGGGGTCGGGTTGATGAATCCAGGGGTATTCGCCTTCAGTGACCCACGGCTGGGAGTCGAGCGGGAGACGGTAGCCCAGTGGCGAATCGCCCGGGATGAGGTAGCAGCGTTCGGCACGCAGGAACCACGGGCCGGTCTCCCACTGGCCGGCGGCGTTCTTCATGATCGGGAAGATATGGCCGGTCGGGTTCTTGAAACCCTGATCGAACACCTTCATCAGGCGCTTGCGTTCGAGCGGATCGTCCACCCGCGAGTCGAACGGATCGACGTTGCCGGGCAGGCGGCGCTCGCGCCACATGTAATAGAAGACGTCTTCGTAGCCGGCGAAGACAAACTGCGGATCAAGGCCGAGGAACTGCGCAATGCGTTGCAGCAACCTGTCGGCATCGGCTTCGGTCACGCCGTAGTCTTTCTTTTCGTCCGCGAGTAGCGCCGGGTTTTTCCACATCGGTTCGCCGTCGTGTCGCCAGAAGCAGTTCAGTGCCCAGCGTGGCAGTTGCTCGCCCGGATACCATTTGCCCTGGCCGAAGTGAGCCAGACCGAAGGGGGCGTACTTGTCCTTGAGGCGATGGTAAAGGTCTGCTGCGCGCAGACGCTTGGTCGGACCCATCGCTTCGGTATTCCATTCGGCGCCGTCGGGGTCATCCGACGCCACGAAGGTAGGCTCGCCCCCCATGGTGAGGCGCACGTCCATGGCATTGAGGTCGGCGTCCACCTGATGACCCAGGGCCTCGATGTCGGCCCATTGCTCATCGGAGTATGGCTTGGTGACGCGCGGCGCTTCGAAGATACGGGTGACCGACATGGCGTGGCCGAATTCGACCTCACTCTTGCTGACGCCGCCGGTGATCGGGGCGGCAGAGGCCGGCTCGGGCGTGCACGCCAGCGGAATGTGGCCTTCGCCCGCAAACAGGCCGGAGGTGGGGTCCAGCCCGACCCAGCCGGCACCCGGGAGGTACACCTCGCACCATGCATGCAGGTCGGTAAAGTCGTGGTCAGTCCCCTGGGGGCCATCAAGTGCCTTTACATCGGCTGTGAGCTGGATCAGGTAGCCTGAAACAAAACGGGCAGCAAGGCCGATATGGCGGCACAGTTGCACCAGCAGCCAGGACGTGTCGCGGCACGAACCGCTGCGCTTCTTCAGCGTTTCTTCGGGCGTCTGAACGCCCGGTTCCATGCGGATCGTGTAGTCGATGTGCTGTTCCAGACGCTGGTTGAGTTCGACCAGGAAATCGACGCTGCGCTTGGGTGTGAGATCAATGCCCTTGAGGTAGGCCTCGAATAGTGGCGCGCTGCCATCGAGCAGGGGCAGCTTGTACATGTAGGGCGTCAGTTCGTGACGCTGCCATGCCTCGTACTCGAAGGGAATCTTGTCTGCGTATTCATCCAGGAAGAAATCGAACGGGTTGATCACCGACATTTCGGCGACCAGATCCACCTCGATGCGCAGCTTGTCGGTCTTCTCAGGGAAAGCCAGGCGCGCCAGCCAGTTGGCCTGGGGATCCTGCTGCCAGTTGATGAAGTGGTTGCCCGGTGTGACTTTCAGACTGTAGGAGCGGATCGGCGTGCGCGAATGGGGGCAGGGCCGTAGGCGGACAACCTGAGGGCCGAGTTCAACCAGTCGGTCGTAGCTGTACTCGGTAACGTGATTGAGGGCGACGTGGATCGACACGATAAGCTCCGGAAGGATATGGTGCGGTACAGCATGGATTCTAACGCCGAGTTGATGACGAACGTGATCGACATCCGGAAAAACCCGGCATCAGAGCCTCATGCGGCGATAGAGGTTTCAAGGAAGTCGCAGTGAATTCGGTCACCGAGATCTTCGATTCGCGACATGAAGTCGGTCAGAAAAACGTGCAGGCCCCGGCTCAGAATGTCGTCGATGCGGCCATATCTGACCTCACTGTACAGCTTGCCGGCGCGTCGCTGTGTCTCACCTGACTGTTCATTTGCCACCAGTTCAAGACTTTTGACAACGGCACGCATGCAGAAGTTGAGTGAGCGGGGCATGCTCGGGTGAAGAATCAGTAATTCAGCGATCTTCGAAGGGCTGATGACCGAGCGATACGTCTTGCGATACACCTCGAAGGCAGACACCGACCGGAGCAGGGCGCCCCATTGGTAGAAATCGGTGGTTCCTTCGCGCTGCCCGGGTTGCATCCCGTGGTATTTGACGTCCAGTATTCGGGCTGTATTGTCGGCGCGCTCGAGCACCGTACCCAGACGGATGAAGTTGTAGGCCTCGTCCTGGAGCATGGTGCCCAGCGTGGCGCCACGAACCAGCGACGAGCGCAGTTTGACCCATTCGAAAAACTCGGCCGGGTCTGACAGCACCGAATCGAATCGGTGGGTCTGAAGCTCGAGCCAGGACGTGTTGAAGGTCTCCCACATGTCTGCGGTGATGGTGTCGCGCACGGCGCGGGCGTTTTCCCTGCACATTCGAAGGCAGTTGTAGACCGACGCGGGGTTGCTCATGTCGGTGAGCATGAACCTCAGAACGCTGTTTGCGTTGGCTTCGTCGAAGCGCTCGAAAAACGGCTCTTCCAGACTATTGAGCGAAATGATGGCCCGCCAGTTCTGGTCGGCCACTTCGGTGGATTGGGGGACAAGCGACATTTGCCATGTCACGTCGAGCAAGCGTGCCAGACATTCGGCGCGTTCGATATAGCGGGCCATCCAGTACAGATGGTCGGCTGTGCGGCTCAGCATATTGATCCTTTCTGCGTAGTCGAATGGTTGCTCAGTCTTCGAGGACCCAGGTGTCCTTGGTACCACCGCCCTGGGACGAATTGACCACCAGCGAGCCTTCGCGCAGGGCCACTCGGGTCAGGCCGCCCGGCACCATGCGAACCTCCTCGCCCGAGAGAACGAAAGGCCGCAGATCAATATGCCGAGGTGCAATACCGGATTCAACAAAGGTGGGGCAGTTGGACAACGAGAGCGTGGGCTGGGCAATGTAGCGTTCGGGATGGGCCTGCAACTGTTTGCGGAACGCTTCGATTTCGGCCTTGGTGGATGCCGGGCCGACGAGCATGCCGTAACCGCCGGCGCCATGAACCTCTTTCACCACGAGTTCGGGCAGGTGAGCGAGCGTGTAGGCCAGGTCATCGGGTTCGCGGCAGACATAGGTCGGCACATTGCTGAGCAGCGGCTCCTCACCCAGATAGAAGCGGATCATGTCGGGGACGAACGGGTAGATCGACTTGTCGTCGGCCACGCCGGTGCCAATCGCGTTGGCGAGCGTCACGCGACCGGCTTTGTAGGCATCGAGCAGTCCGGGGACGCCAAGCATCGAGTCCTTGCGGAAAGCCCGTGGATCGAGGAAATCGTCATCCACTCGGCGATAGATGACATCGACGCGCTTCGGTCCCTGGGTGGTGCGCATCCAGACGGTGTCGTCGTGGACGAACAGGTCTCGGCCCTCGACCAACTGAACGCCCATCTGTTGCGCCAGATAGGTGTGTTCGAAGTAGGCGCTGTTCAGTGCGCCCGGCGTCAGGACGGCCACGGTCGGGTTTTCGACGCCAAGTGGTGCCACCGAATTGAGGCTGTCGAAAAGCAGGTCTGGATAATGCAGTACGGGTGCAATCTTGTGCCGTGCGAACAATTCCGGAAAGAGCCGCATCATCATCTTGCGGTCTTCGATCATGTAAGACACCCCGGAGGGGACTCTCAGGTTGTCTTCCAGAACATAGAACTCACCTTCGCCCGCGCGAACCACATCGACACCGGCGATGTGGGCGTAGATGCCGCCCGGGACGTCGACACCCAGCATTTCGGGTCTGAACTGACCGTTCTTGAGTACCTGATCTGCGGGAATGCGTCCTTCCGCAAGTATGGCCTGATCATGGTAGATGTCATGAAGGAAAGCGTTGAGTGCCTTCACGCGCTGCTTCAATCCCGCCGCGAGGGCTTTCCATTCTGCCGATGGAATGATGCGCGGCACGATGTCGAACGGAATCAACCGTTCGGTGCCTTCATCTTCTCCATAGACGGCGAAGGTAATTCCCACCCGGTGGAAGGCCATGTCGGCCTCTGCGCGTCGGCGGTCGATTCGCTCGCTCGGCGTGCTCTTGAGCCAATTGGCAAAACAGTCGTAATGCGGTCTTACGCTGCCGTCGGCCGCGTGCATTTCGTTGTAGAAAGATGCGCCCATGGTTTCTCTGCCTTGTTCGAATTGCTGTATTCGGGGTCTTGAAGTTCCCGAGGGCGATATTGCTTCGCCCGACAAGGCTTACGCATGCTCCGTGCCAGGTCGGAATCGTGGCGGAAGCATCTTTTGATCATGCTGCAGGAGAAATTAGGGGCAGAATTGCCCCATTTTGGTGCGGGCGGCTCTGCGGACGCGCGTGTAAACGGTGCGTGCCTTAAAGCATGTCCCGGGTGAAGTCTGCCCAGCAGTTGGGCGTCTCGAACAGGCGTACCCGTTCGAGCCGGAGATGGTTGCCGAAAGAATCGGTGTAGTGCGCGTCGAGAATGCGGAACGCGATGAGCGCCAGATTTTCTGCTGTCGGAACTGCGTCGAGCAATACGGTCTTATGATCAGGCAGACTTGCCAGAAAGTTGACGATGGGGGTGTCGTGCCGGTACGCGAGGAATGCATGATCCCAGTGGTCGACGAGCTCACGCTTGGCAATGTGCTTGATCTCGCCAAAATCCATCACCATGCCGTTGGCCGGGTCGCCGGCCTTCTGGATGATGTCGCCGGTCAGGGATATTTCAAGCACGTACCGATGGCCATGCAGATGTTTGCATTGGCTGGCATGATCGGGAATCCGGTGTCCAGCATCGAATTCGAGTCGACGGGTGATGCGCATCGGGGCGTCTCGATTGAAGGGAGGCGGATTATATCATCCGGTTCCCGACTCACAGCGGGCCGGCGCAACAGAGAGTGGAGCAATGAAGGTATTGAAAGTGACGGATCATCGGCGGGACTTCGCCGGGATGACCTATGTCTATCCCGTACTCTCGCGACGGGCCGGTGGCGTGTCGATCGGCATCAATCTGAATCCGAACAACGCATGTAACTGGCATTGCGTGTATTGCCAGGTGCCGAATCTGACGCGGGGGGCGGCTCCCGAGATTGATGAAGTCCTGCTGGAAGAGGAATTGCAATCCTTCCTTCTCGCCTTGACGACAGGCGACTATCTGGAGCGCCACGTACCGGAAGGCTTGCGCCGCATTCAGGATATTGCCTTTTCGGGTAACGGGGAGCCGACAAGTGCGCCGCATTTCGATCGCATTGTCGAGCGTGTTGTCCGGTTGCGCGATGAGGCTGGATTGCACAATCTGCCTGTACGTCTCATCACCAATGGCAGTCTGGTTCACAGGCCCGCAGTCCAGCATGGGCTCAAGGTATTGGCAAAAGCGGGCGGGGAGGTTTGGTTCAAGGTCGATGCAGGGCGCGCTGACGACATCGAACGCATCAACGGCGTATCGCTCGACGCTGACAA
The DNA here is from genome assembly GCF_017309585.1 of Nitrogeniibacter aestuarii. Classification (NCBI taxonomy): domain Bacteria; kingdom Pseudomonadati; phylum Pseudomonadota; class Betaproteobacteria; order Rhodocyclales; family Zoogloeaceae; genus Nitrogeniibacter; species Nitrogeniibacter aestuarii. Next base: position 2,565,308 of record NZ_CP071321.1, on the reverse strand, counting down.
AGTCAGTCGTTCGCTGGCCCGGTGCGCCGAACTCTGTCCGACGTGGGTTCAGACCTGTTTGTTCGCCTGGGATGGTGTGCCGCCGACGGAGGCTCAGATCGATGCCTATCTGCGCTGTCTTGATGCGGCCGGTGTGGATCGCCTGAGCGGCGTGTTGCTCTATGGTGTCGCGCGGGAATCAATGCAACCGGAGGCTGAGCGGGTGACGCCGCTGTCTGAGGCGCAACTGCAGGAATATGGCGACCGCATCAAAGAACAAGGGCTGACGGTTCGCGTCAGCCCCTGATTGCGCGCTCAACACGGAGAGCGATATTACTTGCTCGTCTTGCGTGAAGCGCGTGCTTCCTTCTTTAGTGCTTTGAACATATCCGGATCGTTCTTTTTCAGATACTCGGATACTTCAATGTCCTCGCGCTTGACCTTGCTGATGTCGACCTGTTCGATATGAACCAGACGCAGCAGAGCCTGAACGGGGCGTGGGATGTTGCGGCCACTCTCGTAACGCGAACCACCACTTTGGGTTACGCCGATCTGGGACCAGAATTGGGACTGATTCAGACCCAGCTTGCGACGAATCTCTCGAACGTCAACCTTCTTATCGGTGCTTTTCATGCTGATTTCCTCTCCGCATTGCTTATCTTACGAGGGTATGCTCAAGTCCTGACTTTTCTTGAAGGTATATAACTTTGGTCATACCGTGATCAAAGTATATGCAAGTCATTTGAAATAACACAAGCATTTTTTCACGATCGTTCACTTACCTGCAATAAATATGTGGTGAGGGTTTTCCCGCACCACTTTCTGAGACCGCCATCAACCGTGCGGGTTTCGGTACAATAGCCGGTTTTACACGCCGTTCGTCGGACAAGATCATCAGGAATACCTATGGCACTCATAGTCCAGAAATATGGTGGCACCTCAGTCGGTACGCCCGAGCGTATCAAGAACGTGGCCAGCCGCATCGCCCGCTTCCGGGAGCAGGGGCATCAAGTCGTGGTCGTGGTTTCCGCCATGAGCGGGGAAACCAACCGACTTATCGGTTTGACCAAAGAGATCTCCGCCAACCCGACACCACGAGAGCTCGACGTTGTTGTCTCCACCGGAGAGCAAGTCACGATCGGTCTGCTTTGCATGGCACTTCACGAAGCCAGTGTGGGTGCCAAAAGTTATACCGGCGGGCAGGTGCGCATCCTGACGGACAGCTCGCATACGAAGGCACGCATCCTCAGTATTGATGAGGCGAACATGCGCCGTGATCTCGATGCCGGCAATGTGGTCGTTGTTGCGGGTTTTCAGGGGGTGGATGAAAGCGGCAACATCACGACGCTGGGACGTGGTGGTTCCGATACCACCGCCGTTGCGCTGGCCGCTGCACTGCAGGCGGATGAATGCCAGATCTACACCGATGTTGATGGTGTCTACACGACGGACCCGCGTGTCGTGCCGGAGGCGCGCAAGCTGGACAAGGTGACCTTCGAGGAAATGCTCGAAATGGCGAGCCTGGGGTCTAAGGTCTTGCAGATCCGCTCCGTCGAATTCGCAGGCAAATACAAGGTCAAGCTCCGCGTGCTGTCCAGTTTCGAGGATGGCGGTGAGGGCACACTGATTACCGTTGAGGAAGAAGACACTATGGAACAGCCGATCATCTCCGGCATCGCCTTCAATCGTGACGAAGCCAAGCTCACCGTGCTGGGTGTGCCCGACAAGCCCGGAATCGCCTACCAGATTCTGGGGCCGATTGCGGATGCGAATATCGACGTCGACATGATCATCCAGAACGTTGGTCATGATGGCCTGACGGACTTTTCCTGCACCGTCAGCCGAGGCGATTACGACAAGGCGGTCGCTGTTCTCGAGTCCTCTCGCGAGCACATCGGCGCGCGCAGCATCGAAGGCGACAAGAGCATGGCAAAGGTGTCGATCGTTGGTGTGGGCATGCGCTCGCACCCGGGTGTCGCCTCGAAGATGTTCAGAACCCTGGCTGAGGAGGGGATCAATATCCAGATGATCTCGACCTCGGAAATCAAGATTTCCGTCGTTATTGACGAGAAGTATCTCGAGTTGGCTGTACGTGTTCTGCACAAGGCTTTCGGCCTTGATGAACAAGCTGCTTGATAGGGTTTGACCAAGGGGCGCGAAATCAGTATTATCGCGGCCCTGTGGTACGGAGACGTGGCCGAGAGGTCGAAGGCACTCCCCTGCTAAGGGAGCATACCGGCAAAACCGGTATCGAGGGTTCGAATCCCTCCGTCTCCGCCACATACCAGCGATTAGGGCTTTGCTGAATGTAATAAAAAAGCTATAATCGTTGTTTAGGTTGCGCTCGTAGCTCAGTTGGATAGAGTACCTGGCTACGAACCAGGGGGTCGTGGGTTCGAATCCTGCCGAGCGCGCCAACAGCATTACGAAAAGTCGCGATTTTTGCGCGGCTTTTTTTGATCTTCGCTCTAAAAAGCGGAGGTCGTGGTCAAAGCGCTCGTAGCTCAGTTGGATAGAGTACCTGGCTACGAACCAGGGGGTCGTGGGTTCGAATCCTGCCGAGCGCGCCAGTCAAAAAAGGGATCGCAATTGCGATCCCTTTTTCTTTGGGTTCGCCGAAGACGTCATGGCGTCGTTGGTGCGAACCTGAGAAACTTGGTGAATCAGTGCGGTCACAGCGCCTTCATCGATAATCCGTTATCATTTTTGCAGTGCACCGTTAAGGTGCTCCTGAAATCTACACTGGAGTCACTTATGGCGATTCAACCGGTCATTCTTTCCGGCGGTTCCGGCACGCGGCTGTGGCCGCTTTCCCGCGAGCAATATCCTAAACAGTTGCTTGCACTGGACGGTGACGAGACCATGTTGCAATGCACCGCAAAGCGTATGGCCGAGTTTGATGGGGAGGTGACAGCGCCCGTGGTCGTCTGCAACGAGGAATACCGTTTCATAACGGCTGAGCAGATGCGCACTTGTGGTGTACCGGGTGATCGTATCGTTCTGGAGCCTTTTGGCCGCAACACCGCACCAGCACTCACCCTTGCAGCCTTGATGGCTGAAGATGCGGATCCGATCTTGCTCGTCATGCCCGCCGATCACGTCATTCGCGACCGTGGGGCATTTCAGGCGGCGGTTACGACGGGCGCTGCCATGGCGGCTGATGGCGCCATGGTGACGTTTGGTATCGTGCCTGAACGGCCTGAAACGGGTTATGGCTATATCCGTTGTGGTGGCGAAGCGGCGCCCGGGGTTCGGGAGATTGCTGCGTTTGTCGAAAAGCCGGACGCTGATACAGCCCAGCGCTATGTGGATAGCGGGGACTATCTCTGGAACAGCGGCATCTTCATGGTCCGCGCGACGGTCTGGTTGAAGGCAATCGCAATGCTTCAGCCAGAGATGGCCGATAGTTGCCGCAACGCGGTTGCAGAAACCTCCCGCGACGCGGATTTTGTGCGTATTGACCGGGTGGCGTTCGACGCGTGTCCATCCGATTCTATTGACTACGCCGTGATGGAGCATCTGGCGGAAAGGCGTGACTTGGGCATCGCCGGGGTGGTGGTGCCGCTTTCGGCAGGGTGGTCTGATCTGGGTGCATGGGATGCGCTCTGGGATGTGGCCGAGAAGGACGAGAACGGCAACGTCGCCCGTGGTGACGTGATGTTTGAAGGGGCTGAAGGCAACCTGGTTTTTGCCAGTGACCGGTTGGTAACGTGCCTTGGTATCAAGGACGTCGTTGTGGTTGAGACACCCGACGCGGTCATGGTCGCTGACAAGCGCTGCACGCAGGATGTGAAAAAGCTGGTCAGTCGTCTGAAACAAGGCGCACGTAGCGAAGCGTCGGCGCACCGCAAGATCTATCGCCCTTGGGGTTATTACGACTCCATCGATGCCGGCCCACGATTCCAGGTCAAGCGTATTGTGGTCAATCCGGGCGCGTCGCTGAGTCTCCAGATGCATCACCATCGAGCTGAGCACTGGATTGTGGTGAGTGGTACCGCAATGGTGACCCGCGGCGAAGAAACGCTGATGTTGTCCGAAAATCAGTCAACGTATATCCCGCTCGGGACAGTCCATCGTCTTGAGAATCCGGGCAAGTTGCCGCTCGAGATGATCGAGGTCCAGTCCGGGGGATATCTTGGTGAAGATGACATCGTCCGATTCGAGGACACTTATGGACGCGGCTGATTAAGCCTCCGGGGCTTCGGTGCAGGGATCTGGATCGAAGCCGAACACGCGCGGGAGGTCCCTGCGCGAGACCGTCTCGATTGGCCATTGATACCCCGAGAATCGGAGGGCGAGTCGATCAGGGGCTGTCTCAAATATCGAGTCGGACAGGCGGGAGAGCTCTCGATCATCGATTTTCGCCAGCCCTGACGCAGTGTCAGCGTAGAGATGACCGTCTTCGTCGATCAGGAACTTCCGCGGCTGAACGGTTTTGCCGGTTTGTGTCACCAGCAAAGCATCTTCAATATGAACGATCCATGGTGCGGCTTCCAGCGAGACAAACACGCGCTGTGGCCCGTTTTGTACGAACCAGCGACCGTTTCCGTCATGGTCGTAGTTGCGGTTGAGAAACGCAATCATGGTGGGGTTCGAAACGACCTCACCTTTCAGGCGCCATCGACCTCTGCCGTCGAGCGATAGCCAATGAAAAACGGCCGGGACATCCGGCCATTTTTTCATTGCGGCCTGGACGATTTCATCCATGCCGATTCGATACGGTGGTGAGACTCACACTTACCACAAGCGCCACCAGGGATCATTATCCTCGTCCGCGTTGCCGGCCAGATAGGTGCTCTGGGGGAAGGTGGTCTTGAGCACCCGGCGGGCATCGTCCGCCAGCGGCTTCATGTCGAGCGCGTCATAGGCTTGACCAAGCAGGTAGAGCGCTTCTTCGGTTGCAGGTGCGCCCGGGTAGTTGGTAATTGCGGATTGAGCACGGTTTGCCGAAGCGAGAAAGGCGCCACGCTTGAAATAGAAGCGGGCGACATGAACCTCATGGGCGGCCAGTGAGTTGAACAGATAGCGCAAGCGCTGCTGACTGTCCTCCGCATAGCGGCTTTCAGGATAGCGTGTCACCAGCTCGCGAAAAGTGTCGAATGCCTGCTGGGACGCTTTGGGATCGCGTTCGCTCAGATCCTGATTGGCCAGCGTCCCGACCAGCCCGAGATCTTCATTGAAGTACACCAGCCCCTTCAAATAGTAGGCGTAGTCGACGTTGGGGTGATTCGGGTGCAGCTTGATGAAGCGATCACACGCCGCGATCGCTGACGCGGGTTCGCTCGACTTGTAGTAGGCGTAGGCGACATCGAGCTGAGCCTGCTGCGCATAGCGGCCATAGGGATAGCGTGCTTCGAGCTTTTCGAACAGCTGAATGGCCCGCTCAAAGGCGCCGCCGGCAAGTTCATCCTTCGCTTCGCTGTAGATGCGCTGAGCGCTCCAGCCTGCGGTTTCGTCGTAATCCGAAGGAGTGCTGCTGCAGCCGACCAGCAGGGCGATTGCGAATGCAGCTAAACTACGTGCGATGATTTTTGCCATTGTGAGGTTCCGTGATCGATCGCGCGGATTATAGCGCAGAGGCTGCCGAGGCAGACTTTGATGAAGAGGCAATCGTACCGGATGTGCTGGCCGGCAAGCGTCTCGATCAGGTGCTGGCTCAACTCTATCCGGATCTGTCTCGAAACCGGCTTCAAGGCTGGATCAAGTCCGGTCGCGTGCTGGTCGACGGTCAGACTGTCGTACCAAAACACAAGGTGCTCGGTGGGGAGCGATTGCGGCTCGACATGTCGCCCGACCCCGACCAGATGCCCTACGAGGCAGAGAACATTCCGCTCGACGTCGTGTTCGAGGATGAAGCGATCATCGTCATCAACAAGCCGGCGGGGCTTGTGGTGCATCCGGCCAGTGGCAACTGGTCGGGCACCTTGCTCAACGGCTTGCTTCATCACGACCCAGCGCTGGCGGGCGTGCCTCGCGCGGGTATCGTTCATCGGCTCGATAAGGAGACGAGTGGCCTCATGGTGGTTGCGCGCACCCTGTCGGCACAGACCCATCTGGTACGCCAGCTTCAGGCGCGTACGGTCAGTCGCGAGTATGCCGCCCTGGCGCACGGTGATGTGGTGACGGACGGCGTTGTTGATGCTCCCATCGGACGGCACCCGTCTCAGCGAACAAAAATGGCTGTCATTCCGTCGGGGCGAGAGGCTGTGACGCATTATTTCGTCGATCGTCACTACGTTGAATGTACCTTGCTTACCTGTCGCCTGGAGACCGGACGCACGCACCAGATTCGCGTTCATATGGCGCATTTGGGGCACCCGCTGATTGGCGACCAGGTCTATGGCAAGCGGCGCTGTTCAAATGAGGTACTCATGAACTTTCCCCGTCAGGCGCTTCACGCGCGCCGTCTCGGCCTGAATCATCCCCTCAGCGAGCAAAGCATGAGCTGGTCAGCCGACGTGCCGGAGGATTTTGCCCAGTTGCTTCGTTTGCTCGACTCGGGCAATACCTTCAATGCAGGTTGACGCCATCATTCCTGATTGGCCGGCGCCAGCGCACGTCCGGGCGCTCATGACTACGCGCGTCGGCGGGGCGTCGTCTGCGCCATACGACGGGTTTAACGTGGGTGATCACGTGGGTGACAATCCCGACGCGGTCGCGAACAATCGAGCGCTGTTGGCGAGTGCCACCGACGCACGACCGCGATGGCTCAAGCAGGTGCACGGTGTCGAGGTTGTCGATGCCGAAACATCAACGGATGGGGTGATCGCCGATGCTGCCGTGAGTCGGACGCCGAAGCTGGCATGCGCCGTGATGACCGCCGACTGTCTGCCTGTACTGCTGACCACTTCCAGTGGCGAGGTGGTTGCCGCCGCCCATGCTGGCTGGCGGGGTTTGTGCGATGGTGTGCTCGAATCCACCGTGAAGGCGATGGGCGTGTCTGCCGATCAGGTCATTGCGTGGCTTGGCGCGGCGATCGGGCCGGCGGCCTTCGAGGTGGGTGACGACGTGCGATCTGCGTTTGTGGGGCGTGATCCCGACATCGCGTCTGCGTTCAGGAGCGGGCCGAAGGAGGGGAAATGGATGGCCGATCTGTATGCCATTGCCCACTCGCGCTTGAGTCGCGTCGGCGTGCGATCCATCTACGGCGGCGGGCTTTGCACGTACAGTGAGCCTGAGCGGTTTTACTCTTATCGACGTGATGGCGCCACAGGGCGGATGGTGGCGATGATCTGGCTGGCCGAGGCCACGAGAGGCTGATGCCTATTGATTCTTGTCTGAATTGTCGCCATCCTGTTTGCTGATTTCGCTTTCCAGTGCCTTCCGGCGGCGGTGACGTGCCGGGGTGCCGAACAACCAAAGAAACAGGGCGAGCGGAAACAAGCCATAGAAAACAAAGGTCAGCACGCCACCGACGATGGTCTCGTCGGTGACGGCCGCCAGAAGTGCGACATAGAGCCAGGCAACTGCAATGATGTACATGGCGCTATGGTACCGCTGACGGCGGGTCACCGGAGGATGGCGGCTGACGAGGAGCAGGGATGTCGGATCACAACGGGGCTGCGTTCCCGGGAGCGCAGGAACTGATGCAGATGGGTGAGCAATTCACCCGTCAGTTTTTTGAGTTTGTCGGCAAGCAGGCGGCCGGCATGCAGCAGGGCGCGGCAGCGCCCGTGCCTGATGGTGGCACGCTCGTCGAACTGCAGCGGGAATACGCGCAACGGCACGCCGAGCTCTGGTCTCACATGTTGCAGCGAAACGATACCAAGGGCGAGCCCTTGGTGGCTCCTCAAAGAGGAGATCGACGTTTCAACGACGATGCCTGGGCTGAGAGTCCGGTGTACGACTATCTTCGTCAGGCCTACCTGCTCAACGCAGAATTCATGAACCGCGTTGCGAGCGAAGCGCCACTCGAAGACGGGCGTATGAAAGCGCGAGTGCAGTTCCTCACGCGTCAGTATATTGATGCCCTGTCGCCGAGCAACTTCGCGGCCACGAATCCCGAATTCATCAAGACCGCGCTCGATACCAAAGGCGAAAGCATTACCCGCGGAATCCAGAACCTCCTCAAGGATCTGGAGAAGGGCCGCATTTCAATGACCGACGACGATGCCTTTGAGGTGGGCCGCAACCTGGCGACCACCCCGGGTGCGGTCATCTATGAAAACGAGCTGATGCAGCTCATCCAGTACGCGCCACTGACAGACAAGGTGGCGCAAAAGCCGCTGCTGATCGTTCCGCCGTGCATCAACAAGTTCTACATCATGGACTTGCAGGCGCATAACTCCCTGGTTCGGTTCATTGTCGAGCAGGGTGTCACGGTTTTCCTGGTCTCCTGGAAGAACCCGCAGCAAAGCGAATCCAAGACGACCTGGGACGATTACCTCGATAAGGGGCCACTGACAGCGCTTGAGATCGTTCGAAGTGTCACCCGTGTGAAGAAGCTCAATGTGCTGGGTTTCTGTGTGGGCGGAACGCTTCTGACCTCGGCGCTCGCAGTGGCCAGGGCGCGAGGCGAAGATCCGGTCGAAAGCCTCACGCTCATGACCACATTGCTCGATTTCTCGGACGCGGGTGAGCTCGGGTGCCTCGTCGACGAAACAAGCGTTGCCACTCGCGAGGCGACCATCGGCAAAGGTGGCTTGCTTCCGGGGCAAGAGCTGGCCAACACCTTTTCTGCGCTCAGGGCGAATGACCTCGTCTGGCAATACGTCGTGGGGAATTACCTGAAGGGTGACAAACCAGCGGCGTTTGACCTGCTGTACTGGAATTCCGACAGTACCAACCTGCCGGGTCCGTTCCTGTGCTGGTACCTTCGCAACATGTACCTGGAGAACAACCTGCGGATTCCGGGGCGGCTGAAAATGCTCGGGCAGAAAGTCGATCTGGGCAAGGTCGACATGCCCGCATATTTGCTTGCCACACGCGAAGACCACATTGTTCCCTGGGAAAGCGCCTATCTTGCACGCCGCTTGCTCGGCGGCGAAACCACCTTCGTGCTTGGTGCCAGCGGCCATATTGCCGGGGCAATCAATCCGGCGAGCAAGAATCGACGTAGCTATTGGGTGTCCACTGCCAATCCGTCGCATGCGGAGGAGTGGCTCGAAACGGCAGAAGAGCGTCCGGGCAGCTGGTGGCTGGACTGGATCGAGTGGCTCAAACCGCGCTCTGGCAAAGCCATCGCTGCGCGTGGTCGGCTTGGTAGTACAACGTATGAGCCGACCGAGCCGGCACCCGGTCGCTACGTGAAGGAGAGGGCGGGAAAGTCATGATTTCGGGCCTGCTGGCTTGAGGGGGCCGGCAGGGCTATCAAGCACCCTCAAAGACGAGGAGAGAGGAGAAGACAATGGCAAGAATTGCACTCGTGACTGGTGGTATGGGTGGCCTGGGGGAGGCCATCTGCATCAAGCTGGCGGCGCTGGGGTACAAGGTCATCACGACTCATTCGCCCGGTAACAGCAAGGCCGATGACTGGCTGCAAACCATGAACAACATGGGCTACGGTTTCAAAGGTGTACCGTGCGACGTGTCTGATTTCGATTCCGCTGCGGAATGTGTCAAGGAAGTCGAAAGCTCGGCAGGTCCTGTTGATGTGCTCGTCAATAACGCTGGTATCACGCGTGACATGACGTTCAAGAAGATGACCAAGGCGGACTGGGATGCCGTGATCAGTACCAACCTCGATAGCGTGTTCAACATGACCAAGCAGGTTGTGGATGGCATGGTCGAGCGCAAGTGGGGTCGGATCATCAACGTGTCATCGGTGAACGGTCAGAAAGGTGCTTTCGGTCAGACCAATTACTCTGCCGCGAAGGCTGGCATGCACGGTTTCACCAAGGCGTTGGCGCTTGAAGTCGCCCGCAGTGGGGTGACTGTCAATACCATCTCGCCGGGATACATCGGTACAAAGATGGTCATGGCGATCCCGCAGGAAATTCTTGATAGCAAGATCCTGCCTCAGATTCCGGTCAATCGTCTTGGCAAGCCTGAAGAGATTGCGGGTCTGGTTGCTTACCTGTCCTCTGAAGAGGCAGCGTTCGTGACGGGGGCCAACATCTCCATCAACGGCGGGCAACACATGTTCTGATCGTCATACGGACAGAAAACGGCGCACTTTGGTGCGCCGTTTTTTTTGACCTGATTTGCTGCAACGCAATAAATTGTGCCAAAGTACCCTTATAATCTGACGTGGAGTTGCGTGCGCTGCCGCAAACAGCTGCGAATTCCGGCTCCGTCAATGAGCTGTTAGCCGGCGATCTAAGGGGGGAAGATGGCCCAGGGTTTGGTCGGCAAACATCAACCTCAGTCGCCTATTGCCTGTCTGATACGGCAAGAGCGTGCTGTGGATCCCTGAGGAAACTTTGAGAGGTATCGACAATGACGACTAAAGTTGCACTGGTCACGGGCGCCATGGGCGGTCTGGGTACTGCGATTTGCCAGGCCTTCGCCAAGGACGGCTACACCGTACTGGCCAACTGTCTGCCGGGTTTCGAGCAGAAAGACGAGTGGCTCGCCAAGCAAGAAGAGCTGGGTTTCAAGTTCATGGCTGCCGAGGGCGACGTTTCCGACTATGAGTCCTGCAAGGCCATGGTTGAAAAGGCCGAAGCCGAAGTCGGTCCGATCGACATTCTGGTGAACAATGCCGGCATCACTCGCGACAAATTCTTTCCGAAGATGGAAGTGGCTCAATGGAAAGCTGTCATGGCCACCAATATGGACAGCCTCTTTAATGTGACCCATCAAGTCTCGGCCAAGATGGCTGAGCGCGGTTTTGGTCGCATCATCAACATCTCGTCAGTCAATGGCGTGAAGGGGCAGGCAGGCCAGACCAACTACTCTGCAGCCAAAGCAGGCGTGATTGGTTTTACCAAGGCTCTGGCCCAGGAACTGGCGACCAAGGGCGTGACGGTCAACGCAATTGCCCCGGGTTACATTGCCACTGACATGGTGATGGCCATTCGTGACGACATTCGCCAAGCCATTACCGATACGGTGCCCATGAAGCGTCTGGGCAAGCCGGAAGAGATCGGCGGCCTCTGCGCGTATCTTGCATCTGATCTGGCCGGTTACATCACAGGTGCCACGATCAACATCAACGGTGGTCTGTACATGCAGTGATCTACCTCGCGCTGCGAAATCGATCACGAAAAAGCCCCGTCATTAGACGGGGTTTTTCTTTGCGCACTGCGGTACAATGCAATACGAAGCGGAAGCTCTATCCGCCTTGTGGAGACCAAGGTAATGCCCGATCAAGCAAGACTCATCAAGAAGTACCCGAACCGACGGCTGTATGACACCCGCACCAGTTCGTACATCACGCTGGCCGACGTCAAAGACCTTGTGTTGGCTAACGACGAGTTTCAGGTCGTGGACGCCAAATCCGGCGAAGACCTGACCCGCAGCATTCTGCTGCAGATCATCCTGGAAGAAGAAGCAGGCGGCGCGCCGATGTTCACCAGCGACCTCCTGGCTCATATGATCCGGTTCTATGGCAATGCCATGCAGGGCATGATGGGCAAGTATCTGGAAAACAACATCAAGGCGTTCACCGACATGCAGCAGAAGCTGCAGGATCAGGCGCGTTCCATCTACGGTGAGAACAGCCCGATCAGTCAGGATCTGTGGGCGCAGTTCCTGAATTTCCAGGGGCCTGCCATGCAGAGCATGATGGGTGCCTACATGGAACAGAGCAAAAAGATGCTCACACAGATGCAGGATCAGATGGAAAGTCAGACCCGTAATCTGTTCTCCGGATTTCAGTTCCCCAATTACGGGGCGATGGATACAACCGACAAACAGGGGTCCGGCAAGAAGTGACAAGCATGTTTAATCTTTTGGTGTGCTGCAAATGAATCAGAGCAGCGCACCAAAAGTGGGGTTCGTGTCGCTGGGGTGCCCCAAAGCAACCGTTGATTCCGAGCACATCCTCACGCGCCTGCGTGCTGAGGGATACGAAATTTCCCCTGAATACGATGGTGCTGATCTTGTCGTGATCAACACCTGCGGTTTCGTCGATGACGCTGTCGAGGAGTCACTCGATGCGATTGGCGAGGCCATGGCAGAAAACGGGCGCGTTGTCGTGACCGGCTGTCTTGGCGCCAAAGCCGACATGATTCGCGAAGCGTATCCGGACGTGCTTGCCGTCACTGGCCCTCACGCGACGGACGAAGTCATGGGCGCAATTCATACCCATGTGCCAAAGCCTCACGACCCCTTCACTGATCTCGTCCCGCCGCAGGGCATTCGCCTGACGCCGCGACACTACGCGTATCTGAAGATCTCTGAAGGCTGCAACCATCGGTGCACTTTCTGCATCATTCCCTCGATGCGTGGCGACCTGGTCAGTCGTCCGATCGGGGACATCATGGCTGAGGCTGAAAAGCTGGCGGACGCCGGCGTCAAAGAACTATTGGTCGTGTCTCAAGATACGAGCGCCTACGGTGTCGATGTCAAGTATCGCACCGGATTCTGGGGAGGCAAGCCGGTCAAGACCCGTCTGCTCGAACTGTCGAAGGCGCTCGGAGAACTGGGTATCTGGGTCCGGCTGCACTACGTGTATCCGTACCCGAGTGTGGACGATCTGATTCCGTTGATGGCAGAAGGCAAGATCCTGCCGTACCTTGATGTTCCTTTTCAGCATGCGAGTCCCCGCATTCTCAAGATGATGAAGCGGCCTGCGAGCGCCGAGAACGTGCTCGAGCGTGTTCGAAAGTGGCGCAGCATTTGTCCGGAACTGACGATTCGATCAACCTTCATCACCGGATTCCCGGGGGAGACGGAGGGCGATTTCGAAGCTCTACTTCGTTTCCTTGAGCAGGCAGAGCTGGACCGCGTGGGCGCGTTTGCGTATTCGCCGGTCGATGGCGCTGTCGCCAATACGCTGGCCGAGGCGGTGCCGGACGAAGTGCGGGAAAATCGTCGCGCTCGTCTGATGGCCTTTCAGGAAGACATCAGCACCCAACGCCTGGAAAGGAAGATTGGTCAAGAGCTTACCGTGCTGGTTGATGACATCGACGAGGACGGGGCGGTTGCGCGTTCAGAAGGTGATGCACCCGATATTGACGGGTTGGTCATCATTCCGGGCGGGCAATCACTTGAAATCGGTGAGTTCGCTCGCGTTCGCGTCACTGATTGCGACGTTCACGATTTGTACGCAGAGCTGATTGACGACAGAGTCTGACGGGTTGTCGCGCTGTGCGATCATCACGGATGGCAGGGGCAACCCGCCATCCGTTTTTATTTTGGAATTGCGATATGCACGAAATCTCGCCTAAAGGCAGCGGCGATGGAATGAAGATCGGGCTTGCGCTGGGCAGCGGAGCGGCTCGAGGCTGGGCGCACATCGGTGTGATCCGAGCGTTGCGCGACGAGGGGATCAAGCCGGATGTCGTCGCCGGTTGCTCAATTGGCGCCTTTGTCGGCGCAGCACTCGCGACAGGCAACTTCGACAAGCTCAGTGCCTGGATTGAAAAGCTGGGTTGGCAAACGGTAGTGTCGTTTCTCGATGTGAGCTTTCGTGGGGGATTGATCAAGGGGGATAAAATCATCGCCCATTTCGAACGCGAATTCGTCGACATGGATTTTTCTGAGACCCTGCTGCCTTTTGGTTGTGTTGCTACCGAACTTCAGACAGGGCGAGAGATCTGGTTTCGCGAGGGTAGTGTCGCGAAGGCAGTGCGCGCCTCGATTGCCTTGCCCGGCCTGTTTGCGCCGGTGATTCGGGATGGGCGTGTCCTTGTCGACGGTGGGCTGGTCAACCCGGTGCCTGTCTCTTTGTGTCGTGCCATGGGCGCCGATGTCGTGTTGTCCGTTGATCTGGGCTCGGACATTGTGGGCCGGGCGCGCAGGCGACTCCACAAACCGATCACTGATCTGAGTGAAGAAGAAGCGGAGAAAAGCTGGGCAGACCGGCTTCTTGAGCGACTTGGTCTCAAGAACGGTGCGAAGGAGGAGGTTCAACCCCTTCCGTCGATGATCGATGTGCTCAATACGACGATCAATGTCATGCAGGTGCGGATCGCACGCAGCCGCATGGCGGGTGATCCGTCTGACGTCAACATATGTCCCAGGGTTGGGCAGCTTGGTCCGATGGACTATCACCGAGCCGCAGAGGCCATTGCCGAGGGTGAGGCGGCTGTCGCGCGCGTCATGCCAGCCATCCGCTATGCCTTGGGACGGGAGCAGGGTGATGAGCACGAATAAGCTGTTTATTGAAGCGCTGACGCAGGTGGTGGGTTCGTCGCATGTGCTTACGAGTCATCACGAAATGGCGGCGTACTGCGAGGATTGGCGCGGCCGCTACCGGGGCGACGGTGTTGCTGTCGTCTTGCCCGCAAGCACGGCAGAGGTCTCCGCCGTGCTTGCGCTGTGCGCGGATCATGGCGTCACCGTTGTGCCGCAGGGTGGAAACACCGGGCTGTGCGGTGGTGCAACCCCTGTTTCGAGTGACGGGTCGATCGTGCTCAGCCTCAAGCGCATGAGACGAATCCGCCATGTGGACCCGCTTGATCGAACGATTACTGTCGAGGCTGGTTGCACGCTCGCCGAGGTCCAGGCGGCAGCCGAAGACCACGACTGCCTTTTCCCTTTGTCGCTGGCCTCGGAGGGTAGCTGTCAGATCGGCGGCAATATATCGACCAATGCTGGCGGTGTTCACGTGCTGCGTTATGGCAACACGCGTCAGTTGGTCCTCGGGCTCGAAGTGGTGCTGGCAGACGGTCGTGTTTGGGATGGTTTGCGCCGACTTCACAAGGACAATACGGGCTACGATCTCAAGCACCTGTTTATTGGTGCAGAAGGTACGCTTGGCATCGTGACGGCTGCCGTGCTCAAGATGGTTCCACGGCCGGCCGTTCGTGCGGTCGCCTGGGCCCAGATGCCTTCGCCGGACGCTGCGCTTTCATTGCTCGATGCACTGCGCCGGCGCTTTGGAGAACGGATTTCCGCCTTTGAGTTGATTGGTGGTGCTGCGCTCGATGTGGTTCTGCGCCACATACCCGGTGCACGGGCGCCCCTCGAATCAAGAACCGAATGGTCTGTCCTGCTTGAGGTTGCCGACGTTGATCCGGATGCGCCGCTTGCTGAGAGGCTCGAAGATGTGCTTATGAGCGCGTATGACCAGGGTCTCATGACAGACATGATCGTCGCGGCGAGCGGGGCGCAGGAGGCGGCCCTATGGGGACTGAGAGAAAACATATCAGAAGCACAACGAATTGAAGGCTTCAGCATCAAGCATGATATTTCGGTGCCCGTGAGCCGCATTCCGGAGTTTCTTGCGCGTGCTGAATCTGCGGTGGCTGCCGCTGCTGAAGGTGTGCGCATTGTGGCATTTGGCCACATGGGCGATGGCAATCTCCATTACAACCTCTCTTGTGTCGATCCTGACGATAACCGACGCCTCATTGAGGCGACGCCTGCCCTGAACCGTGCGGTGCATGATGTGGTGTACGCCTGTGATGGTTCAATTTCGGCAGAGCATGGTCTGGGACAACTGAAGGTTGAAGAGATCAAGCGATACAAGAGCCCGCTCGAACTGGAAATGCTTTCCAAAATCAAGGATCTTCTAGACCCCCATGGTCTGCTCAATCCGGGCAAGGTGGTCGCCGGTCAACGGCATACATCCCGGATGTGACGATTGCGTTGCACAAAACGCTTTACAGGGGCGGCAAGGCTTTCTATAATGCGCGCTCTTTCGGGGGTATAGCTCAGCTGGGAGAGCGCTTGCATGGCATGCAAGAGGTCAGCGGTTCGATCCCGCTTACCTCCACCAAAGAAAGGTCCCTATCGTCTAGAGGCCTAGGACACCGCCCTTTCACGGCGGCAACCGGGGTTCGAATCCCCGTAGGGACGCCAGATGTTTTGATGGCTGCCGGAGACGATCGGCAGCCATTTGTTTGGCCGGGTTGGCACCGGCCTTGCACCGATTGGTGCGGAGTGGTAGTTCAGTTGGTTAGAATACCGGCCTGTCACGCCGGGGGTCGCGGGTTCGAGTCCCGTCCACTCCGCCAGTAGTTTTGCCTCCGCCGAGCTTGGTCGGCGGGCCGATCGAGACGAGTTGGAAATTATTTTCTGGCTGTCTTGTAAAGCGAAAATTGTTTGCTATAATGCGCGCTCTTTCGGGGGTATAGCTCAGCTGGGAGAGCGCTTGCATGGCATGCAAGAGGTCAGCGGTTCGATCCCGCTTACCTCCACCAAGGAAAGGTCCCTATCGTCTAGAGGCCTAGGACACCGCCCTTTCACGGCGGCAACCGGGGTTCGAATCCCCGTAGGGACGCCAGACGCGTTGATGGCTGCCGGAGACGATCGGCAGCCATTCATTTGGCCAGTTGGCGCTGGTCACGCACCGAAAGGTGTGGAGTGGTAGTTCAGTTGGTTAGAATACCGGCCTGTCACGCCGGGGGTCGCGGGTTCGAGTCCCGTCCACTCCGCCAAAATCAAAACGGGAGCTCAATGAGCTCCCGTTTTTTCGTTCGTACTTTCTCGGCCACACTTCGAATACTCGGGGCGTGACTTTGCGCCCGGTTCGGAAGAACGATTGTCGGACGTGTCACCTTGCACCGCCCGACACATCCGCGGCTCGCCTTGTTGGCCCGTGGTTGAGCCTGCTCCTGGTACGGGCTGGGCGCAGTCAGCGCTCAGTCAGAAAATGCCTTCATTGCGTATGAGTCCGACGGCCAGTCCCTCAATGTGAAATTCCTGCGCCTCTGGATTGACCTGAATCGGTGAAAAGTCCGGGTTTTCGGCAATCAACTCGACGCGGTCGCCGGTGCGCTTGTACCGCTTCACGGTGACCTCATCGTCGATACGCACAACCACGATCTGGCCGTTACGAGCCTCGCTGGTGCGATGGACGGCAAGCAGGTCACCATCCAGAATGCCGATATCGCGCATGCTCAAGCCGCGAACCCTGAGCAGGTAGTCTGCCCGCGGGAAAAACAGATCCGGATTGATCGGATGGTGTTTCTCGATGTGTTCCTGGGCAAGTAGAGGGCTGCCGGCTGCGACGCGACCGATCAGTGGCAGGCCGGACGCCTCGGTGAGGCGAATGCCGCGCGCACGGCCGTTTTCGACCGTAATCACGCCTTTATTTGCCAGTGCCCGCAAGTGCGTCTCAGCGGCGTTGGGTGATCGGAACCCGAATGCTGTGCAGATTTCTGCCCGCGTGGGAGGCCTGCCTTCTTCTTGCTGGGTCAGGCGAATGAAATCCAGAATTTCCTGCTGGCGGGATGTGAGTTTTTCAGTCATTCGGGCTCGCTCCGTGTATATCTGTATTTTTGTACATATTCCTGTTGCGCGCAAGCGGACGGCATTTTCACGCCTCAGGCAGGGTTCTTGTGCACCTGTCACCGGATTGAAAGAACGTTTTGGCAAGTTTTTCGTCTCATCGCTTGAGGTCAGAACTTCATTGGTCTATTCGTTCAGTAATGCCGTCTGGACGGGCCATTTCGGACATTGATGAAAGGAGCGAAAATGTTGTTGCCGAAAGACTCTGCTGGAAGTACAGTTCGCGCCGCATCCCAACTCGTTTCGTTTGCTCTTGAGGGTGAGCCCATGCTGCGCAGCGGAGATACCGCACCCCTGTTTACGTTGCCCGACGGCGACATGGAAGATTTCGACATGCAAACGGTTCGCGGAAACCGCCATGTCGTGCTGTTTTTCTATCCGCGTGACAATGCCCCGACCTGCACTCGACAGGCCGAGGAGTTCAGCGATCACGAATATGAATTCAACAAGCTCGATTGCATCGTCCTGGGTATCAGCCCGGACGACTGCATGACCCACGCGGAGTTTGCCGCTGAGCACGGACTGTCAATTCGATTGCTGGCCGATATCGAGGCTGAAGTGTGCAGCCTGTATGGTGTCTGGCGTGAAAAAGAGGTCGATGGCGTCAAGCGCAAGGGTGTGTTACGTTCGACATTCATCATCGACAAGGACGGGCAGATCCGTCACGCGCTCTACGACGTGACGCCCAAGGGGCATGTTGCTGAAGTGCTTGCCCTTGTCAGGGAAATGGAACCGGAAAAAGCCAATGCAAATCGCAAAAAACACCGTCGTAACGCTTAAGTACTCCGTCAAGGATCCGGATGGGAACGTGGTCGATGACGGCCATCACCCGCTGGTCTATCTGCACGGTGGTTACGATGGCATCTTCTCGGCGATCGAAGAGGCGCTGCATGGCAAGAACAAGGGTGAGAACCTGACCCTGAAGCTGCAGCCTGAAGATGCTTTCGGCGACTACGACGAAAACATGGTTCTGATCGAAGACCGCACCTTGTTTCCCGAGAACATCGAAGTCGGCATGAGCTTCGAGCGTGTCACCGAAGATGGTGAGGACGAAATCCTGTACCGGATTACCGACATCGCCGATGGAAAAGTCGTTGTGGATGGCAACCATCCGCTGGCAGGCGTGGCGCTAATCTTTGATCTGACCATCGACGATGTGCGCGATGCCACTGCCGAAGAGCTCTCTCATGGTCACGTGCATGGCCCCGGTGGTCACCATCACTGAGATTT
Source organism: Nitrogeniibacter aestuarii (assembly GCF_017309585.1). Taxonomy (NCBI): domain Bacteria; kingdom Pseudomonadati; phylum Pseudomonadota; class Betaproteobacteria; order Rhodocyclales; family Zoogloeaceae; genus Nitrogeniibacter; species Nitrogeniibacter aestuarii. Next base: position 2,546,816 of record NZ_CP071321.1, on the reverse strand, counting down.
CATCTTCCGTATCGAAGCGGGCCGCGTCAGCGGCCCGTTTTGTTTTAAGCTCACAGACATGAACAACCACCATCCGATCTCATGCCATCGTCGCAAACGCATGCGCTGACCGTTCGCAATCTCACGGTCGATATCTCGGCTGAACGACCGATTCGCCCTGTCGACGATGTGAGCTTCGATGTGCGCGCCGGCGAAACCATGGCCTTGCTGGGTGAGTCCGGATGCGGAAAGTCGATGACAGCGCTCGCCTTAATGCGGCTATTGCCTGCGAGTGGACGCATCTGCGGCGGGTCGTCGATCGCACTGGGCTCCCTGGACGTGCTGTCCCAGTCGGAAGCCCGAATGCGCGCGGTGCGCGGTGGTCGTATGGGCATGATCTTTCAGGAGCCTGCAACCAGTCTGAATCCGGTGATGACGGTTTTCTCGCAGATTGCCGAGGTCCTCTCGCGCCATCGCGGTCTGACCGGCCGCGCGGCTCGCCAGGAGGCGTCACGTTTGCTGGCTGCCGTCGGCATTCCGGATGCCGATGCCCGACTGGACGATTATCCGTTCCAGTTCTCCGGTGGCATGAAACAACGGGTGATGATTGCGATGGCGCTGGCCGGCGAGCCGGACGTGTTGATCGCCGACGAGCCCACGACTGCGCTTGATGTGACCTTGCAGGCGCAGGTCCTCGATTTGCTGGTCGCACTTCAGCGCGATCGGGGCATGTCGATGCTGCTGATTACGCACGATCTCGGCGTGGTGGCGCGCATGGCGCATGAGGTGGGGGTCATGTATGCGGGGGAGCTCGTCGAGACCGGGCGGCGCGACGCATTTTTTGACGCGCCGCTCCATCCGTATTCCAAGAAGCTGTTCGCGGCAGTTCCCGATGCTTCGCGCCGGGGCCAGGCACTGGAGACGCTACCCGGGATCGTTCCGACGCTGGATCGTTCCTTCTCAGGGTGCCGGTTCGCTGATCGCTGTCCGTCGCGCATGGCTCATTGCGACACTCAGCTGCCGCAGTGGCATCAGGTAGAAGCGCGTCGTGTGCGGTGCCACCTCTATGCAGAGGGTGCGCCTCGGGGTGAGCCAACGGCGAATGTTCAAACCGTTCTGCCGACGGAACCGTCGAGAGAAACAGGGCAGAGAGCCGAGTTGGTCGTTGAGGGGCTCAAGGTCCATTTTCCGGTCCGGAAGGGCGTGCTCAAGCGAGTGGTCGGCCATGTCAGAGCGGTTGACGGCGTTTCTCTCACGCTCAAGGCGGCGCGTACGCTGGCGCTGGTGGGAGAGTCTGGCTGCGGAAAGACGACCGCGGGCAAGGCTTTGATGCAACTCATACGACCCACGGGTGGCTCGGTCCGCCTCGATGGAGAAGAGCAAGTGCATCGCCGTGGCGCGGCCTTGCGACCGTTGCGCCGTCAGGTGCAGATGGTTTTTCAGGACCCGTTCGCTTCTTTGAACCCTCGCATGCGCGTCGGCGACATCATTGCCGAAGGCATGAGCGCCCTGGGTATCAAGCAAACGCCTGCCGAGCGACGCGATTACTTTGATACGCTATTGCAGCGGGTCGGGTTGTCGCCGCAGATGCGTGAGCGTTTTCCCCATGCCTTTTCGGGCGGTCAACGGCAGCGTATCGCGTTGGCTCGGGCGCTGTCCGTGTCGCCGGCAGTCATCGTCTGTGACGAGCCGACCAGTGCGCTCGACGTTTCCGTGCAAGCGCAGATTCTCAATCTCATGCGTGAGTTGCAACAGGCTCAAGGCATCGCCTATCTGTTCATTACGCACAACATCGCGGTGGTTGATTTTCTGGCTCATGACGTCGCGGTGATGTACCTGGGGCGAATCGTCGAGTACGGGAGTACCGAGCAGGTTCTGCGAAATGCACAGCATCCCTACACTCGCATGCTGCTCGACGCGGTGTTGACGACCGATGCTGCGGGGCCCGAGACCATTGGCAATCCGGTGGCTCGGGTTGTGGAACTGCCGTCGCCGATCCACCCGCCATCCGGGTGCCATTTTCATCCGCGCTGCAGCATGGCGGACGAGTTGTGTCGGCAGACCTATCCGGACGAGACGCCATTACCCGAAGGCGGCTATGTGCGCTGCCATCGCGTCCGGGAGCAGCTCGACGGCGCCTAGTCAGCGCCGTTTTTTGCCCTTGCCGGCATTGCGGATGTCTTCTTCGGTGGGCATGTCCGGGATCAGCTCGCTCAGCGGCAGGACTTCGCTTACGTCGGCCCCGGCGGGCACCAGCAGCGTCATGCCCGGCTTCGCCTTTCGGCTTGAATCCAGTCCGTTGATCTGCAACAGCTGGGTGAGCGTCAGGCCGAAGCGTTTGGCGATTACCTGAAGCGAGTCTTTCCGCTGAAGCTGATAGGTCTTCCACCGCGGCTGTGCTTCGTCCAGCCGGGCTTTGAAGACCTCGACCTTGTCTGCGGGCAGAATCAACTGGTGTTTGCCTTCGGGGATGACCGGTTTCCGGTAGGCGGGGTTGAGTGCGACCAGTTCGTCCAGCGGCGTTTCAGTCAGGCGGGCAACCAGTGCCAGATCGACCCCGGGAGGCGTGTCGATCATGTCGAAGTAGATCCGGTTCGGTACGTGCGGTAGCTCGATGCCGAACAGCTCGGGACGGGCAATGATGTTCTTCAGCGCCTGGAGCTTTGGAATGTAGTCTCGGGTTTCCTTGCGCAGATCGAGGCTGAGGTAGTCGGTCGGCAATCCTTTGGCTTCGTTCGCTTTGCGCGCCCTGAGCACTGTGCCTTCGCCGGCGTTGTAGGAGGCGAGCGCGAGGTGCCAGTCGCCGTGCATGTCGTAGATCCGCTCCAGGTAATCCAGAGCGGCATCGGTCGAGGCAATGATGTCGCGGCGCTCGTCGATCCATTCGTTCTGACGCAGATTGAAATAGCGTCCGGTCGATGGAATGAATTGCCAGAGCCCGGCCGCTCGCGATGACGAGTAGGCCATGGGATCGAAGCCGCTTTCGACCAGTGGCAGGAGCGCAATTTCGGTGGGCAGGCCGCGTGCTTCGAGCTCGTCGACGATGTGATACAGGTAGCGATAACTGCGATGAAAGAGGCGCGACAAGGCCGCGGGATGTGCAAGGTACTGAATCTGTCGGTTGGTGACTTCGTCAGCGACCAGGTCGGGCATGCCGAAGCCGCGGCGGATACGATCCCAGAGATCTGCAGCCTTGTGGGTCAGATCCACGGTGACCACCGAATCGTCGGGCGGCTCCATTTGGACCACACGGGGAGAGCTCATGCTCAGTCCCTGACCACCCGACTGTGCCCAGGCGGGAGTCGGAATATGACTCACGATATAGGTGAGGCCGATCAACAGGAAATGACGAACTCTTATGCTTGGCATCTGGCGGGCGATTCTAGGTGGGTCGCTCAGTTGGGTCAAACGCGCGGATTGGTTGGTAATTAGACGCCTATTTCCACCGACATGGTTTCGGATCGGTGCAATAATGGCGCCAATTCGAGAACAACGCCCCGGCCGATGAAAGTTCTACTGATCGAAGACACGATGACAAGCGCCACGGTGGTGCTACACCAACTCGATAAACTCGGGCTGGAGACGCGTCATGTGACCGACGGTGAGGCGGGTCTCAAAGAGTTCAAGAGCTGGAAGCCGGACATGATCCTGCTGGACGTGATCATGCCGGGGCTCGACGGCTTTGCCGTGGCGCGTCGCATTCGTCAGCTTGAACGGGACGGTGAATGGACGCCCATCATCTTTCTGACCGCCAAGACCGGTGACAAGGATCTCGAGCACGGTATCGAGGTGGGCGGCGACGATTACCTGATCAAACCGGTCTCCGAAGTCGTGCTGGCAGCCAAGGTGCGGGCCATGCAGCGACTGGCCCAGATGCGGTATTCACTGGTGGTGCTCACGCGTCGTCTCGACGAAGCCAATCGGGAGCTCACGCGGCTGACCTCGGTTGACGGTCTGACGGGCATTGCCAATCGCCGCAGTTTCGATGAGACCACCAAGCGCGAGTGGCAGCGTGCGCGCCGCAATCGGCTGCCCTTGTCCGTCATGATGATCGATGTGGACTGCTTCAAGCAGTACAACGACGGTTATGGTCATCAGGCCGGTGATGAATGTCTCATCACGGTGGCCAAGGCGCTTGAGGAGCAGATCAAGCGCCCAGGCGATCTGGTGGCGCGGTTTGGCGGTGAGGAGTTTGTCGTTGTGCTGCCGGAGACCAACGCGGTTGGTGCTTTCCGTGTCGCGGAAGCCATGCGTGCCGGCATCGAGTCGTTAGCGCTCCCTCATGCCTATTCGAATGGTCATGAGGTGCTGACCGTCAGCGTGGGTGTGGCGACGGCTTACCCCGGGCCAGAAGACGATGAGTTGAGCGAAGGCTGGCTGCTCGATTGCGCCGACCAGGCCCTGTATGAAGCGAAGAAGGGTGGTCGCAACCGGATCAGCGTGGCGCAGCTCAAACCGGCCGCGCAGTTTGCAATCAAGAGCGCCGATCGCTGAAACGGGGCGGGTGCCCGAGGGTTATCAAACCTCTGCCGGCGCTCAACGGTCGTTCAGAAATTGTTTTTCCATTCCCTCAGCGCGGCAAAGGCATGAGCCGGATCTTTCGGCACGTGGCCGACATAGCCGCTGAGGCCTTCGATCAGGCTCGGCTCCTGGACGCGCAGGAACGGATTGATCTTGCGCTCAAGGCCGATTGTTGTCGGCAGGGTCGGTTTGCCTTCCGCTCTGAGCCGCTGGCACCGGGCAAGCCATTCGTCCCTGTCCGGGTTATCCGGTTCGGCCGCTTGCGAAAAGGCGAGATTGGCCAGGGTGTATTCATGGGTGCAGAACACTCGCGTCGACGGCGGCAGCTGTGCCAGTTTGGTGAGCGAGTCGCGCATCTGGGCGGGAGACCCTTCGAATAGGCGCCCGCAGCCGGCACTGAAAAGCGTGTCGCCACAGAACACCAGATCCGGCCCGACGTACGCCACGTGACCGAGCGTATGTCCGGGCATGTCGAGTACCCTGAATGTGACCTCCATGTGAGGTATCCGGATTTCATCACCTTCATGAACCGGTTGCGTGACGCCGGTGATCATTTCGGTGCTTGGGCCGAACACCGGGCACTGTTGTGCGAACGCCGGCAATCCACCGGTGTGGTCCATGTGATGATGGGTGATGAGAATTGCGCGGAGCGTCAGATCGTTTTGCACGATAAAATCCTGCACGGGCTTCGCGTCGCCCGGATCGACCATGAGCGCGTTGCGTCCATCGTGCATCAACCAGATATAGTTGTCGTTGAAAGCCGGGATCGGAACTATCTGCATCATCATGTCTCCTCAAAAACGTCCACTGACACCTGCCGAGCAAGTCCAGGACCTCGACCGATGGCTCGAATCGCCTGTCGGCCAGTACGTCATGGGCTGGGAGGCCGCGTGTTTTGACGACATGGTATCCGATATGTTCGGTTACCACGCCGTGCAGGTGGGCATGACCCAATTCGATTTTCTGCGCAACAATCGCATCCCGGCCCATCACATGTGTGCGGCGCCCGGGCACGGTGCGGCCAAGGAAGGCGACGTTTTTGCCTTGCCCGAAGCACTTCCTTTCGAGTCCGGCAGTGTGGATCTGGTTCTGTTGCCGCATGTGCTCGGTTTTTCGGCCAATCCGCATCAGGTGTTGCGTGAGGTCGAGCGAATACTGGTGCCTGAAGGGCAGCTGATCATCTCTGGTTTCAATCCGGCGAGCCTGTGGGGCTTGCGCCGACTCACCAAACGTCAGCGCATTCACTTTCCATGGCGCGGGCATTACCTGTCGGTGGGGCGGCTCAAGGATTGGCTCGAGTTGTTGAGCTTCGACGCACGAAGTGGACGTTTTGGCGTCTATGCGCCGCCCATGGCGCAGGCCAAGTGGATTGAACGATTCCGCTTCATGGACAAGGCCGGGCAACGATGGTGGCCGGTATGTGGCGGTGTTTACATGATGCACGCCATCAAGCGCGTGCATGGAATGCGACTCATACAGCCCAAGTGGCGAACGAAGAAGGCGGCCGTCAAGGCGCTTGCGCCCGTGACCCAGCGAGGGCGCCGGGTCGTCAATGGTTACAGGAACATGAATGACTGAACTGGTCGAAATATTTACCGATGGTGCGTGCAGCGGCAATCCCGGTCCGGGGGGCTGGGGGGCGATCCTGCGTTCGGGCGAACATGAAAAGACCTTGTACGGTGGCGAGCCCGATACCACCAACAACCGCATGGAACTGCTCGCGGTCATCCGCGCGCTCGAGACGCTCAAACGACCGGTAAAGGCACGTGTCCATACCGACAGCCAGTACGTGCAAAAAGGGATTTCCGAGTGGATTCACGGCTGGAAGAAAAAGGGCTGGATGACGGCGGCCAGAAAACCGGTGAAGAATGCCGATCTGTGGAAAGCACTGGATGAGGCTCAGGCGGCTCACGAAGTGGAGTGGGTCTGGGTCAAGGGCCACGCCGGACATGTGGAAAACGAGCGCGCCGACGCGCTGGCGCGTCAGGGCGTCGATGACATTCGCGCAAAGTCGCGCGCCTGAAAAGGATTGGACAGGCTGCAATGAGACAAATCGTACTGGATACGGAAACGACGGGGCTGGAGTGGCGCAATGGTGATCGCGTCATCGAGATCGGCTGTGTGGAGCTGGTCGATCGCAAGCTGACCGGGCGCCACTATCACGTCTACATCAACCCGGATCGCGAAATCGACATTGGCGCGATCGAGGTGCATGGCATCACCAACGAATTTCTCGCAGACAAACCGCGCTTCAAGGATGTCGTGGCGGAGTTTGAGGATTTCGTTCGCGATGGCGAGTTGGTGATCCACAACGCGGCCTTTGACGTGGGTTTTCTTGATAACGAGCTTGGGCTGCTCAATCGCGATCGACTGAACGTCATTTGTGGCGGGGTGATCGATACGCTCAAGATGGCCAAGGAGATGAACCCGGGTAAAAAGGCCACCCTCGACGCCTTGTGCGATCGCTACGAAATCGACAATGCGCGGCGTACGCTACACGGCGCTTTGCTCGATGCCGAGTTGCTGGCGGAAGTCTATCTGGCGATGACGCGCGGGCAGGAGAGTCTCATCATCGGGCTTGATGACGATGACGGTCCGGCCGACAACGTGGCCGGTGGTGTCGATCTGAGTAATCGTGCGCCCTTGCGCGTCGTTCGTGCGTCGGATGACGAATTGCAGGCACACAACGACGTGCTGTCCGAGATCGCCAAGGCCACAAAAGGGGCGTGCATGTGGTTACTCCCGGAGCCTGCAGAGGCTCCCGCCGAATAGTCTACAGATCCAGTTTTCCGTGGCGCGCGTTGCCGGCACTGAGCAGGCGCGCAATCACCGGGCGCAGATCCAGTCCGGTGTCTTCCTTGAGCACCTCGGCGCGCGTCCGAAGGGTGGCTTCGTCGCTCTGCACCCGTTCGCCGTTGAACGCCAGGCCGATGTAGTTTCCTTCGTCGGTGGAGGGAAAATGAATGGCCCGGTCATCGAACGCGTAACCCAGTCGGGACGTGGTGCTTTCATAGCGCCGCGCCCGGTTGAACAGGTTGATCGACAAGACGCCCTGGTCACTCAGCCTGGATTTCACTGTGCGGTAGAAATCAATCGACGTAAATGGTCCTGTCTTGACGTCGTGATCGTAGGCGTCGAGAAGCACCAGATCCCACTGATCGGTGGTGTGTTCCATGAACGCGAGGCCGTCCTCGATCTCCAGTGCCATGCGGCTGTCCGGGCGTGGCAGATTGAAACAGCTTTGCGCAATTGCGGCGACCCGTGGTTCGATTTCGACGATGGTGTGATGTGAATCGGGCAGTTTGCGGTAGATGAATTTCGCCAGTGATCCGGCGCCGAGGCCGATCGACAGAATGCGGCGGGGCCATGGGCCATCATGCAGCAAGAGTGCCGTGAGCATTTCGCGGGTATAAGCCAGTTCGAGCGCGAATGGCGTGCGAATGCGCATCGCGCCCTGCACCCAGTCAGTGCCGAAATGCAGGTAGCGCACGCCACCTTCTTCGCGAATGTCGATGGGGTTGTCCATAAATCTCAGTTCAGAAATCGTCGTCGGGTGCCCACACGCGAGGCTCGATCTGCAGGGGGTGCGCGGGATCATCCGTGACCGAGAATCGCACCCAGCCCATGAATGGGTAGCCGAAGCTTTGCACCCGGGTGAAGTTGTCGATCGGGGTACCGTCGGCGCGGAGCAGCGGTTGGTCAATCATCTGGTTGTGGCTGTCGCCATGCACGAAGATCACCTGATGGCTGGCCTGCCCGGCGATGGCGCGCAGCAGGTTCAGAAACGGGAGATAGGCTTTGTTGGCCTTCCCGGCGGCGTACGCTTTGAAGTGCGGGTCGCCATGGGCAAAAATGACCAGAGCCCGCGCCTGCCGGTCATTGGCGAGTGTTGCCGCCGCGTTCAGCCAGGTGCGGCCGGCGTTGCTCCGCTTGCGGTGTTCTCGAGGTGAGTCATAGTTGTCGTAACTGCCCACCAGATGCACCGTGACAAACACGATGCCGTCCTTCTGCCAGCGGCGGTTCTCTGGAAAGCCCTGTTGAGACTCGGCATTGAGGGTTTGACCGCCAAGCGGGCGTGATGCGTCGAAGAAGATGTGGCGTAAAACCTCAAGGCGCTCCATCGGGTCGTAGGCCCCGTTGTTCTTGCGACGGCAGTCGGTCCAGTCGTTGTCACCGGGCAGATAGATTAAAGGGCGGTTGAGCGTGTCGAAGAGTGATCGCCGGTCTTCGAACAATGAAGTGTCACAGCGCGCGCTACCGGCCTTGATATCGCCCACATGAACGACAAACGCGGGGTCATCGGCGCTGATCTCGGCGAGCATCGACGGCAGGTGTGTGCGTTCGAAGTCGGAGTAGGGCGTGTCGCCGATGAGATCGAAATGCCACGCATTGGCCGTCAGGGTCCAGCAGGTGACAACGGCAAGAAAGAGCGCGCGGCCCATTACATCTTGACGAGACGCTTGAGCGCGTACAGTTGCTCAAGCGCTTCGCGCGGGCTCATGTCATCCGGGTCCAGGTCGGCCAGGGCAGCAACGGCCGGGTGGGCAGGTGCCTCAGGCTCTTCGACGGGCAGTGCTGCAAACAGATCAGGCTGGGAGTCGCTGCCGACCTCGCGATTTTCCAGGGCACGAAGACGGCGGCGAGCATCGCGAACAACCGCAGCCGGGATGCCGGCGAGTGCCGCCACTTCGATCCCGTAGCTCTGACTGGCAGGGCCCTCTTCAAGTGCATGCAGAAACACGATGCGATGGCCATGCTCGACGGCATCGAGATGGACGTTTGCGCATTCGGGGTAGTCGCCGTTCAGGCGTGTCAGTTCGAAGTAGTGGGTGGCGAACAGCGTCAGGCTGCGGGTCTTTTCGAGCAGGTGGCGCGCAATGGCAAAGGCCAGTGCGAGACCATCGAACGTCGAGGTGCCACGGCCGATTTCGTCCATGAGCACCAGCGAGTTTTCGGTGGCACCGTTGAGGATGGCCGCCGCTTCGGTCATCTCGACCATGAAGGTCGAGCGGCCCGAGGCCAGGTCGTCGGACGCGCCGATGCGGGTGAAGATGGCGTCGATCGGCCCGATGTGAGCCTCATCGGCCGGGACGAAACTGCCGATGTGGGCCATCAGCGTAATCAGGGCCACCTGGCGCATGAAGGTCGATTTACCGCCCATGTTCGGGCCGGTGATCATCAGCATGCGCCGGGTTGGCGAGAGGCGGCAGCCGTTGGCGATGAACTCGTCCACCTGGCGTTCGACCACCGGATGGCGACCCCCTTCGATGCGAATGCCCGGCTGGTCGGAAAGTACCGGGCATCGGTAGTCGTGACGCGCGGCTACTTCGCTGAGCGCGGCAAGACCGTCGAGGGTGGCCAGTGCGCGCGCCACTTGCTGGAGTGGCGGAATCTCAGCGCCGAGTACGTCGAGAATCTGCTCATAGAGCAGCTTCTCGCGGCTCAAGGCACGTTCCTGCGCTGATAGCGCTTTGTCTTCGAAACTCTTGAGTTCCGGGGTGATGTAGCGCTCGGCGTTCTTGAGTGTCTGACGTCGGCGGTAGTCGTCCGGTACTTTCTCGGAATGGGTCTTGCCGATCTCGATGTAAAAGCCGTGCACCCGGTTGTACTCGACCTTCAGCGTCGCGATCCCCGTACGCTCGCGCTCACGGGTCTCGAGCGCCATGAGGAATTCGCCGCAGTTCGCCTGGATGTTGCGTAATTCGTCGAGTTCTTCGTCGTAGCCTTCTGCAATTACGCCACCGTCGCGCAGGACAGTCGACGGCTCGGGCGCAATGGCACGCGTCAGAAGCGACATGCTCTCGGCGGGGGGTATGAGTGCTTCCCGAAGCTGCACCAGCAGCGGGGCCTGTGCCAGTTCGAGTTCGGCGACGATCCGGGGCACTGTGTTGAGCGTATCGCGCAACGAGGACAGATCTCTCGGGCGTGCCGAACGCAGTGCGATACGAGCGGTAATCCGTTCGACATCGGCGATGCCACGCATGTGCGACCGGATGACACCGCCGACTCCATCGCCCGCGTCACCCAGGAGTTCCGCAACCGCAGCGTGGCGGTCTGACACGTGCTGACGGTTGCGCAGCGGATGGTGAATGGCGTGGCGCAACCAGCGCGAACCCATGCTGGTCACGCAGGTGTCGAGGCTGGAGAGCAGGGTCGGTGAGGCCTCGCCGCGAAGTGTCTCGGTCAACTCAAGATTGCGGCGGGTGGCGGCGTCGATACGAATGAACTCGGACTCCGACTCGACACGCAGCCCGGTGACATGGCCAAGGCTTTGCTGCTGGGTGCTGCTCGCGTAGCCATACAGGGCGTCGAGTGCGGCCAGGGCCACCGTCATTTCGTCGGCATTGAAGCCACTCAGGTCGCGCGTGCCAAAGTGTTCGGTCAGCTGGCGCCGTCCGTTGTCGGTGTCGAACTGCCAGTCAGGCAACTTTTTTGTTGCCGGCGCGAGCGTGTGAATCAGCGGGAGCTTGAGGGCGTCGGAAATCAGGACTTCTGCCGGTCGCAGTCGTTCAATTTGAGCCTGGAGTTGCTCCGGGGCGCATTCGAGCGCGCGCAAATCGCCATTGGCCAGATTCAGCCACGCCAGCCCGAGACGGCCCCGATTGAGGTGGAGCGCAAGCAGCAATGCATCGCGACGGTCGTCGAGCAGGGCGGCGTCGGTGAGCGTGCCGGGAGTGACGATGCGCGAAACGGCCCTTTCCATGGGGCCTTTGGTGGCACCAGGTTCGCCGACTTGCTCAGCAATCACGACGGATTCGCCGAGCTTGACCAAGCGCGCCAAGTGCTGCTCGATAGCATGGTGCGGCACCCCGGCCATCTTGATCGGTTCGCCAGCGGACTTGCCGCGGGTTGTCAGCGTGATGTCGAGCAGGCGTGCGGCTTTTTCGGCGTCTTCAAAAAACAGTTCGTAGAAATCGCCCATCCGGTAGAACAGCAGCAGTTCTGGATACTCGTTCTTGAGCGTGATGTACTGCTGCATCATGGGCGTGTGCCCATCGAGTGGTCGGAGGGTGGATTTCGTCATAAGCGGGCGAGAATCAGGCCGTGACGCCTTCGGGCCGGTGCGACTGGATGATGGGGAGCATCTGACCGAAGACCTTGGGTGTCCCGGCGACCAAGTTACCGGTCTTGAGGTAGTCCGACTCGCCCGCAAGATCGCTGATCAGTCCGCCCGCTTCCTGAATGATCAGCGCGCCCGCTGCCATGTCCCAGGGCGACAGGCCCATTTCCCAGAAGCCGTCCACACGGCCGCAGGCGACATAGCACAGGTCGAGTGCGGCAGAGCCCGGACGGCGAATGCCGGCCGTTTTCTGACAGATGTCCTTGAACATGGCCAGGTAAGCGTCCACGTGGTCGAATTCGCGGAACGGGAAGCCAGTGGCGATCAGCGACTCGGCGAGTTTCGTACGGCGCGAGACGCGAATGCGACGTTCGTTGAGCGTTGCCCCTGCGCCTTTCGAGGCGGTGAACAACTCGTTGCGCGTGGGGTCGTAAACCACTGCCTGATCAAGCACGCCGTTTTTTGTCAGCGCGATCGACACGGCGTACTGAGGAAACCCGTGGATGAAGTTGGTCGTGCCATCGAGCGGGTCGATAATCCACTGGAATTCGCTGTCCGGGTTGCCGGCGGAGATGCCCGACTCTTCTGCTAGAATGCCGTGCCCCGGATAGGCGTCGAGTAAGGTCTCGATGATCGCGGCTTCTGCGGCGCGATCCACCTCGGTGACGAAGTCGTTGGCCGCTTTGGCCTCGACGCGAATCCGGTCCACGTCATTGGCGTTGCGGTTGATGGTGTTGCCGGCGCGGCGCGCTGCCTTGATGGCAATGGAGAGCGTGGGGTGCATTGCAGTCCGATGCGACAGGATGACATGCCTGTTCGCTGAAAAATGAAAACCTCGAATTCTAATATGAAAGGCCCCACTGTGCTTGATCGCGTTCGCGTGGTGCTGACCCGCACCAGCCATCCAGGCAATATCGGGGGCGCAGCCCGCGCCATGAAAACTATGGGCCTGAGTCAGCTGGTGTTGGTCTCTCCTCATGCCTTCCCGAGTGAAGTTGCCACCGCACGGGCGTCAGGTGCGACGGATGTACTCGAAAACGCTCGTGTCGTCGAAACGCTTGAAGAGGCGCTCGAGGGCACTGTCTTTGCCGCTGCCATGACCGCGCGCCGGCGAGAGCTTTCTCTTCCGATGCAGTGGTCCAGAGAGGCGGCTGTCGAGGTTGGGCAGTACGCACAGCACGGTGATGTTGCCCTCGTATTCGGAAATGAAACGAGTGGCTTGTCGAATGAAGAACTGGCCTTGTGTCACCTGCCGGTGATGATTCCGACCAACCCGGAATACAGCTCGCTGAATCTCGCTTCGGCCGTTCAGATCCTGTGCTACGAGATGCGCATGGCGCTGTCTTCACGAGGTGAAGCGCCCGATGGTTTGGGTCAGCCTGCAAGCTTTGACGATGTTGAAGGGTTCTATGGTCATCTGGAGGCTGCGATGGTTCGCAGCGGTTTCCATGATCCAGCCAACCCGCGCAAGCTCATGACGCGCATCCGGCGGCTCTTCGGACGGGTTCGACTCGAGCGCGAAGAGGTAGGGATTCTGCGCGGCATCCTCAGTGCGCTGGATAAAAAAGTCGATTAAAATAGTCGGAAATTATCCGGCCGCCGTGTGCCGGACAAGAACAACGATACGGAGCCCTCAATGTTCAGCCGTTTGCGTGAAGATATCGCCAGTGTTCGAAGCCGCGACCCCGCCGCCCGTTCGACCCTGGAGGTGCTCACCTGTTATCCAGGCATCCATGCGCTCTTCTTTCATCGCTTTGCCCACGGTGCATGGACTCGCGGCTGGTTCTGGCTCGGTCGGTTCATCAGTCATGTCAGCCGGTTTCTCACCGGTATCGAGATTCACCCGGGTGCGGTGATCGGTCGGCGTGTTTTCATCGACCACGGTTTTGGTGTCGTGATCGGGGAGACGGCAGAAGTCGGGGACGATTGCACGATCTACCAGGGGGTAACCCTGGGGGGTACTTCACTCTATCGGGGTGAAAAGCGCCATCCGACGCTGGGGCGTGGGGTCGTGATCGGCGCGGGCGCCAAGGTGCTGGGGGGCTTCACTGTCGGTGACGGTGCCAAGGTGGGATCAAATGCCGTGGTGGTCAAACCGGTGCCGGAAGGGGCCACTGCGGTGGGCAACCCGGCGCGGGTTCTGGATCGTTCGAAAGATGACGAGCGCGCCCAGAGAGCCGAGCAGATGGGGTTCTCGGCCTACGGTGTCACGCGCGACATGGATGATCCACTGGCCAAGGCATTCCACGGTCTGCTCGATCATGCCGTTGATACCGATCGCCGTCTTGAGGCATTGCTGTGTCGCCTTGAGGCGGCGGGCATTTCGCTTGATGACGAAGAGAAGCGCTGTGACAACCTTGATGCCGAGCGCCTGAGCAAGATGGTGGATTGACTCACGCAATCACGCGAATAGTTGATTGCTTTAGTCGGGTACTATATAGTTGAGTCAATTGTTCAGGTATTGACGAGAGGGTACTCGATGAGACTGACCACGAAAGGCCGTTTTGCAGTGACAGCGATGATCGATCTTGCGCTCAGGCAAGACGGTGGTCCCGTGACCTTGGCAGGTATCGCAGAGCGTCAGAGCATCTCCCTGTCTTACCTGGAGCAGTTGTTCGGCAAGCTGCGCCGCCATGAGCTTGTGTCAAGCGTACGCGGCCCGGGTGGTGGCTACACGCTGGCTCGGGGTATGACGGACATCACGGTCGCCGACATCATCGTGGCGGTGGATGAGCCACTTGATGCCACACAGTGCGGCGGCAAAGGCAACTGCCACGACGAACATGTGTGCATGACGCACGATCTTTGGACCAACCTGAACAAGCGCATGTTCGAGTATCTCGACTCAGTGACGTTGAAGGGTCTGGTCGAGCAGCAGCATGCTCGGGCTTCGAAGATCGCTGTCCTCAAGGACAAGCGTGAGAGCCGTGCCGACGGGGCTTCCGTGGCCGCCTGAGGGATTGCTCGTGTTTGCGCCGACCTACCTCGATCACAACGCGACGACGCCGCTCGATCCTGCGGTGCGTGAAGTGATGCTGCCTTACCTGGATGGACGCTTCGGCAATGCGTCGAGCCGTCACGAGTACGGGCGTCAGGCTCGCTCTGCCATTGAGGCTGCCCGCGCTCAGGTGGCAGCGGCGGTTGGTGCTCACAAGACAGAAGTCGTTTTTACCAGTGGCGGCTCAGAGGCGAACAACCTTTTTCTGAAGGGTGTGGCTGCAACGACGAAACCTGGTGTGGTCGTGATTTCCCGACTTGAGCACCCCTGTGTGCGCGAGCCGGCCCGACAACTGACAAGAGCCGGTTGGGCGATGGAAACCGTGGGTGTAGACGCTCAGGGTGTCATCAATATGTCTGACGTCGAGCGGGCACTGGCCACCGGTCCGCGGATGGTGTCGGTCATGCTCGCCAACAATGAAACGGGTGTGATTCAACCGGTTGACGAGATTGCCGCTGCGGCACGAGCAGCAGGCGTATGGATGCATACCGACGCCGTCCAGGCACTCGGCAAGTTGCCGGTTGATTTTCGTGCTCTGGGTGTGAATGCGATGAGCATCTCGGCCCACAAGATTTACGGGCCGCTGGGTGCGGGCGCGCTGATTGTGGACAAGCGGGTCGATCTGGCGCCGTTGATCGCGGGTGGTGGTCAGGAGCGGGGTTTGCGTTCAGGGACCGAGAACGTGGCGGCCATCGTTGGATTCGGCAAGGCCTGCGAACTCGCCGTGGCACGTCGCGACAGCGAGATGCAGCGACAGGCTGTGCTTCGGGATGAACTGGACAATGCGCTCGCGTCACTCGGGGCTACGATTTTCGGTCGCGCTGCACCTCGACTTGCGGGGACGACTTTTTTTGCTTTTGCCGGTATCGACGGTGAAACCCTGGTCGGCAAGCTGGATCGGGAGGGTTTTGCATGTGCGAGCGGGTCTGCCTGTTCGAGTGCCGATCCTGAGCCGTCGAAAACGCTGCTTGCCATGGGTGTTGAGCCCAATACGGCGCGTAACGCGGTGCGGGTGAGTACCGGCATGAGTACGACTCGGTCGGACATGACACGTTTTATCGACGTGCTGCGCGTGCAAGTGGATGCACTTCGGGGCCTAAGAGCGGTCACGGTTGAATAGAATTGATGAATTGACGGGCGCCCGGTGGTGCCGTTTTGGAGAGAAAAAGATGAAGTTTCCGATTTACCTCGACTACTCGGCCACGACGCCGGTCGACCCGCGCGTTGCCGACAAGATGATTCCCTACCTCGTGGAGCACTTCGGCAATCCGGCGAGTCGCTCGCACGCCTACGGCTGGGAGGCGGACAAGGCGGTCGAGGAGGCGCGGGCTGAAGTTGCGGCCCTGGTCAATGCCGATCCGAAGGAAATCGTCTGGACCTCCGGTGCGACCGAGTCGAACAACCTGGCGATCAAGGGGGCTGCGCAGTTCTATCAGAGCAAGGGCCAGCACATCATCACCGTCAAGACCGAGCACAAGGCTGTGCTCGATACGGTGCGGGAGCTCGAACGCCAAGGCTTCGAAGCAACCTACCTGGATGTCAAGGAAGACGGTCTGATCGACATGGACGCGCTCAAGGCAGCGATTCGCCCCGATACCACCGTCATCTCGGTGATGTTCGTGAATAACGAAATCGGCGTGATCCAGCCGATCGAAGAGATCGGTGAGCTATGTCGCGAACGTGGCATCGTGTTCCATGTGGATGCTGCGCAGGCGACCGGCAAGGTGGAGATCGATCTCCAGAAACTGAAGGTTGATCTCATGTCGTTCTCCGCCCACAAGACGTACGGGCCGAAAGGCATCGGTGCGCTCTATGTTCGGCGCAAGCCGCGTGTGCGCCTGATCGCCCAGATGCACGGCGGTGGTCATGAGCGTGGGATGCGCTCAGGTACGCTGGCAACGCATCAGATCGTGGGCATGGGTGAGGCCTTCCGCATTGCTCGCGAGGAAATGGCGGTGGAGAACGAGCGTGTGCGCATGCTTCGCGACCGTCTCATGAACGGGCTGACGGAAATCGAGGAAACCTACATCAATGGTGATGTCGAACACCGTGTGCCTCACAACCTGAATATCTCTTTCAATTACGTGGAAGGTGAATCCCTGATCATGGCGATCAAGGACATTGCCGTTTCGAGTGGTTCGGCCTGTACATCAGCCAGTCTCGAGCCGTCCTATGTGCTGCGTGCGCTGGGGCGGAATGACGAGTTGGCGCACAGTTCCATCCGCTTTTCGATCGGCCGCTTTACCACGGAAGAGGAAGTCGATTTCACCATCGAGCTGCTGCACCAGAAGATCGGCAAGCTGCGTGAGCTCTCGCCGCTCTGGGAAATGGTGCAGGAAGGCATCGATCTGAATACGGTTCAGTGGGCCGCCCACTGATAGCAAGGAGTCAAAGTCATGGCATATAGCGATAAAGTTCTGGACCACTACGAAAATCCGCGCAACGTGGGTTCCTTTGACAAGGAAGAAGAGGGTGTAGCCACCGGTATGGTCGGCGCCCCGGCCTGTGGTGACGTGATGAAACTGCAGATCAAGGTCGGCAAGGACGGCGTGATTGAAGACGCCAAGTTCAAGACCTATGGCTGCGGTTCGGCGATTGCATCCAGCTCCCTGGTGACCGAATGGGTCAAGGGCAAGACCCTGGACCAGGCGCTGGAAATCAAGAACACTGCCATCGCCGAAGAACTGGCGTTGCCGCCGGTGAAAATTCACTGTTCCATCCTTGCCGAAGACGCAATCAAGGCGGCTGTCGCCGACTACAAGAAGCGTTCAGGCGAAGGCGAGTAAGGAGTTGCATCATGGCTATCACCCTGTCTGATTCTGCCGCCGGTCACGTTTCCCGTTATATCGAGAAGCGCGGCAAGGGTATCGGTATTCGTCTGGGCGTGAGAACGTCTGGCTGCTCGGGCATGGCGTACAAGCTCGAGTTCGCTGATAGTGCGGAAGACGACGACATCGTGTTCGAGAGCCATGGACTTAAGGTGCTTATCGACCCGAAGAGCCTGCCTTACCTCGATGGCACCGAGCTCGATTTCGTTCGCGAAGGTCTCAACGAGGGCTTCAAGTTCAACAACCCGAACGTCAAGGACGAGTGTGGTTGCGGCGAGAGTTTCAACGTATGAGTGATCTGTCGGGCGTCGGCAGCGAGCTGCAGCAAGACTTTTTTGCCCTGTTCGGTCTGCCACGACGCTTCGGCATCGAGATGGAGCGACTTGAGCAGGCATATCTGGATCGCCAGTCTCAGGTGCATCCTGATCGCCATGCCCATCGTTCGGACTCGGAGAAAAGGATTGCCATGCAGTGGGCCACTCGTGTCAACGAGGCCTATCGCACCTTGTGCAAACCCATGGCCCGGGCACGTTACATGCTCGAGCTTGCGGGCAAGGATGTGGGCGCCGAGACCAACACCGTCATGGCACCTGAGTTCCTCATGGAGCAAATGGAATGGCGGGAGGCGGTCGAGGAGGCAAGGATCGGGGCTGATCTGACCGAACTCGAACAACTTCATCGTCGTCTCAGCGTGCATGCACGCGAGGTCAACGAAGAGCTTGCACGCCAGCTCGACGGCGATCCGGGCGATCTCGATGGCGCCTCCGATACCGTGCGCCGGCTCATGTTCATTGAAAAACTTCAGCAGGATATCGACGACGCAATCGACGCGTTGGAAGACTGATGGCATTACTCCAAATTGCAGAACCCGGCATGTCGGCCGAGCCGCATGAGCATCGGCTCGCGGTTGGCATCGACCTGGGCACCACGAACTCGCTTGTGGCCACCGTGCGCAATGGCATGACGGTTTGCCTGAGTGATCACGATGGTCGATCGATGCTGCCCTCGGTGGTGCACTACGGTTCGGACCGACAGGTCCTTGTCGGGCGCGCGGCACAGACGCATCAGCTCAGCGACCCGAAGAACACGATCGTTTCGGTCAAGCGCTTCATGGGTCGGGGCATCAAGGATGTGGCCCACATCGAATCCATGCCCTACGACTTCAAAGATGGCGAAGGCATGTTGCGGTTGCGCACGGTCGCCGGTGAAAAATCGCCCGTCGAGATCTCCGCGGAGATTCTGAAGTCCCTGCGTGAGAGGGCTGAAGAGAGCCTTGGCGGTGATCTGGTCGGCGCCGTGATCACCGTGCCGGCCTATTTTGATGACGCACAGCGACAGGCCACGAAGGATGCAGCACGTCTGGCGGGCCTCAATGTGCTGCGACTGCTGAACGAACCGACTGCCGCAGCAGTGGCCTATGGCTTGGACAACGCCGCCGAAGGTGTTTACGCCATCTACGATCTCGGTGGTGGCACGTTCGATATTTCGATCTTGCGGCTCACCAAGGGCGTGTTCGAAGTGATGGCCACCAACGGTGACGCATCGCTCGGTGGTGATGACTTCGATCATCGCGTCTTTTGCTGGATTCTCGAACAGTCAAAACTTGCGCCTTTGTCCGACACCGATGCCCGACATCTTCTGAGTCTGGCGCGGAGCGCCAAGGAGAAGCTCAGTGTCGATGAGCAGACCAGGATCGAAGCGACGCTCAAGAGCGGCGAAGAGGTCAGCGTTGTACTTACGCGTGATGTGTTTGATGACATCACCAAGACGCTTGTCGGCAAGACGCTTGCGCCCGTTCGCAAGGCCTTGCGTGATGCCGACCTGAGCCCCGAAGACGTCAAGGGGGTGGTCATGGTGGGCGGTTCCACACGCATGCTCAGTGTTCAGCGTGCGGTGGGCGAGTACTTCGGTCAAACCCCGTTGACCAACCTCGATCCGGACAAGGTGGTCGCCCTGGGGGCTGCCATGCAGGCGAACGTGCTGGCAGGCAATCGCAGCGCCGACGACGACTGGCTGCTGCTGGATGTGATTCCGCTGTCGCTGGGCCTGGAAACCATGGGTGGGCTCGTCGAGAAAGTCATCCCGCGCAATTCGACGATTCCAATCGCCAAAGCGCAGGAGTTCACCACCTTCAAGGATGGACAGACGGCCATGGCGATTCACGTCGTTCAGGGCGAGCGGGAACTGGTCTCCGATTGTCGGTCACTGGCGCGGTTCGAACTGCGCGGTATACCGCCAATGACGGCAGGGGCTGCACGTATTCGCGTGACGTTTCAGGTCGATGCGGATGGCTTGCTTGCCGTCTCTGCTCGCGAAATGTCGTCTGGTGTGGAATCGCACGTCACCGTCAAACCGTCCTATGGACTGTCTGATGAGGAAGTGTCAGACATGTTGAAGGCGGGCTTTGAACACGCCGGTGAAGATGCTCAAGCCCGTGCTGTACGAGAGCTTCAGGTCGAGGGCGAGCGGATGCTGGAAGTTGTTGGTCAGGCGCTCCAGACGGACGGCGAGTTGCTGACTGACACCGAGCGCGCCACCGTAGATCGTGCCATGTCCGAGCTGGCGGCGGCAGTGGTGCAGACCGACGGCAAGGAGCTGCGTCGATGTCTCGATCAGCTGGGGCGCGAGACGGACCTGTTTGCGGCGCGGCGTATGGACAAAAGTATTCGGACGGCACTCGCCGGACAGAAAGTTAATGATCTAAAGGTTTGAAATGACTCAGATTGTGGTGCTGCCGCACGTGGAGCTTTGCCCTGATGGCGCTGTGATTGAAGCCAATCCGGGCGAGACGATCTGCGATGCGCTGTTGCGTAACGACATCGAGATAGAACACGCTTGTGAGAAGAGTTGTGCGTGCACGACCTGCCATGTCGTGGTGCGCGAAGGTTTTGCGTCTCTTGACGAGGCGACTGACGACGAGGAAGACCTGCTCGATAAGGCATGGGGGCTTGAGCCCAACTCGCGTCTGTCCTGTCAGGCGGTGGTGACTGAGGAGCCGCTCGTGGTCGAAATTCCGAAATACACGATCAACATGGTGAGTGAGGGTAAGCACTGATGAAGTGGACCGACGTTGAGGAAATCGCTATCCAGCTGGCCGATGTCCATGAAGATGTGGATCCGACGCGCGTCAATTTCGTGGATCTCATGAACTGGGTGAAGGCATTACCGGAATTTGATGATGATCCTGATCGATGTGGTGAGCGCATTCTTGAGGCCATTCAGCAGGCCTGGATCGACGAGGTCGGCTGAATCCCGACCGACTGGCATGAAAAAAGGCGCCTTCGAGGCGCCTTTTTCGTGGACATGCCGGATCGATCAGTCAGGCAGGCTGGCGATAGGGTCAGAAGGCTCGTTGAGCGAAAGCCAATAGACGCCCAGCTGGCCGACTGCCTGGATGAACCGCTCGAAATCAACCGGTTTCCGGATGTAGCTGTTGGCGCCGAGTCGATAGGCTTCGAGGATGTCCTGCTGCTCTTTCGATGTCGTCAGGACAACGACCGGGAGCAGGGCGGTACGCTCGTGGGCGCGGATGCGTTTGAGAACCTCCAGGCCATCAATGCGCGGTAGCTTGAGGTCGAGAAGCACCACGGCGGGCATGATACTCATGTCACGTTTTTCGTGGGTGCCGGTACCGAAGAGGTAATCGAGCGCTTCGACGCCATCGCGAGCGACGATCACGGGATTGGGTATGTCGTTCTTGCTGAACGCGCGCAGTGTCAGCGCTTCGTCGTCGGGATTATCTTCGACGAGCAGAATCGGGCGCTCGGATGCCATGTTGGAGTGTTCCTGACCAAAGGCGATATGCCTGAATTTTTATTATCGGCAGAACTTCGGTGTCATTGAGTCGAATCGACCCGATTTCTTTCTGTGCCTGCCGGTGACCTCTTGCTTGACGCGTATTCGAGGCACGCGTTCAGCGAGCCCTGTCGCTGGATCTCATTCGTCCAATTTGTAACAGAGCCCTTTGACGAAAATACACTGTGCCAAGTTGCCCGGCAAGAAAAGCTTGGGCTGTTTTGCAACAGCTTGCGTCGGCGGTCAGGGTTTACGGTCAGGGCAGATCGCGTGCGTGCACGAGGAAGATTTTGTCTTCTGCGTGTTCGTCGGTGATCCAGGTCATCGCCAGGTCAGGATAGGCTTGCTCAACCAGGTGACGGTTGTGGCCGACTTCAACGAGCAGCATGCCATTTGTGGTCAGATGCTGTTTCGCCTTGCTGATGAGTTTGTGTACGACGTCGAGACCATCCTTGCCGGCACCGAGCGACATGGTCGGCTCGTGGTGGTATTCGTCCGGGAGGCATGCCATGTCGGCATCCGTCACGTAAGGCGGATTGCTCAGGATGAGATCGTATTTCTGTCCGGCGAGTGGCTCAAGCGCGTCGCCATGATGAAGTGCAATCTGTGTCTCCATGCCGTAGTCCGCGACGTTTTCCTGCGCAACTTCGAGGGCTTCGTGGGAGAGGTCCACTGCGTCGATGCTGGCCAGCGGGAAGGCCTCGGCCATCAGGATTGCAAGGCATCCCGACCCTGTGCAGATGTCCGCTGCGTGCAAGATGGCCAGCGGATCGTCCACCCACGGTGCAAGGCGGTCCATGAGCATGTTCGCAAAATAGGATCGAGGCACGATGACGCGTGGATCGACTTTGAAGCGATAGGGGCCCAGCCACGCTTCACCTGTCAGGTAAGCGGCCGGCTGACGGGTGTTGACGCGCTTTTCGATGATGTCGAGCAGTTCGATGCGCTCCTCGATCGGAATGCAGGCATCGAGAAACGGTTCGAGCCGATCGAGCGGCAGTGAAAGGGTATGAAGCAGCAGATAGACAGCTTCGTCCCAGGCGTTGTCGCTGCCATGCCCGAAAAACAACTGGTTGCGATTGAACTGGGTCACCGCGTACCGCAGCCAGTCACGCAGAGTGACCAGTTCGACGAGTGGACCACTGTGGTCATGGTCGTCGTGTTCGTGATGACCGTCATGGTCCTGGTGATGCTCGCTCATGGATCAGCCCAGCAAAAGGTTTTCGAGGGTACGACGATAGACAGCGCTGAGCGGCTCGATGGCGTCGAGCGCAATGCGTTCATCAATCTTGTGGATGGTGGCGTTGACGGGCCCGAATTCGACCACTTCGTCACAGATGGCAGCGATGAAGCGGCCGTCGGAGGTGCCACCGGTGGTGGAGATCTCCGGGCGCATGCCGCAGGTGCTGTCGATGGCCAGGCTGATTGCCTCAACCAGAGTGCCTCGCGGCGTGAGATAGGGATTTCCGGAAAGGCGCCAATCGATGTCGTAGTCGAGCTTGTGGCGGTCGAGCAGTTCATGGACGCGGTCACGCAGCCCGGTTTCCGTCCATTCTGACGAGAAGCGGAAATTGAACATTACTTCCATGGTGCCGGGGATGACGTTATTGGCACCGGTTCCCGCGTGGAT
Organism: Nitrogeniibacter aestuarii; assembly: GCF_017309585.1. Lineage (NCBI taxonomy): Bacteria > Pseudomonadati > Pseudomonadota > Betaproteobacteria > Rhodocyclales > Zoogloeaceae > Nitrogeniibacter > Nitrogeniibacter aestuarii. The sequence continues at coordinate 2,524,005 of NZ_CP071321.1, read as the reverse complement.
GTTTGACATCTGCCAACTCGTGGGCGGGAAATATTCGTTGCCATCGTCCCAGCGGGTGACGGCCAGCTCGGCCAGCGCGGGCGCGGCGAGATGAATCGGGTTCTTAGCCAGGTGCGGGTAGGCGATGTGTCCTTGCTGGCCCTTGACGGTCAGCGTGCCTGAAAGACTGCCACGACGTCCGTTCTTGACCATGTCGCCCAGACGCTCGACCGAGGTCGGCTCGCCAACGATGCAGTAGTTGAGGCGCTGGCCACGGGACTTCAAGGCCTCGACAACGGCAATGGTGCCGTCCGTCGCATCACCTTCTTCGTCGGAGGTGAGCAATAGTGCTATCCGCCCGGGGTGATCTGGATGGGCAGCCACGAACGCTTCGATGGCTGTCACAAAGGCGGCGAGCGAGGTCTTCATGTCTGCTGCGCCGCGTCCATAAAGGTGACCATCGCGGATGCTCGGCTCGAACGGCGGGGATTGCCAGCGCTCCACCGGGCCGGTGGGGACGACGTCGGTGTGTCCGGCAAAGGTGACGATCGGGCCGTTTTGACCCCGAACTGCCCAGAGGTTGCAGGTCTGGTTGCGGTCGATACGTTCGCACGTGAAACCCAGTGGTGCCAGTCGCTCAGCGATCAGATCGAGGCAGCCGGCATCTTCGGGCGTAACGGATTGGCGGCGAATCAGTGCTTCTGCAAGCGCCTGGGTGGATGCTGCTTGTTGGGGCATGTATGGCGTGACTCAGTTGTCGTCGAGGTTGAGCGTGAATTCGCTGAATGAAGCCCCATCCGGCTGCGTCGATTCGAAATCGACGATGTCGGAGGACTTCTTTTCAATGGACTTGTCGTTCCCCGGTTTGCTCATCTTGGAGTTATTGATGAGCCAGGACAGGTTCGTCGGCGAATCTGCGTTTGCCAGCGCCTCTTCCAGCGTGATGATCTTTTCGCGATAGAGGCGGAACAGATCCTGTTCGAAGGTTTGCGAGCCCGGGGCGAGCGATTGCTCCATGGCTTCCTTGATGGCGGAAATTTCTCCGCGCTCGATCAATTCGGCCACATGTCGTGTGTTCATGAGCAGCTCGACCGTGGGCATGCGAGACCCGTCGGGGCGGCGCACGAGACGCTGCGAAATGATGGTCTTGAGCGCAACGGCCAGATCGAGATAGAGCAGCGGCCGGTTTTCCATCGGGAAGAAATTCACGATACGGTTCAGCGCATGGTAGGCATTGTTGGCGTGCAGCGTGCCGAGGCAGAGGTGGCCGGTCTGGGCGTACGCGAGGGCGGCCTGCATGGTTTCCTGATCGCGAATCTCGCCGATCAGGATGCAATCGGGCGCCTGACGCATGGCGTTTTTCAGGGCCTGATGCCAGTCCAGCGTATCGATACCGATTTCGCGCTGATTGATGATCGACTTCTTGTGCTTGAAGAGGTATTCGATCGGATCTTCGATGGTCAGGATATGGCCGGAGCGGTGTCGGTTCCGGTGATCGATCATCGAGGCCAGGGTGGTGGACTTGCCCGAGCCGGTGGCACCGACGACCAGCACAAGCCCCCGTTTTTCCATGATCACGTTGCCCAGTTCCATCGGCAGGCTCAGCGATTCGAGTGTCGGAATCACGCCCTGGATGAAACGCACCACGATGGCCACGCTGTTGCGTTGCCAGAAGAGGTTGACCCGGAAGTTGCCCAGGTCACGACGACCGAAGGAGAGGTTCATCTCCTTGTCGCGCTGGAATCGGGCGATCTGATCCGGCGTCATGATCTCGAACGCCATGCGCTGGATCATGGCCGGGTCCATCGACTGCTGGTTGATCGGGACGGATTCACCCTCGATCTTGATGTGTATCGGCACACCGGCAGTGATGAAGATGTCCGAGGCTTTCTTCTCGGCCATCAGGGTGAACAACTTGTCCAGAATCATCGGCTTGGATTCCACTGACCTCAGCTCCTTGAAAAAGAGCCTGCTGGTCGCAGGCTCGTTCGCGGAAAAGATGGTGCGATCAAGCGCCGCGCAGCAGCTCGTTGATACCTGTTTTCGCGCGCGTCTGCGCATCGACGCGTTTGACGATGACCGCGCAGTACAGGCTGTACTTCCCATCGGCGGAGGGCAGGCTGCCCGGCACGACCACGGCGCCCGACGGCACGCGGCCGTAGGTGACCTCGCCGGTTTCCCGGTCATAGATCTTGGTGCTCATGCCGATATAGACGCCCATGGAAATGACAGCGTTCTCTTCAACAACGACGCCTTCCACGATTTCTGAACGGGCACCCACGAAGACGTTGTCCTCGATGATCACCGGGCCGGCCTGGACCGGTTCGAGCACGCCACCGATGCCGACGCCACCGGAGAGATGAACGTTCTTGCCGATCTGGGCGCAGGAGCCAACGGTGGCCCAGGTGTCGACCATAGTGCCGTCATCGACATAGGCGCCGATATTCACGTAAGAGGGCATCAGCACCACGTTCTTGCCGATGAAGCTGCCCTTGCGTGCCGTTGCCGGCGGCACCACACGGAAGCCGCCTTGCTGGAACTGTTCCGGGGTGTAGTCGCCGAACTTGGTGGCGACCTTGTCGTAGTAGTTGGTGGCACCACCGGCCATGATGCTGTTGTCGCGCAGGCGGAAGGAAATCAGAACGGCCTTCTTGATCCACTGATTGACGACCCATTGGCCATCCTTCTTTTCGGCCACGCGAAGGCTGCCGTTGTCGAGGCCGGCGATGACCTTTTCAACTGCGTCGCGGATGTGTGCGGGCGCATCGCTGGGCGACAGGCTGGCGCGGTTCTCAAAGGCGTCGTCGATGATTTGCTGAAGCTCTTGCATGAGGAGTGTCTCTTTATTTGAATGGGAAATCAGGTCGATTGCTTGCAGAAGGCAACGATGCGCTCGGCCGCTTCGATGCATTCCTGGGGTTCTGCCACCAGCGCAATGCGGACAAATCCGGCGCCCGGGTTGCCGCTGGTGGTGTCGCGTGCCAGGTACGAGCCGGGCAAAACAGTCACATTATATTCGGCCTGCAGGCCCCGGGCGAACTCGGTGTCGCTCCCGGGCGTGCGTGCCCACAGGTAGAAGCCGGCGTCTGGCTTCCGGATGCCAAGCCAGGGTGAGAGCATCGGGACGATGCGATCGAACTTCTCACGGTACAGCCGCCGGTTTTCCTGCACATGGGCTTCATCCTGCCAGGCGGCAATAGACGCCATTTGCATGGTGGGGCCCATGGCGCAGCCGTGGTAGGTGCGATAGCGCAGGAACTGCTTGAGCACGCGGGCGTCACCGGCGACGAAGCCGGAGCGCAGCCCCGGCACATTGGAGCGCTTCGAGAGGCTCGAAAACGTCACCACATTGCGAAAATCCGTGCGACCTGCAGCCCAGGCAGCCTCAAGCGCACCCAGGGGCGGGTTGGCCTCGTCGAAATAGATTTCGGAGTAACACTCGTCGGCAGCGATCACGAACTCGTGCTTGTCGGACAACTCGAACAACCGGTTCCATTCCGCCTGATCCATCACATGGCCGGTCGGATTGCTGGGGGAACAGACAAAGACCAGTTGCACGGCATCGAGGGTTGCGGTGTCAAGGCTCGATACATCGAAAGCAAAGTTGTTCGACTCGACCGTGTTGATAAACACCGGTTCGGCGCCGGCTAGCAGCGCCGCACCCTCGTAGATCTGATAGAAGGGGTTCGGGCTCAGTACCTTGGCGCCGGGCCGGGTGCCGTCGACGACACATTGACCGAAAGCGAACAGCGCCTCCCGTGAGCCGTTGACGGGTAAAACCTGGGTGGCAGCGTCCACAGCGCCCAGTCCGTAGCGCCGCTTGAGCCAGTCAGCGATGGTCTGGCGCAGGGCGTCTGAACCTGCGGTGGGGGGATAGACCGCCAGGCCGTCAAGATTGTTTGCCATGGCATCCAGTACGATCTGTGGTGTCGCATGGCGCGGCTCGCCAATCGACAGGCGAATCGGCTTGAATTCGGGGTGCGGTTCAATCCCCTCGAAAAGCACGCGCAGCTTTTCGAACGGGTAGGGCTGGAGTCGGTCGAGATACGGATTCACGGCGAAATACGGCGTCTTCGGCCCCACGTCTTGTTGCAATGACTTGCAGCGCAGGGCAGCGGTTGGAATGGGCGAAGATGCTATCATAGCCCGCTTGTTCCGGCCCGGATGGCTGGCACCGGATGCCGTCTGTCAGGCGAGCCCTCTGCGGTGACCACCCCGGACATTTCAGACCCACCAGAATCGCGCTCAAGTGAGACTGTCCCGACTCAAACTCGCCGGTTTCAAGACCTTTGTCGATCCGACAACCGTGCTGTGTCCGGGCGACCTGGTCGGTATCGTGGGTCCGAACGGTTGCGGCAAGTCGAACGTGATCGATGCCGTGCGCTGGGTGCTCGGTGAAACGCGCGCCTCTGCGCTGCGCGGTGCGTCTATGCAGGACGTGATCTTCAACGGCTCCACCACACGCAAGCCCGTGTCCCGCGCCAGCGTCGAGCTGGTGTTCGACAACGCCGAGGGCAAGGCTGCCGGCCAATGGCGGCAGTATGCGGAAATCTCGGTCAAGCGCGTTCTTGACCGCACCGGCAACTCCTCCTACTACATCAACAACGTGCTGGTGCGTCGCAAGGACGTGGTGGATCTGTTCCTGGGCACCGGCCTCGGCCCACGCGCCTACGCCATCATCGAACAGGGCATGATCTCCCGCATCATCGAGGCGCGACCGGAAGAGGTGCGTGGCTTCCTCGAAGAAGCGGCCGGTGTGACGAAATATCGCGAGCGGCGCAAGGAGACGGAGGGGCGCCTGTCGGACGCACGTGAAAACCTGCTGCGCCTCGACGACATCACCATGGAGTTGGGTGACCGCATTGCGCGGCTCGAGAAGCAGGCGCGGGTTGCCGAGCGTTATCGCAGTCTGCATGACGAGCATGAGCAAAAGCAGCAATTGCTGTGGTTGTCCAAGCGCAATGTGGCCCGTGAGCAGAAGCGCCGGGCGGCCGAGGCCCTGAATGAAGCCACCCGGCAGCTCGAGATGGACAGCGCGCGGCTGCAAAGCCTGGCTGAATCGATTGAAGCGGCGCGCGACGCACATCTGAAGGCATCCGACGATGTGCACGTGTCGCAGAACGATCTGTATGCCGCAGCGGCCGAAGTCAGTCGCCTCGAAGCTGAGTCAAGACATCTGGTCGAAAATCAGCAGCGGCTGGCGAGCCGGATCGAACAGCTTGATGCCGAAATGGCGCACTGGCTGGCACGGGAAGTCGAGCTCAATACCGAGCGCTCACGCTGGCACGATCTGCAGGAAGCCGCGGAGCTGCGTCTGGCTCAGGCTCAGGCCCGTCAGGAGGCCGCCAGCGATCAGGTGCCGGACGCAGAAGCACAATTCAGGGCGGCTGACGCCACCGCGGCGGCGGCTCGGCGCGAGTTGGCGCAGACCGAACAGCAGGCACGGGTGGAAGAGGCCCGATGTGCCAGTGCACGACGTGCGCTGGACGCGCTGACCCAGCGTCGCGAGCGACTGACGCGTGAGGGCGGGAACATCGTCGCGCCGGAAGCGGACAAGCTTGCCGAGCTTGAAATGGCAGTCGCTGCGCAGGAAGAGGCCCTCAACGCACTCGCCGATCAGCTGGCCGAGGCTCAGGCGGCGGTGCCGACACTGCAGGAGCAACTCAAGGCCGCGATCAGTGTCGAGCGGGATGCTCAGCGCGAGCTGACCGAACTGCGTGCTCGCCGGCAGGCGCTGGTTCAGTTGCAGCACAAGGTGCAGCAGCAAGGCGAACTGGGCAAATGGCTCGAAACCCAGGGGCTGGCCAGCCTGAAGCCCATTTGGGCATCGATCAGCGTGGCCGATGGCTGGAGTGCCGCACTTGAGTCCGCCTTGCGCGAGCAACTGGCGGCATTGACCGGTGTGGAAGGTGACGCCGTGCGCAGAGCGCTGGATGCGCCGCCACCGGCGAGCGTGGTTCTGGCCTGGCCGGTCACGAACGATGAAGCCCCCAGTTCTTTTGACGGCCTGACGCGGATGATCGATCAGGTGAGTGTGGCATCGCCCTGGCAAGGGACGGTCCATGCCTGGCTGAAACATGCCTATGTGGTTGAAGATCTGGCGCCCTGGCTGGATCAACACGAACGACTTCCCGCGCAGGTGCGCCTGTACAACCGGCTCGGGCAATGCCTGACGCGCGAATGTTTCGCGCATGTGAGTGGTGATGCCCGAACCCAGGGGGTGATGGAGCGCGCGGCTGAAATCGAAGCACTGGAGACGCAGATCGCGGCCCTTGATGAGCGGTTCGATACTGCGCACGGTCAGGTCGAGGGGCTAGAGGCCCTGCTGGGCGAACGGCAGAGCGCACTCACTGACATTCGACGTGAACATCAGGCCCGCCAGAGTGCGTTGCATGACCAGCAGCTGGCCTTGCTGAAGCTCACCCAGGCCCAGGAGCGCGCGCTTGAGCAACAGGCGCGCATCTCGGGTGACCTTGAAGAGCTGCTGAAGAACGAGGCGACCGAGAAGGACCATCTGGCCGAAGCAGGAGCCGAACTGGACCGTTGCGAGGCGCTGATCGAGGCGTTGCGCGAGCGCGCCGAACACGCGACCCAGGTGCGCGGCGAGCGAGAGGCCGCGCTGCGCGAAGCTCAGTCTCAGGTTCAGACCTTGTCGCGAGAGGCGCAAGAGGCCACCTTTTCGGTGCGGGAGTGTCAGGGCAAGCTGGACGACATCGCGCGCAACCTGAGCATGGCCACTGACCAGACCGCGCGTCTGCGGGTTGAACAGGAGGCGCGACGCGCCGAACTGTCGGCGGTCGATCCCGAGGCGGGACAAAGCGCACTGCACGAGGCGCTTGAACTGCGCGGCGCCCGGGAGGCGGCCTTGGCGGCCCGTCGTGATGCCTTGGCAGAGGCCACTGCCAACCTCAAGGCGATTGAAGAGCAGCGTCTGCGGGTCGAGCAGGGTGCCGCACCGCTGCGCGACCGGGTGGGCGAGTTACGCCTTGCCGTGCAAGCGGCAGAGTTGGCTGAATCTCAGCAGCAAGAGCGCCTCGATGAAGCGCAGGCCCATGAGGACACACTGACGCCGCTGCTCGACGGCGTCAGCGAATCGACACTGCAGCATGACGTGACCCGACTCGGGCGCGCCATCGCTTCGCTGGGCGCGGTGAACCTGGCGGCACTCGACGAACTGAAAGAAGCCGAGGAGCGCAAGGGCTATCTTGATGCCCAGCATCAGGACCTGACCGAGGCCATCGGCACGCTCGAAGACGCGATTCGCCGCATTGATCGCGAAACGCGCGAGCAACTGCAAGCGACATACGACACGGTCAGTCGTCAGTTCTCGACACTGTTCCCGCAGCTGTTCGGCGGGGGGCAGGCCAAGCTTGAACTGACCGGTGAGGAGATTCTCGATGCGGGCATCCAGATCGTGGCTCAACCACCGGGCAAGAAGAACGCATCCATTCACCTGTTGTCGGGCGGGGAAAAGGCGCTGACGGCGATTGCACTGGTTTTTTCGCTGTTCCAGCTCAATCCGGCGCCCTTCTGTATGCTTGACGAGGTGGATGCACCATTGGACGATACGAACACGGGACGATTCTGCGAAATGGTCAAGCGAATGTCATCGCAGACCCAGTTCCTGTTCATCAGTCATAACAAGATCACCATGGAGATTGCCCGGCAGCTTGTCGGGGTGACCATGCAGGAGCAGGGCGTTTCTCGCGTGGTGGAAGTGGACATGGAAGAGGCACTGCGGATGGCGGACAATGCCCCCGCGTGATCACAGAGCAAGGTAAAGATGGCAATCAGTGAATTGCAGATGGGTTTGATCGGTGCCGGCGCAATCGCCGTCGTCGGCGTACTCGCGTACAACAAGTGGCAGGAGCGCAAGGCGCAAAAGCATGCGGAGAAGACGTTTCGCTCCGACCATCGCGACGTGCTGCTCGAGCCGGGGACCAGCGAGCGTCCAGGAGAGAGCGCCTACGACGACATCCCGGAAGCGCTGCCCACCCAGTTGCCCGACGACATTCCCACGGAGATTGCACCCAGCGCAGTTGCCGAAGAAGCCGGTCGCAAGGCACCGCCGCTTCCACCCGAGGTGGACGAGCGCGTCGACTGTGTGATCCGGCTCGAATCCATCGAGCCGATCCTGGCTGGCCAATTGTGGCAGACGCAACGGGAGCATCTGGAGGGGCTGTCCAAGCCCGTCGCATGGTTCGCGCTTGACGAGTCTGTGAATCAGTGGCGTCCGATCAGCCCGCATTCGGGCGAGCGTTACCACTGGTTCTGTTCTGCCATGCAGTTGGTGGATCGTCGTGGCCCGATCAACGATGCGGACTTCTCCCGGTTCGTCGATGGCGTCGGGCGCACGGCGGATCAGTTCATGGCGATTCCGACCGCCGCGCCCGCGCGGGCAGAATCCATTGAACGGGCAGGGCAGCTCGATCAGTTCTGCGCCAGCGTGGACGTGCAGATCGGCGTGAATCTCGTCAGCGGTGCCGAGCCCTTCCTGGGCACGAAGCTCCGGGGGCTGGTCGAGGCCCAGGGGCTGGCCCTGCGCGCCGATGGTCTTTTCCATGCCGAAGACGACAACGGGAACAGCCTGTTTGTCCTGGGGAATCTCGAGCCGACCCTGTTCTCGCCCGAAAGTCTGCGCGATATGCAGACCCAGGGGCTGACCATGATCGTTGATGTGCCGCGCGTCGCCAACGGTGCGCAGGTCTTCGATCGCATGATGTTGGTGGCAAAGCAGCTGGCCAGTGCACTGGGCGCGCATGTGGTGGACGATAACCGTCAGCCGTTCGGTCCTGAAGCCGCGGCGCTCATTCGTCAGCAGATCAAACATTTTCAGGGACAAATGCAGGAGTGCGGCATGCCGGCCGGCTCGCCGCTAGCCTTGCGCCTGTTTACCGCATGATCATGGATGTGCCGCAGGATAAGGCGCAGCGTGCTCAGGCCCTGCGCGAGACGCTCGACCGATACAACCGTGAGTACTACGTGCTGGATGCGCCCAGCGTGCCGGACGCCGAGTACGATCGCCTCTTCCAGGAATTGCAGGCGCTGGAAGCCGAATACCCGCAGCTGTTGACGCCCGATTCGCCCACGCAGCGAGTGGGTGGCGCTGCGTTGTCCGAACTGTCGCCGGTGACGCATCGCGTACCGATGCTGTCGATCAACACCGAGACCGACAAGAGCGCGCAGGGCGCACTGTCATTCGATGCGCGTGTCCGTCGCAGTCTCGGGCTGGATGAGAGCGACCCGCCCGTCGAGTACGCGGCAGAGCTGAAATTCGACGGGCTGGCCATCAACCTGCGCTATGAGCACGGCCTGCTTGTCCAGGCCGCGACACGCGGGGACGGACAGACGGGCGAAGATGTGACGCACAACGTGCGCACCATTGATCAGATTCCACTGCGTCTCCTCGGCAACTCGCCACCGGTGATCGAAGTTCGCGGCGAAATCTACATGCGTCGAGACGCCTTTGAGCGTCTCAATGCGCGTCAGCGATCCATGGGGGCCAAAACCTTCGTCAACCCGCGCAACACGGCCGCCGGGGCAATTCGTCAGCTGGATCCGACCATCGCGCGCCAGCGTCCGCTCTCGTTCTTCGCGTACGGGCTTGGTGAGAGCCAGGGCTGGACACGCCCGTCCAGTCATGCCGCCATGCTCGATGCCCTGGCAGGCTTCGGTTTCCCCGTATGCACCCATCGATGCGTGACCGAAGGGCCCGAAGGGCTGATCGCCTTTCACGCGAAGATTGAAGCCTTGCGCCCTGATTTGCCCTATGACATCGACGGGGTGGTGTACAAGGTCAACGATTTCGCCTTGCAGGAGGAACTGGGCTTTGTCAGCCGGGAGCCTCGCTGGGCAGTCGCCCACAAGTATCCGGCCCAGGAAGAGATGACCCGTGTGCTCGACGTCGACATCCAGGTGGGCCGCACCGGCGCATTGACACCGGTCGCACGTCTCCAGCCGGTGTTCGTCGGCGGCGTCACCGTCACCAACGCGACCCTGCACAACGAGGACGAGGTACGCCGCAAGGATGTGCGTATCGGCGACTGGGTGATCGTGCGCCGGGCGGGCGACGTGATTCCGGAGGTGGTGTCTTCCGTGCCTGATCGTCGCGACGGAAGCGAGTGCGAGTTCGTGATGCCCACCGAATGCCCGATCTGCGGCTCGCATGCCGTGCGTGGCGAGGACGAGGCGGTCACCCGTTGTTCGGGCGGCCTGTTCTGTCCGGCGCAGCGCAAGCAGGCCTTGATCCACTTCGCGGGGCGCAAGGCGATGGATATCGAGGGGCTCGGCGACAAGTTGATCGAGCAGCTCGTCGACAACGCCATCGTCAAGACGCCCGCCGATCTGTACAAGCTCGGCGTGCTCGGGCTGGCCGGCCTGGAGCGCATGGCGGAAAAGTCGGCGGCGAATGTGGTCGCTGCCATCGAGAAGAGCCGCCACACCACCTTGCAGCGCTTCATCTTCGCACTTGGCATCCGCAACGTGGGTGAAGCGACAGCGCGCGATCTGGCGCGCTACTTCGGCAGCATGGATGCGGTGATGACGGCAGAACTCGATGCCTTGCAGGCCGTGCCCGACGTGGGACCGGTGGTGGCGCAGAGCATCCACGATTTTTTCGCCGAGCCCCACAACCGCGAGGTGATCGAGCAGTTGCGGGCCGCCGGTGTCGATTGGCCCGAGCATGAGCCGGCGCAGGCGCCGGACGGGCCGCTGGTTGGCAAGACACTTGTTGTGACTGGAACGCTGCCCGCCATGACCCGTGACGATGCCAAGGCCATGATTGAAGCGGCGGGCGGCAAGGTGGCCGGTTCGGTTTCAAAGAAGACGGACTACCTGATCGCTGGCGAAGCCGCTGGCAGCAAGCTCGACAAGGCGCAACAACTGGGTGTGACCATTCTCGACGAAGCGGGGCTTCGCGCGCTCGTCTCGGATGCTGTGAGTACCGACGCCACCAGCGATGAAGCCCCGCCCCAGAAAAACCTGTTTTGAGGAGAAACGAATGAAATCCGTGACCAAGGTGGTCTTCCCTGTTGCAGGCATGGGCACCCGATTCCTGCCCGCGACCAAGGCCAGTCCGAAGGAAATGTTGCCGATCGTGGATAAGCCGTTGATCCAGTACGCGGTTGAAGAGGCCGTGGCCGCGGGTGTCACGGACCTGATCTTCATTACCGGCCGGACCAAGCGCTCGATCGAGGACCACTTCGACAAGGCCTATGAACTTGAAAGCGAACTCGAAGCACGAGGCAAGTCAGCCATGCTCGATCTTGTTCGAAATACCGTCCCGAAGAATGTGAACTGCATCTACATCCGCCAGCCCGAAGCCCTCGGCCTGGGGCATGCGGTGTTGTGCGCGGCTCCGGTCATCGGGGAAGAACCCTTTGCCATCATGCTTGCGGATGACCTGCTCGATAACGGCGATGGCGATCCGGTTCTCAAGCAGATGGTGCAGGTCTACAACTACCACCGCTGTTCGGTGCTGGGCACGATGAACGTGCCGCGCGAAGAGACCAAGGCCTACGGCATTGTCAGTACCGAGAGTCAGGAGGGCAAGGTGCAGCGCATGACGGGGATCGTGGAAAAACCCGAGCCCGCCAAGGCACCAACCACCCAGGCTGTGGTCGGGCGTTACATCCTCACGCACCGTATCTTCGATCACCTGCGCAAGCTGAAGCCGGGCGCGGGCAACGAACTTCAGCTGACCGATGCCATTGCCTCACTTCTCAAGGAAGAGGCTGTGCTTGCGCATCAGTACGAGGGGGTGCGCTACGACTGCGGCTCGAAGCTCGGGTACCTCAAGGCCACCGTCGAATTCGGTCTGCGTCACGCTGAAGTGGCGCACGGGTTTGCCGAATATCTGGCTGCACGCTCATTGGAGAGCAATCCGGACTCCGAATGATATTCGGCGGCTTGCAGATGTAGAAACGGCGCCCGAGGGCGCCGTTTTCTTAACTGCCTTCGCGACCTGCACGCTTGCGCTCGTGCTCTTTGAGCAGGCGTTTGCGCAGGCGGATGGACTGCGGGGTGATCTCCACCACTTCATCATCGGCAATGAACTCGATGGCCGACTCCAGGGTGAGCTTGATCGGCGGGACGAGGCGCACGGCTTCATCGGTGCCGGAGGCGCGCACGTTGGTCAGTTGCTTACCCTTGATCGGATTCACGACCAGATCGTTATCCCGGGTGTGAATACCGATGATCATCCCCTCGTAAAGGGCTTCACCCGGGCTCACGAACATGCGGCCGCGGTCCTGCAGGTTCCACAGGGCGTAGGCCACGGCGGCACCGTCGTTCTGGGAGATCAGCACACCGTTGCGACGTTCGGCCATGGCGCCGGCCATGGGGCCGTAGTCGTCGAACACATGGCTGGCCAGACCGGTACCGCGGGTCATGGTCAGAAATTCGCCCTGGAAGCCGATCAGGCCGCGGGCGGGGATACGGTATTCCAGGCGAACACGGCCTTTGCCATCCGGAGCCATGTCCTGAAGCTCACCGCGGCGGCGGCCCAGTTCTTCCATGACGCTGCCCTGGTGGTCTTCTTCCACGTCGACCGTCAGCATTTCGTACGGCTCGCACTTCTGACCATCGATTTCCTTGAACACGACGCGCGGGCGGCCGACCGCAAGCTCGTAGCCTTCACGGCGCATGTTCTCGAGCAGAATGGTCAGGTGCAGTTCGCCACGGCCGGAGACCTCGAAGGTTTCCGAATCGCTGGTGTAGTTCACACGCAGTGCGACGTTCTTGAGCAGCTCTTTTTCAAGGCGCTCGCGAATCTGACGGCTGGTCACGAACTTGCCCTCGCGTCCGGCCAGAGGCGAGGTGTTGACCATGAAGTTCATGGTCAGGGTCGGTTCGTCCACCGCGATCGGCTTGATCGGGTCGAGGTTCTCGGGGTCGCACAGGGTCACACCGATACCGATCTGGTCGATACCCGAGACAAGCACGATGTCACCCGCCATGGCCGATTCGGCCTGACTGCGCTCGAGGCCCGTGAACGTGAGGATCTGACCGATCTTGGCCTTGCCCTTGTTTTCGTCGCCGTACATGACGACGACTTCCTGGTTCGGCTTGATCTTGCCGCGACGAATGCGGCCGATGCCCAACTGGCCCACGTAGGTGGAGTAGTCAAGTGAGCAGATCTGGAACTGGAGCGGCGCGTTTTCGTCGACGTCGGGTGCCGGCACGTGCTCGATGATCGCATCGTAAAGCGGCTTCATGTCGGTGCCCGGCTTGTCGGCGTCGAGCATCGCGAAACCGTTGAGCGCGGAGGCGAACACCACCGGGAAATCGAGCTGCTCTTCGGTCGCGCCGAGCTTGTCGAAGAGGTCGAAGGTCTGGTTGATCACCCAGTCCGGACGCGAGCCAGGACGATCAATCTTGTTGACCACCACGATCGGCTTGAGGCCCATTGCCAGCGCCTTGCGGGTCACGAAGCGCGTCTGGGGCATCGGGCCTTCCACGGCATCGACGAGCAGCAGCACGCCGTCGACCATGGAGAGCACGCGTTCCACTTCGCCACCGAAGTCGGCGTGTCCCGGGGTGTCTACCACGTTGATGTGGGTGTCCCCGTACTGGATGGCACAGTTCTTGGAAAGAATCGTGATGCCACGCTCCTTTTCAAGATCGTTCGAATCCATCACGCGTTCGTCCACCTGCTGGTTGTCACGGAAGGTGCCGGACTGGCGAAGTAGCTGGTCAACCAGGGTCGTCTTGCCGTGGTCGACGTGGGCGATGATGGCGATGTTGCGAATGGAGCGAGACATGGAATGCGCCGGAAGTATTTGAAAAGGGGCGGATTCTAACATGCGATCCCGCGTTGCAACATGTCGTCCGACCAGTTGTTGGTCGCCCGCGTGATAAAATCGGCGGCCTTTTTGCACGGTATTCTTGGAGAAATTGCATGCTCGCCATCGTCGGTGGAAGTGGGCTGACCCAACTGGCCTCGCTGGATGTCACGCGCCGTGAGGTGGTTCGGACCCCTTACGGTGAGCCTTCCGGCGCGCTGACCTTCGGGCGCATCTGTGAGCAGGATGTCGTCTTCATGGCTCGTCACGGCTATGGGCACACCATTCCGCCTCATCTGGTGAATTACAGGGCGAACATGTGGGCCCTCAAGCATGTGGGCGCAGAAGGCGTGATTTCCGTGGCTTCCGTGGGGGGAATCCGGGCGGATTTCGGCCCGGGGACGCTGCTCGTTCCCGATCAGATCCTGGATTACACCTGGGGTCGCGAGAGCACCTACTTCGATGGTGGCGATCGTCCGGTGCGCCACGTGGATTTCACCCATCCGTACGATGAAAAACTCCGCAAGCGCCTGTTGGCGGCCGGAAAAGCCGTCGGTGAAGCGCTGTTTGATGGCGGGACGTATGCAACGACGCAGGGCCCCCGGCTGGAGACTGCGGCCGAAATCGATCGATTCGAGCGCGATGGCGCCGATGTGGTCGGGATGACCGGGATGCCTGAAGCGTCGCTGGCACGAGAACTCGATCTGCCCTACGCGGCGATCAATGTGGTGGCCAATTTCGGTGCAGGGCGCGCGTCGAGCGAACACGGCATCAGCTTCGACAGCATTGAACTGGTGCTGCAAGAATCGATGACGCGCGTGCGGGTGTTGCTGAACGGGTTGTGCGGCGGGAAATGAGAAAGGCGGCCAAGCGGCCGCCTTTTTTGATCAGATCTGCAATTCTTTCAGTAGCTCTCGTTCGATCTGCAGCACGTGGCTGTCACTTGACAGCCCGCGCCCGGTGACCAGAAACGCATCCTCCACGCGTTCGCCGAGGGTGGCGATCTTCGCGGTATGCAGCTGGACGTTGAAACTGGCCAGTGTCTTGGCTACATCGTAGAGGAGTCCCGGGCGGTCGGCTGCCGTGAGCGTCAGGATGTATTGCTTGCCGCTTTCGTCAGCTCGCAGTCGTACTGCGGGGCGCACGGGGAAGTGTTTGACGTGGCGAGACAGGCGCGGCTCCGGCGGACGGTCGGTCTGTGCTTCGGATTCAAGTAATTTCGGCAGCTCGTGCTCGATGAGCGCGATGTGTTCGCGGTAATGCGTGTCCTCGCCAGGGTACTGGACCATGAAGCTATCCAGCGCGTACCCGTGTCGCGTGGTGTGAATCTTGGCATCGAGAATGCTGTAGCCAAGCCGGCCGAAGAAACCGCACAAGCGCATGAACAGGTCTTTCTGGTCGCGCGCGAACACCATCACCTGAATACCCTCACCACCTTCGCTCAGGCGAGCGCGGACAACCGGCGCGACGCTTTCGGGGCGGTGATAGAGGTGGCGTGCATGCCAGGCGATCTCCTCGGCGGAATGGCGCATGAAATAGACCGAGTCGAGCGTATTCCAGAGCGCCTTTTCCACGTCGGGACGCAGCCCGTAATACCGCAGCAGCCTCTGTGCGTCCGTACGGCGATCTTCCAGCCCGAGTGCCTCTTCGGGCGATGCGCCACGCAGCAGGCGCCGGGTCGCGTGAAACAGGTCTTCGAGCAGGCGCGCCTTCCAGCCGTTCCATACCTTCGGGCTGGTGCCGCGAATATCGGCATGGGAGAGCAGGTACAAGGCGGTCAGCCGACGTTCCGTACCCATCTGGTCGGCAAAGCGCTGAACCACGGCAGGATCTGAAATATCTTCTTTCTGTGCGACGTGGGACATGACCAGATGGTTTTCCACCAGCCACTCGACCAGGTCGGTGTCGGCCGCTTCCATCTCATGCTGTTCGCAGAATTTGCGTGCATCGACCATGCCAAGCTTAGAGTGATCTCCACCCCGACCCTTGGCAATGTCGTGATACAGGGCGGCGACGTAGAGCAGCCAGTGTTTGTCCATGCCCATCATGAGTTGTGTCATGAGCGGGTATTCGTGGGCATGCTCTCCCATGGTGAATCGACGCAGATTGCGAAGCACCATGAGCGTATGCGAGTCGACCGTGTACACATGGAAGAGGTCGTGCTGCATCTGGCACGAGATCTTCCGCCAGGGCGGGAGGTAGTTCGACAGCAGGCCGTACTGGTTCATGCGGCGGAACGTCGACACGATGCCGCGCTTGGCCTGAAGCAGCTGAAGGAAGCGTTGCTTGTTCACGCCGTCGGCACGGAACGCTGCGTTGATGCGACGACGGTTCATCCACATCGACCGCATGGTGCGTGCGGTAAAGCCGGTGAGTTCAGAGCGCTCCTGCATGATCAGAAAGGCCTCGAACATGGCCTCCGGGTGCGTCTTGAACAGGTTGTCTTCCCGAATATCGAGCAGATCCCGCACGGTCTGGAACCGGTCATTGATGACAATGGCCGCGGCCTTGTTTTCGCTGGAAAATTCGGTCCGGTAACTCTTGGTCAGGATGCTCGTGAGCTGCATGACCTTCTTGGCCGACAGATAGAAGCGCTGCATGAGCACTTCCGAGGCCCGCTTGCCGGCCGTTGGCTCGACACCGAAGGCGCTGGCCAGGCGTTCCTGGTGATCGAACAGCAGCCGATCCTCGGCGCGACCCACAAGCAGGTGCAGACGAATCCGCACATGCTGCAAGAAGCGCTCGGCTTCGCGAAGTTCGCCGGCCTCATTGGCGGTGATCAGACGGTGGTGCGCCAGGTCGCGCCAGCTGGTGCCAAGACCGGCCGAGCGGCTGATCCAGCCCATGAACTGCAGGTCGCGCAAACCGCCCGGGCTTTCCTTGCAGTTCGGCTCGAGTGCATACGGGCTGTCGTTGTAGCGCGCGTACCGCTGTTCCTGCTCAAGCTTCTTGGCCTGGTAGAAACGTTCAACGTCCATGGCAAGCCGGACGCGGGTGCTCATTTCCTTGAGCAGATCGTTTTCACCGCATAGCAGTCGGGTTTCGAGCAGATTGGTCTGTATGGTGATGTCGTCGGCAGCGACCGATACACATTCTTCGACTGTGCGCACACTGTGGCCGATATGCAGCCCGATGTCCCACAACGCGCCGACGAACTGGGTCAGGGCTGCGTCGAAATCGCCGCTGCCCCGGGCGGGGAGCAATATGAGCAGATCGATATCGGAGTGCGGAAACAGCTCGCCACGCCCATACCCCCCGGTGGCCACAAGGGCGCAGCGATCGTCGAGGGCACACGCGCGCCACAGGCGAACGATGGCTTCATCGACCGCCTTGACGCGTCCTCGCAGATAATTGCGGGTCAGTGGGCGGGCTTCGTAGCTTTTGGCCAGCGTGGCTTCGCGTGCCTTGAGCGCTTCTCGAATCGCCTTGACGTCTTGGCGAAAAGTGTCGGACATAGGGGGCTGGCTGAGTTCAGACAATAATGGCGGGGCGTTCGGGCGTGCCGTCGGACTGGGTCATGATCTCGTAGCCGGTGTCAGTGACGAGAATCGTATGTTCCCACTGCGCGGAAAGGCTGCGGTCCTTGGTGATGATCGTCCAGCCATCCGGTAATTCCGAAATGGCGGCCTTGCCGGCGTTGATCATCGGTTCGATCGTAAAGGTCATGCCCGGCTCGAGAATCATGCCGGTCCCGGCGCGCCCATAATGGAGCACTTGCGGATCTTCATGGAAGTTTCGACCGATCCCGTGACCGCAGAATTCCCGTACCACTGAAAAACCGTTGCTTTCGGCGTGTTTCTGTATGACCGCGCCGATATCGCCAAGGCGGGCACCCGGTTTGACAGTGTGAATGCCCAGCCACATGCACTCGTATGTGATCTGGCAAAGGCGCTTGGCAAGGATGGAAACCTTGTTGCCGACCTGGAACATTCGGCTCGTATCGCCGTGAAAACCATCCTTGATGACCGTGATGTCCAGGTTGACGATGTCGCCGTTCTTCAGCGTCTTGTCGCTGGGGACACCATGACAAACCTGATGATTGATCGAGGTGCAGATCGACTTGGGGTATGGGCTGTAGCCCGGCGGGGCGTAGTTCAGGGGTGCAGGGATGCAACCTTGCTGATCCACCATGTAGTCATGGCACAGCTTGTCGAGTTCTTCGGTCGTGACGCCGGGTTTGACGAAGGGAGTGATGTAGTCGAGCACTTCGCTGGCGAGCTTGCCGGCCACACGCATACCTTCAATCTCTTCCGGGGTTTTCAGGTTGATACTCATTGCACTTTTTCTTTTTGACCGTTGGGGTAAAGGCGAAAGGCTATCGCATGGACAGTCGAACAGCAATCCGGGTTGCCAACCAAGGCTTGAGGCTCGTCATGTTGCGCTGCTATAATCGCGAGCTTGCCTGATCGAGTGATCGGCAAGTTTTGTTTGATTTGTAAATCCACACGTCCGGGATCGCGCCTTTCCAGGTGCGAGCGTTGTAAGAGCGCATTTGAAGCCATGTGCGGCGCTCAGACAAAGGGTCTGCTCCCTTGGGGGAGTAGTTAAGCGGTGATTCATCGCGCCGGACGGAGGCTTAACCCTTTCAGGAGAAAACCATGTCTCAAGTCACGATGCGCCAGATGCTCGAAGCAGGCGTTCACTTTGGTCACCAGACCCGTTTCTGGAACCCGCGTATGGCCCAGTACATCTTTGGCCAGCGTAACAAGATTCACATCGTCAACCTCGAAAAGACGATGGTGAAGTACCACGAAGCCATGGACTACGTGCGCAAGCTGGCGGCCAACAAAGGCACCGTCATGTTCGTTGGTACCAAGCGCCAGTCGCGCGAAATCATCGCCGAAGAAGCCCGTCGTGCCGGTATGCCTTTTGTTGACGAGCGCTGGCTCGGCGGCATGCTGACCAACTTCAAGACCGTCAAGCAGTCCATCAAGCGCCTCAAGGATCTGGAAGCCATGGTCGAAGACGGCTCCATCGAGCGTCTGTCCAAGAAAGAAGCCCTCATGACCACCCGCGAGATCGAAAAGCTCTCCAAGAGCATCGGCGGCATCAAGGACATGGGTGGCCTGCCGGACGCGATCTTCGTGATCGATGTCGGCTATCACAAGATTGCCCTGACCGAAGCCAAGAAGCTGGGTATTCCGGTTGTGGGTGTGGTCGATACCAACCACTCGCCCGAAGGTGTGGATTTCGTGATCCCGGGCAACGATGATTCCAGTCGCGCGA
Organism: Nitrogeniibacter aestuarii; assembly: GCF_017309585.1. NCBI lineage: Bacteria > Pseudomonadati > Pseudomonadota > Betaproteobacteria > Rhodocyclales > Zoogloeaceae > Nitrogeniibacter > Nitrogeniibacter aestuarii. The sequence continues at coordinate 2,505,019 of NZ_CP071321.1, read as the reverse complement.
TTCGCCTGTACGCCCGTGGCGTGGCCGATGCGGTTGTCGAGGGTCGTAGCCAGAGCATCCAGGAAATCGTGGCCGCCGGTTCCGACGAGTTCGTCGAAGTCGAGGAAGAGGTTGCCGGCGAAGCCGAGCAGGGCGAAGCCTGATCCACTTTAGTCATCAATCAAGAATTCAGGAGTAACCATGGCGGCAATTACCGCAGGAATGGTCAAGGAACTGCGCGAGAAGACCGATGCGCCCATGATGGAATGCAAGAAGGCGCTGACCGAGGCTGACGGCGATCTGGGTAAGGCGGAAGAGATTCTTCGCGTCAAGCTGGGTAACAAGGCCTCCAAGGCCGCTGCCCGTGTGACGGCCGAAGGCGTTGTGGCCATCTATATTTCTGGCGACGGCAAGCTGGCTTCGATGGTTGAACTCAACTGCGAAACCGATTTCGTGGCCAAGAACGACGACTTCCTGGCACTGGGTGCCAGCGCAGCTGAACTGATCGCGACCAAAAACCCGGCCGATGTTGCTGCGTTGGCGGACCTCGAGCTGGGTGGCAAGACGGTTGAGGCGGTGCGTACCGAGCTGGTCGGCAAGATCGGTGAGAACATGTCCATCCGCCGTTTCGATCGTATCGAAGCCCAGGGGCAGGTCTACAGCTACATCCACGGCGGCGCAAAGATCGGTGTGCTCGTGGATCTGGTGGGGGGCGATGACGAGCTGGGTCGTGACCTGGCCATGCACATTGCCGCTTCCAAGCCCAAGGCGCTGTCTGCCGACCAGGTGCCGGCAGAGCTGATCGAGTCCGAGCGCCGCGTGGCGACTGAGAAGGCTGCCGAGTCCGGCAAGCCGGCCGATATCGTCGAAAAGATGGTGACCGGTTCGGTTAACAAGTTCCTGAAGGAAGTCACCCTGCTGGGTCAGCCCTTCGTGAAGGACGACAAGCAGACCGTCGAGGCCCTGCTCAAGTCCAAGGGCGCGTCTGTCGCCCGTTTCGTGCTCTACATCGTGGGTGAGGGTATCGAGAAGAAGGTGGATGACTTTGCAGCAGAAGTGGCCGCTCAGGCCGCTGCCGCCAAGAAGTAATTCGACGCGGAGCCATCACCATGACCACCGCTGCTTATCAACGCATTCTCCTCAAGCTCTCCGGTGAAGCACTCATGGGCGACGACGCCTATGGGATCAACCAGGATGTGGTCGCCCGCATCGTGGCCGAAGTGGCCGAAGTCAGCCGTCTGGGGGTGCAGGTCGGCGTGGTCATTGGTGGTGGCAATATCTTCCGGGGGATGGCAGGTGCTGCCTCCGGAATGGATCGTGCGACCGCGGACTACATGGGTATGCTCGCAACAGTGATGAACGCCATGGCGCTCGCTGATGCGATGCGTGCGGCGGGTCTCAACGCTCGCGTGCAGTCCGCTCTGCGTATCGATCAGGTTGTCGAGCCTTACATTCGCGGAAAATCCATTCGCTACCTTGAAGAAGGACGCGTTGTGGTTTTTGGCGCAGGGACGGGTAACCCGTTCTTTACGACCGATACCGCCGCAGCCCTGCGCGGCGCCGAGATCGGTGCCCAGATCGTGTTGAAGGCGACAAAGGTCGATGGCGTCTATACGGCGGACCCGAAGAAGGATCCGTCCGCAGAGCGATTTGCGAAGATCAGCTTTGATGAAGCCATCTCTCGTGATCTCAAAGTGCTCGATGCGACTGCGTTTGCGCTGTGTCGCGATCAGAAATTGCCGATCAACGTGTTCAGCATCTTCAAGCCCGGCGCACTCAAGCGTGTCGTGATGGGTGAAGATGAAGGCACGCTGGTCTACTGCTGAGGAGATGCCCTGAATGATTCCCGAGTTGAAGAAGACGACCGAAGGCAAGATGCAGCGTTCCGTCGACGCGCTGAAAACCGACCTGGCGAAGATTCGTACGGGCCGGGCCCACACGGGTATTCTCGATCACGTTGAGGTTGAGTACTACGGCAGCATGGTGCCGATCAACCAGGTCGCCAACATTACCCTTATCGACGCTCGAACCATCGGCGTCCAGCCGTGGGAAAAGCCGATGGCTGGCAAGGTCGAAAAGGCCATTCGTGACTCCGATCTGGGGCTGAATCCGGCGTCAGTGGGCGAGTTGATTCGTGTTCCCATGCCTGCGCTGACCGAAGAGCGTCGTCGTGATCTGACCAAGATCGTCAAGCAGGAAGGTGAAAGCGCCCGCGTGGCGATTCGAAACCACCGCCGCGACGCCAATAGTTCGCTCAAAGACGCTGTCAAGGACAAGGAAATCTCCGAGGACGACGAGCGTCGTGCTCAGGAAGATGTCCAGAAGTTGACCGACCGTTTCATCGCAGAAATCGACAAGCTCCTTGAACAGAAGGAGCAGGAACTGATGCAGGTCTGAGCGCGCTGCGCCAGAACGCGTCGGCTCGATGTCCGATCAAAAATTCACCAGCTCGACCTGCGACGTGCCTGCAGGCGGAACCGTGCCCCGTCACGTGGCCATCATTATGGATGGCAACGGCCGCTGGGCACGCAAACGCTTCATGCCACGTGTCGCGGGGCATTCCCGTGGTGTCGAGTCTGTACGCAAGATCATCACGCGCTGTATCGAACGTGGTGTTGGCTATCTAACGCTGTTCGCCTTCAGCTCTGAAAACTGGCGTCGGCCCGCGGACGAAGTCGGTTTCCTGATGCAGTTGTTCATGCGGTCTCTCAAGAAAGAGATCGCACGCATGCATGAGAATGGAATTCGCTTCCGTGTTATTGGTGATCTGAGTCGATTCGACGAAGCCTTGGTACGCATGATTCGGGATGCCGAAGCGATGACGGCCGGGAACACCGCGTTGGAGCTGACCATCGCTGCCAACTACGGCGGGCGCTGGGATATCCTGCAGGCGACCAATGCTCTGATTGCGTCGGGCGATCTCGATGGCCCGGTGACGGAAGAAACTCTGCAGCCGTTCTTGTCGATGGCTTTTGCCCCCGAGCCCGATCTCTTTGTTCGGACAGGTGGAGAAAAGCGCATCAGCAATTTCCTTCTCTGGCAGCTTGCGTACACCGAGTTGTACTTCACGGACACATTGTGGCCCGACTTTGACGAGACCGCCTTTGACAAGGCCTTGGCTTCGTTCTCGGACCGCGAACGCCGCTTCGGCCGAACAAGCGAACAGTTGTCTCCTGAAGAGCGCGCGCGAGCTGGCTCGCACAAGGGCCATGCTTAGAACACGCATCATTACGGCGTTAATCATGCTCGCGGTATTTGCGAGCGCACTCTTTACCTTTCCGCCGCTCGGCTGGGCGGCTTTCGTCTCCCTCGTCATGGGGATTGCAGCGTGGGAGTGGGGCGGCCTGTGCGGCTGGACTCGGCGCGGGCGGCTTGCCTTCGGCATGCTTGGCGGTTTGCTTTCCTTCGGTCTCGGTGCGCTCACACTCAATGACGTGGCGTCTGGGCGTTGGATATTCCTGGCGGCGTTCGCCGTCTCCGCCGCTTTCTGGCTGCTGATCGGATTTCTCTGGCTATCCCGTGGATGGCGTCTCGGGCGCGGCGGTGTGGGCATGATCGTTGGATTGGTCGTGCTGTTACCGACTTCGCTGTCGATGATGTTTCTTCGTGGCATCGACCCTTGGTGGTTGCTCGGCGCCATGGCGATTGTCTCGATCGCCGATATTGCCGCGTATTTTTCTGGTCGGGCCTTCGGCCGACGCAAGCTTGCCCCTTCCATCAGCCCGGGAAAGAGCTGGGAAGGTGTTTACGGTGCGCTGATTGCCGTGGTGATATACGGTCTGGCGACGCTGGTTCTGGCAGGGGCGCGCTTCAGTCCCATGATCTGGGGGCTGATTGTTTTTGCCCTGCTGCTTCTGACCGGCATCAGCGTGGCCGGAGACCTTTTTGAGTCTCTCCTCAAACGGCAGGCTGGCATCAAGGATAGCAGCCAGCTGCTACCCGGCCACGGCGGTTTTCTGGACCGTATAGACAGCTTGACGTCCACTTTGCCGATGGTCGCCCTGTTCGTCTTTCTGGTACGTTAGGCGACCGTCCATTCGAGCGCTAACATGTGCTGATCTTTGAGCCATGACTCCCGGCAGCTTTCAACAAGACATGTCCGAAATTCAAAATATCACGGTGCTTGGTTCGACAGGGTCCATCGGCGAGAGCACGCTCGATGTCGTGGCGCGGCACCCCGATCTTTATCGCGTTTTTGCGCTCACCGGCCGCACGCGTATCGAACGTCTCGCAGAACAATGCCGGGTGTTCAGCCCGCGATACGCGGTGGTGGCGGATGCCGAGGCGGCCAGTCAGTTGCGGAGTTGCCTGAACGGCAAGTGCGGTGAGCTCGAGATTCTGGTCGGTGAACAAGGCCTGATTGATGTCAGTGAGGCCGGCGATGTCGATACAGTCATGGCCGCCATCGTCGGTGCTGCGGGTATGCGACCGACCCTGGCTGCAGCCCGGGCCGGGAAGCGCGTGTTGCTTGCCAACAAAGAGGCACTTGTCATGTCCGGTGCGCTTTTCATGTCGGCGGTCCGTGATCACGGTGCGACGCTGCTCCCGATCGACAGCGAGCACAATGCCGTTTTTCAGGCACTGCCACCGTCTTACGACCGGAATCCTGGTGCGCACGGCGTGACGCGGATACTGCTCACCGCATCCGGCGGTCCGTTTCGCGACCGAGCTCCCGAGACACTGCATGCGGTGACGCCGGAAGAGGCGTGCGCACACCCCAATTGGTCAATGGGGCGGAAGATCTCTGTGGACTCCGCAACGATGATGAACAAGGGCCTTGAAGTGATCGAGGCGCATTGGTTGTTCGGCGTCTCGGCCGATCAGATCGAAGTGGTCGTTCACAAGCAGAGTGTCATCCATTCCATGGTGGCATACACTGACGGGTCGGTCCTGGCTCAGCTGGGTAATCCGGACATGCGAACGCCCATCGCTCACGCGCTGGCCTATCCGGCACGGATCGAATCGGGCGTCGCGCCACTCGATATGTTCAAGATCGCGCATCTTGACTTTGAAGCACCCGATTTCCGGCGGTTTCCTTGTCTCAAACTCGCCTTTGACGCGCTGCGCGCAGGCCGGGGCTTGCCCGCCGTGCTGAACGCAGCGAACGAAGTTGCGGTTGATGCGTTCCTGACAGGCAGAATTCCATACCTCACCATTCCGACGCTTATTGAGTCGGTGATGAACAAGATGCACGACGCGACGGACACAACGCTGGAACAAATCGAACAAGTCGATGCCGAAGCACGTGTTCTGTCGCAAGCGCTCATTCGGGAGCGGGAGGCCGCCTGATGGCGCTATTTGATTACCTCATTCCTTTTGTCTTCGGGCTCGGCCTGCTGATCCTCATTCACGAGCTGGGTCACTACTCGGTTGCGCGCTGGTGCAACGTCAAGGTGCAGCGCTTCTCGGTCGGATTCGGGAAGCCACTGATCAAGTGGACAATGGGTAAGGATCGGACCGAGTGGGTGCTCGCAATCTTCCCGCTTGGTGGCTACGTGAAGATGCTCGACGAGCGTGAAGGGGATGTGCCCGCCGCGCTGCGTCATCGAGCTTTCAACACCCAGAGTGTCTGGCGCCGGTTCGCCATTGTCGCTGCCGGACCGCTTGCCAACCTTTTGCTTGCCGTTGTGCTGTATTGGGTGGTCTTTGTTGCCGGCGTCGACGAGCTCAAAGCACGTGTCGCCGTCATTGCGCCAGATTCCGTTGCTGCGCAGGCCGGATTTCAGGATCGGGACGAAATCCTTTCCGTCGATGGCGTTGCAGTCAGATCCTGGCAGGACTGGCGCTGGGCCGTGCTGAAGGCGACCATGGATACTGGCGAGGCGGAAGTGCGGGTGCGGACCGAAGATGGTTCGACGGTCGTCCGGTCGCTGCCTCTCCAGTCGGTGGTTGTGGATGAAGGCCGCGATGATCCGATGGTCCAGATCGGCGTTCGGCCTTTCAGGCCGAGAATTCCTCCGGTCATTGGCAGTGTGCTGGACGATGGACCCGCGGCCATCGCAGGCGTCCAGCCTGGCGACGAGGTGCTTCGAATCAACGGAGAGACCGTCGATGATTTCATGACACTGGTTCAGAAAGTCAGTGCATCCCCGGATGAGCGCATGCGTTTCGAACTGGTACGCGATGGAAGCGTTCATGAGCTGGACATCACGCCGCGTCCGGAGATGGTCGACGACGAGATGGTCGGCCGCATTGGCGTCGGAGTTCAGCGAACCGAGGAAGGTGCCGACTCAATGTTTGTGGTCGTCACCCATCCCCCCCTGGAGGCCTTGTCGCTCGCGGCCGTCCAGACTTGGGATATGAGTATTTTCAGTCTCAAGATGATCGGTCGGATGATCACCGGGGATCTGTCCTGGAAAAATCTCAGCGGCCCTGTCACGATTGCCGACTACGCGGGGCAGTCTGCCAAGATGGGGCTTGATCACTACATCAAGTTTCTCGCGCTGATCAGCATCAGTCTGGGGGTGCTGAACCTGCTGCCCATCCCGGTGCTGGACGGTGGGCATTTACTGTATTATGTGATCGAAATCATCCGGGGTGGACCGGTGCCCGAACGCGTGATGGAGATTGGTCAGCAAGTTGGCCTCGCGTTGCTGGTCATGCTCATGGCATTTGCCTTTTATAACGATATCAACCGCCTGATTTCCGGCTAATTCTCAATGAAACGTTCCCTGATTTCCGGGTTTTTGGCTGCCCTTTTTGCAGCCTCGCCCGTGTTCGCATTTGAACCCTTTGTCGTCAAGGACATCCGTGTTGAAGGTATCCAGCGTACCGAGGCCGGCACCGTGTTCAATTATCTGCCGGTGAAGGTCGGTGACCGATTTACCGAAGCGCAAGCGCAGGAAGCCATCAGAGCACTGTTCGGAACGGGTTTTTTTGATGACGTCAGAATCGAGAGCGAGGGCGATGTGCTCGTTGTTTTCGTTGACGAGCGTCCCGCGATTGCGCAGATCGATTTCCAGGGTATCAAGGAGTTCGAGTCCGACAACCTGAAGGCGGCCCTCAAAGAGCTTGGGCTGGCCGAATCCCGGATCTTTGATCGCTCCTTGCTTGAGCAAGCCGAGCAGGAACTCAAGCGGCAGTACCTCACGCGCGGAAAATACGCGGCAACGGTTCAGACGACGGTCACGCCGCTTGAACGCAATCGTGTCGCGATTAGATTCGATGTGCAGGAAGGGGATGCCGCGAAGATTCAGCAGATCAAGATTGTTGGCAATTCAGCGTTCGATCAGGACGAGTTGATTGACCTCTTTGAGCAGTCAACCCCAGGCTGGTTCACCTGGTATACGAAAACAGACCAGTATTCCCGCCAAAAGCTGTCGGGCGATCTTGAAGCACTGCGATCGTTCTACCTCAATCAGGGCTACCTGGATTTCAGCATCGATTCGACTCAGGTATCGATCTCGCCTGACAAGCGGGACATCTATATCACCATCAGCATCACTGAAGGTGAGATTTACAAGATCTCGGGCGTGCGCCTGACAGGTGATCTGATTCTGCCTGATGAAACCTATCGCGAACTGGTGAAGTTCAAGGTCGGTGACATCTTCTCTCGCGAAAAGGTGACGGAATCCAACAAGGCGATTACAGAAAGGCTGGGGGACGACGGTTATGCGTTTGCCAACGTCAACGCTGCACCTGAAGTTGATCGCGACAAGCACGAAGTTGCGTTCAATATCTTTGTCGATCCTGGCAAACGTGTGTATGTACGCAGGATCAACGTGGCCGGGAATGATCGGACCAGGGATGAAGTCATTCGGCGTGAAATGCGCCAGATGGAAGGCGCCTGGTATGACGGTTCGAAAATCAACCGTTCAAAGGTCCGGCTCGATCGATTGGGTTTCTTTGATGAAGTGGCTGTCCAGACGCCAGCGGTCCCCGGTACGACCGATCAGGTTGACGTGAACTACACGGTCAAAGAGCGTCAGACGGGTAACTTGGCGCTGGGTGTTGGCTTTTCGAGTTCAGAAAGCGTTGTGCTGTCGGCGTCGGTCACACAGCAGAATCTCTTCGGCTCTGGAAACGCGTTGTCCGTCGGGATCAACACGAGTAAGACAAACCGTACGATTTCGATGTCCTACACAGAGCCGTTCTGGACCATCGATGGTGTTTCGCGGGGCTTCGACCTCTATCATCGGACCTACGACGCGAATTCCCTTGACGTCTCCCGTTACAAGACGTCTTCGACCGGCGCGGGGATTCGATTCGGTGTCCCCATTTCTGAATTCGATCAGATCAATCTTGGGCTGGCACTTGATCGGACGAAGGTCACCCTCTACGAAAACTCTCCACCGCAATACAACAGCTTCGTAGAGCGCTTCGGTAACAGTGCTACCGCGCTGCTGGGCACCGTGTCCTGGTCACGTGACAGTAGGGACAGTCTGCTCTATCCACGAAGTGGCTCCTACCAGCGGGCCTTCTTGGAATTTGCCCTCCCACCAGCAGAAATGCGCTATGCCAAAGCGATTTACCAGCACCAGAAGTGGTTCCCGGTCGGGGATCTCTCCGCGTTGATGCTCAATGGTGAAATCGGTTGGGCGAAGGGTTATGGTGGCAAGACGGTTCCGTTCTACAAGAACTTCTATGCTGGCGGGATTGGCACCATTCGTGGTTTCGAACAGAGCTCACTCGGACCGGAAGTCGTGGACCCGTCTGACGGAGATATCAGTTCCATCGGTGGTGATCGTCGGCTATTGTTGAATGCCGAATATTTCTTCCCGTTCCCGGGGACTGGCAAGGACAAGTCCTTCCGGCTGTCAACCTTCCTTGACGCTGGTCAGGTCTGGGGAGATGACGATTACAAGGGGCGGTACAAGACGTTCGCATTTTCGGAACTCCGTTACAGCTTCGGGCTCGGGTTTGCCTGGAGCTCACCAGTCGGGCCGCTGAAGTTGAGCGTGGCTAAGCCGCTCAAGAAAGAAGAAGATGACAAAACACAGAAAATCCAGTTCCAGCTGGGTACGATGTTCTGATTTAACACACATGGTTTCGGAGGTTCGAGTGAAGTTTTCGAGTTTCGCTTCGGCGTTTGGCGTCGTCTTGGCACTGATTTCGACCGGCGTGTGCGCAGAGAGCAAGATCGGATTCGTGAATTCGGATCGTGTCATGCGTGAGGCGCCAGCTGCGGTGCAGGCGCAGGGTCGACTCGAGAAGGAATTCGCAGGGCGCGACAGTGAGTTGCAAAGCATGGCCAAGGAATTGCAGGCCATTCAGTCGGATCTGGAGAAGAATGGTCTGACCATGTCGGAAGCTGACCGCCGCAAGAAAGAACGTGATTTCGGCGATCTGAATCGCGATTTTCAGCGGCGCCAGCGTGAGTTCCGTGAAGACCTCAACCAGCGCCGCAATGAAGAACTTGCCGCAGTGCTTGACCGCGCAAACAAGGCGGTCAAGACGATCGCGGAGCGGGAGAAGTACGACATCATTTTTCAGGAAGCCGTTTACGCCAGCCCGGCGATCGATATCACCGACAAGGTGATCAAGGAACTCGGTGGCAGCAAGTAACGATCAGGTCGCTGAGGCCCGCCTCACTGTCGAGAGAATCGTCGCCCGCCTTGGCGGGCGTTTCTCTGGGGACGGCTCGATCGAAATCCGCCATGTTGCTACGTTGGAAGATGCTCAGTCAGGAGACCTGAGTTTTCTCGCGAATCCGAAGTACCGACCCGCGTTGCAAGCGACTTCTGCTTCTGCAGTGATCGTGGATGAGCACACGGAAGTGCCGGGGAGTCTGACGGTTATTCGTACGGACAACCCCTATCTGTACTTCGCCCGAGCCGTTGCCCTGCTTCATCCCGCGCCTGAAGTCTCCGCGTCGATCAGCAGTTCAGCTGTGGTATCCGGAGATGTTCATCCCGATGCGTACGTTGGTCCCGGCGCAGTGGTCGATATTGGCGCCGTCGTTGAGGCGGGGGCCGTCATCGGGCCGAATTGCGTTATAGGCCGGGGCGCGCTAGTAGGGGCTCATTCCCGGTTGGTTGCCAATGTGGTCGTCTACGACGGCTGCCGTCTGGGCAGGCGATGCCTTGTTCACGCCGGTGTCGTGATTGGTGCGGACGGGTTCGGTTTTGCCAGAACGAATGATCATGCCTGGGAAAAGTTTCCGCAGGTCGGGTCGGTAAGCATCGGGGACGATGTGGAGATCGGTGCGAACACGACGATTGACCGCGGCGCGCTGAGCGACACCATCATCGGTAATGGTGTGAAGATCGACAACCAGATCCAGATCGGGCACAACGTTGAAATCGGTGATCACACCGCCATCGCCGGATGCGTCGGCATCGCGGGCAGCACGAAAATCGGCAAGCGTTGCATGATAGGCGGTCAGGCCGGCATCATTGGGCATCTGACCATCGGCGATGATGTGGTGATCTCTGCGGGCACGTTGGTCACCAAATCCATCACCAAGGCGGGGGTGTATACCGCCAATCTACCGCTTCAGTCGCATGCGGACTGGGTGCGTAATTTTTCTCGGCTGCGACATCTGGATGCGATGGCACACAGCCTCAAGGAACTCGAAAAACGGCTTGACAAGGGAGAACACGAGTCGTGACCGTCATGAATATCAACGAAATTTCAAAATATCTGCCTCACCGGTACCCGTTCTTGCTGGTCGATCGTGTCCTTGAGATGGAGCTCAACAAGCGGGTGGTCGCGATCAAGAACGTGACCATGAACGAGCCGTTTTTTCCCGGTCACTTCCCGCATCATCCGGTCATGCCGGGCGTCCTCATCGTCGAAGCAATGGCACAGGCAGCCGCTGTCCTCTCATTCAAGAGCATGGGGGTGATGCCCAACGATGATCAGGTGGTCTATTTCGCGGGCATCGACAACGTGCGCTTCAAGCGACCGGTGACGCCGGGCGATCAATTGGTGATGGAAGTCGAAATTACCAACAACAAACGGAACATCTACAAGTTCCATGGAGTCGCACGCGTCGATGGTGAAGTGGCGGCTGAAGCTGATCTCATGTGCGCGCTCAAGTCCCTGTGATGATTCATCCGACTGCCATCGTAGATCCGGCCGCGCGTCTGGAGGCAGGCGTCGAGGTCGGGGCCTATTCCATCATCGGCCCCGATGTTGAAATCGGCACCGGAACGCGTGTTGGCCCGCATGTAGTCATCGAAGGGCATACCCGCATCGGACGCGACAACGAGATTTTCCAGTTCTGCTCGATTGGCGCCCAGCCGCAGGACAAGAAATACGATCGGGAAAACACGCGTCTGGAGATCGGCGATCGAAACACGATTCGCGAATTCTGTTCTTTCAACGTTGGTACGTCGCAAGACGCCGGAGTCACGCGGGTCGGGAACGACAACTGGATCATGGCCTACGTGCACGTGGCCCATGATTGCCAGGTCGGCAACAACACGATCTTCGCGAACAATGCCACGCTGGCCGGTCACGTCCACGTCGGCGACTGGGCGATTCTGGGGGGCTTTACGGGCGTTCACCAGTTCGTACGCGTTGGCGCGCATTCGTTCTGCGGTGTTGGTACCGTACTGTTACAGGATCTGCCTCCTTACGTCACGGTTTCAGGCAACCCGGCCAGTCCCCGGGGTATCAATAGCGAAGGGCTCAAGCGCCGGGGTTTTTCGGGTGACGATATCCGCGCCATCAAGCGTGCCTACAAGCGTCTCTACCGTGACGGGCTCAGTCTCGAAGACGCGCGAGTCGCGATTGCCGAGGCCGCGCAGGTGGATTCGGCCGTCGTCCTGTTTTCCGAATTCATCAGCAAGACCGATCGCGGACTCGTCCGCTAAGCGTTCATGAAGCCCATTCGCATCGCCATGGTCGCCGGCGAAGCCTCCGGCGACATGCTGGCGAGCCACCTGATGACCGCGCTGAAATCCCGTCTGCCGGAGTTCGCCTGTTATGGCATCGGCGGCCCCAAGATGGAGAAATGCGGATTCGAGGCCTGGTGGCCATTCGATCGACTGGCCGTGCATGGCTACGTTGATGCACTTAAGCGCTATCGAGAACTGTCCGCCATTCGGCGAACCCTGCTCAAGCGCCTGCTCGCCGATCCCCCCGACCTCTTCATCGGTATCGACGCGCCTGATTTCAGTCTCTGGCTCGAAAAGCGGCTGCGCGAGAAGGGGATCAAGACGGTTCATTTTGTCAGCCCGTCAATCTGGGCCTGGCGTGGCGGTCGTATCAAGAAGATCAAACAGGCGGTCGATCATATGCTCTGCCTGTTTCCCTTCGAAAAGCCGATCTACGATGGTGCCGGGGTGCCCGCCACCTACGTCGGGCATCCGCTCGCCGACGAATTTCCGCTGCATCCGGACCGGGAGGCAGCACGCTTGCGGCTGCGTCAGCCGGAACAGGTGCCTGTGTTCGCGTTGTTGCCCGGCAGTCGCGATTCCGAAGTGCGCAACCTGGCCCCGCTTTTCATTGCGGCCGCCAAACTGATCGCGGAGCGCTTTCCAGAATCCCGCTTCCTTGTTCCCCTTGCGACCCGAACGACGCGGGAAATCTTTGAACAGTGCCTGCGTGATGCCGAGGCAACCGAATTACACCTGCATGTGCTCTTCGGCCATGCGGTCGATGCCATGACTGCCGCTGACGTGGTGGTGGTGGCCAGCGGCACGGCTTCGCTTGAAGCTGCATTGCTCAAAAGACCGATGGTGATCAGCTACCGGATGGGCGGGCTGCAGTACCGCCTGATGAAGCGGCTCGCTTATCTGCCGTGGGTCGGGTTGCCGAACATTCTATGCAATGAGACGCTTGTGCCCGAGTTGCTACAGGACGATGCAACGCCTGAGCGTCTGGCCGATGCTGTGGTGCAGTGGATGGAAGACAAAGCGGCTCGGGAAACGCTTGAGGTGCGCTTCATGAATCTGCACCAGATGCTGCGTCAGGACACGGCAAGCAAGGCGGCTGACGCCGTGCTGCCCCTGCTCGGGGTTGAGAACGATGCATCCTGAGCTGTTGTGCGGTGTCGATGAGGCAGGGCGTGGCCCTCTGTGCGGGTCCGTGGTTGCGGCCGCGGTCATTCTGAATCCGGACAGTCCGATCGAGGGCCTGACAGACTCGAAGAAACTCTCCGAGAAGCGACGCGAGCACCTGGCCCTCATCATTCGCGAGCGCGCGCTCTCCTGGGCGATTGCCGAGGCGACGGTCGAGGAAATCGATAAGCTCAACATTCTGCACGCCTCGATGTTGGCGATGAAGCGAGCGGTCGAAGCGCTGTCGATGCGCCCGGATCGTGTGGTGGTGGATGGCAATCGCTGTCCGGATATCGCTTTGCCGGTCACTGCCATGGTGAAGGGCGATTTGCTCGAACCGGCGATTTCGGCCGCATCAATTCTCGCCAAAACCGAGCGGGATGCTCAGATGCGTGCACTGGATCGGGATTTTCCACAGTATGGGCTGGCAGGGCACAAGGGTTATCCGACCGCCGCGCATCTGGCGGCAATCCGCGTGCACGGGATCGCACCGTTCTACCGAAAGAGTTTCGGCCCGGTTCGCGCGATCTGGGAAAACCCGTCATTGTTTGACGAGTAACCGTACTGATGAAGCAGATCTCGTCGCGCGAGAATCCGCTAATCAAGCGAATTCGTGCCTTGTCCAACAGCACCCGTGACCGCAAGAAGTTTGGTCAGACCGTACTCGACGGTGATCATCTGCTGAGTGCGGCGCTGGCAGCTGGCCGTGTGCCGGAGGCTGTGGTGGTCTCTGATCAGGGCCTGCTTCGACCTGCGATCGCAGCAGTGGTCGAGCGGGCCGAAACGGATTGCCCGGTGTCGGTGGTGCCGGCTGCATTGCTGGACCAGATCAGCCCTGTCGCAAGCACGGCCGGTGTATTGGCGATCGTTCCGATGCCAGAGGCTTCTTTACCGCCAGACAGTGGCGACGCGATCTTGCTCGACCAGGTGCAGGATGCAGGTAATCTCGGCACACTCATGCGCAGTGCCACGGCAGCAGGGATACGTCATGTGTTGCTCACGCCAGGATGTGCGCAGGCCTGGTCGCCCAAGACACTTCGCGCCGCCATGGGAGCGCATTTCGTGTGCGAAATTCACGAGGGCCTGGATGCGGACGCATGGCTGAGCGCCTACGAGGGTGAAGTGTTCGCAACGTGTCTGGGGGCAGGGGCAGCTGATCTGTTCAACGCCGACCTCACGCCGCAGGGGGTCTGGTTGTTTGGTGCCGAAGGGGCAGGCTTGTCGCCCGTGCTGCTCGCGCGGGCAACCCGGCGGTTGACCATCCCGATGCCGGGCGGAATCGAATCACTGAATGTCGCCGCCGCTGCCGCGGTGTGTCTCTTCGAGCAAGTTCGCCAGCGCCTTAGCTGCTGATCAACGTAGCGCAGTGCGCATCATCTGACATAAACAATCACAATAAAATCAAACGTGTGACATAGTTCCGCGAAGCAGTGGCGTGTCTTGAGGACATTAGCGGTGTGGGCTCGATACAGGGCCTACCGACGAGGGAGACGAACCGTAAGAGTTCGCAAACGTCGGGTACAAAAACAGCACCGATGGAGAAGACATATGCTTGCTTACGCCAAAGCCGACAAAGGCTTCGCGGAAATCGAATCCCGTTCTTTCGGCTTGTCCCCCAAGCTGCGCCGGGTGCTCATCCTGATTGACGGCCGTCGCACATTCGAGTCACTCAAATCGATGCTCAGCTTCGAGGGCCTCGAAAAAATGCTCGACGATCTGACCTCTCAGGGCTTCATCAAGAAGGTTGAGTTGGCCGGTGCGGCTGAAGCTCCTCTCGAGTCTGCGGGCGCGCCCGAAGCTGAAGCACAAGCCGATCCCTTCGCGTCCCTGCCGGTCGATCGTGATTCAGCCGATCTGGAGAAAGCGAAGAACTTCATCATCAACACCCTGGTGCACTTCCACGGTCAATACACCAAGATGGATCTGATGCGCTCGGTCAAAGCGTGCAGCACGCACTCCGAACTGCGCGAGCATTACGCCGACTGGCTGCGGTGTATGCACGAGTCGCGTCAGGCAGAAAAGCGTCTGCCGGACCTGACCAAACAACTCCTTGATGTGATCTGACGCACCCAGATCGCTTGGGCCTCAGCCCAGGCGATTGTCGGCGAGATGGTAGTGGGGGTCTTCCATGAGGTTGACCTCCACCATGTCGCGTGCCTTGCCCAGCAACTCGAGACAGTCCGGGCTGAGGTGGCGTAGATGCAGCCGTTTGCCGGCGGCACGATAGCGCTCTGCAAGACTGTCGATGGCTTCAAGGCCGGAATGGTCCATCACGCGGGCATGGGCAAAATCGACGATCACGTCGTCCGGATCGCTGAGCGGCGAAAACAAGGCCATGAAATTCTGTGTGGAGGCGAAGAAGACCGATCCGTGCAGATCGTAGGTCTTCCATCCGTTGGTTTCGGTGCGTGTGTTCGCGTAGATCGTTTTGGCGTGTTGCCAGGCGAACGCCAGCGCCGAGATGATGACCCCGACAAGGACGGCAATCGCCAGGTCGGTCAGTACCGTCACGACGGTGACCGCAATGATGACGAAGGCGTCATGCTTCGGCACCTTGTGCAGGACACGCAAGCTGGCCCATTCGAAGGTCTTTTCAGACACCACGAACATCAGTGCAATCAGCGCGGCCAGCGGAATCTGTTCGATCAGCGGCGACGCGAACAGGATGAAGCTGAGCAGAAACAGGGCTGCTGCGATCCCGGACAGCCTGCTGCGTGCGCCATTGCTGATGTTGATCATGCTCTGACCAATCATGGCGCAGCCCCCCATGCCACCGAAGAAGCCGGTGACAACGTTGGCGACCCCCTGACCGACGCACTCCCGGTTCGGTTGCCCGCGGGTGTCGGTGATTTCGTCGATCAGGTTGAGCGTGAGCAGCGATTCGATCAGGCCGATGGCCGCAAGAATGGCGCTGTAGGGCAGAATAATCTGAAGCGTTTCGAGGTTCAACGGCACCATGGGCAGGTGGAAACTCGGCAAGCCGCCCTCAATCGATGCCAGGTCACCGACCGTGCGCGTGTCGATGTCCAGAAAGATCACGGCGAGCGAGACGGCAACGATGCCCGCAAGCGATGAAGGCACGGCTTTTGTCAGCCGTGGCAACAGGTAGATGATTGCCATGGTGATCACGATGAGTGTGCCCATGATAATCAGTGCGTCGCCCTGAAGCCATTGACTGGTGCCGTCTTCGGCCACGACCCGGAAGTGTCCGAACTGCGCCAGGAAAATCACGATGGCCAGCCCGTTCACGAAACCAAGCATGACAGGGTGGGGCACCATTCGGATGAATTTACCCAGCTTGAGCGCGCCGAAGGCAATCTGGAGACAGCCCATGAGCACGACCGTGGCAAACAGGTACTCCACGCCATGGGTGGTCACGAGCGCAACCATCACGACGGCCAGTGCGCCAGTGGCGCCCGATATCATGCCCGGGCGACCACCGATGGCTGCAGTAATGAGCCCCATCATGAAAGCAGCATAGAGCCCGGTGAGGGGGTGGACGCCGGCGACGAACGCAAAGGCGATGGCTTCGGGCACCAGTGCAAGCGCGACAGTGAGGCCGCTGAGCAGGTTGGTCTTGATCTGTTGAGGCGTGAGCGTGGGTGACACGGGCAACTCCGTTGATCGGGCACGAACGCGTCCTGGCAAGGCAGGCTGCCGAAACAACAGCGATGGAGTTCCTTTGGAAGGTGCTGCGATGCGCAATCAGCGCGGGCGATCAGTGCTGGGGTTTTGTTGAAAAATTGTGCTTTGCACAAATAGTAGCACCGATTCAAACAGTTGAGTGAGGATTACGCCCGGCGCGTGTGCTCAATCGGGGATGCTGAGACTCTCGACAGATGCCGGATTGCCGTCTGCCTGGAACACGACCGTGCCGAGCAGTGGCGCCCCGATGCGTGTTTCGATGGCCTGCACGTTCTGATCAAAACGCAGCATGTGAGGATCGATCTGGTTGGCGATCCAGCCGGCGAGCGTGAGTCCGCGTGCGCGGATGGCTTCCGCGGTCAGCAAGGCATGGTTGATGCAGCCGAGTCGCATTCCGACAACAAGAATCACCGGCAGGCCGA
This sequence comes from Nitrogeniibacter aestuarii, assembly GCF_017309585.1. Lineage (NCBI taxonomy): Bacteria > Pseudomonadati > Pseudomonadota > Betaproteobacteria > Rhodocyclales > Zoogloeaceae > Nitrogeniibacter > Nitrogeniibacter aestuarii. The sequence continues at coordinate 2,488,026 of NZ_CP071321.1, read as the reverse complement.
AGGAAACCGCCAGGTCAGCCGTATCCCGTGTCGGTCCGAGGGGGACCCGGAATCCCCCGACACCTTCCACGAAGACGGCGTCGGCGCGCGAACACAACTGTGCGTACGCATTCAGGACAAGCGCCTCATCGATTGCGACGCCTTCTTCTGCTGCAGCGATGTGCGGTGCGATCGGGGATGAAAGGCAGATGGGGTTGAGCAGTTCCAGGCCCGGATCGAAGCTGCCGGCGCGGCGAAGACTGGCGGCATCCTCATTGATACGTTCCCCGGCGATCATGTCGGCACCTGCGGCAATGGGTTTCATGCCGAGCGTGACCAGGCCATGGCGTCGTGCAGTGTGAATGAGGGCGGCGGTGCAAAAGGTCTTGCCGATCTCGGTATCGGTACCGGCAACAAACCAGCTTCGCGTCATGTCGATTTCCTCAAGGAAAGGAGCAGGGCATCGTAGGTGGCCGGCAGTGTGCCATCGGCCCGTCGATGGGTCTCGTAGGCTGCTTCGAGCGCGCGCCATGCCCGTTTGCCCAAGGGAGTCGTCCGACGGCCGCCCCCCACGGCGTGGGCGCCGATGGCCTTGATGTCCTTGAGCAGGGTGCGCAGGGTCGGCGCAGTCGCGGCACGGTCGACTTGTCGGGCCATGACCACCTCCAGCCCCGCATGGCGGGCGGTTGCCAGCCAGTGGTCCATGGCGTGGAATTCAATGACGTGCCGTGCCGTATCGACCTGACCGAAGGCGGCCTTGAGTTCGAACAGGGTACGCGGGCCCAGGGTCGCAATCCATGCGCGCGCACCGGGCGCCATCACCCGGGCGAATTCCTTGAGGGCGAGCGCCGGCTCACACCACTGGATCGCCAGGGAGGACCAGATGACATTGATGCTGCGCGAGGCCAGGGGCAGTCGCTGCATATCCGCACAGAGACGATGGCAGGCGCCGCCGGGGGCAATGGTGGCGAGCATGCCGGGCGCGAAATCGAGCGCCAGGTGCTGTTGTGGTTTCAAGGCGGCGACGATCCGGTTGGCCCCACGGCCGGTGCCACATCCCGCGTCGAGGAAGGCCGGGGTGACACGCGGCAGATCCTGGCGGGCGACGTCGAGCAAATCGTCGCAGATGATCTGCTGGACCTGCGCGGCAGCGTCATAAGTCGTGGCCGCACGATCGAACGCGGCGCGTACCAGCGCCTGGTGAGTGGGGTCAACCATCGAGAAAACGGCGAACGAGGCGGCGGAATTCTTCGGGTCGGGAAAGGAAAGGCGCGTGACCGGCGTCGTCGAAGCAGGTCAGCTGAGCGCTTTCGATATGGTCAGCCAGCCAATGAGCGGCGCCCTCCGGCATCAGGGCATCCTTCGATCCATGGAAGATGCGAACCGGACAGCCGATGCGCGAAAGTTCGCTGCGCAGATCGATCGTACTGAGCAGATCGAGTCCACGGGCCAGTGTTCCGGCGTTGTCCGAATCCACTGGAATTAGCGCCTTCCCGAGTTCTCGGGAGAGGCCTTTGCGGTCGGCCTCACCCATGGCCTGGAGCGCGACAAATCGCTTCAGTGTCTGCGAGGGATCAGTCGCGAACTCATTCCTGAAACCGGTGACGGTGTCAGCGTCCAGGGCGTGGGTCCATCCCGGCTGCTGCACGAAACAGGGGGTGGTGCCCACGAGCACGAGTCGCGACACCTTGTGCGGATGATCGATCGCGATCCGCATGGCCAGTTGTCCGCCGAGCGACCAGCCGATGACGGCGCTTTGGTCGGGAATGGCGTCAGCCAGCTTGGCGACCCAATCGCCCTCATCGATGGCGCGATCGCCGTGCGCGTCGTGTCCGGGCAGTGCCGGTGTGAAAACCTCGCGTGTCGCTGCGAAACCGGCGCGAAGCGACGTCCAGACGGCTGGAGACATGCCCCAGCCGTGAATCAGGGTCAGTGGCCTGTTCATTGCGGCACCTGAATGGTGTTCAGTGCCGCGAGCAATTGATCGACGTCTGCGTCGGTGTGCTTGGCGCAAAGGCTGACACGCAGTCTTGCGGTGTCTTTGGGGACCGTCGGCGGCCGAATCGCCGGGACCCATATCTGTTGAGACCACAGGTGTTTCGCCACGCCAAGCGCGGTGTCGTTGTCGCCGAGCAGCACGGGCTGGATCGGCGTGCGCGAGGGCATCAGTGTCCAGCGGCTGTCGCCGAGGCCTTCAGCCAGCTGTGCTTCGAGGTCGAGCAGGCGAGCGCGACGGGCATCGCCCGACTCGATCAGGTCGATGGCGGTGAGCAGGGCATGTGCAATCGCAGGTGAAGCGGCGGTGGTGAAGATGTAGGTGCGCATGTGCTGCATCAGAAATTCGATCACGTCGCGCTGCCCCGCAGCAAAGGCGCCGGAAACGCCAGCGGCTTTGCCCAGCGTGCCAATGCAGATCAGACGCCAGCTCTGGAGGCCGGCTTCGGCAAGCGCACCGCGTCCCTGTGGGCCGAGCACGCCAAAACCGTGGGCGTCGTCCACCACCAGCCAGGCATCGTGCGCCTCGGCGAGGTTCAGCAGGGCTTCGAGCGGCGCGATGTCGCCATCCATGCTGAAAACGCTGTCGGTGAGAATCACTTTGCGCTTGGCATTGCTGCTTTTCAGCAGGCGCTCGAGCGCAGCAACGTCGCCATGGGCGTACCGGTGATGCTCGGCGCGGGAAAGCATGGCGCCATCGACCAAGGATGCGTGATTGAGCCGGTCGGCGAAAATGGCATCGCCCCGGCCAGCCAGTGCGGCGGCAATGCCAGCATTGACCATGTAACCCGTCGAAAACGAGAGCGCCGCTTCGACCCCCAGGAAAGACGCCAGTCGCGCTTCGAGCGCCTCATGTACAGCATAGTGGCCGCTGACCAGATGGGAGGCGCCCGCGCCGGTGCCCCAACGGCGCGCGCCGGCTTCGAGAGCTGCGGCGAGGGCAGGCTCGCTGGCCAGACCGAGATAATCGTTGCTGCAGAAGGCCAGCATCGCTTGCCCATCGACCGTTACCCGGGGCGCGCAAGGCGTCTCGATGATGCGACGCACCCGCAGGAGCGATTGCGCCTCGCGCTCGGCGAGCGCGGCGCGGATGGTGTCGAGCTGGTTCATGAGGTGAGGGTGGCGTCCAGGGCCTTGAGCGCGCCATCGACAAGGTGCGTAATGTCATCGCTCTCGACGATGTAGGGCGGCATGAAATACACCGTATTGCCCAGCGGCCTCAGCAGCAGTTCGCGATCAAGGGCGTTCTGGAAATAGCGGGTTGAAAACCCGGCGTCGGCGTCCGCCACATCGAAGGCGACGATCATGCCGCGCTGGCGGAGGTGGCGTACCCGCGGATGCTTGGCAAAGGCTACATGGCTGGCATTGCCAAGCAGGGTGGCGCGTCTGCGATTGGCCTCAAGTACGCTGTCTTTGTCGAAGATATCGAGGGTGGCCAGGGCGGCGCGGCACGCCAGGGCATTGCCGGTGTAAGAGTGCGAGTGCAGGAAGCCCCGGCGCACGTCGTCATCGTAGAAACAGGTGTAGATGTCGTCGGTTGTCAGGACCAGCGACAAGGGCAGATAGCCCCCCGAAATGCCTTTGGACAGGCAAATGAAATCAGGCCAGATATCGGCCTGTTCGCAGGCAAAGAAAGTGCCCGTGCGGCCGCAACCCACCGCAATCTCGTCGGCGATCAGATGCACCTCATAGCGATTACACAACTCGCGGACTCGTTGAAGATAGTGCGGATCGTACATGGCCATGCCGCAGGCGCCCTGAACCAGCGGCTCGACGATGAAGGCGGCAATGTCGTCATGATGCTCGTCGAGATAGTGCTCAAGCTCGAGCGCCGCGCGTTCCGCGACATCTGCGGCACTCTCGCCTTCTTCGGCGGCTCGGGCGTCGGGCGACATGACGGTCGCGCCGGCTTGAATTAGGGGAGCGTAGGCATCCCGAAACAGCGCAACATCGGTCACGGCAAGTGCGCCGACCGTCTCGCCGTGATAACTGCCACTGAGACTCAGGAATCGGGTCTTGCCACTGCGCCCCTGGTTGCGCCAGGCGTGCATGCTCATCTTGAGCGCGATTTCGGTCGCCGACGCACCATCGGAGGCGTAGAACGCATGCCCCAGGGCGCGGCCGGTGAGGGCGGAGAGACGCTCCGAGAGCTGCACCACTGGCTCGTGGGTAAAGCCGGCGAGCATGGCGTGTTCAAGGGTCTCGAGCTGTTCGCTGATCGCGTCGTTGATGCGCGGATTGCAGTGGCCGAACAGATTGACCCACCAGGAACTCACCCCATCGAGGAGGCGTCGTCCGTGTTCGTCATAGAGCCAGATGCCCTCGCCACGACTGAGTGGGACCAAGGGCAGTTGTTCGTGCGATTTCATCTGGGTGCACGGATGCCAGACGGCCTGGCGGGATCGCTCCAACAGGGGTTTGCCGGACATGATTCTCGAACGCTTGTGGCATGGAACCCGGCAATGGTCCGGGAAGCCGGGCTGACTGTCAAACCGGCGCGACGCGTGCGCACGGGCAAGTCGACACCGGCATTTTTGCTAAGATCGTCGGCATTCAATCCAACCGCGAGCCCGACTCATGCTGTTCGTGATTTCACCTGCCAAATCGCTTGACTACGACACCCCCGCGCCCACGGACAAGGCCACTCAACCTGCGTTTCTCGATCAGTCGGCCGAACTGGTCGAGAGGATGCGCCAGTTCGCCCCCGCACAGCTGGGCAAGTTGATGAAGATTTCCGACAAACTCGCGGCCTTGAACGTTGCCCGGTTCGAGGAATGGTCGCGTCCGTTCAACAGGAAAAATGCCAAAGCCTGCGTGTTTGCCTTCAATGGTGATGTCTATGACGGGCTCGACGCCGGGTCGCTGGACGAAGACGGAATTGCCTATACCCAGGAGCACTTGCGCATCCTGTCGGGACTGTATGGTGTGCTCAAGCCGCTGGACCTGATGCAGGCGTACCGCCTCGAAATGGGGACCCGCGTCGATAATGCGAAGGGGAAGAACCTCTACGAGTTCTGGGGTTCGACGCCCACTGATGCGCTCAACAAGGTGTTGAGCGATCACACGCCACCCGTGCTGGTCAATCTGGCTTCGGAAGAGTACTTCAAGGTCGTCAAGCCTGCGGAACTCAAGGCTCGTATCGTCACCCCGGTGTTCGAAGACTGGAAGAACGGGCAATACAAGATCATCAGTTTCCACGCCAAGCGGGCGCGGGGTCTGATGGTTCGCTATGCGATTGACCGCAAGGCCCGCACCGTCGATGAACTGAAGGATTTCGATGTCGACGGCTACCAGTTCGACAACGGCGCATCGGACGGCGATCGCTGGGTGTTTCGACGGAAATCCGCCTGAGCGGGTTCATCAGTCCATTAATAAGACCGACGGGGCAGGGTTCATGGGAATCAAGATCAGTCACGGCTTCGACAGCGGCAGCATCGATGTGGTGGACGCAAGTGATCCGTCGCATGTGCGCTTGCGCTTGAAGCCGGACAACGCCTCAACGTTCTGCCAGTGGTTTCACTTCCGCGTTCATGGTGCGGCCGGTCAGCCCTTGAAAATGGTGTTCGAGAACGCCGCCGAGGCCGCCTATCCGGACGGCTGGCCAGATTATCGCGCCGTCGCTTCCTATGATCGCAAGCACTGGTTTCGGGTCAACGGCACTCGGTATGACGCGGGGCAGCTGGTGATCGAACACACGCCTGAGCGCAACAGCATCTACTACGCCTACTTCGAGCCTTACTCGCATGAGCGGCACCTCGATCTGCTCGGGCGTGTCGAGTTGTCTCCGTATGCCGAGGTGTGCTCGCTGGGGGCAACGCTGCAGGGACGTGAAGTCGATATGGTGCGCGTCGGGCGCGTGCGGGATGACCGGGTACCGGTCTGGATCATTGCCCGTCAGCACCCCGGGGAATCCATGGCGGAGTGGTTCGTCGAGGGGTTGCTCGATCGCTTGCTTGACGCGGCCGACCCGGTGGCGCGGCGCATTCGCGAGCGCGCATGCGTGAACGTCGTGCCGAGCATGAATCCGGACGGCGCCAGCCTCGGCAATCTGCGCACCAACGCGGCCGGCGCCAACCTCAATCGAGAATGGATGAACCCGAGTGTGGCGCGCAGCCCCGAGGTGTATTGGGTGCGCAATGCCATGGAAGCCCACGGTTGCGAGCTATTCCTCGACATCCATGGTGACGAGTCCTTGCCTTACGTTTTTACGGATGGTGCCGGGATGATTCCAGGCTTCCCCGCCGGGACACTCGCTCAGGAGGCAGCCTTTCTCGATGTGTTTGCGGCAGCGAGCCCCGATTTTCAGCGAGAGCACGGCTACTCACCCGATCGTTTTGGCGAAGAAATGCTGACGCTGGCGTCCAAGTGGGTGGCGCACCGGTTCGGCTGCGTATCGCTGACCCTCGAAATGCCCTTCAAGGACAACGCATTGATGCCGGACGGTCAGGTCGGATGGAATGGCGCGCGCAGCAAGCGGCTGGGCGCCGCCATGCTGCAGCCCATTTTGGCGCATCTGGAAGCAGTCAAACGCTGAAGGCGATCATTGAAATCCGTTTGGACTGCTCCCACGAGTCGGGATCAGCGTACGGCGGACTGCGCCTGTTGGGCGCGCTCGACGTATGTGGCGTAAGACTTGTGGGCAACCGGCAGCATCATGGCGGTGGCCACCACCATTGCGAGGATGAGCAGACCCGCGTGTAACCATGGGGTCGGCGATGGGCGGTAGCCATAATCATTCGAGCTCGTCGAGCCCGGCATGAACAGCAACAGCAGACTGGCAACGGCGCCGACGCCGGGGACGAACAACAGCAGTGACCACCAACCACTCCAGTTGAAATCGTGAAAGCGCAGTACCGAGACGCGCAGGATCAGTATGAACCCGACGATGATCGCCGGGATCATGAGCAGAAAGCCGATGCCGCCTCCGGCGAGAGCGCTTGCAAAACCCAGTAGAGCGACGACCAGCATGACGAGGAAGTTGCCCACGAAGTAGCTGCGGCGGCCGAATCGACCTTCGAAACTCAAGCCAAGGTAGCCGGGGCGTTCGACTTCCTGGGAGGTGTCCGATTCCGGTTCTTGGATACCACGGCCGGGGACAGGCGGCCGACGTGCTTCTTCAGCAGCAGCTGCCTGGGCGGCTCGAATGCGCGGCATGTCGGCACCGCACTGCACGCACAGGGTGCGCTTGGGTTGGGTGTGGCCGCATTCCGGGCACTGGGTTTCAGGAACGGGCTCACTGACCGGCTCGACTTGAAGCGGAGACGCGGCGGCGTCCGTCGTCTCGTGCGCCACAGGCGACAGCGCCATGGTTGATGCTGCAGGGGCCGAGTCAGCCGGACGGGATACGAGAGCGCTTGCTTCTGTCTTGACCGCGCTTTCAGGTGCCGTTTCGGCAACCGCCCGGACACCCACGCCCATCGTGGCGAGTTTTCGCCGATAGGCGTCGACGCGTGTTTCGTCCAGGCCGGTCTTGAGAATGACATCCTTCCCTGAGAAAAGTCGCGCTGATTTTTCAGGCGGCACCTTGAGCATGGCGGCCAGTTGCGTTTTGACCCGCTCGGGCTCGTGACCGGGCAGAATGTCACCTGAAAAAACGAGTTTGAAAGTTTTCATGGGTCATTAATGACGAGGGAATGGCGCCATATTAACCAATGCCATGGTGGATTCAACGGCCTGTGGCGTGTTGATGTGACATTGTTCTTGTAAATCGCCCTTCGGGCAGACCATGTCTCGGACACAGAGGCGTGTTCGCATTTCGCTCAAACACACGAGGTGTCATTTGGAAGCGCGTCTGGAATCGCTTGAGTGCAAATTGATGGATGCAGAGGATCAACTGGATGAATTGAACCGCACGGTATTCAGGCAGCAGCAACGCATCGAACGGCTCGAGCGGGAGCTGGCCGCGCTCAAATCCATGGTCATGTCACGAATGCCCGAACAGCAGCGGCGCCTTGAGGACGAAATTCCGCCTCATTACTGAGCGGCTTCGGGTGTTTCCCGACGCGCATGGAGGGGGGCGGTCAGTACCGCGAAATCCTTGGGCGAAACGTATTGCAGCAGCTCCTTGCCCTTGGTGTCGAGAATGACGTCGAGACCCTTCTCCGGGTAGAGCAGGTGGGTCTGGTGATCATTGGTCTGGATACGCTCGGCGGCGGGGCCAAAGCGCTCGGCGATGGCGTCCTGGTCGAGATTTATGGTCGGAATGAAGGCCAGAGAGCGCACCGGCAACGAGAAGATGGTGGCCAGATCGGCGGGCAGCGGTGTTGCTTTCCGGGTGGTCGATTCCATGTACTCGGTTTTCTTGGCGCGTTCACGCATCGCCGCCACCATCTCAGGTGTCGCATCGACCACGATCACGAGTTTGCCCGTGATGTAGCCCGCCCTGGCACTGGCCACATAGGCTTCGATGGCGCCGGGTTCGTCAGGCGCCGTAACGATGGCCACGTCCATGTCGGGACCATAGAGCTGGCGTGCCTCTTCGAGCGGCGTTTGCCCCAGCGTGATTCCCATCACCCGTGCATGGCCATCGTCACGCGTTTCGATATTCCATGGAAGCAGTTCCAGCCGCTTGCTCATGTCGGCGCTGTCTGGAATGAAAAAGATGGGGAGTACCAGAGCCGCAATGATCAGGGCGGCGATGGACATCGCGAGTTTCATGAGGCGTTTCTCGTGCACAGTTCACTTCGAGCCTGCATTGTCGCTGTTTGGGTCAGCGCAGGCAAAGAAGGTGTCGGGAATTGCGCAGATCGGTGATCAAGTTTCCTGACGGCGTGCGAAAAGTCGCACGCCTTTTTAGAACATCGTCATCTTGCGATTGTCACGCCTAAAGTCGTATGACATGATTCCGGAAATCACATCAAATCAAAGGCTAACCGGGTTCGGGTTGGCCTTCCACCGGACGATCAGCCCATGAGTTACGCCGCGCAAGCCCCGAGTGACAGGACGATGCTGGGATGGAAGGCCATGCTCTGGCTGGCCATTCTGTTTGGCGTCATCGGGCTCTACGCCATTCCGCAATTGCTGGGTGGATCGAGCGGTACCGAGCCGGCGGTTCTCATGGCGCAGATCGTCGGCGGTGGTGCGGCGGTGATTCTCGGGGCGTATGCGGCAGGTCTGCTGGTGCGCGGGGCGCCCGCGCCGCGCGAAGAATTCGACGGGATGGCCTCGCTGACCGAGCTTCGCCTGTCAGAGGTGCCGCCAACGACACATTCGGCGCCCACCCAGTTCGATGAGGCCGGCGAGGGTGCGCTCGATACGGTCCTGTCGGATGAGCCGCTACCCGTCATCCCCCAGGTGAGGCCGGTGCAGCGCTCATGGACGCTGGATCTGCTCCAGTCGCTCGAATGGCGCCGGTTCGAGCAGCTGTGCACCAGCTACTATCGCGCCAAGGACATCCAGCATGTGGCCATTCCGTTGGCGGCCAACGGTGGCATGGACATCTACCTGTTCCAGGACAAGGAGCGCGTACGTCGAGCAACGGCCGTGGTGCATGTGCGCACACGCGGTCCGCTGGCGACTGGCGTGCAGGGCGTGCGCGAATTGCTTGGGGTGATGTCCCACGAGCGCATCGAGCGCGCGTTCTTCATGACCAATGGGGTGTTCACCCCCGAGGCCAAAGTGCTGGGGCATCATCACAAGATCGTGCTCGTCGACGCACGGGTCCTGCTGGCCATGATTCAGCGCCTGCCGGAGGACCAGCAAGCTCAACTGCTCGAGGAGGCGACCGTGGGTGACTTCGAGTCGCCCACCTGTCCCATCTGCGGATCGAAAATGGTCCATGCCAATGGCACCCATGGCGACTACTGGGGGTGCTCCAGCTACCCGAAGTGCAACTGGATTGCCCCCATTGCGCCGCGTGCCGCGGCGTGATCAGACGCTCAGCTCAAGTACCTTGAGGGGCGGGTTATCGTCAAAGCTGGGGAAGTCGGCATCGGGGCGAATCCACTGGGCGTCCCGGATCGGTCGGCCTGCCTTGGCTGCACTGCGTTCCAGCTGAGCGAGCCAGGCAGTGCCTTCGACCTGTGCCACATTGTTGCAGCACATCAGCGTGCCGCCCGGCCGCGTCGCCAGCAGCGAGGGCTTGAACAGGGCGGGATAGTCGTTGATCAGATCCACCACACCAAAGGCACTCTTGGCGTACCGGGGTGGATCGAGGAAAACCAGATCAAACTGTCGAGCCTCCAGTGTCGGAAAGGGCGGCAAGCGCCGCCCGCGGACACGTTGGGCCTGCCCGAGCCCGGACAGCTGGCGGATGGCCGGAAATACGTCACTCTGGATGAATCGCGGGCGAATGCCCAAGGCGTTGAGCTTGGCGTTTTCCTTGCCCACATCGAGGCTCGATTGCGCGAAATCCACGTTCATGACAAACGTTGCACCCGCGTGCGCGGCGGCGATACCGACGCCACAGGTACAGGCAAACAGATTCAGTACGCTGCGCCCGGAGGCCAGTTGCGTGACGCGACGGCGTGCTGCACGCAGGTCGAGAAAGAGCCATGGGTCCTGGCCGCTGTGGCGGGCCTGGATGCGAAAGGCGACCCCTGTTTCGAGGGCGACTCTGGGCATTGAAGCGGCGGCGACCTGGTCATCCGGCAAGGGGTTGGTGATGCGTGAATTTCTCGCCGAGCGGTCGTTGTAGATGAGGTCGAACCTTGGGTGCACATCGGCGTAGAAACGGCGAATGATCGTCAGGATTTCGTCAGTCAGGGGCTTGTGAAAGCTCTGAACCAGGATCAGATCGCCATAGCGGTCGATGGTCAGTCCAGCGACGCCTTCGACGCTACCGTGAAAAAGACGGTAGCAGTCAGTCTGTTCCAGCTCGAGCTGGCTGAGCAACGTGCTGCGATGTGCCAAGGCGTTGGCGAGGAGGTCGGACAGGGAAGCGGTATAAGGCAAAGCGAATTGACCGGACGCGTATAGGACCCCGATCTTACTCCATCGCCGCCTTGATCATCGAACGCGAACCCTTCGTCCGGATGCGGGTCAGTCGTAAACCCATTGATTGCATGGAGATCTGGCGTGCGACCTTCTTTGTTTCGTTCATGCTTGATGATTGTCACACTCGTTGCCGGCCTGGCAGGAATGGCGCGAGCCGAGCCGGCCCTGGAGGTGAGTGAAGTCGCTCGTGGCCTTGATGTGCCGTGGTCGCTGGCGTTTCTCCCCGGGGGCGACATGCTGGTGACCGAGCGCCCCGGCCGGATGCGTATCGTCACTACCACCGGGGAGGTCAGTGCATCGCTCGCGGGCCTGCCCGACGTGCACGCGCAAGGGCAGGGGGGCTTGCTGGGCGTCTCCTTGAGTCCGACCTTCGGTACCGACTCACTCATCTATTTTGCATTCGCCCAGCCAACTGAATCTGGCGCGCGTACCGCGGTGGCGCGCGCACGCCTCGATCGGGAGGCGATGCGCCTGGACGAGGTGACGGTGATCTTCGCGCAGAACGAAGATCCACCGGGGGGCGGACACTTCGGCGGGCGCCTGGCCTTTGCCCCCGACGGCACATTGTTCGTCACGCTCGGTGATCGCTACGCCTACCGTGAGCATGCTCAGTATCCCAAGTCGCACCTGGGCAAGATTGTGCGTATCAAACCGGACGGCTCGGTCCCGTCCGACAACCCGTTTGCAACGGCTGACGGTTTTGCCCGCGAAATCTGGTCATGGGGGCATCGCAACGTGCAAGGCGCGGCAATTCATCCTCAATCCGGAAAACTGTGGGCGCACGAGCACGGGCCGCAAGGTGGCGATGAGGTCAACATACCGGCGCCGGGGCGCAATCATGGCTGGCCGGATATCACCTACGGGCGTGAGTACGTGACCGGGTTCCGTATCGGTGAAGGTGAAGTGCGCGACGACGTCGTGCTGCCGGTGCATTACTGGGTGCCTTCGATCGCGCCGTCGGGCATGGCGTTCTACACCGGCGACGTGTTTCCCGAATGGCAGGGCGATCTGTTTGTCGGCTCGCTCAAGTTCGGCGTGCTGGTGCGCCTCGACGTGGAGGGCGAGCGCGTCGTCAAGGAAGAGCGCCTGCTCGACGGGGTCACCCAACGTATCCGCGACGTGGTCAATGGACCCGATGGGGCCATCTACCTGCTCGACGAGGGCGGCGGCCGGGTTTTGCGCGTCAGTCGCAAAGGCGCCTGAAAAAGCCTTCGGTCAGTCGCTTGCTTCACCCGAGGCCGGCGGCGTCGCCCGGGCGACTTCTTCCAGTGTGGTCATGCCCGCGGCGATGTGTCGGGCGCCGGCGAGTCTGAGCGGTTGCATGCCCTCCTTGACGGCGACCGTGCGAAACTGGGTGCCGTCCATGTCGGGGCGTACCCGTTCGCGCAAATCGCTGTTCATGACCATCATCTCGTAGAGGCCTACCCGACCCTGGAAGCCGGTCATCCGGCATTCAAGACACCCTTCCGGGCGATGTGCGTGCTGCGGCACGCTGGAGTTCCAGGGCGTCAGCAGATCCTTCCAGTCGCCGGCGTCGATCTCGGTGGGTTTCTTGCAGTGGGGGCACAGGGTGCGTACCAGACGCTGCGCGAGCACACCCAGCAGCGTTGAGCGGATGAGGTAGGGGGGCACACCAAGATCCATCAGTCGTGTGAGCGCGGACGGCGCATCGTTGGTGTGCAGGGTGGAAAGTACCAGGTGCCCGGTCAGCGCGGCCTGGATGGCCATCTGCGCGGTTTCCAGGTCACGGATCTCGCCCACCATGATCACGTCCGGGTCCTGGCGGAGGAGGGTGCGCACGCCGGAGGCAAAATCGAGCCCGATGTTGGGCTGTACCTGCATCTGGTTCAGGTGCGGATACACCATCTCGATCGGATCTTCGACAGTGCACACGTTGATTTCAGGTTTGGCCAGCTCCTTGAGTGTCGAATAGAGCGTTGTGGTCTTGCCCGAACCAGTGGGGCCCGTCACCAGGATGATCCCGTTGGGTTGCTCGAAGAGCCGGCGCCAGCGGCCTTCTTCTTCCCGTGAAAAGCCCAGGTCGCCGAAGGATTTGAGCAACACGTCCGGATTGAAAATCCGGAGCACCAGCTTTTCACCGAAGGCAGTCGGCATGGTCGACAAGCGAAGTTCGATCTCCTCGCCGCTCGATGACTGGGTCTTGATGCGCCCGTCCTGGGGGCGGCGCTTTTCCACCACATCCATACGGCCCATGAGTTTGATGCGGTTGGTGATCGCGGCCATGACAGGAACGGGTGTCTGATACACCAGATGCATCACGCCATCGATGCGAAAGCGCACATTGCATACTTCGCGGCGCGGTTCGATGTGAATGTCACTGGCGCGCTGGTCGAAGGCGTACTGCAGCAGCCAATCGACGATGTGGATGACGGCCTGATCGTTGGCGTCGAGCGACTTGTTGGAACCGAGTTTGACGAGCTGCTCGAAGTTGCCAATGCCCGATTGCATGCCCTCGTGCTGGTCCAGCGCCTGCTTGAGTGAGCGCGAGAGGCTGTAGAACTCCGCCAGATAGCGAATGATGTCGGTCGGGTTGGCGAGCACGCGCTTGATACGGATCCGCAAGGCCTGTTCCAGCACGTCCTGCCACTCGGCGTCGTACGGCTCCGAGGTGGCGATGGTCACTTCGTCGGCATGCACTGCCACCGGCAGGATGCGAAAACGGGTGGCGTAAGCGTGGGAGACCACGTTGCACACGGCGGTGACATCGATCTTGAGTGGATCGATGTGGAAGTAGGGCATGTCGACTTCGCCCGCCAGCCATTCGGTGACTGCTTCCACATTCAAGGTGTCGTGCGGCGGTACCGCGCGTTTGAGGCGCCGTTCGCCCACGGCAGCCAGCGGATGCAACTCGCTCCGTCCGCGCATACGCAGGGTTGTCGCGGCCTCGTCGCGATCCGCCTTGGTGATCTGGCCGGCCTCGAGCAGACGGTCCAGCAGGGATTCAACACTCAGCGTTCTGGTTTCGGTCTTCATGGTTGCCGTGGTGAACTCGGGTTCGCCAAGTATCCCATGAGATTGCGCGGGCGCACCCCGGGTGCGTGTCGGCTTGTATCCTGTGCAAGCGCCCCCAAGTATTCATGAACCCATGTCCCAGGTCTGCATTCAATGAAACATCTTTTTATTGCTCTTGGTCTTCTGTGCGCGCTGGCCGCGACGAGCCACGCCGAGGAGATCGGCTCGGTGAATACCGAATGGAAGCTCACCGGCTCCCACAAGCTGGTGGTCGAGGCCTTCGATGATCCGAAAGTCGAAGGTGTGGCGTGCTTTGTGGGCAAGCCCGAGCGCGGCGGAATCGCGGGCGCCTTTGGCGTGGCCGAGGAGGTCTCGGATGTGTCGATTGCCTGTCGCCAGGTCGGGCCGATCCGCTTCAAGGAGTCAGTGCCCCTGCAGGAAGACGCGTTCAGCGAACGACGCTCGATCATCTTCAAGACGCTCCATGTGGTTCGCATGGTCGATCGCAAGCGCAACACGCTCGTATATCTCACCTACACCGACAAGATCATCAGTGGCAGCGCCAAGAATTCGGTCACTGCCGTGACGGTCGATCGCGCCACGCCGATTCCGGTCAAGGATTGAATGGCTTGAGTAGAATGGCCGCGTTGAGCATTGGAGCAGATCATGAGTGAATTCGAGGGCAAATACCGGGCGCGGTACGGTGAAGCGAGCATGGATGTTGGTGCGAGCCAGAACGCGATCATTGAACAGCTGCTGACGCACAAATCCGTTCGGGCATACACCGATACGCCAGTTACCGACGCCCAGCTCGACGCCATGATCGCCGCGGCCCAGTCGGCGGCCAGTTCATCCAACCTGCAGGCATGGAGTGTGGTTGCCGTACGCGACCAGGCCACACGCGACGCGCTCGCCGAGTGCGCCGGCGGGCAGGCACATGTGCGCAAGGCGCCTCTTCAGCTGGTGTGGCTTGCCGACCTGGCCCGGCTCGAATCCTTGGCAAAACAACTGGACCGCCCCCATGAGGCGCTCGATTACACCGAGATGTTTCTGGTGGGGGTGATCGATGCCGCACTGGCGGCGCAGAACGCCGTGGTCGCCGCCGAATCGCTGGGGCTGTCAACGGTCTACATCGGTGGCATGCGCAACAAGCCCGAAGCCGTGGCTGAACTGCTGGGGCTGCCGCCGAAGGTGGTGGCGGTGTTCGGTATGTGTGTGGGCATCGAAGACGTTTCGAAACCGGCCAGCGTCAAGCCGCGTCCGCCGCAGGCCGTGGTGCTCCACAAGGAGCGATACGATCTGGACGGCCAGGCCGCCGCGATCGAACGCTATAACGCGGCAATGGCCCGCTTCTACACAGCCCAGCAGATGCATGTGAAAGGCACTTGGGCCGTGCATTCAAGCAAACGGATTGCGGGTCCCGAAACGCTTTCGGGGCGTGATCGACTGGTCGAGGCGTTGCGCAACCGAGGCTTCGGGCTGAAATAAGGCGGGCACACTGCGCCAGTGATTCCGCAGGGCCTGTCAGGCGTGTGCAGTCTGCCAGCGCCCGATCAAGCGGGTGCGGTTCGCGGCAATGTCGTTGATGCTCACTTCGAGTAGCGGGCCACCCAGCGTGTGGCCGCCAAGCGTTGCATTCAATGTCACGTCCGTGTCGGCCACCCGGATTGCAATCGGGCCCTGATCCGTCTTCAGCTTGATTTTCTTGAATGCGTCATCGACCAGCACGCCACCATTGGTGAGGTTCAGGTGCGCGGTCATCTCGACCCGACCGCCAATGCTTTGCTCCGGCGTGAGCTGGCAGTCAACGAGGCGATAATCGTTCGCAAACTTGAGTGCGACACGCCGCAGATGCGCCATTTGTTCAGCCGGCTTCTGTGGAAACTTTGCCGCAGCCAGCTGAGCAACTCTGGACAGTTCTTCGTCGGTCAGGTGGGGGGCTGCTTTGGCGATCATCTCGGGCGGTACGCAGACGCCGGTCTTGGTCACGAGGCAGCGACTCGAATGCCCCTCCAGCGCAATCCCTGCTTTTGCCAGTTGTTTCTTGGTCACGGTCGGCATGCCGCCGAACACGGTCGGGCCAAGTGCCTCCTTCAGTTTTGCGAGCAACTGTTCCTCAGTTGCCTCCGAAAATCCTGCAGGGACGGTCAGGTCGAAGTCGAAGGAGATGCTGAGCTTGGCGTTGCCGTTGGCCATGGTTCGCCCCGTGAATGGTCAGTCTTTCAGATTACGGCTCAAACCGTTCCGACTTTACGGGCATGCGTGAAAATTGGGCCCGGCTCGCCTGAGGGACGCTGCGCCGTGATCCGGCGTCAGCCGGGTAGGGTAAATGGCATATTTGATGTAAAGAAATATGACGAATGACCGATAGAGGCTCATGATAATAACGACACCCCACACCCGATGGACACAACGCTTGATCAGTCGCCCGTGCTCGTGACGAGCCTTCGCGTCGCGGAGGTCGTGCGAGAGCTGCTGATGGATCCGGCCCTGCACTTGTCGACGCTCACGAACGCCATCCGTGTGGAGCCCGAGGTCAGTGCTGCGCTGTTGCGCATGGCCAATGGAGCCGCCTTGATGCACGATGAGCCGGTCGTCGAGCTGGACCGTGCGATCGCCATGATCGGTACCGCGCAGGTACGGGTTGTGGCCATACAGGTAGTGATGCGCCAACTCGTCGAGGGCTTGCCGACGGCCGCCGCCAGAAGCGTGGCCGAGCGCGTGTGGGAGCATTCCGTCGAGGTCGCGTGTCTGGCTGAACAGATCGGACGCGGCCACGGATTGCGCTCCGACTACTGCCACACGCTCGGGTTGCTTCATGATCTGCCGGTGTTCGCCTTTCTCAACAGCGCACGGACAAACCCGACGGCGTTCGCAAACGAGCAATCGATCCAGGCAGCAGCATCGAATTTCACGGCGCCGACAGCAGCACAGCTGGCGCGAGAACTGGGCGTACCCGACACGTTCGTGGCCGATCTCGTCCAGCTCGACGGCATCAACGGTTACAGCGATGCCGCTGATGCGATCCGGACAGCGCACGGCTGCGTGTCGACCACCCATGAGCTTGATCGCTTCAGACAGCGTGCCATGTGTGACGCCATGCGGGGCCTCATGGATGAGGCCAAGCGGCGCAAAGACGAACTGCTTGATCTGGTGAGGATGTACTGAGATGTCGGTACTTGCGCGGCGCATGGCCGGCATGTATCCGTACTGGTGCCACATCAAGGCCGGACGGGTGGTCGATGCCAGCCCGGTATTTCGCGAAACGAATCCATCGCTGAGCGACGCGGCACAGCTGTGGCCGCACAACCCGGCCCTTGCTGAGCATGTGCGTGACGTGGCCTCGCGCGGTGAGCCGAGGCGGATCGGTCGAACCGTGCTCGGGCGCGAAGCGCATGAGGTCGACAATGTCGTCCTGATTCCGGCTGACGACTACGGTGTCTTTCTGGCGGGCTTGCTGGTCGAAAGCGCGGATGATGAATTCCGCCGCCTCGAACTGGCGCGGTGGCGAGCCGATCTGGCCGACATCGTTTCTGCACCGTTGCCGCAGATCAAGCGGATCAATGGTTGCCTCGAAATGCTCGTGCGGTACGTGTCAGCATCGCACGTGATGATTGTCGAGTGTCTGGCCGATCAATGTCGCGTCATCAATGGTGCCATGCCGGTGGGGCCTTTCGGTCTCGTCAGTGCCGAGCTTGGCGAGCGCTTTGAGGCCATGCGGGACGCGCTTGACTTCGACAAGCTGGTACAGACGGTCTGTCCCGCCGAGGTCAATGCGGGCCGAGCCGTCACCATGGTGTACCCGCTTCCGTGTGGCTTGCCCGAAATGAGCCGAATGCTGATCGTCGATGGCATCCGCTCTGACCGGGAGACGCTCGCACCCGTGATGATCAATGCCGTCGCTAACTGGATTGGCAACATCATGAATGCGGCGGACGATACCCGCCTGGCGCAGCAACGCGACAAGCTCTACGCCGAAGTTGTCCGTGCCATGTCGGATGCGGTGCTGATCGTCTCGGAAGCAAGCCTGGAGGTGATCCAGGGCAATGCGGCGGCAGCGCTGCTGACGGGTGTCGATGAATCGGTCATGCCGGGTATCGCGCTCAACGAATTGCTGGTGCTCACCACCAACGGAGGCGAGCCGGTGTCGTGGGCAGATCTGGTCAAGCATGATCAGACCGTGTGCATCGATCCGATCACCTGCGAGCTGCCCCGTCGGGAATCGCTCACCATGGTCAAGGGGTCCTGCGTGCGTCTCGATGGAGCAACGAGCGCGGGCGCCACGGACGATACGCTGGTGCTGGTTCTGCACGACGTGAGCCACGAGATCGAACACATGCGCCGCGCCGAATGGGAGGCGACGCACGACACGCTCACCGGGCTGCACAATCGTGCCGGATTCGAGCGGGCCCTGTCCCATCACTCGGGCGGCGGCCAGATGATCTGTATTGATCTTGATCGCTTCAAGATCATCAACGACACCTGCGGACACGCGGCAGGCGACGAGGTGCTGACCGCGGTGGCAAGCATCATGCGGCGGCAGGTACGTCGCGCCGACATTCTGGCTCGAATCGGGGGCGATGAATTCTTCGTGGCCTTGCCCAACTGCCCAGAGGACATTGCCATGCGCATTGCCGAGGCGATACGCATGGCCATTGCCGACTACGCCTATCTCAACGAAACCGGAGAAACGTTCCGGATCAGCGCCTCCATCGGTGTTTCCGCCTACGCGGAAGGCGACGCTCTGCAGCGTGTTCGGGCCGATGCCGATGCGGCGATGTACAGCGCCAAGCGCTCCGGCAAGAACCGTATCGTGGTGTTCGACCACAGCCCCGACGCCATGGGGCACTCGTCGGACGCGCACTGGGCCCACCGCATTGAACGCGCGATCGAAGAGAACCGGATCGAACTGTGGCGTCAGCCCATCGTGGATCTGCAGGCGACACGCGGTCGTGGCTACGAGGTGCTGGCGCGCATGCGTGACGAGGCCGGCGGCCTCGTGGGGGCAGGTGAGTTCATTCCGCCCGCAGAGCGCTACGACCTGATTGGCCGGCTGGACCGCCACATCATCGAGCAGGTGGCCCTGCATTTCGAGGACGTCGTCCGTGGCGGCCGATATGCCTCGGTCAATATTTCCGGCCGTTCCATCTCGGATCCGTCTCTGGTCGAGTGGATCATCGACTGTTTCGACCGCGCCTGCGTGAATCCGCATCAGGTGTGCATCGAGCTGACCGAGACGGCCGCCGTGGCGGATCACGAGCTGGCACTGTCGCTCATGGACAAGCTGAGGGGCGCAGGTTTTCTGATCGCCCTGGATGATCTGGGCAGCGGCGTGGCCAGTTTCGCCAGCCTGAGGCGTCTGCCGGTCGACATCGTCAAACTCGATGGTGCCTATGTGCGCGGCGTTGCGCAGGACGAGGGTGCCCAGAACATCGTGCGTGCCGTGGTCCAGGTTGCACAGACCTACGGCATCGATACCGTGGCCGAGTGGATCGAGGATGCGCAGACTGCGGCCTGGGTCAGCAGTGCCGGGATAACGCGCGGTCAGGGTTTCTACCTGGGGGCGCCGGAGCCGGTGACCCTGCATCATTTCGTGGCCACCTTGACGATGACCGAGAACTGGCGTGTGACCGACCCGAACTCGACGCTATGAAAAACGCGTTGGCTGATCGCTGACGACGTGCGAGAATCCCCGGCAAAATTAAATAAAGTGTGTCGGGGGCGGTCAGAGCATCTCGACAACTGTCGCCGCCCCATCGGGCGACGCTACCAACGAGATCAACGACCATGAGTTTGTCCGATTCCTGTGTCGGCATTCCGCTGCGCCTGAAGTTCAACGTCATTCTGATTTCGATTTTCCTCATCAGTCTCCTTGGCGCCGGGGTGTATTACTACGGTTTCCTGGAAAAAGGCGCCATCGATGATGTGAGGCGCGATTCCGAGGTGCTCATGGAGACGGCGCTGGCGATCCGGGGCTACACCACCGACCAGGTCAAACCGCACCTCGATCCACTGAACGTCGATCGTTTTCTGCCGCAGACCGTGCCGGCATTTGCCGCCGTCGAGACACTGCGCCGGCTCTCCGAACGCTATCCCGGCTACGAATATCGTGAGGCCACACTGGATCCGACCAACCCGCGAAACCGCGCCAATGGCTGGGAGCGGGGCGTCATCGAACGCTTGACGGCATTGCAGAAAAGCGGCACCGACGATCAGGTCGAAGCCACCGGGACGGTCGGTGACGGGATCAAGCGCTCCATGTATGTGGCCCGGCCCATCACCATTCAGAACCCGGCATGCCTCAGTTGCCATGGCAGCCCCGAGTCAGCGCCGGCCAGCATGGTCAAGCTCTACGGCAAGACCGGTGGTTTCGGATGGAACATCGGCCAGACGATCGGCATGCAGGTGGTCAAGGTGCCGATGCTGTATCCGCTTGAAAAGGCACGCAGCACCTTCAATACCTTCATGATCTCGCTGCTGATCATCTTCGGTCTCATGTTTCTGGGGCTGAATATTGCCTTGTCCGCGCTGGTGATCGAGCCCATGGCGCGCCTGAACCGGCGGCTTGAAGATCTGGCCACCCGGGACTTCCTGACCGATCTGGTCAATCGCCGCCGCTTCTTTGAGCGACTCGGATCCGAAATGTCCGATGCCCGGGTGCACAACACCAGTCTTTCAGTGGTGATGTTCGACATCGACTTCTTCAAGCGCATCAACGACACCTTCGGCCACGACAGTGGTGATCTGGTGCTCAAGCACACGGCGATCCGCGTTCGTGAGCTCTTGCGCCGTTCGGACTGCGCCGCCCGCTTCGGCGGTGAGGAATTCATGATTCTGCTGCGCGAGACGCCCATCGACGCGGCGATGGCGGTTGCCGAGGCCGTCCGGGCAAAGATCGCGGACATCCCCTTCGAACAGGTCGGTACCGTCAGCGCGAGCTTCGGCGTCGCCGAGTGGAATCACGAAGAAGATGCGCATGCGCTCATCAATCGTGCCGACAAGGCGCTGTACGAAGCCAAGGACAGCGGGCGCAATACGGTCTGCCGTGCCAAGGATGCGCCGGTCAGGCGCGTGCTGGTCGAAAGCCCGGCGGTGTGACGGTCGCGACAAGGCCTCAGCGCCGCGCCAGGTGCTCGGCGGCGCGCGTCTTGGCGGCGTGATAGTCGCCATGACCGACGTGAATCAGATCCGCCAGCTTGCGCATCAGATGATTTTCGTGCGCGGCGACGGTACCGTCGGCCAGGGCAATCCGCCACAGGTATTCCATGATGCGAACCTTGTCCTCAATGGGCAAGGTGGCGTTGATTTCCTTGGTAAAGGCGAAAAATCCCGGGGCGTTTTTCGCGGCGCGCTCCGCTTCGCGAATGAGTGAATCCAGCGCCGTCTGGTCCAGATCGAATTCATGGGCCAGGGCGCCTCGCAAGGCGGCTTCTTCCTCGGGCGCGACCGTGTGATCGGCGTGGACCATCTCGACAAGCAGAGCAGCCGTTGCCAGTTGCAGATTGAGTTCGCGGGCTGAATCGGCCGACTCCCGATCGGTCACGGCTTGAAAGATCTGCTTCAGGAAAGAGGGCATCCGGACTCCGGTTTCAATTCAGGCTGGGCCTGATTTTACCGTTGTGATCGCGGTGAGCGCCGATTGGTTCCGGCGGGCGCTCAGAAGCACAGCGTGGCGATGAGGTGAACGCTGCGTTCGATTTCCGCGGTCGGTGTGTCCGGCACCGAATTCTTGAACTCCGGATGACGGTCATCGAACAGGTTCTTGCCAATGACGCTCAGTTCAAGTTCCTCGCTGACGGCCACGTGATAGGCAGCGTCCACCGCTGTGTACGCGGGAATGTCGCCGTGGCGTAACTTAGCGACATGACGTAGCAGCAGGTCGAATTTCTGCCCGCTGGCGACATTCATCGATGATCTCAACCCGACCTGATAGCGCGGTGACGCGCCCAGCACGCGCTCACGCTCAACCCGCGCGATGGGATCGTTCGTTGTCGGCGCTTCAAGACGTTGATTGGTGTAGTTCAGATGCATCCGCCACCAGGGCTTGACCTGCCAGTTCGCACTCGCTTCGATGCCCGTGCTTTCAAGGATGCTCTGGTTGTGCAGATGCGCTTCGAGAAGGACGTAAGGGGTGATCGTGTTTGGCGCACAGCCCGGAACGGCAGGGGCGCCAGGGAAAGGTATTGCTGCGACACCTGCCGGGCACGAGTACCCTTCACTATGGACGGTGCGCAGATCGTGATAGCGCGTGTGATAAAACGCGATGTCATACCTGAAGTCAGCACTGGGTTCTTGCCTGAAACCGAGTTCATAGGTGGTGGCCTTCTCTGGCGAGATGCGTCCGCCCTCACGACGTATGAGCGGTTGTATCCAGAGTGCACCCGAGCGCACACCTTCGATGGCCAGGGTCATGTCGGTTTCGGTGCGGGACAGGGTGCGCACGGCGCGTGATACGGCACCCCACAGGGTGATGTGCTCGGCTGGCGTCCAGATCAGCCGGGCATTGGGCTGCCAGTTGAAGCCGCTGCGTTCATCCTGCTCGATTTTCGTGCCCACGATCCATTTCAGGGCGTCGGGCACCAGGGTGATCTCATCATGCACGAAGGCACCCAGGCGACCATAGTCGGCCGACGCTGGCGAGACTTCGAACGGCATCTGGGTGTCGAAACGGTCGTCGAGCCATCGGTAGTCAAGGCCCCAGATCACATCATGCGGGCCAAGTACGGTCCGCAGTTGCGCGTCGACCGCCAGCTCTGTGCGTTCGGCCTGGAGCTCACCGGTCCGCATGCGGTTGTAATTGATGTAGGTCTGTACGGATAACTCGTGGTCGTCCGCTGTGCGCGTCGTGATCCGGGCGCCGGTGTCGAAACCGAATGAGTTTTCGGTCAGGTTCAAGTAGGGGTTCTGCTGTGAGCCTGGCATTGGCACCTGCCAGATGTCGCCCGCACGATTGGCGAACACGTTTCCGCTCACCGTCAGCTGGGCGCCGTCAATCAGCCCGTCAAAGCGGAATCCTGCCCGACGCGCCTGCCAGCCCGATGCGTCGCGGATCGTCGGATCGGCGTTCGGCTGGGCGCCGCCGCTCTGCATGAGTGCATAGGCCCGCAGGTATTCAGATGCGCCCAATTGCGTGCCGACGCGACCGGCGATGCGACCGCCCCCATGGTTGTCGACCCGGGTGGAGATCAGCGTCTCTTCGGTGTCGCGTGCATTGCGGGTGACGATGTTGATGACGCCATTGACCGCGTTCGATCCCCACAGGGCCGCCCCCGGTCCGCGGACGACTTCGATGCGCTCGATGTCTTCCATGAGCAGATTCTGGTCCTCCCAGAGGGGGCCGGAGAAGATCGGACTGTAGATGTTGCGCCCGTCGATGAGGACGAGCAGCTTGTTGGCAAAACGCTCGTTGAGCCCGCGCGCACTGACAGCCCATCGGTTGCCCGACAGTTGAGCCACTTCAATGCCGGGCACCATGCGCAGCGCTTCGGGAATGCTCAGTGCGCCACTGCGGAGAATGTCCTCACGCGAAATCACGTAGCCCGCCGCGGCCACGTCGCGCACGCGCTGCGCCTTTCGGGCCATGGTGGTGAGGGTGTAGTTGCTCAACTCCTCAAGACTGAGGTCGAGCAGTTCGTCCAGTGATGTCCCCATTGCCGTGAATGGACTCAAGGCAATGGCGAGGACACACAGCGCAGGGAGGCGTCGTGAAATCGGGGGCACGCAATCGATGGGTGGTTTGAGCTGGTCTGATTAACGGCAGATCAGGTCGAGGACTTGATAGTCCGGCCCATCGGTGCGTGACAGGCTGCGGTGGCAGGACCTCCCGCCTGACCGCAGCACCGCTGAATCAGCGGGAGATCGGCTTGTAGCGAATCCGCTTGGGTTTGGCCGCTTCCTCGCCCAGTCGTTTCTTCTTGTCTTCTTCGTATTCCTGGAAGTTGCCTTCGAAGAAGGTCCACTGCGAGTCGCCTTCGGCCGCGAGGATGTGGGTACAGATCCGGTCGAGGAACCAGCGGTCGTGGGAGATGATCATCGCGCAGCCGGCGAACTCGAGCAGGGCGTCTTCGAGGGCGCGCAGGGTTTCCACGTCCAGATCGTTGGAGGGTTCGTCGAGCAGGAGCACGTTGCCGCCCGAGACCAGCATCTTGGCCAGATGCAGACGACCGCGTTCACCGCCGGAGAGGTTGCCAACTATCTTCTGCTGGTCACCACCCTTGAAGTTGAAGCGGCCGATGTAGGCACGGCTGGGGAACTCGAACTTGCCGACGGTCAGAATGTCGGCACCGCCCGAGATGGCTTCGAACACGGTCTTTTCGTTTTCCAGCCCTTCACGCGACTGGTCGATGGCGGCGATCTGGACCGTGCTGCCGATATCGACGGTGCCTGCGTCCGGTTGTTCGACTTGCTGAATCATGCGGAAAAGGGTGGATTTACCGGCGCCGTTCGGCCCGATGACCCCCACGATGGCACCCGGCGGTACGCTGAAGCTCACATTGTCCATGAGCAGCTTGTCGCCAAAGGCCTTGGTGACACCGTTGAACTCGATCACCTTGTCGCCCAGGCGCTCGCCCGGCGGAATGAAGATTTCCTGGGTCTCGTTGCGGCGCTGGTATTCCACGCTCGACATTTCTTCGTAGCGGGCCAGACGCGCCTTGCTCTTGGCTTGGCGGGCCTTGGGGTTGGAACGCACCCATTCGAGCTCCTGCTTCATGGCCTTCATGCGTGCGGCTTCCTGCTTGGATTCCTGCTCCAGCCGCTCTTCCTTCTGTTCGAGCCAGCTGGAGTAGTTGCCTTTCCAGGGGATGCCGTGACCGCGGTCGAGTTCGAGAATCCACTCGGCAGCGTTGTCGAGGAAGTAGCGATCGTGGGTCACCGCCACCACGGTGCCCGGGAAGCGCACCAGGAACTGCTCCAGCCATTCCACCGATTCGGCGTCCAGGTGGTTGGTCGGCTCGTCCAGCAGCAGCATGTCCGGCTTGGCCAGCAGCAGTTTGCACAGGGCGATCCGGCGCTTCTCGCCGCCGGAGAGGTTGCCCACCTTGTCGTCCCAGGGCGGCAGGCGCAGGGCGTCTGCGGCAATCTCCATCTGGGTTTCCACGTCCGAGCCGGCGGCCGCCAGGATGTTCTCGTACTTGGCCTGTTCCTCGGCCAGCTTGTCGAAGTCGGCGTCCGGCTCCGCGTAGGCAGCATAGATCTCATCGAGCTTCTGGCGCGCTTCCATGATCTCGCCAAGCGCCGACTCGACTTCTTCTTTCACTGTCTTGTTCGCGTCCAGTACCGGTTCCTGAGGCAGGTAACCGATGGAGACGCCCGGCTGGTGCTGGACCTCGCCTTCGTATTCCTTCTCGACGCCGGCCATGATCTTGAGGACGGTGGACTTGCCCGCACCGTTCAGGCCGAGCAGACCGATCTTGGCGCCGGGGAAGAAGGACAGGGAGATGTCCTTGATGATCTGTCGCTTCGGAGGGACAACCTTGCTCACGCGGAGCATCGACATTACGTACTGAGCCATGGTGCCTGGAGTTCGCTTGTGATTCGAAAGGTGCAACTCTACCCGAGCCGGCGGGGCTCGTGCCAATTGCACCGTGGCGCATGATCATAAAAACGGGCACCACGAGGTGCCCGAATCAATGCGCAGAAGAAGTGGTCCGGCGGAGCCGGCGGCCTCAGTTGCTCGAGGCAATCAGCGGCTTGATCTTTTCCTCGTTGTCTTTGCGGTTCGTTTCGCTCTTCTTGGCGCTGGTGAGCGATTGAACATCGCCCGACACCTCACCGCCTTCCTCGATCAGGATCTTGCCGTAGCGGATGGTGCCGCTCACACGACCGGTGGCGTGGATGATGAGCTGTTCGCGAGCCGTCAGTTCGCCTTCGAAGTTGCCATGAATCTCGGCCACGTCGATACCCACCTTGCCCGAGAACGAACCGTTTTCGGCAATACGGATCACCCGGCTGTCCATGGTTGCTTCCACGCGCCCCTCGACCACCAGGGTGTCGCAGTCAAGAATTTCGGCGCCGCGCAGCTTGACGTCCGGGCCAACGATCAAGCGGCTGCCGCTGTCCTTGCTGGTTTCTTCGACAGGCGGCTTCGACTCGGTGCGCTGTGCGGCGGGTTCGGCGGGGGTTTGGGGTTCGAACTGGGTTCGCATGTTGGCTCCAAAGGTGCCCGGACGGGGTGCCGGGCGATTGACGGGGGCGGTCGGGGTGACGGGCGTGGATGCAGAGGTGCTTGTGTTGCGCTGAGGCGGAGTCGTCTCTTCGCGTTTGTGGAACAGATTGGATTTATTGAACATGCCTTCTCCTCGGCAGGACGTTTGACATGAAACGAGCCCGAGGGCCCGTCCCGACTTTCGCCCAGCATCCGCAAGCCTCGTGCCAGGTGACGTCATCCCGCGTGGTTGTGGGGGTTTCGCGTGCACAGGCAGTGTGACACGGGAACCGGAGGGTGGTGATGTGTCGTCAATGTGCGACAGCGGTCCGCCCCGCATAGGGCTAAGCACCTGAATCAACGCAGGATTTTCATGTCGCCATGTGGCGACAAGCGCCTGTAAGTGTATGAATCCCCGTGTGTTTCATTTGCATTTGCTTACGCTTGTCTGTCCAAGTGTCACCTAAAGTGGACGCCTGTTACATAAGCGCCACCTTGATGCTCTCTCGCATGTCTTTCCGGCAGATACTCTTGGCCGGCTTCCTGTTGATCGCGGTTGTTCTCGGTGCGGCCGCGGTCCAGGGATTGCGCCTGCTCGAGACTTTTGCCGACCAGAGTCGAAAAGGGGCCGACATGGCCATCGGGCTCACCAGTTCGGCGCAGAAACTTTCCGAACGCACCATCGACATGGAACGCAGTGCGCGCCAGTACCGAGTGCTGGGCGAACCGGCGCTGCGTGCCCGCTTTCTTGACCAGCGGATTGCCGCAGAGGGCGCACTCAGGGTCTTCGCCACCGCCGCGCCGGCGACCCTCGGGGGGGTTGCCGATACCTGGCGGGCGGCTGCCCAGCAGGCCGAACGGGCGCTCGATGACGACGACGGCGACGCCGAGTTGCGTGAGTCACTGAACCGGCTCCACGCCCTCAATGATCGCCTCGCGACTGAAGCACGTTACTGGGTCTCTCGCCAGAACACCGGGCTGCTCGATGCCCTTGAAGCCAACCGTGTCCGGCTTGCTACCGAGGTGATGGGCGCAGTGGCTGCGGCCGTGGTCATCGCGGGCTTGTTCGGATGGTGGCTGTCACGGCCGGTCAAGCAGATCGAACGCGGTATCGAGCAACTCGGCGAGAGCCGGTTCGAAGACCGCATCGAGGTGTCGGGCCCGGAAGACCTGCAGGAAGTGGGGATGCGACTCGACTGGTTGCGCCAGCGGCTCATTGAACTCGAAGCGGACCGGGTGCGCATGCTTCGCCACGTCTCGCACGAACTCAAGACCCCACTGGCGGCGCTGCGTGAAGGTGTGTCGCTGCTCGATGACGAAGTCGCGGGACCGCTCACCAGCGGGCAGCGTGAGCTGGTCGGCATCCTCGGTGACAACGCGCATGTCCTGCAGGGGCGTATCGAGGATCTGCTCGGGTTCAATGCTGCGGTGTTCGATGCACGCCGGCTTCGGCGTGAGTCGATCGACCTGAACGAACTCATGTCCCGCCTGGCTGATGGCCAACGCCTTCAGGCACAGGCCCGCGACGTGACGATCAATCTGGATGTGGCGCGGGTCACGATCAACGGAGACCGGGAGAAGCTGGCCGTTGCCGTGGGCAATCTGCTGTCGAATGCGGTGTCATTCAGCCCTGCGCACGGTACCGTCACGCTGCGTGCGTCCCGCACTGGCGACACCGTGTTCGTCGAATGCATTGATGAAGGGCCGGGCGTGGCCGCGGAAGACGCCACACGCATCTTCGACCCTTTCTTTCAGGGGCGGCGCCAGCCGGACAGCGAGCGACGGGGGTCCGGCGTGGGGCTGTCGATCGTGCGCGAATACATCCAGGCGCATGGCGGCCATGTCGCTCTGATCGCGGCCGAGAAAGGCGCGCATTTCCGAATCGAACTTCCCAACCTGAACTGAATCATGACTGTCACGATTTCCCGACTTGCATTGTTGTTTGCCATGCTGCTGGTGCTGTTGCTCACAGGGTGCCAGCACATGGTGCCGTCGGACGAGGGGCTGACGCGCACGCCGGTGGCCAGCGACGACGTCACCTTGCGCGCGGTGCTCGCCTATGCCCGCCAGCAGGCGGATGTGGACGGTACCCAACGGGCCCGCACCATCAAGGCCATCGAGGCTGATACGGTGACGCCGCTCAATCTCATGAAGCTTGCCGTCATTCACGGTCAGAACCGTAATGACGCAGATCCCGCCAAGGGCGCTGCGCTGCTTGAAAAAGTCCTGGCGGACAAGAGCGCAGAGGCCGTGACCCTGCATCCGCTGGCCCGGATTCTGCATGCGCAGTATCTGGCTCGAGTTCGCCTGCAAGGGCAGAACGAACGGCTCTTGAGCGAGACGAAATCGGCGCAGGCGCGAGAGGATGAATTGCAGGAAAAACTCGATGCGTTGACCGACATCGAACGCAGTTTGCGCACTCCAACACGCTGAACCCCGGGAGACATTCATGAATCTGGCCACGTGCGCCACCTTTCCGACCATCGAGCCACGCTTGCTGGTGGTCGATGACGACCCCGACCTGTTGCGCCTGCTGTCCATCCGTCTGCGCGCCAGCGGTTATCAGGTCGATGCGGTCGAATCGGCCGAATCAGCCCTTGCCCACATGGCCGTGGTCACGCCGGATCTGGTGATCAGCGATGTTCGCCTGCCCGGGCGTGACGGCCTGGCGCTCTTCGACGAAATCCGTACCACCCACCCGGGCCTGCCGGTCATCCTGCTCACCGCGCATGGCAGCATTCCGGACGCCGTCGAGGCCACCGCGCGTGGCGTGTTCGACTATCTGACCAAACCCTTCGACAGCCGGGTGCTGCTCGACAAGGTTGGTCGTGCGCTCGAGGTTGCCTCGCCCGTGGTCACCGCAGATGCCGAAGCACACGCTGGCTGGCGCGCCGAGATCGTGAGCCGCAGCGCGCGCATGGCGGAGGTGCTCGAAGAGGCGCGTCTGGTGGCTGCCAGCGACGCCAGCGTTCTCATTCGCGGCGCCAGCGGCGTGGGCAAGGAACTGCTTGCGCGCGCGATTCACCGGGCCAGTGCGCGCGCCAGGGCGCCGTTCGTGGCGATCAATTGCGGAGCCATCCCGGAACAGTTGCTCGAATCTGAATTATTCGGTCACGTCAAAGGCGCCTTTACGGGCGCCAGCAGTGCTCATGAGGGCCTGTTTCAGAGTGCGGAGGGTGGCACCCTGTTTCTCGACGAAATCGGCGACATGCCCTTGCCGCTCCAGGTCAAGCTGCTGCGGGTGCTCCAGGAGCGTGCCGTGCGTCCGGTGGGGGCGGTACGCGCCAAGCCGGTCGATGTGCGGATCATTTCGGCGACACATCGCGATCTCGAAGCCGCGATGCACGCCAGCCAGTTTCGCGAAGATCTATATTACCGGCTCAATGTGGTGCGGCTCTCCTTGCCGTCGCTTGAAGAACGTCGGGAAGACATCCCCTTGCTGGCGCGGCATTTCATCCACAGCCTCGCCCAGAAGTACGGCAAGTCGATTCATGGCTTTGCATCTGACGCGCTCGAGATGCTCACGGCGGCCCACTGGCCGGGTAACGTGCGTCAGCTCTTCAATGTGGTCGAGCAGGTGTGCGCGCTGACCACGACGCCAATCGTGCCGGCGGCGCTCGTTCAGCGAGCCCTGCGTGTGCCCAGTGATGAAATTCTGACCTATGCCGAAGCTAAACAACGCTTTGAACGCAACTACCTGGTTCATCTGCTCAAACTCACCGGGGGCAACGTGACGGACGCCTCGCGTCTGGCCGACCGAAACCGCACCGAGTTCTATCGCCTCTTGCAACGCCATAGCCTCACACCGGCCTTGTTCCGCCACGAGGACCAGCAGAGCACTGTCGCCGATCTGTGACGTGACAAACTATTGAATTTAAAGACTGTTTTTAAGGTGCTACGCCACCTAGTCGTGATTTGGCGACGCCGGGTGGATGTTTTGATTTCTCCGAGCGTCGATGTCTCCCTTTGCATCGTCGCAAGGCTTTGAATTCAATGTTGTTTTCTTTTCTGGCACGCCATTCGCATAAGGGGTCTGCGTAACGACGACAGGGCAGCGACCCGCACGGAGACGCAGATGAACAACAAACTGGCTTACGCAGCCGTGATTGCAACCACGGCAATGGCCTTCGGGCTGGCAGATAGCAGCACTGTCCGCGCCGAAGGCAACTTCTATCGCACCGCATTGAGTGAAGCGGCGAGCGACGCGGCCATCAAGGGTAAGGTGGAGGCGGCGCTGGCGACGGAGCGCACGCTCAACGCCACCCAGATCATTGTGGACGTCAAGGGTGGGGTGATTCTGCTCAGCGGTGAAGTGGCCAGCACGGGACAGCGCGCCACCGCGGGGCGCCTTGCCGCCGGTATCGAGGGCGTCAAGAAAGTGATGAATGAAATCATGGTGCCGCGAAGCAGCTGAGTGCAGGCTCGTGGCACAACACCAAACGCGCCGGCGCTTCGGCGCGTTTTTTTATGCCTCGTGCAACAGGATTGCGAATCGTCAATCCGTGACCGGCGCTCGGGGCATACAGTGATGACGGTATCGGAGTGTCCGGCCCTGGATGCTCCACGCGACGGGTGCTGTCATTCATGTTTGTCGTTTTTTCACGACTGGCCGATCTGATCGTCTATGGCCTGCTCGGCATGGCGCCGCATACGCGTGCTGCCGAAGCCTTGCATTTCTTCATCGAAGACACCAGCAAGATCCTGGCGATGCTGGTGGTCATGATTTACGCCATTGCGCTGATTCGCGCATCGCTCAATGTGGAGCGGGTTCGCGCGGTGCTGTCGGGCCAGCATCGTTTTGTGGGCTATGGACTGGGTGCCGGCTTTGGCGCCATTACGCCATTCTGTTCCTGTTCGAGCATTCCGGTGTTTCTCGGCTTTACCTCGGCGGGCATTCCCGTGGGGGTCACCATGGCCTTCCTGCTCACGTCACCGCTGATCAACGAGGTCGCGGTCCTGATGCTGCTCGGTCTGCTGGGGTGGCAGATGACGCTCATCTACATCGGCGTCGGCCTTGCCGTCGGCATGCTCGGCGGCTTCTTTCTCGATCTGATCCACGCCGAGCGACTGCTTCAACCGTTTGCGGCAAAAGCCTACGCGAAGCGACCTGCTGCGCAGATGGCGAATGATGTGGCGGCCGTGCGCTTGAGCCTGGCCGAGCGGCACGCGTTCGCCAAGGCCGAGCTTGCCGACATCTTCAGGCGCGTATGGAAATGGGTGTTCATCGGCGTGGGGATCGGCGCCGGCTTGCATGGCTTCGTACCCGATGGTTGGCTGGAGGCGCACCTGGGGGCCGGGCAGTGGTGGTCGGTCCCGGCCGCCGTGGTGCTCGGCATCCCGCTCTATTCAAACGCCACGGGTGTCATCCCGGTGATGGAGAGTCTGTTGCTCAAAGGCTTGCCGGTGGGCACGACGCTGGCGTTCTGCATGAGTACGGTGGCGGCCAGTCTGCCGGAATTCATTTTGCTCAAGCAGGCCATGCAACTGAAACTGCTGGCCATTCTGTTCGCCATGTTGCTGGTGTCATTCACCCTGGTGGGCTGGATTCTCAACCTGGTCGGGACATTCTGACGGAGATGAAGATGATGGAAGTGATTGTGCTCGGCAGCGGCTGCGCGAAATGTACCAAGACGGCGGAACTGATTGAAACGGTGGCCCGGGATGTGGGCGTCGAAGTCTCGGTCAGGAAAGAAACCGATCCCGAGGCCATCATGAACTACGGCATCATGAGCACGCCGGGTGTGGTCGTTGACGGCGAGGTGAAGCACAGCGGGTCAATGCCTATCCGCGCCCAGATCGAAGCGTGGCTCAGGCCGGCCTGAATGCCCGACCCTGAGCCCCCTCAGAGTTGTCCGTGGGGCATGGGGTATTTGCGGCAGAAGCGTTCGTAGATCTTGCGCAGTTCGCGCTCGCGGCTCAGGCGACCCCGATTGGCCGCCTGCGCGATGAGGTCGCGGTGCATGTCGTGAATCACGAGTAGCCCGACACGATTGGCCACCAGCTGGTTACCCAGTTCGGTGGCCACCACTTCGCTCAGATGCTGGTGTTCGGCAATGATGTCGACCGTTTCCTGGTCGAGATCGATGAAGTCAAGACAGTCGCGCAGGCTCAACATGGCCCTCTCCTCCGGTGACCCGCCTTCTGATGTCTGACGTACTGTCATTGTGCGTCAGTCGGGTCTTCATGCACTGCGTTGGGTACCGTTGTGGTCATCCCGCTCGGAAACAACCCGGTTTTTCGCAGCTACCGCCGCTTAGAGGCAAGTGTCATGCCTGAACTTCAGCCGGCTCAAGACCCCATGGCTTCAATGTAGTCGAGTTTCGGACCGATGGGGACGATTCGGGTCGGATTGATCGCTTCGATCGAATAGTACCCTGCCTGGATGTGGTCCACCCGTACACTTTTGGCAAATGCCGGGATGCTCAGCAGCCGTTTCAGATAGGCGAGCACCGCAGGGTAAGCCGATAGCGGCTTGAGATTGCACTTGAACGCGCCATAGTAGGCCGGCTCGAAACGAATCAGGGTCACAAAGGCGCGGATGTCGGCTTCCGTGAGCTGATCGCCCACCAGCCAGGTGCGCTCGGCCAGACGCGCTTCGAGCCAGTCCAGGCTGTCGAACACGGTTGTGACGGCCTCTTCGTAAGCCGATTGCCGGGTGGCGAAGCCGGCTTTGTACACGCCGTTGTTGAAGGGCTCGTAAAGGCGCTCATTGACCGTGTCGATCTCGCTTTGCAGGGCCGCCGGATACAGGTCGTGGGTGGGGTCGGCCAGCTCACCGAAACCGGTGTTGAGAATGCGCAGAATGTCGGACGATTCGTTGTTGACGATGGTCTCTTGCTGCTTGTCCCAGAGCACCGGCACGGTCGCACGACCGCTGTAGTCCGGCGCGGCCCGGGTGTAGATTTCGTGCATGTAACGCGCACCATTGACCGTATCCTCGGTCACGCCGTCGAAGTCGCCCCCGAACGCCCAGCCCTGGCTGGTCAGCGTCGGATTGACGATATCCACGCTGATGTGACGGCCCAGTCCCTTGAGCCGCAGGGCAATGAGGGTGCGACACGCCCACGGGCAGATATAGGCCAGGTAGAGGTGGTATCGACCGGACTCGGGGGTAAAGCCCTTGGTCGAGTCTGCCGACACGGCATCTCGAAAGCCTGACTGCTGGCGGATGAAGCGACCATCGTCGTCGCTCTCCTGCACCGGCTGCCAGTCGTCTGTCCATTGTCCGTTTACAAGCACTTGCGATCTCCTTGGGGTTGGCGCGGCAGGCATCCGCGTGCCTGCCGCTTTGTGTAGTTCGATTTATTTGGCGATGGCTTCAAGGGCGATATCGATCACCACTTCGTCGCTCACGGCCGGGGCGTACTTGCCGGCATTGAACTCGGTACGCTTGACCGTGGTGACCGCGTTTGCGCCGATGGCCGGCTTGTTGAGCATCGGGTGCGAATCGGTGC
This sequence comes from Nitrogeniibacter aestuarii, assembly GCF_017309585.1. Lineage (NCBI taxonomy): Bacteria > Pseudomonadati > Pseudomonadota > Betaproteobacteria > Rhodocyclales > Zoogloeaceae > Nitrogeniibacter > Nitrogeniibacter aestuarii. The sequence goes on along the minus strand of NZ_CP071321.1, from coordinate 2,454,546 downwards.
TCTTGAAGCTCGTGACTTCAAGCGTGACCGGCTTGGTGATGCCCTTCATGGTCAGCTCACCTTCAATGGCTTTGGGCGTATCGCCGTCGAACACCACTTTGGTGGATTTGAAGGTCGCGGTCGGATACTTGGCGGTGTCGAAAAAGTCTTCACCCTGGATATGACCGTCGAAGGTGTCGTAGCCGGTGTCGACCGAGGTCATGTCGATGGTGATGTCCACCGTCGCCGTCCGGGCTTGTGCGTCATACACCACCGTGCCGGTGGTGTTGTCGAAGCGCTGGATCTGCTTGGAGAAACCCAGGTGGGTGTAGGAGAAGCGCGGGTAGGTGTGGTGCGTATCGACCGTGTAGGTGACCGGTTCGGCGAACACGGGCAAGGCGAAGGTCGAAGCGAGAATGGCGGCAGCGATGGTCTGTTTCATTTTGGTCCTCGTTGGGTTTGTCGAAATGTCGTGTTGAACGTGAGTGCGGTCACTGCGCTGCGGGCGCAGCCACCAGATGAAAAGAGATGGAGACTTCGTGGGCGACCACCTCAGGGTCGCCCCATATGCCGGCGCCGACACCGAAGTCGGTCCGGTTGATCTTGAGCGTGCCGTCAAAGGTGGCCGTGCCGTTCGCCTCGGTGACGCTGACCGGGACGGAGACGGTGCGATCATTTCCCTTGATGGACAGCGTGCCGGTCACCAACAGCTGGCCCGGTCCTTTCGCTTCGACCGAGGTCGAGGTGAAGCTCGCCGTGGGGTGCGTGTCGGTGGCGAACCAGTCCTTGCCCTGTACTTCGGCATCCCCCTCGGCAGAGCCGGTGTCGATGGGCGCCAACGGCACGACGACCCGGGTGGTGGCCGAGGCCGGGGCAGCCGGATCGTAGGTCAACGAGGCGTCGAAGCGGGGGAACTTGCCGTCGAGGCTGACCCCCATCTGGGTATAGGTGAAACCCAGTGTGCTGTTCGCCTGATCGAGCTCGGCATAGTTCTGTGCGCTGGCTGCCATGGGCAGACCGAGTAATGCGGCCAGGCAAACGCGAATGATGGGTTTGTTCATGATGACTGACTCCTGGGGGCGTGCCGGCCCGGCAGCATCCGGGTCAGCACGGTGTCGCGATCGATAAAGTGGTGTTTCAGCGCGGCTGCGGCGTGAAGAATCACGAGGCCGAGCAACGTAAAGTTCAGCGCTTCGTGAACCTCGGCCAGCGCGTCGCCCAGTGCTTTGTCTTTCGCCAGCAGATCGGGCAGGGGAATGACGCCGAACCAGACGGTCTGGAAGCCCTTGGCCGAGCTCATCAGCCACCCGGTGAGCGGAATGGCGAACATCAGCCCGTACAAGGCCCAGTGAGCCCCCTGGGCCGCTTTTCGCTGGAGCGGCGGCATGTGTGCCGGCAGGGGCGGCGCGGGGTGCGTGATACGCCAGGCGAGGCGGATGAGGACCAGCGTGAAGATGCTCACGCCGGCCCATTTGTGCCAGGAATAGAGCTTGAGTTTGTCTGGCGACAGGGGCAGCTCGTGCATATACACCCCCAGCGCGAAGGTGCCCGAGATCGCCAGAAAGATCAGCCAGTGAAGGCCGATCGCAGTGCGCGTGTATTTGGCGTTCATCCGTCGATCTCCGAAAAGTCGAGCTTGACCTGATCGAGCTGCTCAACCCGGTTTTCCAGATCGCCGAACACGAAGCTGTCCATGCTCAAGACGTCGTTGGTGATGCCGCCAGCGATGCGCTGGACATGTGTCCAGTCGGCCCCAGCCGCGCCGATGGCGAAGAACAGCGGCAGAAAGTGCTCATCCGTCGGGTGCGCTCGTCGGGCATCCGGACATTGGGTGCGGTAGTTGAGCAGGGCTTCGAGATCGCCGTCGGCGAGGGTGCGAAAGACCCAGCCGGCAAAGCTCTGCGCGTAGTCGCCAGCCGACGGGCCGGCGCCCATGTCGTAAAGGTTGTGGGTCAGGCTGCCCGAGCCGACGATCAGAATGCCGCGTTCACGCAAGGGCGAAAGAGCCCGGCCCAGTTCCAAGTGCGCGAGTGGCGACGGTGAAGCCGGTTGCGTGATCTGGATGACGGGCACGTCCGCCTCGGGGAAGAGGTGGATCATCGGCACCCAGCCACCGTGGTCGCGGCCGGCACTCGGATCTTCCTGCACGGGCAGGCCCAGACCACGCAAGTGGGTAGCCACCTCGGCGGCCACTTCGGGGGCGCCGGGAGCGTCGTACCGGACCCGATACAGGGCGTGCGGAAACCCGCCGAAGTCATGGACGGTCTCAAGCACCTGGCCGCTGGTGATCGTGGGTGTCCGTGCCATCGAATGAGGCGACATGACGAGCACTGCCCGAGGGCGCTTGAGGCGTTGACCGTAAGCCGTGAGTTTGGGACCCAGTTCGCCCGGGTCGAGCGCGAACATGGGCGAGCCATGTGAGACGAATAGACTGGGAAATGTCATGGCGATACCAAGTGGGTTCTAGCGTTGTTCGATGGAGCCATCTTAGGAAAGGTTCCTGGAAGAAAAAACCGTGTTTGGTTTGATGTATTGTTGCGTATTGCGTAACAAACGAGGCGAAGATGGATCGATTCAAAGAAATTGAGGCGTTTGTTACCGTTGTCGAAGAAGGCAGCTTTGTCGCCGCGGGCGATACGCTTCATGTCTCAAAGGCGGCGGTTTCGCGCGCCGTGGTTGAGCTGGAGAAGCGGCTGGGGGCCAGATTGCTCCAGCGCACGACCCGGCGACTGTCGATCACGGAGGCCGGTCGCGCCTACTACGATCGCTGCAAACAGATCATGGCGGAACTGGATGAGGCCGATAGTGCCGTCGGCGCCGTGACCGGCACTGCCGTCGGCAAACTGCGTATCAACGCCCCGGTGTCCTTCGGCATTCGCCATCTGTCCCCGGTCTGGGGGCGTTTCATGAAGCGCTACCCGAACGTGGAGCTGGAAATCGATCTGTCCGATCGTATTGTCGATGTGGTGGACGAGGGCTTCGACGCAGTGATCCGGATCAGTCGTCTCGTGGACTCCACGCTCGTGCATCGCAAGCTGGCGACCACGCAGATCATCGCGGTTGCCAGCCCGGGCTATATCCAGGCTCACGGATTGCCACGCCATCCCGAGGAGCTCGATGGCCATCAGATGATCGGCTACGCCTATGCCGCGTCCGGCGACGTCTGGCGATTCGAGTCCGATACCGAGGGCGTCGTTGAGGTGAACACCAAACCCAGGGCCAGAGCAAACAACGGGGATACCTGCCGGTCCCTGATTCTCGATGACGTCGGTATCGGGATGGAACCCGACTTCCTCGTTGCGGACGACCTGGCGGCCGGCCGGCTCGTGCACCTGTTTCCACAATTCCGCTGTAGAGAGATCGGCATCTACGTGGTGTACCCGTCGCGCAAGCATCTGTCGGTCAAAGTCAGGGCGCTCGTGGACTTCCTCGCCGACGCATTCCGCGAGCCACCGTGGAGTCGTGCAGGTGGCCATGCTGCTTCGGACTGATTCATGCTTTTGTGCATGCTGTAGTCGCGGTCTTGTTCGGGGTACTTTCTGCCAGTAGATCCGTTCAGAGTCCGACGTTGCGATGCCCGAGGGCGTTGAAGCGCTGCCTTAAGCTTCTGTGAGCACGCGCACTTCAACCAGGCCTCGCAGGGCATTGCCCATGTACACGCGCTGCGCACTCGCCAGATCCGGGAGCGTCAGCTTGCGCTCCCGTGCCAGCCCGCAGCGGAGCAGGTGCTGCCGGCAGATGCCGTCGAGCGCACCGCTGGAGAGCGGCGGGGTATAGAGGTGCTCACCTAGCCGCAGAAACAGGGTGCTTCTGCAGCCTTCGACGAGTTCCCCGTCATGGCCCGTGAAGATGGCATCGAAGTGTCCTTGCTTCATGACCTCACGCAAGGTGTCGTCGTACTGACGGCGCAGGGTGGTCTTGAACCGGCTGAGCGACAGATCTGCCTCAAGTGGCGTTTTCGCCACCACCACGCTTGGCCGGACCGGCGTCGGTTCGAGGGGGCCGTGCGACAGTTCGATCTGGCCGTGCCCAGACACTTCGAGCCGGATCCGCTGAGTGCCTCGCAGCGATGACGCGAGCGCCATCACGCGCGATGCGACATCGTCGGTATCGATTGCGATGCCCAGTGCGCGTGCACTGCGATCAAGGCGAGCCATGTGTGCTTGCAGCCAGGGCACCGGCTCGCGCATGCCGCCATGGCAGCGCATGGTCTCGATCAGGCCGATCTTTTCCGGAAGGTCCTGAAGAAAGTGCGTCTTGAGCTGGCATTCACGCCATTCGCCCAGCGGGTCCGAGTCAAAGACGATGCCGCTGCCGGTGCCGTAGCGGACCTGCCCTGATGGCTGGATTTCAAGCGTGCGGATTGGCACGTTGAATCCGAAGTCACCGTTAGGGGCGATCCAGCCGATGGCGCCGCAATACACCCCGCGCGGACGGCGCTCGAGCTCGCGAATGATCTGCATGGCGCGAATCTTGGGTGCGCCGGTGACCGAGCCGCACGGGAACAGCGCGCCGAAGATTGCCTTCAGACCAGCGCGGACATGCCTGGCTTCCACTGTGGACGTCATCTGCCAGACCGTGGAGTAGCGTTCGGCGGTAAAAAGCCGCGGGACGGACACCCCGCCAGCCGGTGCCAGCCGGCCCAGATCGTTGCGGATCAGGTCCACGATCATTACGTTCTCGGCCCGGTTCTTGGCACTCCGGGTGAGTGCTTCGGGCGCTGCCGTGGCGGGGGCCGTGCCTTTCATTGGCCGGCAGGTGAGTGTCTGACCGATCCGCTCGACAAACAGCTCGGGCGAGCGCGAAAGCAGGACGCCGTTGCCGTGCTCGATATATGCGCCGTAGCGCACCGGCTGGGCATGCCGTAACTGGCGATACAGAGCTCTGGGCTCGCCATAGGCGTGCGCATGGCAGGGGAAGGTGAAGTTGGCCTGGTAGCAATCGCCCCGGTCGATATAGTCGCGCACAGAATCGACTGCAGCGAGGTAGTCCGACATCTGAAGGGCGGGTCCGAAGTCACGCAAGCCGGCCGGGCCTGGTGTTTCAGCAAGCCATTGCTCCACCTGGTCTTCGGTCAATGAGTCGCAGTCGGCGAATATCCAGGCCTCGAGCAAAGGGGTGGTGTCGGGCGGACGGAGCGCTTCGAGTTTGTCTTCGAGCACATAGCCCAGCTCATAGGCCGCGGCCAGGGCTACCCAGTGGCCGTGTCGACCCGCGCGCTCGATACGTGCAAAGGCGTCATCCAGCTGGGCAGGTTCGGTACAGCGCAGGTGTTCGACACAGCGCTTCAGCCGAATCGCGCGCCCGCCGTCCAGATTGCTGTCGAAGAGGGCGAGTGGCGTGTCGCTGCGATACACGCGACTTACTCGAAAAGATCGAGAATGGCGTCCAGGCCCGAATGGTTGAGGCAGCAATCGGCTTCGGCGCGCAGAACGGGCTTGCCACGAAAGGCCACACTGAAGCCAGAGGCTCTGAACATGGGCAGGTCATTGGCGCCGTCGCCGGCCGCGATGACGCGATCGGCCGGCAGTGCCATCTCGTCACGCACCCTCACCAGATGTGCGGCCTTGGCCTCGCCGTCGATAATCGGTCCGCTGACCCGACCGGTCAGCTTGCCGTCGCTCACTTCCAGCTCGTTGGCGTAGGCAAAGTCGAATCCGAGATCTGCCTTCAGCCGTTCCGTGAAGAAGGTGAAGCCGCCGGAGACCAGCATCGAGGCAATGCCGGCCTTCTTCAAGCCGGCCATGAGTTCATGCGCGCCCGGATTGAGATTGAGCCGCTCTTCGAACACGGTTTCGAGTGCCGACACGTCCAGCCCGGTGAGCAGATCGACCCGGCGCGTGAGCGATTCGCGAAAATCCATCTCCCCACGCATGGCGGCTTCGGTGATTTCGGCCACCTGGGTTTTCTTGCCGTATTCGAACGCGATCTCGTCGATACACTCGATGTCGATGAGGGTCGAGTCCATGTCGGTCACGAACAGGCCGAAATCATCGAGACGCCGGCCGCTGGGCACGAAGGCGAAGTCGACACTCGCCTCTTCGCACAGCGGGGCGACGCCCTCGCGGGTCAGCGCGCCGACAATGCGAAAAGCGGTCGGATGAATCTGTTCGATGCGTTCTGCGCCAGTGTGTTTGGCCAGGGTTTTGAGCAGGCGCGTTTCAATATCCTGCCCGAGAACGACAAGGTTCATGCCATGGAAGTCCGCTTGGGCATGGCGTCGCGCAGCATGTCGCGGGTCTGGCGCAGCATGTCGACGGTGGTATCCCAGCTCACGCAGGCGTCGGTCACCGAGCAGCCATACTTGAGTTCGCTCAGGTCGGCCGGAATCTTCTGGTTGCCGGCTTCGATGAAGCTCTCGATCATGGCACCGACAATGGAGCGATTGCCTTCGCGGATCTGGTGCGCCATGTCGCGCATGACCAGCGGTTGGTATTCCGGATTCTTCCAGCTGTTGGCGTGCGAACAATCGATCACGATGTTCTTGGCGACGCCGGCTTTCTCGAGCGCTTGCTCGGCCAGGTTCACCGACACGGTGTCGTAGTTCGGCCGACCTGCGCCGCCGCGCAGCACGACATGACCATAGCGATTGCCACGGGTGCGCAGAATGGCGGAGCGGCCCTGGGCGTTGATGCCCAGGAAACTGTGCGGGTTGCCGGCGGACTTGATGCCGTTGATGGCCGCGTCGAGGGAGCCGTCGGTGGTGTTCTTGAAACCCACCGGCGTTGACAGGCCCGATGCCATTTCACGGTGAGTCTGCGATTCGGACGTACGGGCGCCAATGGCGGTCCACGAGATCAGGTCGCCGTAATACTGGGGGGCGATGGGGTCAAGCGCCTCAGTGGCGGCGGGCAGCCCGATCTCATTGACGTCGATGAGGAACTGGCGCGCCTTGGCCATGCCCTCGTCGATGCGGAAGGAGTCGTCCATGTACGGGTCGTTGATGTAACCCTTCCAGCCGGTGGAGGTGCGCGGCTTTTCGAAATAGACCCGCATCACCAGCATCAGCGTGTCCGACACTTCATCGGCCAGCGCCTTGAGTCGCTTGGCATAGTCGAGACCGGCAATCGGGTCGTGAATGGAGCAGGGGCCGACCACGACGAACAGACGCGGGTCCTCACGGTCCAGAATGGCCTGAAGTGCCTGCCGGCCTTCGATCACCGTCTTCGAGGCGTTTTCGCTCAGCGGCAGATCGCCCTTGATCTGGGCCGGCGACGGCATGTCGTCCTGGGCGATGATGTTGAGGTTTTCGGTCTGTGCGACAGTCATGATGGCGCTCTGGCGTTTTGCAAAGACCGATATTTTAGCGCGACTGCGCGACAAACCTAAGAAAAAGCGCAGGACGGGCGCGGCGGACCGCGCCCATCGCTGGTGACTAGACGGCGCCGGTGTATTCACCTCGGGCCGGGTAGTCCTTGGCAATGGCGAAGTCGATCGCACCGAGCAGGTCGGCAAAGTCTGGCCGCGCGAATGGCATGGTCTGTACGGCAGCGAAATACAGCGTGCCGTCGGGGCGAACCAGGAAGATACCGGGCTCCGAAAAAACGGCGGGCTCTTCGATGCCGATCGACGTCTTGCCCCGGGAAGTGGACAGATACAGCCCCCAGTCACGGGCCAGTTGCAGCGGCAGACTGTGCGCGACTGGAAGCGGGGTATCGCCGATGCGTTCGACCATCTCGGCAGCGCGTTCTGCGTTGTCGCTCGAAATTGCCACCAGCCTGACGCCGCGTTCGGCAAACTGGCTGGCCATGCCGGCCAGTTCCTTCAGGTACTTGGCGCAGATCGGGCAGTGCAGACCACGGTAGAAGACGAGCATCGTGAAACGGTGCTCACCGGCTTCGGCGAGGTCGAAGTGACCGCCACCGTGAAGTGGAAGGTTCAGGCCCGGGACGGCCTGGCGGGGCATCAACATGGTGTTCTCCGGTTGGGTTCAATCAGTTCTTGCAGCTTGACGTACGTAGTGCAATTATTTGTCCGTAAACATTTGCACTTCGTACGAGAATGGCCTGAAAAATGGAAAGTATCGACCGCTTGACCGCTTTGCTCAGAGGGCTCGCCCCTGAAGCGACCGTGTTGCTGGCCGGGCCACTGAGCACGCCTTTGATCTGCGATGCGGCGGATTCGGGGGCGATGCATCTGCATCTCGTGCTGCATGGCACGGCGACACTTGACTGCTCGAACGGGCAGCAAGCGGTGAGCGCGCCAGCGGTGTTCGTCACGATGACGCAGGGAGCGCATTCGCTGAACCCCGACTCAGCAGCCACGGTCGTTTTCAGCATGCGCGTCGAGTTCTGCGGCCCGGCGGCACCGATGATCTTTGGCGAGAACGCGCGGCCGTATTGCATCGACGTGCTGGCCGAACAGGATGATCTCCATCGCATTGTCGAACTCATCACGCAGGAGGTGGATGCCCGGCGCTGTGCCCTGGGCATCGTGCTTGATCACGCGGCCGAGATTTTGCTGGTGGGGGTGCTGCGTCGTCTGGTGGCGGTGCGTGCCTTGCCTTCAGGGGTGCTGGCGGGGCTCGGGGATGCGCGTCTGGCGCGAACGCTCATTGCGCTGCACGAAGCCCCGGAACGCGCATGGACGCTTGAACTGATGGCTGAAACCGCCGGCATGTCCCGCACGGTGTTCGCGAACCGCTTCAGGACGGTCATGGGGGCGACGCCCAAACGCTACCTGGCGGACTTCCGCCTGATGCTGGCGCGCAAGGTCATCGACGAGCAAAAAGGGCTCAAGCACGCGGCCCGGGTGGCGGGGTATGCCAGTCCGGCCGCCTTGTCGCGCGCGCTCTCGCGCACGCGAGTGTGATCACACCTTGATGAGCTTCAGATCCTTGAGCAAGGCGCGCACGGCGGCGGTGCGTTGCTTGACGCCGGGCGCGTCGATCTTGCGCGATATCCTGTCGGGGCCTGCCATGCGTGTGCTCTTTTCTTTCTGCACCAGCTCGATGACGGTGATCGGATCGACCGGCGTGCGCGGACCGAACTGGATGGTCAGCTGGGCTTCGGAGGCGTCGAGCTTGATCACGTCCAGCTCCTGCAGGGCGACGCGCAATCGGTGGGTTTCAATCAGGGCGACGGTCTGCTCGGGCATCTCGCCGAAGCGATCCACCAGTTCTTCACGCAGGCTGCTCAGCGCCTCATCGGTTCGGGCGTTGGCCAGGCGCTTGTAGAGCGTCAGGCGTTCCTGAACATCGGCACAGTAGTTGTTGGGAAGAAGGGCCGGGCTGTGCAGGTTGATTTCCGACACCACTTCAAGGGGCTGTGTCAGATCCGGCTCTCGACCGGCTTGCAGATCCTTCACGGCCCGCTTGAGCATCTCGGTATAGAGCGAGAAGCCGATCTGCTGGATCTCGCCGGACTGGCTCTCGCCCAGGACCTCGCCAGCGCCCCGGATCTCGAGATCGTGCATGGCCAGGAAGAAGCCCGAACCCAGATCTTCCATCATGCTGATGGCCTCGAGCCGCTTCATGGCTTTGGCCGTCGGTTTGGCATGCGCGTCGGTGAGCAGGTAGGCGTAGGCCTGATGGTGCGAGCGCCCGACCCGGCCACGCAACTGGTGCAACTGGGCCAGACCGAAACGATCGGCCCGGTTGATGATGATGGTGTTGGCAGTGGGGATGTTGATACCGGTTTCGATGATGGTCGTGCACAGCAGCAGGTTCGCGCGCTGCTGGGTGAAGTCGCGCATGACGCGCTCCAGCTCGCGCTCGGGCAACTGCCCGTGACCGACCACGATGCGCGCCTCGGGCAGTAGCTCGGTGAGCGCGTCGCGCATGTTCTCGATGGTGTCCACTTCGTTGTGCAGGAAGTAGACCTGGCCGCCTCGCTTGAACTCGCGCAGCACCGCCTCGCGCACGATGCCCTTGCTGTGGCGCTGCACGAAGGTCTTGATGGCCAGGCGTTTCTGCGGCGCCGTGGCAATGACCGAGAACTCGCGCAGCCCTTCCATGGCCAGGCCGAGCGTCCGTGGGATCGGTGTGGCGGTCAGGGTGAGGATGTCCACCTCGCTACGCAGTTGCTTGAGCGCCTCCTTCTGACGCACGCCGAAGCGGTGCTCTTCGTCGATGATCACCAGCCCGAGCCGCTTGAAGTTCACGTCCTTCTGCAACAGGCGGTGGGTGCCGATGATGATATCGAGCTTGCCTTCTTCCAGTTCCTTGAGTGCTTGCGCCTGTTCCTTGGCACTGCGAAAGCGCGACAGCTCGGCGATACGCACCGGCCAGTCGGCAAAGCGGTCGGAGAAGGACTGAAAGTGCTGCTCGGCCAGCAGGGTGGTCGGGGCCAGCACGACCACCTGCTTGCCGTCGGCCACGGCAATGAAGGTTGCCCGGAGCGCCACCTCGGTCTTGCCGAAGCCTACGTCGCCGCAGACCAGTCGATCCATGGGGCGGCCCGACTTCATGTCGCTTACCACGGCTTCGATGGCGGCCATCTGGTCCGGGGTCTCTTCAAAGCCGAAGCCTTCGGCAAAGGCCTCCAGGTCATGCTGCTTGAAGTCGAAACGATGGCCGGGTCTGGCCGCCCGCTGGGCGTAGAGCGAGAGCAGCTCGGCGGCGGTGTCCCGCACCTGCATGGCGGCCTTCTTCTTGGCCTTTTCCCATTGCCCGGAGCCCAGGCGGTGCAGGTCGACGGCCTCGGGGTCGGCGCCGGCATAACGGGTAATGACGTGCAGTTGCGAGACCGGGACATACAGTTTGTCGCCGCCGGAATACTCCAGGTGTAGGAACTCGGTGTCGCCTTCGCCCAGATCCATGTGAATGAGACCCAGGTATTTACCCACGCCATGCGAGACGTGAACCACCGGGTCGCCCACCTTGAGTTCCGACAGATCGCGCAGCCAGCCTTCCATGGTCGCTTCGCGCCGGTTGTCCCGGCGTCGGCTGGTGCGCGCCGTGTGGGCATAAAGCTCGGTCTCCGTCACCAGTGCGATGCCGGCCTCGGGCAAGGCAAAGCCGGTGACCAGCGGTGCGACCGACAGGCACACCCGGTCCTTCCCGGACAGGAAGTCGGTCAATGTGTCGCAGGTGGCGTACTTGAGCCCGTATTCGGCAAAGTACTCCGCCATGGTCTCGCGGCGTCCGGCGGACTCGGCCAGCAACAGCACGCGGCCGCCGAAGTCGTCGATCCAGCGTTTGAGCGCCGCCAGTGGGTCGTTGGCCTTGCGTTCGACGGCGATCGGCGGAATCGGAGCGGTGGCGACCGCGTCGGTGTCTGCGCCGAGGCGAAGTTGCCGGTACTGGCCCAACTGACTGAAGAACAGCTCCTGATCCAGGAACAGCTCCCGCGGCGGCATGACCGGGCGTGACCGGTCGCCCTTGAGCAGGTCGTAGCGTGACTGCGTGTCGCGCCAGAAGTCGTCGATGGCATGGGGAACATCGCCATGCAGCACGACCTGAGAATCGTCAGGCAGGTAGTCGAACAGGGTCGCCGTTTCATCGAAGAACAGCGGCAGGAAGTACTCGACACCGGCCGGTGCAACGCCGTGTGAGACGTCCTTGTACAGGCTCACGCGACTGGGGTCGCCCTCGAATCGCTCGCGAAAACGGCTCCGGAAGCCGGTGCGACCGGTGTCGTCCATGGGGAACTCGCGCGCCGGCAGGAGGCGGATCTGATCGACCGGGTAAACCGTGCGCTGGGTGTCCGGATCGAAGGTGCGAATGGTTTCGACCTCGTCATCGAACAGATCGATCCGATACGGCAGTGGCGAGCCCATCGGGAACATGTCGATGAGGCCCCCGCGCACACTGTATTCGCCCGGGCGCACCACCTGGGTGACATGCTCGTAGCCGGCGGTGGTCATCTGATCGCGGAAGGCCTCGCCATTGAGCGTCTCACCGCGCTTGAGGAAGAAGGTGTGCGCGGCCAGATAGGACGGTGGCGCCAAACGATACAGTGCGGTCGAGGCGGGCACCAGCACCACATCCGCTTCTCCGCGGCTGATCGTGTAGAGCGTGGCAAGGCGCTCCGAGACCAGGTCCTGGTGGGGGGAGAGGGCGTCGTAGGGCAGCGTCTCCCAGTCGGGGAGCACACACACCCTTACGTCCGGCGCGAACCACGCCAGCTCGTCGCTCAGACGGAGCGCATCGATCGGGTTGGCGGTCACGATCACCTGCATCCGGCCATGTGCCAGCGTTGCCAACGCCAGTGCGTCGGAAGAACCGGCGAGTCTGGGCAAGTCCAGGCGCTGGCCCGGCTTGAGCTTGTCGGTGGCGGGCAGGTGGGTGAGCAACGAACGGGGCATGTCTTGCGGCATATGGCGGTTCAAGGCGGACGATTATAAGGGACCGGTGCGCCCTCGGCTTGCCCGGTGGTTCGATGCTTCACGCTGGAGAGTGTTTGTCGCATTAAATTCATTGACGTACGGCCGTGCTGTGGCGACGATACGAAAAAATCAAAAACAGGTCAGACCATGAATGCGCCCTGTGTCCGCCGTTGTGCACGGCCCGACGCCCGGAAGGTGAGATGGATGGAATTTGCGTCAGGCGCGTTGGAGCGGGTCTGGGTGCCGAGTGCGTCCGGTCGCTTCCTTTTCGCTGTCGCTGTGGCGAACGTGGCTCATCGTTGTTCGGTCAGTCGGCTCACGCGAACGGGCTTACGTGCTGCGGGAAACCGATCCGGTGCGCGGTGTGCGCCCAGCCCTGGAAGGCAACCGGGAGAGGGGGTGCTCGACAGAGCGTCACTGATGAGGTGTCATCATCGAGCCGATTCACGCTCCGGGACGCATGCTGGTTGCCGCAACAGAATCACTCATCGGGTTTCGGTCCTGCCCGGAGGTGAAAATTTACCTTCAGGGAGGACTACTTGATGTTCTGGTTTCTTTGCTCCCTCTGGCCATATCTGGCAGGTGGGCTTGTGGCGTGGCTGGTCTGCGGCCGGATGGCTCACAAGCTCAAATACCAGCCGCCGCCGCGAGAGCGGGTCGTCGAGAAAGTGGTTGAGAAAATCGTCGAGGTCGACAGCTCGGCCCTGACGGAGAGCGACTTTCCGTTAGGGGCGGTCTCCGGCACAGATGCCGATGTGGCCACGGCCTTGAGTGAATCACGCGCCTACGCCGCCGCACTGGAGGCTGAACTCTCGGCGCTGCGCGCAGGGCCGCTGCTTGACACGACACAGGCCGCCGCGGCGGGCTTTTCGCTCGATACGTATGCCGATGCGGACGATCTGACGGTCATCACAGGCATCGACGCGAAGATCTGCGAGGTGCTTCATGCTGCCGGTGTGCGTCGCTTCAGTGATCTGGCGCGGGTGGATGCAACCCAGTTGCTGGACATGCTCAAGGTGGCCGGAGACCCCGTCGCACATGCGCGACTGTCAACCTGGCCGGCTCAGGCCGCGCTGGCGGCACACAATCACTGGGTGGCCCTAAAAGCGTGGCAAGACGTGCTGGACGGTGGCGAGGAGGAGCAGTCATGAACACGGTCGAGCAGGATCGGGTGCTGGCCCCCAACTGGGGATGGTTCCGACGGATCTGGATGGTGGTCACCATCGTTCTGGTCCTGATGCTGGTGTTTTTGGCCGTGCTCGGCTTCGGGCCGGGCGGACGCAACTGCCCGTTGACGGATTGTGGCCCGGCTCTGGCACCGTTGCCGATCCCGGGTGCCACGGACGATCTGCAGGCGCCGAGTTTGTCGCTGCATGGCGATAACCCGGTCTTTCTCAAGCAGGGTGAGGCTTACGACGAAGCAGGCGTGAGTGCCGTGGATGACGCGGACGGAGAGATCCCGGTAGGAAGTTCCGGCAAGGTCGATAGCGCAACGCCCGGGCGTTACACCCTGACGTACAGCGCGACGGATCAGGCTGGAAACACCTCGACGCTGACGCGTCTGGTGATCGTTGACGCGGAGGGTTTGCCGGAAGGTGTGGCGAGCGCTCCGGGACTGTCGACGGTTCGTGTCTATTTTGCGCCGGGTCGTACCGAAGTGCCTGCCGATGTTGGCGGTACGCTCTCACCGATTCTCGAGCGGCTGTTCACCGACGAGGGTGCAACGGTGGTCGTTGCGGGTTTTAACGATGCTACCGGCGATCCAGACTCGAACCAGCAACTGGCTCGGGCCCGGGCCGAATCTGTGCGTGACCATCTGGTGGCGAAGGGAGTAGACGTCAGCCGCGTAATGCTCGACAAGCCGCATCAGACGCAGGGTAGCGGGCGTGATGCCGAGGGGCGCCATGTCGAGCTTCGAGTCATTCCCTGAACGAGGTGATGCGCCTTCGTCTTGAATTCGGCCCGAACGCACCCATCTTGAAAGGGTGATAGCGTTAAGCGCATGGTTTTCGTCTTTCAGGAAGGGCAATGCCGATAGACCCCGAGCAGGTTCGTTACTTTCAACAATTTTCCCGTCGCCGTGTGAGGCCCATGAGCACCTGGCAGAAATTGCTCGCCGGTGTGGCCGGCGCGGGGATTTTCGTGCTGGCGCTGATGTTTTCGGTGGTGCTGTTTGCCGTGGTAGCAACCGTCGGTCTCGCCGTCTGGGGCTGGGTCTGGTGGAAAACGCGGGACTTGCGCAAACAGATGCGCGAGCAGATGGAGCGTCAACGGCAGGGGCAGGGAGCCTCGGCCGAGCCTGGTGCAGAGGGGCTCGTCATCGAAGGCGAGATCCTTCGCGAGGGCGAAGTCGAAGACATGCCGGGTGATGGGCGTCAGCGACGTCCCGATGAGCATTGATGAAAAAGGCGCCGATTCTTCGGCGCCTTTTTTCTAGTGTGAATTGAGCTTGACCGGGTTGATCAGTGGCGGAAAGTCACTGAGCGTGGCTTCTTCTCTCAGGATGTCGACCACGCCTTCGTGTTCGAGATCCAGCAGGAAGTCGCGGCAGCTGTTGACGGTTTCACCGCTCAGGGTGGCCAGTCGGCCAACGGTCAGTGGCTCACGTTCAAGTAGTCCTGTGAGCAGCGCGCGAATGGGCGAGCCGATCAGAAACGCGTCGGATGGCCACGCGGTCAGGCGATAGTGATCGATGGTCTTGTCGAACACACTGGCTTCGATCAGGTTGCTGTTGAGTCTCATCGGGGGGCCTGCTGTCTTCCGGGTGTGACTGAAAGTTAACCCGGATCTGCCCTGGTTGCTGTGAAATTCGTCAAAAACATCAATAACTATTTTATTTGGCGACAAACCCCGTAATGAAAACGGCCCCTCAGGGCCGTCAGATACTGCTTTGACTCGGATCGAACCAGCGTGGTGTCAGGCTCAGACTTCGAGCGAACCATCCACGTCCTGGGTTTTACGGCGTGCCATGGCGAGGTTGGAACGCTGCTTGTCCAGCACCACATAGATGAAGATGCCGTCATGGTTCTGGCAGGGGCGAATGATGTGGTATTGCTTGCCCAGGGTGATCAGGATGTCCTCGATGCGATCGTTCAGGCCCAGGGCCGCCATCGTCTTCATCTTGGAACGCACCACTTCGGTATTGCCGGCAGCTGCCACCTCGATATCAATGCCGGAGCCGGCCTCGCCGAGGATCATGCCGCTGTTCGAATCGACCAGCGCGGCACACATGGCGCCGTCGAGAGCAAGAATGGTTTCAAGGGAATTCTGGATGTTTGCCATGTCGGTTTCCTTGGATATTCAGTCAGTGATTCAGAATCGGCCGGTCAGCCACCGCTGGGGCCATTAAGAAAGGTGTTATGCAAGCACAGGACCTTGCGTTGCAGTTCGAGCCAGTCGATATCGTCGACCTTGGCTGTCTGCACCAGACACATCAGCCCCTCGCCACAGGGCAGCATGGTCAGGCGTTTCTTCTCGTGGATCATGATCGAGATCTTCAAAGGGCCGAGTGCGTTGAACGCCCCCGACTGACGCTCGTAAAGGCGCCAGTAGTCGCTTGTGGCTTCGGCCAGGGGTGTGGCCTCGTCGTCGAAACCGGGCGAGGTATAGATCACCATGCCACTGCGAAAATCGACGATCGCCGAGCCTTCGACGCCGTTCATTGCATCGATGTCGGTGAGAATGCGGTTGAGTTTCTTGTCCATGCGAAGATCAGCCCAGCAATTTCTGACTCATCTGCGTGATGAGATAGTTGATCTGGCCCAGAAGGGCGTCCCGGGTGGTGACCACGCTGATCACCAGATCGAATCCGGCATGTTGGGTCGATGCCACGACGACATAGCCGTCGGCACAGTCGAGGGTGACCGAGCGGTTTGCGCCGAGCCCGGTCTCGCGCCCGACCGCCTGGCCGATGGCTGCAATCGAACTGGCGGTGGCTGCAACCCGGGTTGCATTGGCGCCACCCGGGGCGATGCATGCCACGTCGAAACCATCGGCGGTAGCGGCCACGACGGCGCGAATACCTTTGGTTGTCGCAAAGGTCTCGTCGATGACGCGCAAGACCTGTTGGCGAACATCGTTGGATATGGGGGAGGGGCTCATGAAGTTGAACTCAGGCTTCGGTGCTGACCTGGGCCAGCAAGGTATCGATCAGCAGGGCGACGTCGTCGCGTTTGCGAACATCGACGTCGAGTGTGGGCAGAATGGCGCCACGCGCGGTGGCCAGTTCGACGTAGTCGTCCAGCGACGGGTGGGGATGGGTGTCCATCCGGCCGACACCGATGGTGCACGGCACGCTCTTGAGTTGGTCGGCGAACGCATCCAGATAGGCGGCGACATCGGCCAGTGGATCGGGCCGGGAGTTGTCGCTCAGAATGATGATGCCGATCGCGTTCTCGGACAGTGAGCGCCACAGAAAGTCGAATCGAGCCTGACCCGGTGTGCCGAACAGGCGGATCCGATCACCGTTATCGAGCGTCATCTCGCCGAAATCCAGCCCCACTGTCGTGGTTGCCTTGCTGACGCTCGGGTCCGAATTCCTGACATCGGTATCCACCACCGGGCCGTCAGCGACGGCGGAAATTGCGGTTGTCTTGCCGGCACCCACGGTGCCGGTAATGAGGATCTTGTACTCTGCCATTGTTATCGAGCCAGTCCGAGATGTCGGCGCAGGCTGCTGATCAAGCCCGCGGCGAGTGATTTTCGCTGTCGTGGGACAGGCTGTTGTTCGAGCTGTCCTTGCTGGGTGGTTTCGATGAGTCCGACGGACTGCAGGGCGTGGATGAAATCCAGGCACACCTGTGCCGGCTGGCCGCTGCGAGTCGCCATCTGTTCGACACTGATCGGGGCGCGAGTGAGCATGGATGCCAGCCGGGTTCTGACCGGATCGCGCCGCACGATGGCCGCCGGGGGCCACCGAAGCAGTCTGAAGAGGCTGGACGAGGCGATGGGAGCCACCTCGACTTTCGGTCTCGTTTCGATTGCCGGGGGCTTTTTCGCAACCGGTGCCTGCGCGGGGCTGACCTGACGTTCGCCCACAGCGGCTTCGACTACCCTCAAGACATCTTCAAGGTGGCTGGAGCGGAAGTGGCGCGGCAGTTCATAGGCCGAGCGTGCGTGGTCAGCCTCGCGACCGTATTCGACGATCGAAATGGCGTTTTCGCTCAGTGCAGCAGGTAAGTCAGGGCGCGCTTCTGGCGTGGTGACGACAAGATCCATCGGTGGCTGATCGACAAGTTGCCACGGGTGGGTGTTCTGATGCTCGAGAAAACGCAGCAGAACACCAAGATGACGAACAATAGCGTCACTGAGTCCATAGGCCCCCAGCCGGAGTGGGCGTGATGCACTCGTGGTTGCGGTCGCTTGGTTTGGACTTGCCTGGTTCATGGGGTCGGGCCTGGAGTCATGACTGCCATCGTGTGCGCGTCTGCTTGGGACGTGCGTTCGATTCGAATCCTAACTTCATACGGTCGTTTGTTTCGTAAAAAATGTCGCGTTTTACATTTGATTGCGAGACGGCGATTAGTTGTTACAAATCAAACGATTAGAAATTAAAAATATTGGCCCATCGAGGTGATTACGGCAAGACTCGAACAAGCTTGAGTGAAATTACCACTTTAATGAAAGTCACGACTTCTGGTGCTGATTTCACTGAGCCATTCACTCAGGTCCACCAGCCGTTTGGCCAGCACATGAACCACCGAACCTTCGCGCTGGAGCTGACCATAAACCCCCAGGAAGTGGGCTCCCAGCAGCTCGCGCCGTTGCTTTTCGGCCAGTCCGGCATAGACGATCACGTTGCTCATGCCGGTTTCGTCTTCCAGGGTCACGAACACCACACCGCTGGCCGTGCCCGGACGTTGGCGGCAGGTGATGATGCCGGCCACCCGCACCAGCGCATCGTGATTGGTGACCAGCAGGTCACTGGCCTTGAGAAAGCGGCGCTCAGTCAGTTGTCCTCGTAGCAGGGCGAGTGGGTGCCGGCCCAGGGTGAAGCCCTGGGTGGCGTAGTCACTGACCAGCGATTCGCTTTCGGATTGCGCCGGCAGGCGCACAGCGGTTTCCTGTGGCGGCGCGATATCGAACAGGTCACCCTGACGATGCAGCCCGCTGGTGGCCCACAGGGCTTCGCGCCGGTGTCCGCTGAGCGACTTGAGCGCATCGGCGCTGGCCAGGCGGTCCAGTTCCGACCGGCTGAGATCGGCGCGCGTGGCCAGATCGCTCAGACTGGCAAAAGGCGCGTGTTGGCGGGCGGTTTCGATGCGCTCGCCTGCAGCCTGCGCCAGACCATGGATTTCCCGCAGGCCCAGTCGCACGGCCGGGCGTTCGCGCCCGTCAAAGTGCAGATGGCTCTCCCAGCCGCTGTGGATGACATCCACCGGCAGCACCCGGACGCCGTGACGCCGTGCGTCCTGAATCAGCTGGGCTGGCCGGTAGAAGCCCATGGGTTGGCTGTTGAGCAGTGCGGCCAGAAAGGCCTCGGGCTCGTGGCACTTGAGCCAGGCCGAGGCGTAGGCAAGCAGGGCGAAACTGGCGGCATGGGATTCGGGAAAACCGTATTCACCAAAGCCTTCGATCTGTCGGCACAAGGCCTCGGCAAAGTGGGCATCGTAACCACGCTCGGCCATGCCGGCGCGCAGACGGTCCTTGAACACCTGCATGTGGCCCTTGCGCCGCCACGAGGCCATGGCGCGGCGCAGTTCATCGGCCTCGCCGGGGGTGAAGCCGGCCGCCACTTCGGCCAGCTTCATCACCTGTTCCTGAAAAATCGACACGCCCAGTGTGCGCGCCAGGACCGTGCGCACCGGTGGCGGCAGGCGGGCCAGTTCGCGCTCGGCGGCGGCGCGGTCGTTGCGGCGGGTCAGATACGGATGAACCATGTCGCCCTGGATCGGCCCCGGGCGCACGATGGCCACCTGCACCACCAGGTCGTAGAACTGGCGGGGCTTGAGGCGGGGGAGCATGGCCATCTGCGCACGCGATTCGACCTGAAACACGCCGATGGAGTCCGCCGCGCACAGGGCGTCGAAGGTGTCGCTGTCGCCATCGGGGATGTCCTTGAGGCCCAGTGGATGCCCACGTCTTTCCCCGGCCATGACCAGTGCCCGACGAATGACCGAGAGCATGCCCAGCGCCAGTACGTCCACCTTGAGCAGGCCGAGGGATTCCAGGTCTTCCTTGTCCCACTGGATGACCGAGCGATCGGGCATGGCGGCGTTTTCCACCGGCACCAGCCGGGCGATGGGCCCTTCGGAGATGATGAAACCGCCCACATGCTGCGACAGATGGCGTGGAAAGCCGATGATCTGCTCGGTGAGCGCCAGCCACTTGCTCACCCGCGGGCTGTCCGGGTCCAGCCCCACTTCGCGCAGCCGCTGGGGCAACTGGTCGCGCTTGTCCCACCAGGCCATGGAGCGGGTCAGGGCGGCCACCTGCTCCAGGCTGAAGCCCAGCGCCCGGCCCACGTCGCGCACCGCGCCGCGCGTGCGATAGCGGATCACCGTCGCTGCCAGCGCGGCCCGGTCGCGGCCGTATTTGCCGTAGATGTACTGGATGACGATCTCGCGCCGTTCGTGCTCGAAATCCACATCGATGTCCGGAGCCTCGTTGCGCTCGCGCGAGATGAATCGCTCGAAGAGCAGGGCGGCGCGCTGTGGGTCCACCTCGGTGATGCCCAGCGCGAAGCACACCACCGAGTTGGCCGCCGAGCCGCGCCCCTGGCAGAGGATGCCTTCACGTCGCGCGAAACAGACGATGTCATAGACCGTGAGGAAAAAGGGTTCGTACTGGAGTTCGGCAATCAGCGCCAGTTCCTTTTCAGCCGTTTCGCGCACCGTCCCGGGCACGCCGTCAGGATAGCGGCGCTGCAGCCCGGCTTCAGTCTCCCGGCGCAGATAGCTGGTGGGTGTCTCGCCCTGGGGGACCACCTCCTGTGGGTACTCGTAGCGCAACTCGTCGAGCGAAAAGTGGCAGCGTTCGATCAGGCGGCCGGTCTCGGCAATCAGGGCGGACGGATACAGACGTGCCAGCCGCAGCGGCTGGCGCAGATGACGCTCGCCGTTGGGGAAGAGGCGGTGCCCGGCCTCGAAGACCGAGCAGCGATGGCGCAGGGCCGTGAGGGTGTCCTGCAGGGGGCGGCGACCGCGTACATGCATGTGTACATCACCGGCCGCCATCAAGGGCAGGTTCACCGACCCAGCCAATGATGTCAGGCGACTGAGCTGGCCACCATCATCCGGCCCGCCCAGCAGCTCCACCGCCACCCAGCCTCGTCCGGCAAAACGCTCGGCAAACCAGCGGGCGTCGGCCCCGGTCGCTTCGTCATGGGGCACCCACAGGGCCAGACAGCCCGGCATGACCGGCGCTGGCGCCAGGCGCTCCAGATCGCCACGGCTCAGCACGTATTCCCCCTTGGGTGCCCGCCGCCGCCCCAGCGTGATGAGCGCCGACAGATTGCCGTAGCCGGCCCGATCACAGGCCAGCAGCACCAGTTTGAGCCCGCAGTTCAGGGTGAACTCGGCTCCGTAGATGAGCGTGAAGTCGAGCGCCTCGGGAGTTGTACCCAGATGGCTGGCGACTTCCTTGAGCCCCTCATGGGCGCGCACCGCACCGGCCAGCGAGCACTCATCGGTGATTGCCAGCCCGGCATAACCGAGCTTCACCGCCTGCGCGACCAGCTCCTCCGGGTGAGACGCACCGCGCAGAAAGCTGTAGTTGGAGAGGCAGTGCAGTTCGGCGTAGCGGGGAGGTGACTGCCCCCAGGCTCGCATTTACTCGCGGCCCCCCGTGGGGGCGGCCCCGCAGGCGGGCGGGCGCCATCGACATCGCTGTTTGATGTTTTCCATGGTGATGATTTCTGTGGGCATGGCCTCAATCAAAATACCCATGCAGCCACCAGCCCTGCGGGTCGCGGAAGACCCATAGCCAGGCGCCTTCGGGGGTGCTGGCCACGAAGTAGTCGCGGCGCATGTCGCCAGCGGCTTCGCCCTGGTCCCACCAGCCGCTTTCCAGTCGTTCACCCCGGCTCAGCAGGCTTAGGGGCTCGCCCGAGTGGGTGGGACGACCGGCGCGTTCGCGCAAGGGGCGGGGCGGTTCTTCAAGCCACAGGGGGCGGGCGCGTTGTGGCACGCCGGTGTCGGGCTCGATGGGCCAGCGCACGGGGGCCGTGGCGCACTCGGGGCGATGGTCGGCCAGCGGGCGGATGCCATGGACGGCATCGTCTCCCAGCCGGGCGCGCAGGCGCTCCACCACCGGGGCAATGGCACCGTCGTCCTGTTGGCCAAACAGGCGACCATTGGTGCCCGCCAGGGCCTGAGGGGCATTGGCCTCGAGAAACAGCTCGATGGCAGGGGCGGCCAACTGGTGCCGCTCGAGTTGCTCACGGGTGACCCGCAGCAGGCGCTCGGCGTTGCGGGTTGGGGTGGCAAAGCCGAGCACCAACCGGGTGGGCGGCAGGTCTTCATGCGCCAGTATCAGCGTGCACTCGCTGATGCCGGCCTGCCGTGCTTCCAGCCAGCCGGCCAGGGCCAGCAGCAGACGGCGGGCGGCAAAGAGCAGGCGTTCGGCATGTTCCACCTTGGCCGGCAATTCGAGCCGTTGGGCGAATTGCTCGGGAAAGTCGAAAGGCTTGCGCGGGTCGGGCAGCTGTCCGCGGGCCTGACCGAGCAGCACGGGCAATTCGGCGCCAAAGCGATGACCCAGGGTGGCCGAGGGCAGGGGATAGAGCTTGCCAAGGGTGTGCAGCCCCAGGGCGTGCAGGCGCTCATGGGCGCCCTGTGACAAAGGCAAGGCCTCGACCGGCAATTCGGCCAGGCGGCTCTCCCAGCAGCCATCGGTGTGGTCGACCCGGCTCAGCCAGTGGGCTGCCCGCGGTGTGGGGGCCAGCCCCAGGCGCACGCTCAGCCCCTGGTCGATCGCGCCCTGGCGTACCAGTCCCAGAATGATGTCTGTCCCGCCGAAATACTGCAGGCAACCACCAATCTCCAGCAGCAAGGTGTCGGTGCCCTCCAGACTCACCATGGGGGTGAAGTTGCCGGCCCAGCAAGCCAGGGCCGACAGGGCGTCGGCCTCGAGCTCGGGCTGACGTTCGTGGGGGCGAAGACCGGGCACCAGGGCCAGCGCATCCGCCAGGCGCATGTCGGCCTTGATACCGCCCTGGGCGGCCAGGGTGTCGGCCACCACGATGCGTTGACGAGCAATGACCGCAGCCGGGGCTGGCAGGGCCAGCACCTCGACCGGCAGGCGATGAAAGTGGATGGCAAGCCAGAGTGGTTCCATGGGTGAGCTCACGCGTCCACGCGAACCGGTTGCGTCTGCACCGGTGTCGGCGTGACATGGCGCCGGGCCAGCCGTTGCCAGGGCAGGGGGCGCTCGATGGCCAGATTGAGCGGAGCCGACAGCGGTGGCCCGCGACGCTTGAGAATGTCCACCATCAACCCTCGGGGGCTGCCACTGAGGGCAATGCGCAAAGGGGCGGGGGAGGGGTGGCGGGCGGCCGAGGTGGGGCGAAACACCATGCACAGACTCTCGGTCTTGCCGGCAGCCACCTGCAGGCGCCGCAGCTGGCGCGGGTGGCTGCCCGGCAACCAGGCCAGCAAGGCGGCCAAGGCACCGCTGCCCAGCAACTGCTCGCAAGCCCAGGCGGCATCCTGTCCGCTGGCTTGCACCACCAGCAGACGCGACAGGGCAACCCCGCGCGCCAGCCACGCCGGGGCATGCACCCGCCCGGGGGGCGCCACCAGCACGATCCACCCCGCTTCGGGCGCCAGCGCCCGCAAGGCCGGCAACACCAGACTCACTTCACCAAGGCCGCGCCCCGAACTGAGAATCTCGCTCACACAACCGCAAGGCCAGCCTTTGTCAGGCAAGGCGGCATCGAGCGGTGCAAATCCGCTGGCCACCCTCGGCCCTTGAGACCGTACCGCATCCTGCCCGCGCCACAGATCGGCACGGGTCAACAGGGCATCGAGCGACAGGGGTTGAACGGTGGACATGGGGGCCTGAAAAAGCATGAATCATTGCTGTAATTATTTACAGCTTTCAGGCAGAGTCAAGTCACTTTTGATGGGCGACGTGCACGGTGAAGGGTTGAATGATCTTGGTCGGCTCCATGGTGTTCAGGTGGACGCACATGGATGCGCCGACGCACGTGGTGATTATTTCCAGGGGTGTTCGGGGCTGATGCTCGGACAGTGTCCGCAAGGCGCAGGAAGCCGGTCTTGTGAGTGCGAGTGGTCAGTGCCGGTACGACAAAAATGACAAGGTCCTGAAGTCAATGCAATCATGCCCGTCAGCCGGCCATCCGTGCTGCGACCTCAGATGGCCTGATCAACCCAATCCGGATGCCTGTCCATGAAAAAGCCACTGCAGATGCTGCTCTGCCCGGCGTGACAGTGTTCTTTCGGGTCATCGGTCTGTGTGAAAACGCGACCGGGTTTTTCGGAGGGCGCCATGCGCAATCGACTTGGGCTGCTTCTTGTTGTGCTGTATTACGCGCACTGTATTGCCGCGATGACTCACGTCGCGACAATGGATGACGCGAAGGGGCAGGCTGTCTGGCTTTCCGCACCGCTGTGGCTGACACCCCCGGTCTTGCTTGATCTCATGCCCGACGTCACCCTTACGGCGCCTGACACTCGTTGGCACCTTCAGACGCTGGTGAGGTTGCCTGTCGCGTTTCTGTTTACTTCGATCCTCATGTTTGTTGCCGGGCTTGGGCTGACATGGCTCTGGAAAAAGGGGCTCGGTTTTGCAACCGCAGTGGGCACTTTGCTCGGCCTTGGGGTCGGCATGCTGTGGTTTCTGCTCACAGGCAGTCGCGATGAAGCGTGGTTTTTGCTGTCGCTTGCCGGAGGCGGGCTGAGCGCGCTGGTTTATCGAGCGAGCCGTTCCCGTGCACAGCCTGATCGGTGGCTTTAGAAGCCTCTGCAGGTTCGAGCAGGGGGTGATCATGCCTCTTGGTGAAATCCAGGTATTCACCGCTTGATTCGACCGCGAAGCACCGCGCCTGATTCCGTCTATGCTGAAAACGTGCTGCATTGCGGAACCCTGTTGTCACGGGGCTGTCACCTTTCAAGGTAGCGTAGGCAATGGCAGGGTCGGGTCGTTGCGGGCGACGGGGGTCGTTCTTCCGGGCTGGACAGGGCCAAGTCATTGATTCTCTTGTCGGCATGCCATGGCAGGTGGCGTGTCGGATCGGTCAGAAAAAGGGGAAATTCATGGCGGCGAGTGAATCCGGAAAGATGTCTCTGACCACCAAGATCATGATCGGCATGGGTGCCGGGATCGTGGTGGGCCTGATCTTCAATCAAATCGACTCTGCGTTCATCAATACGCACATCGTGGCCGGCCTGTTCGGCATGGTGGGCAAGATGTTCGTCAATGCGCTCAAGATGCTCGTGGTGCCGCTGGTGGTGTTTTCGCTCATCTGCGGCGTGCTGGGCATCGGTGACATCCGCATTCTTGGGCGGGTCGGGGGCAAGGCCTTCGCTTTGTATCTGATGACAACCGCGATCGCCATTGCGGTGGCCATTGGGATCGCGGTGCTGATTGCGCCGGGCTCGGGCTTCAACATGGAAGGGGTGGACGTTGGCAGCGTGAGTGGCAAGGAGGCGCCCAGCGTGTGGAGCGTGTTTGCCGCCATCGTGCCCACCAATCCGATCGCCGCCATGGCCAGCGGCGAAATGCTGCAGATCATTTTCTACGTGATCGTGGTCGGGATTGCCGCCCTGATGCTCGGTGAGTCGTCCAAAAAGTTTGCAGAAGCCTGTGAATACATGAACGAGCTCATGATGAAGGTGGTGGGCATCGTGATGGCGGCCGCGCCGTACGGCGTGTTCTGCCTGATCGCCAAGACCTTTACCGAGCAGGGCATCGAGTTGTTCGTGCCGGTGCTGGCCTACGTGCTGACCCTCGTGAGTGCCTTGTTCCTGCATCTGTTCGTGACCCTGATGCTGCTGCTCAAGGCCTTCAGCGGGCTCAACCCCCTCACCTTCATGAAGAAGATCCGCCCGGCGCAGATCTTTGCCTTTTCGACGGCCAGCTCGAACGCCACCATTCCGGTGACCTATCGATGTGTGACCGAACGGGTCGGGGTCAACAATTCGGTGGCGTCATTCAGCATTCCGTTCGGTGCGACCATCAACATGGACGGCACGGCCATCATGCAGGGCGTGGCGACCGTGTTCCTGGCCAATGTGTACGGCGTCGATCTGGGCTTGGGGGGCTATCTGACCGTGATCGGCATGGCTGTGCTGGCCTCGATCGGTACGGCCGGGGTTCCGGGTGTGGGGCTGGTGATGCTCACCATGGTGCTGGGCCAGGTGGGCTTGCCGGTGGAGGGGATTGCGCTGATTCTGGGCGTTGATCGTCTGATGGACATGATCCGGACGGTGGTGAACATCACCGGTGATGCGGTGGTGACCACGATTGTCGCCAAGGGTGAAGGGCAGCTCGATACCGCGGTCTACGACAACCCGGATGCCGGCACCACGGAAGATGAACTGGAGATCGATCCGGCCGCCGAAGAGGCGCTTGCCGAAGCGGCCAAGCCCCATCCGCACGCCTGAGTTTCCTCCATCAAATCAAAGGCAGCGCGCTTCGGCCCGCTGCCGTTATTTCTTGAAGAGTTGATCCAGGCTGGCAAAGGCCTTGAACTCAAGTGCGTTGCCCGTTGGATCGAGAAAGAACATGGTGGATTGCTCGCCCGGCTGGCCAGCGAAGCGGGTGTGCGGTTCAATGATGAATTTGACGCCCGCCGCCTTGAGGCGCGCAGCCATGGCGTTGAAATCCGCCAGTGAGAGGACCACGCCAAAGTGCGGCACGGGCACGTCGTCACCGTCAACCGGGTTGGTGCTTCTTTGCCCGGCTGCGTCCGACAGGTGCGCGACAATCTGATGGCCGAACAGGTTGAAGTCGATCCACTGCTCGGCGCTGCGCCCTTCCGGGCAGCCGAGTATGCCGCCGTAGAACTGTCGCGCGGCCATCAGGTCGTCCACCGGAAAGGCCAGATGGAAAGGGGTCAGCGTCACGTTTTGACTTCCATGCCATGGTCTTTGTGGTCAGTATGGTGCATGCAGGAAGATCGCGCCGTCGCAATGCGTTTGCCTCTGACTCCGGGCTCAATGCCGGTCAGGCGTGCCCTGACCGGGTTTGCGGGCGTCGCGGCTGCCGGGTGGTCTGACTGAGTGGGCATGGCGCAATCAGGCAGCTGCCACACCGGCCGCTTCACGCTTGCCGAGCCGCCGGCTGAACACGAACAGGGTGACGAAAAGGCTGGCACCCAGGCCGTGTACCCACATCGGCAGTGGCCAAAGCAAGAGAATGGCGTTGGCAATGAGCACCAGTCGCATGAGCGGACTCAAGCGGTGCTCGAGATAGCCCTGCAATCCGGCAGAGAAGGCGTAAAGACCGATCAGCGCGAAGAAACCGAGCTCGGTAATCTCGATCCAGTCCCCACCGAGCAAAGGTGTATAGGCGAAGAGCAAGGGCACCACATAAAGCCCTTTGGCGACTTTCCAGGATTCAAGGCCGGTCGCCATGGGCGGCGTCTTGGCGATGGCGGCGGCGGTGAAGGCGGTGAGGCACACCGGCGGCGTGACGTTGCTGTCCTGACTGAGCCAGAAGATGATCATGTGTGCCGAGAGCAGCGCGAAGGTGAGGGTGGCCGGATCGAGTACCGACGTGCGCAGTGCGTCTGCCAGGTCGATCGGCACCATTGCAAAGATGGCATTGGCCGCCTCCATGCTCATGGCACTGCCAAGCGCGGCGATCTGATCGGGCGCAACGAGCATCAGCACGGCCTTGGCCTCGTCACTGAGCGCGCCGCGGGCGATGGCGTCGACGACCTGCGCGTCGGCGATGAGGTTATAGAGCGCCGGCGCAGACAAGGTGCCCAGGACGATGTACGACGCGGTGACCGGCAACCCCATGCCCAGCACCAGCGATGCCAGGGCAATCAGCACGATGGCGATGATCAGGCTCGAGCCGGCCCATTCGGTGATCATCAGCGAAAAGGTGTTCCCGACGCCGGCCGTGGCGATGACGTTCACCACCAGTCCGATGGCGCACAGCAGCACCCCGGTCATGACCATGTTCCGTGCGCCCAGCGCGAGCGCTTCCAGGATCGCCTTGGGGCCCATCTTGTTGGGCGTCAGCCAAGAGGAAACCACCACCGCCAGGATGCTGATTCCGGCGGCGTAAGTCGGGGTGAAACCGACGACCAGCAAGCCGATGAGCACAGCCACCGGGAGCAGGAAGGGCAGACCGCCGCGCTTGATGACCTCGAGCGCGCTCGGCGCGCCATCTTCCATCTGTTTGACCCCGCTGCGCTTGGCCTCCAGGCGGACGAAGAAGGCCACCGACGCGAAATAGAGTATGGCGGGGATGACGCTCACCCCGATGATGGTGGTGTAGGGAATCTGGGTGTAGCTGGCCATCACGAAAGCGCCTGCGCCCATGATGGGCGGCATGAGCTGGCCACCGGTCGATGCCGCCGCTTCGATGGCGGCGGCGAACTTGGGCGGGAACCCGGCGCGTTTCATGAGCGGGATGGTAATCACGCCGGTCGAGGCGGTGTTGGCGACCGCCGAGCCGGAGATGGTACCGGTGAGTGCCGAGGCAAACACGGCCACCAGCCCGGGCCCTCCGGTGGTTTTGCCCGCCACCGAGCGCGCCAGGTCGATGACGAAATCGCCGGCCCCCGATCGGAGCAGGAAGGCGCCGAACAGAATGAACATGAACACGAAGGTGGACGAGATGAGTGCGATGTTGCCGAACAGGCCATCGTCACCAAAAATACTGCGGAACAGAATGGTCTCGGCCGACAGGCCGGCGAAGCGGAACACGCCGCTGACGTGCTCCCCCCACCAACCCACATAGGTGAGCGCAAGCACGATGAGCACGGGAATGATCCAGCCCGTGGTCCGGCGTGTGAATTCGATGGCACCCAGAATCAGAACGATGCCCGCCGCCCATTCGATGGGTGTCAGATGAACACCGCGGGCGTAGATGGCGTCTTCCTGGGCAATGAGAAAGACCGCGGCAAAGGCGACCAGCAAGCCGAAGGCCACGTCGACAGCAAGGACCACCGTGTCGCGTGCACCGCCGGTCTGGCGCAGTGAGGGAAAGAGCAGGGCGCACATCAGGCCGAAGCCGGCGAAATGCAATGCGTTCTGCCACAGACTGGGCATCACCGTCAGGATGTTGAAATAGATGTGCATCAGCGCGATGCCGATGCCAAGGACGAAGAGGATCTTCCCGATCAGCCCATGCTCGCTGCGCACGGGGGCGTCGTGTTCGTCCTTCTCGGGGGCGATGGGTGTGGGGCTTCCTGCCGGCTGCATGGGCATATCCTGTGGGTGTGGGGCGTAGTCACGCTTTGGGTGCGCATCCGGGGAGTCCGGATGCGCACCGACGAAACCGGGTGTCTTACTTCGCGATCAGACGATCGGGAATGTTGAGTCCGGCTTCCTTGTAGTACCGGGCGGCACCCGGGTGAAGCGGCATGGGCAGTCCGTCGAGTGCCTTTTGCAGCGACATGGCCGCAGTGGCCTTGTGGATGGCGTTCAGGAAGGGGAGGTTCTCGTAGATGGTCTTGGTGATCTTGTAGACCGCGTCTTCATCCAGATCGGCACGCACCGCGAGGAAGTTGGGCTGAGCGATGGTCTGGACGTCCTTGTCCTGACCCGGATAGGTGCCCGCCGGGATGGTGTAGCGGGTCCACAGTTCAAGCCCCCCGTCGGCCTGCTTCATCTGCTCGTCGGTGAAACTGAGCATGGTGACCTTGCCCTCCATGGAGGCGAAGGCGCGGGTCACCGCTCCGGTGGGGACGCCTGCCGGCGTGCTCATGCCGGCAATCTGACCGTTCTGCATGGCGTCGGCGCTCGGGCCGTAACCGACATAGACCAGATCATAGTCGGTGTTGATATCGATACCCATGTTCGACATGAGCGTCTCGTTCGAGCCGATGGTGCCCGAGTTTTTCTTGCCCATCGAGAAGCCCTTGCCCTTCATGCCCGCCATGTCGGCAATGGTGCCGGTCTTGGCGTATTCGGACATGACGGTGAACTGCTCGACGTTCTGCCACAGCATGGTGACTGAACGCAGGCCTTTTTGCGGGCCGTCGGCCTCGATCGGGCCTTTACCCTTCCAGGCGTAGTAGCCGTAGAGCCCCTGGAGGATGGCAAACTGAGCTTCGTTGTCGCGCAGCAGCTTGACGTTCTCCGCCGAGCCGGCCGAATTGATCGCCGACATGCCGATCTTGTCCGTGGGCGTGAGCTTGACCTTGGTCAGCGTGGCCAGGGCGACACCTACCGGGTAGTACGTGCCACCCGTGCTGGCGGTGGCCAGCAGATAGTCACGGCTTTCCTGTGCCTGTGCAGTGCCAGCCATACCTGCGACCGACATGGCCGCAGCCAGGGCGAGATAACTCAGACGAGTGCGTTTCATTGAATCCTCCATGTGCACGATGGCATGTTGTGTGCGGCCACTCGGGCGGGCCTGGAGGATCATTTGCAAGCACGGTGCCACTTGCGCGATGCAGCAGGAAATGTCGTATTTGCCCTGCACAGTGGAAGCTGTGGCTGTTGCGGTCGCACATGGCAAATCGACGTCGGCACAGCCTTGCTCAAGGCACCTCAAATATCGGCAATATCTTGCCGACGGGGCGTTTCAAGAGACGAATTGACGCCGTTCGAGACCATGGTTGGCCATCTTCTGGTTCAGGGTTCGTCGTGGCAGTCCGAGTTCGTCCATCACGTCCTGAATGTTGCCCTGATGCTTTCGCAGGCTGGCTTCGAGAATGCGGCGTTCGAAATCATGGGTGAGTTCTGCCAGTGAGCGCCCTGACGTGGCATCGAACATGCCGGACGATCCGGGCAGCAGTCCAAGCATGTGTGGTAGCCGCTCGTGGGGTGGCAGTGAAGAGAGCACATAGCGTTCGGCAATATTCTTCAATTCACGGACGTTGCCGGGCCAGGTATGCGCGCCGAGCGCCGCAATGCACGCCGGGGACAACGCCGGGACAGGGCGCTCGTAGATTCGGCCTGCTTCCTGGGCGAAATAGTCGAACAGCAGCGGCAGATCGCCATCGCGTTCGCACAGGCGAGGCAGGCGCAGCGAGACCACGTTGAGGCGATAGTAGAGGTCGGGGCGAAAACGGCCGTCCTGCACTGCGTCGATGAGATTTTCATTGCTGGCGGCCACGATGCGGATATCGACCGCCACCGGGTCGTTGGCACCCAGGCGCACGATTTCGCGTTCCTGCAAGGCTCGAAGCACCTTGACCTGCATCTGCATGGGCATGCTGGCCACTTCGTCGAGAAACAGGGTGCCGCCGCTGGCGTGTTCAAGCTTGCCGATACGTCGTTTCTGAGCGCCGGTAAATGCGCCGGCTTCGTGGCCGAACAGTTCGCTCTCGAAAACGTTTTCCGGAATGGCCGCGCAATTGA
The DNA here is from genome assembly GCF_017309585.1 of Nitrogeniibacter aestuarii. NCBI lineage: Bacteria > Pseudomonadati > Pseudomonadota > Betaproteobacteria > Rhodocyclales > Zoogloeaceae > Nitrogeniibacter > Nitrogeniibacter aestuarii. The sequence continues at coordinate 2,423,854 of NZ_CP071321.1, read as the reverse complement.
CCGCCACAAAATTCGCGTTGCGACGACGGCTCAGGTCGTGCAGTGCTCGCGCGACGACCTCTTTGCCGGTCCCCGTGGCACCTTCGATGAGAACGCTGGCCGGCGTATCGGCGATATCGGTGATTTCCTGGCGCAGGCGCCGGATGGCCGGCGCATTGCCGATGAGGCTGCGCTCAAGCCCGGTTCCCGCCGCCAGTTGCTGACGCAAGGCCCGGTTTTCAAGTACGAGGTGGCGCTTGTCGCAGGCACGGCGGACGATGTCGAGCAGACGCTCGGGGGCAAACGGCTTTTCGATGAAATCGTAGGCGCCGTTGCGCATCGCTTCGACCGCCATGGTCACGTCGCCATGGCCGGTGACGAGTACCACGGGGATCGCAGCGTCGAGCGCGGCGACGTGTTGTTGAAAACTGATTCCGTCCATGCGCGGCATCTTCACGTCGCTGATGATGACGCCGTCGAACGTGTGCTCAAGGGATCGGAGCGCCTGCTCTGCGCTGTCGAAGCTGGTGACCTGATAGCCATCGAGTTCCAGCCACTGCGCGGTCGCGGCGCGCATGGCGGGCTCATCGTCGACCAGAATCACCTGACCGGCGGTTTCATTCATGGGAAGGCTCCTCGGTGACCACGGGCAGGCGCACGGTAAAGCAGGCGCCTGCACCATCCGGATTGTTGTGCGCGCGAATCGTTCCACCCATATCGGCCACGATACCGTAGGAAATCGACAAGCCAAGCCCGACGCCTTCGCCAACCTCTTTGGTGGTGAAGAATGGATCGAACAGCTGATGCTGAACCTCGGGCGAAATGCCGTGGCCGCAATCGCTCAGGGTGAGGACTGCTTCGTCTCCCTCTGCACGGATGTCGATCGTCAGCACTGGCGCTTCGACCTCGCGCATGGCGTCGAGGCTGTTGCTCACCAGATTGATCAGCACCTGTTCGATGCGCACCGGATCGCCCATCACGACGAGCGCGGCATCGGCGGTGTGCCGCACAACATGAACCCCGGCCGCCTTGATCTGACCGTCAAGCAGCGCGAACGCGGCGGTGACCGGTTCGTCCAGCCTGACCGGTCGATTTCGCCCCTCGCTCTTGCGTGCGAACGTCTTGAGTTGGCCGGTGATGACCGCCATGCGCTCGGTCAGGCCACTGACGGAAGCCAGATTCCGGTCAAGATCGTCCTTGCGATCGAGTGACAGCAGGCGTCGGCCGCTGGCCACGAAGGTGCGGATCGCGGTGATGGGCTGGTTGAGTTCATGGGCGATGGCGGCCGACATCTGCCCGAGCGCCGCGAGTTTTCCGGCCTGAATCAGATCGTTCTGCGTCGAGCGAAGCTCTTCCTCGGTTCGCTTTCGCTCATCGATCTCGAGCTGCAACTGGCGGCTGAGCACTCTCAATGCCTTTGCCTCGTCGGCAGCGTCGCGGGCACGCCGCCGCTCGCGACGCTCGCGCAGATAAAGCAGAAAGACAATGAGCAGAAACGATGACACCGTCACCATGGCAACGACGCCGACGACCTGGTCCCGGATGGGGGCCATCGGCGTCAGGTAATGCATGGTCCATCCCGCCTGTTTGAGGGCGGTGGCATGTTCGACAAAGTTCTGTCCGTCGATGTTCACCAGATCGGGGACGCCCAGTCGCGGGCGCTTGAAGGGCAGCGCCGGGATCGGCATGTTGTTGTATTGGCGTCGGGCACGGATCTGCGCCATGGCGGCCTCGTCTAGGACACCGAGACTGTGGTACTTCCATGCCGGCAGGCTGGAGAGGAAGATCACACCGTTTTCGTCGCGGACGATGACGTTTTCGCCCCCTTCGGCCCAGTCGAGCTGGAGACGGTCCAGATCCACCTTGACCACCGCGACGCCGACAATGCCTTGTGGGCCGTGAATGGGGGCCGACATGAAATAGCCGGGTTGGCCCGTGGTGACCCCGATGGCGAAGAACTCACCCGATTCGCCGGCCATGGCGCGGCGGAAATAGGGGCGGAACGCGTAATTTTGGCCGACGAAGGAAAGCGGTTCTGACCAGTTGCTGGAGGCAAGCGTTTCACCGTTGGCGCTCATCACGAACAGGGCAGCCGCGCCGGCCTGGGCATTGACCGTTTCGAGATACACATTCACACGGCCACGCGCCCCGCCCTCGGCGACGAGCTGCTTGACCGCCGGGTTGAGCGCAAGCACAAAGGGCAGATAGCGATAACGATCCAGTGCGCCGTCGACCGTACTCGCATAGAGGGTCAGACGTTCAGCGCCAACCCGTCGTACTTCGGCGAGCGCATTGGATTCACTGATTCGCCATGACTGCCAGATGGCCACAATGGCACAGAGCAGACCCACGAGCACGTAAACGGTACGCGCATGATTCTTGAGCCAGCTGGCCCGGAGCCGTCGGGCCTGGGCCGTCGCGATGTCGTCCGTCGAAAGGGGGCGTGCGGATACCAGGTCGTGAGCAGAGTGGGTCGATTGTCGACTCGCTGCCACGCGCACGGGCGGAACCGGTCAGACCTTCTGACGCATCAGTCGCGCCTTGTCGCGCTCCCAATCACGTTTTTTGGCCACTTCACGCTTGTCGTGCTGCTTCTTGCCCTTGGCCAGACCCACCGTGACCTTGACCCGTCCCTTGCTGTAATGCAGATCGAGCGGAATGAGGGTATAGCCCGCACGTTCAACCTGCCCGATGAGCCGGTCGATCTGCTGTGCGTGCATCAACAGCTTGCGTGTGCGTGTCGGATCAGGCAAGACATGGGTGGATGCCGATTGCAGCGGTGTCAGATGCATGCCGATGATGAAGATCTCGCCATTGCGCATCAGGATGTGGGATTCCTTGATGTTCACGCGGCCGGCGCGGATGGCCTTGACCTCCCAACCTTCGAGCACGAGCCCGGCCTCGACTTTCTCTTCGATGAAGTAGTCGTGGAAGGCTTTGCGATTATCGATAATGCTCATGGTGTCGGAGTCAGCGTGGCGCGGTGGCATGCGGTAGAATCGGGCATTCTAGCAGTTCCGCTCAAATGCAATCACCCATGGCCGCTGTCAAGAAAGTCGTATTGATCGAATTCACTCCCGAGCAGATGTTCGAGCTCGTGGACAAGGTTGAGGATTACCCCAAGTTCCTGCCCTGGTGTGGTGGTACCGAACTGCACGAGCGCACCGAAAGCATGACCGCCGCCTCACTTCGTGTGAACTACCACGGCATCAAGACCGAATTTGCGACAGTGAATACCAAGGTGTGGCCGAGCGAAATGCACATTCGCTTGAAGGAAGGGCCTTTTTCCCATCTTGACGGTGGCTGGAAATTCATTGCCCTGGGTGATTCGGCCTGCAAGATCGAATTCGAACTGAACTACAAGTTCTCCAACCGCTTGCTCGACAAGGCGCTCGGGCCGGTTTTCAGTCACATCGCCAATACCTTCGTGGACGCCTTCGTGAAGCGCGCCGAAGACATTTACCGGAGCTGAACCATGGCAGAGACGATCGGTGTTGAAGTCGTTTATGCGCTGAAAGACCGCCAGGAGATTGCGTCGGTCAACCTACCCAAGGGCGCGACCATCAAGGATGCCGTCGAGGCGTCGGGTCTGATGGAGAAATATCCGGAAATCAGCCTGGAAAAGACCGGCAACAAAGTCGGGATCTACGCCAAACTGGCGCCGCTGACCACGGAAGTGCGTGATCGCGACCGGATTGAAATCTATCGTCCCCTGATCGCGGATCCGAAAGAGGTTCGCCGCAAACGGGCCAAGGAAGGCAAGGTGATGAAGAAGGGGGGCGGCGAAGCGGACACCGATGAGGGCGCCGCTTCGGAATGATTTGAAGGTGCCTAGTTGGGCACCTGGCAGGTTTTCATGACGACTTCGCGCGCACGCTGAATCGCTTGCTGGCGACCGCTGTCGTCGAGCACGACAGGTTCTCCGTTGGGGCCGATGGTCTGGGCTCGCTGGCCGCTTTCCAGCATCTTGAGTTGGCGCGTGGCGCTCTCGCAGGTCTTGGCTCGCTCCTGTTCAACTTCTGCCCGCTGGCGTGACTGTTCCTCCTGGGCTTCGCGTTCCTGAGCCTGCTCGGGCGTCTCCGGCGGCTGGCTCGACTTGGGCGCCACTGACAGCGGTGCGGAAGGGGCTGAAGACGGCGCTGAGCGCTTGCCTGTTGTCATGCCGGTCGGCTTGGCATCGACCCCCGGTGGCGGGCGGTCGGAGTAGTGCATTTTGCCGCTGGCATCTTTCCACTCATACACCTGTGCCGCGAAGGCGAACGCGGGCAAGAGCAGGGCGATCATGAGTGAGGCATATCGTGCTTGCATCTGGGAAGATCCTCGCTATACGGAGTTTTGCGGGCTCCGTTTCCGCCTGTATAATACGGATTTGGTCGAAAGGATTAAAGTCATGCGTGTGATTCAGAAGGCGCTGACGTTCGACGATGTCCTTCTTGTCCCCGCGCGTTCGGACGTCCTGCCCAAGGACGTCAGCCTCCGGACGCAACTGACCCGCAACATCAGCCTGAACATTCCGCTCGTATCCGCTGCAATGGATACGGTCACGGAATCGCGCCTGGCCATTGCGTTGGCACAGGAAGGCGGCATCGGCATCGTTCACAAGAACCTCACCGCGAAGCAACAGGCGGCCGAAGTGGCCAAGGTCAAGCGCTTCGAATCCGGTGTCCTCAAGGACCCGATGACCATCTCGCCGGAAATCTCCGTGCGCGAAGTCATGGCCCTGACGCGTCAGAACAAGTTTTCAGGTCTTCCGGTTGTCGAAGGCGAACAGGTGGTCGGCATCGTGACCAACCGCGACCTGCGCTTCGAAACCAATCTCGATCAACCCGTTTCGGCCATCATGACGCCCAAAGAGCGTCTGATCACCGTCCCGGAAGGCGAAAGCCTGGATACGGCCCAGGCCTTGATGCACAAGCACCGTCTGGAGCGCGTGCTGGTGGTCAATGACGCAGGCGAGTTGCGCGGCCTCATCACCGTCAAGGATATGCTCAAGGCCACGGAGCATCCGAACGCCGCCAAGGACGAACACGGCAGCTTGCGCGTTGGTGCTGCCGTGGGTGTTGGTGCCGGTACCGAAGAGCGGGTCGAACTGCTGGTTGCTGCGGGCGTCGACGTCATCGTGGTCGATACCGCGCACGGTCATTCCAAGGGCGTGCTTGAGCGCGTTGCCTGGGTGAAGAAGCACTTTCCGAAGGTGGAGGTCATCGGCGGCAACATTGCCACTGCGGATGCGGCTCGTGCGCTGGTCGATGCGGGCGCGGATGGCGTGAAGGTCGGCATCGGCCCCGGCTCCATCTGTACCACCCGAATCATTGCCGGTGTCGGTGTGCCGCAGGTGACGGCGGTCAACAACGTCAGCGAAGCCCTGAAGGGGACGGGCGTGCCGATGATCGCAGACGGTGGTCTGCGCTTCTCGGGCGATATCGCCAAAGCCATTGCGGCGGGCGCCAATGCCGTCATGTGCGGCGGACTGTTTGCCGGTACCGAAGAGGCGCCGGGTGAAACGGTGCTGTTCCAGGGGCGTTCCTACAAGTCCTATCGTGGCATGGGATCGCTGGGCGCCATGCAGCAGGGGTCGGCAGATCGTTACTTCCAGGATCCGGCGTCCAATCAGGACAAGCTGGTGCCCGAAGGTATCGAAGGTCGCGTTCCCTACAAGGGGCCGGTGACGGCGGTGATCACTCAGCTTGTCGGCGGCCTGCGTGCCTCCATGGGCTATGTGGGTGCCGCCTCGATCGACGACATGCGCACGCAGTCGCAGTTCGTCGAGATCACTTCCGCGGGCGTTCGCGAATCCCACGTGCACGACGTTCAAATCACCAAGGAAGCCCCCAACTATCACGTTGATTGAGCGGGGCGCTCAGTATCCAAGGCGGCTCTGGCCGCCTTTTTTCCTTTTTCAGGCCGAGTAGATTTATGGCGCACCAGAAAATTCTCATCCTCGACTTCGGTTCCCAGGTCACCCAGCTCATCGCGCGCCGTGTGCGCGAGCATCAGGTGTTCTGCGAGATCCATCCCTGCGACGTGACCGAAGAGTTCATTCGTGATTACGCGCCGGACGGCATCATTCTGTCGGGCGGCCCGAACTCGGTTTACTCCGAAATCATGTCGGCCCCGGAAGTCGTGTTTCAGCTTGGCAAGCCGGTGCTCGGCATCTGCTACGGCATGCAGACGATGGCCGACCAGCTTGGCGGCACGGTCGAGGGCTCGGACAGCCGCGAGTTCGGTTACGCCGAAGTGCGCGCGCGGGGTCATTCGAAACTCTTCAATGGCATAGAGGACCGTACCAACGACGACGGCCACGGTCTGCTCGACGTCTGGATGAGCCATGGTGACAAGGTGACCGAGTTGCCGCCTGGATTCAAGGTGATCGGTAGTAATCCGTCGTGCCCGATTGCCGCCATGGCGGACGAAGAGCGCGGCTTCTATGGCGTGCAGTTCCATCCCGAGGTGACCCACACCATCAAGGGCAAGGAGATCATCGGTCGTTTCGTTCACGACATCTGCGGATGCGGACACGACTGGAACATGCCGGATTACGTCGAGGAGGCCGTCGCAGCCATTCGCGAGCAAGTGGGCGATGAAGAGGTCATTCTCGGTCTGTCCGGCGGTGTGGATTCTTCCGTTGCTGCTGCGCTCATCCATCGGGCCATTGGCGATCAGCTGACCTGCGTGTTTGTCGACAACGGCTTGCTTCGTCTGAATGAAGCCGAGCAGGTGATGGCGACCTTCGGACGCAGCCTGGGCGTGAAGGTCATTCATGTCGACGCGACGGCGCAGTTCATGGGCCATCTGGCAGGCGTCAGCGATCCGGAACAGAAGCGCAAGATCATCGGGCGCGAGTTCGTCGAAGTCTTCCAGGCTGAAGCCGCCAGGCTCCCGAAGGCCAAGTGGCTGGCCCAAGGCACGATCTACCCTGATGTGATCGAATCGGCCGGTGGAAAGAACAAGAAAGCCCACACCATCAAGAGCCACCACAACGTTGGGGGCTTGCCCGAGACGCTCAATCTCAAGCTCCTGGAACCGCTGCGTGAATTGTTCAAGGACGAGGTGCGCGAGCTCGGGATTGCACTCGGCCTGCCGCACGACATGGTCTATCGTCACCCCTTCCCGGGGCCGGGTCTGGGCGTGCGAATTCTGGGCGAAGTGAAGCACGAGTTCGCCGAGCTGCTGCGCCGTGCAGACGCCATCTTCATCGACGAGTTGCGCGCTTCGGGCTGGTACGACAAAACGTCTCAGGCGTTTGCCGTGTTCCTGCCCGTGAAGAGCGTGGGTGTCATGGGTGATGGCCGCACGTATGAGTATGTGGTGGCCTTGCGGGCCGTGGAAACCCAGGATTTCATGACCGCGCACTGGGCGGAGCTGCCGCATGCGCTGCTGGGCAAGGTGAGCAACCGGATCATCAACGAAGTGCGCGGTATCAACCGCGTGGTCTATGACATCTCCGGCAAGCCACCTGCAACCATCGAGTGGGAATGATCCTTCGGTGCAGACACCGTTGATTGCCGCCGTGCTCAACTGGGCCAGTCGATTGCGCTTCCCGCAGTTGCTGGCCCTGACAGCCGGGCTCTTCATACTCGATCTGTTCGTGCCGGACCCCATCCCGCTCGCGGATGAGCTGTTGCTGGGTTTGGCCACCTTGTTGCTCGCCAATCTCACGAAGCGTCGTTAGTCTCCCGCTCGGTTGAGGTGTTTTCACTGCCGGCCAGATCGCTTTCACCCAACGTGAAGTAGAATCTGGCGCCCTCGTTCGGGGCGCCTTCGGCGTCCACATTTCCGCCATGGCGCTGAATGATGCGCGCGACGGTGGCCAAGCCGATCCCTGTCCCTTCAAAGTCGCGGTCGGTATGCAGTCGCTGAAAGGCACCGAACAGTTTGTCCGCATAGCGCATGTCGAAACCCGCGCCATTATCCTCCACGCAATAGGCGATCTCGTCCGGGCGTCTCTGACGGTAGAAGCGGATCCGCGCCTGGTCACATTTGGAGGTGAATTTCCAGGCGTTGCCGAGCAGATTCTCGATGGCGATCTTGAGCAGATTTTCGTCCGCAATGACCTCCATGCCGTCCTCGATGTCAAAGCTCACCTCACGTGACGGATCGGCATGACGAAGGTTGTCGGCAATGACATGAGCCATAGCGCTCATGTTGATCAGGCGCCGCTTGAGCGGACGGCGTGACACACGCGAGAGCTCGAGCAGATCGTCGATCAGTTCGCTCATTCGCGCGACTGCCGCGAGCATGCGGTCGAAGAGCGTGTGCGCTTCATCGTTGAATGCCTCGCGATAGTCGTCGCGGATGATGCGCGAGTAGCCGTCAATCGCGCGCAACGGGGCTCGCAGGTCATGCGACACCGAATAGCTGAACGCTTCGAGCTCCTTGACGGCGGCCGCAAGCTGCTGGGTCCGGTCCTCGACCCGGAGCTCAAGCTCTCGATTGAGGTTGCGCATCTGTTCTTCGGCGCGCTTGCGGTCGGAAATGTCCGTGGCGATGCATAGCAACTGGTCGCTGTCATACAGTTTGACCCGGCGCACGAGCCAATTGACGGGCAGGGGGTCTTCATCCGGATTGATCAGGGCTGTTTCGGCCCAGGCGAGTCCGTCCTCGAAGGCGCGCTCCATCCGCTGATAGATGAAGGGGCGGTCCTCTTCGACCACCAGTTCGACGCAATTGAACTCTCGCAGGTCCCGGGTGGCGAGGCCCACCATGCGCGAAAAGTGCTGGTTGATCAGGGTAATGGTGCCATCGCGACGGGTCACGCAGAGTCCGACGGGCAGACTGTCGACCAGGGTGCGCGAGAATGTGAGTTCGTTGTTCAACTGCATCTGGGCGCGTTTGCGCGCCGTGATGTCACCGATCGAACCGACCATCCGGTAGGCCGTGCCGTTATCGTCGCGCTGCGCCACACCACGAGATCGGAACCAGCGGTAATCGCCGGAATGCGTGGCCAGGCGGAACTCGAACTCGAAGTGATTCGTCTCGCCCTTCAGGTGCGCCACCATGCGTGCGTAGTAAATCTCGCGGTCGTCGGGGTGAAGGCGGGCTAGCCAGGCGTCGCTGGTGGTCCGGATCGATTCGGCCGACTCGCCCAGTAGCACCATCAGACGCGAAGACAGGAACAACTCCTTGGACACCGGATTCCAGTCCCACAGCCCTTCGTTGGTGCCGCGCATGGCCAGTGCGTATCGCGTTTCGCTTTCACGCAACTTGCGCTCCGCTTCATAGCGCGCGGTGTTGTCTTCAACGATGGCGACACCACCGAGCACTTCACCGGTCACGCCAAGGGCGGGCGCCGTGCGCATGGACAGGCGCATCGGAGCGCTCCCGTCGGAAGGCAGGTACTCGCCCTCGTAGCGCCCCGGTTGTCCCGACAGGGCAGCACGAATGGTCGGCATGAAGGATTGATCTGCCAGCGTGGCCAGTGGCGTGTTGATCAGGTCGTACTGCGTACTGCCCAGAATCTCCGCAAAGCGCTGATTCAGGAAGGTGATGCGCAAACCCTGGTCATAGTGAAAAATGCCGACCGGCGAACTCTCAACCAGTGTCCGGTAGCGCGATTCGCTCTCGTGCAGGCGCTCGAGAGACTCACGTGTCTGGCGTTCATCCCGAATCACGACCACGACCCCCTGGGTGGCGCCGTCGCCCGAACCGAAGATGGGTGCTGCGCTGACGGTGATCGCAATCCGGGCGCCGTCGCGACGTTCCAGATTGAGTGCGCCGTCGTTGCGAACCGTTTTACCGCTCTTGAGTACCTCTGCGACCGGGCACACCAGGTCAGCGTCATCGTCCGCGTCGCGCAATCGGAGGACGCGATCAGCCGGCTCACCCAGTGCATCCGCCTGTGACCAGCCGGTAAGCACTTCGGCCTGGGTGTTGAGCAGTGATACGCGACCGCGAGCGTCGGTGGTGATCACCCCGTCGCCAATGGAGTGCAAAGTGACCCGGAAATGCTCACTCGTCATCCGGGTTTCCGTGATTTCGAGAATGGCACCGTTCAGATAGGCAATGTTTTTCTCGGCGTCCAGAAAGATGCGCATCGAATCACGGAACCAGCGCGTTCTGCCCTTGATGTCGCGCAGCCGGTATTCCAGATTACAGTCGGCGTACTCTCGTCGGCAATTGGCGATGGCCGCCTGGATGAGTTCGCGATTTCGCTCCAGATCGTCCGGCGGGATTCGTGCGTGAAGCGCCAGCAGACCATCATCCATTCGCAGTTGCTCGATGGAAACCCCGCACACGCGTGCAACGACAGGCGAGATGTATTCGTAGGCCTTGCGTTTGTAGTCCAGCCGATAAAGAACGTGAACGCTGCAACTGAGTGCATCAGCGATCTTCTGATGCAGCGCATCGAGTTCGCGACGGCAGGTGTCCTGATCGTTGGCAGGCACGCCCAGAATCGTGACGTCGTTGCCGGACATGGTGTCGGTGTGCAGTGCCCATGCGCCCGACGCTTGATCAATGGCGCCAACGATCAAGGGGGCCTGATGCTCGACCAGCGCCTTCCAGTGGATGCTTTCCCGCTCCGGGATCAACGCATTGAGTTCTTCGGCTCTGACGTTGAGTGCACGCAGTGTGGCGCGCTCGCCGGCGAACGTCAGTCGCCAGCGAGGCAACGCTGCGTCGCGGGTGTCATCTTCGTCTGAATGCAATCCGGTTCGTCGGACTGCGTGCCTTCGCCACACCAGGGCAGTGGCAAGAATGGGCAACACTGCGCTGAGCACATTCCACGGCGCGTCGGCGAACGCCTGCACGCCCAGCCAGACAAGCCAGGCGCAGAGCACTGCGATTTTCGCGATGGTGTGTGGATGTATTGCCAAGGGTGCAATTTATAAGTTTTAACAAGTCTATCGGCTGCGCGTGCGCTTTGGAATGTATCGGCGCCGTATTTCGCGTAACTTCCCCTACACGGATAAAATGCGGCTTCCAAGGCGATTGACTTGAGGCATGACAGACGAAAATTTCATGGCCCGTGCCATTGAACTGGCGCACCTGGCCGCATCGAAAGGCGAGGTGCCCGTGGGTGCCGTGGTGGTTTTCGACGGGAAAATCGTGGGGGAGGGGTTCAACCAGCCGATCAGCCTCAACGATGCCACGGCGCATGCCGAGGTTGTCGCCCTTCGCGATGCCGGGCGGCGCCTGGGCAATTATCGGCTGCCTGGCTGCGAGTTATTCGTCACACTGGAGCCATGCATGATGTGCACGGGTGCCATATTTCACGCCCGGATCAGCCGTGTCGTGTTCGGTGCGCCCGATCCCAAGACGGGCGTCGCCGGGAGTGTGCTCGATCTGTACAAGGTGCCAAACCTGAACCACCACGCACGGATTGAAGGGGGCGTGCTCGCCGACGCCTGCGCCGAGCAGCTGAGGTCATTTTTCGCTCATCGCCGTGCAGCAGCCAAAAGGCAGAAGGAGATGGAATGAAAGCAGTGGTTCATCTCGGCCGCCAGCAGCTCGATCTCTTTGCCGACGATGGCACCCTGTTTCGGCGTTACCCGGTCTCAACGGCACTGAATGGTGCGGGGGAGCAGAACGGATCGGGTTGTACGCCGCGCGGACATCACATCGTGCGCGCTCTCATCGGTCGCGGACAGCCCAAATACGCGGCGTTCAGGGGGCGTCGGCCCACCGGCGAGGTCTGGTCGCCAACACTCGATGCATCACAGCCCGGGCGCGACTGGATTCTCAGCCGGATTCTGTGGTTGTCGGGCACCGAGCCCGGACGCAACCGCCTCGGCGACTGCGATTCCATGCGTCGCTATATCTACATTCACGGCACGCCGGAGTCGGAGCCCATGGGCGTGGCACGATCCCATGGTTGTATCCGCATGCGCAACGATGACGTGATCGAACTGTTCGATCTTGTCCAAGCGGGTCTACATATCGAGATCGTCGAATGAAGGTCTTGAGCGGGGCTTGGCTGCAGGCACGACCACATGTCTTGCCGCTACGTATCGCCGTGTTTGTCAATGAACAGGGCGTCCCCATCGAAATGGAAGAGGACGAACACGATGCGATCAGCCTGCACGCCTGGATCGAGAACGCGTCAGGGGAGGTGATCGCCACCGGTCGTTTGCTGCCAGACGGCCATCTTGGGCGGATTGCCGTCGATCGAGCTTGTCGCGGGCAGGGCCATGGGGGCGCAATACTCGAACATCTCATCACTGCCGCCCGCGACCGTGGCACGGCGGCACTTGCGCTGCATGCACAAACTTCGGCCTTGCCGTTCTACGAAAAATTCGGCTTCCAGTCAGAGGGGGACGTGTTCATGGAGGCGGGCATTGCCCACCAGCTCATGACACGCCAGACAGACTGAAGCGTTCGAACACCCGCCCAGATGGCGTTCCGTCGGGGTTCCAGGTCTGTTCGGCAAACTCGCACTGAGCGTTCCGGTCAAACATCACGACGCTCGTGCTTCGAGTGCCGTAACCCGGCGCGCGGATAAAGCAACTCGATAGCCTGCGCTCCCATTCCAGGGGCACCCCGGTGACGGGCAAGTCCGCGTCAGGGGCAGGCGTGTCGTCGTTCAACAACTGGAGCAGATCGGCCGGGGTGTCGATGCCATCGATCGCGTCGGCAAGTGCCTTGCGGGCTTGCTCCAGCTTTGGCCAGGGCGTGTTGAACAAGTGATTCGACAGCCCGTGAATCCCGGGCGGCACTGGGCGGAGCTTGAGCGTTGTACTTGCAAAAACGAAGAGCTGATCGAGATTGCCGGCAAGCAGGTTGAACGGATTGTATGCCGCTGCAGTCGCTTCAAGCCGGCCGAGCCACGATTGTTCGTCGTCTGCCGTGAGCGCATTGACGACGAGCTCCCCGCGGCTGCGTCGGTCGGGCGAATTCCGTGTCGGATCTCGAAAGTTGGTCAGCGCGGCAAAGCGCCCCTCACGCGTTACGCCCAGCCATGTGCCACCGCCTTCCAGATCGCGCCCCGCGAACAGCGACGAATGATCTGGCCACCAGTGGGCCAGGTCTGTCGGGCGCTCGAAAAACTCGTCCCGGTTGGCAACAACGATCAGCGGATAGCGGGGATGGACCTGCCAGGCAAGTGCAATCAGGCACACGGGACGAAATGCTCCGTATGACGATCCCCCTCGATCAGGGAGCGCAAGCCACCGGATGACACTGCCGCGTCAAGCCAGGCCATGAAGGCCTGCGCGTCGGGTACGGCGTCATACGCTTCCATGATGGTCAGCGGATCTTCCGCCCGGCAAGAAAGTGCGCCATCGACACCGACGTCGGCAGCAGCCCGGGCAATCAGCGCTTTCGCGCCCGCAAGGGCGGCGGCACGATTGGCCGCCGTCACCTTGTAATAGACGTAGATCTGACTCACTGACCTTGTGCGACATCCAGGGAGTAGGGCAGTGCGGCGAGTCGCAACTTGGTGCCGGCGGGCGAGCCGAGAAAGATCTGCCCTTCTTCAGCCGCCTGGATCTGCAGTACGGCCAGTGCCTCCACGCCGCCATTGGGGGCGGGGGCCACCGTCACGAGTTTGCCGATGGCCTGATCTTCGAATGCCGGGGCAAACAGCTCGTCACCGACCTTGGCGTCCGTATTGCCCGGGCCTTGCAGGTGATACATGCGTTTTTTCAGCTTGCCGAGGTACTGCGTGCGCGCGACGATTTCCTGGCCCGGGTAGCAGCCTTTCTTGAAGCTGACCCCGCCGATGAGTTCGTAGTTGAGCATCTGTGCGACGAAGTCATCCTGGGTGGCCTCGGTCACCAGCGGGATGCCGTTCTGAACGTCGAGCCAGTTCCAGGCGGCGGTGCCCGCCGGGGCCACGGACTGGGCCTGCAGCTGTGACCAGATGTCGGCCATGGCACCGGTCGGCGCATCGATGACCACGCGTTTCGCATCGAGGCGGATCACCGAGACGCCATTGCGCTGGCCGCACTTCATGGGCGCTGCAGGGACCGGCAGGTTGGCCTTGGCCAAGCACTCGGCGAGCACGTCGCTGGACACACCCAGCAACACCCGGTCCTCGGTCCCGTCCTTGAGCGCCACTTTGGCGCGCAGAACAAACATGCGAAGTTTCTTGAGAATGCCTTCGTGCACGTCTGCCGCCAACGCCAGCCGATAGCCTCCATCGGCGTGCCACAGCAGCATGCTGGCCAGCATGCGGCCTTTCGGGCTGTTGAAACTTGTCCATTGCGCCGAGTCCGCCGAGAGCTTCTTGACGTCGTTGGAGAAAAGATTGTGGAGGAAGTCGGTGACTTCTTCACCTTGGGCTTCGATACCCTTGAGGTGCACGAGCGGGACCATGACGGCGCCCTTGCGCACATTGGCCACGTCGGCAGAAGCATCGTCGGATACGATTCGGTTGCCTTCGACACGCAGGCTGGTGCCGTCGAGCAGAGTGTTCCAGATAGTCATGACAGTCAGGTCGTAATCAGGGGTAGAGGTGATCGGCTATTATAAGCCCCGCTGCGCGTCGGCGTTCGCGCCCGACGCATACTGACTTCTCTTTTTCGCCTTGATGAAAATACGATTTCTCATTGTCCTGCTGATTGTTCCCATCCTCCTCGTGGCCGGTGCTGCGCTGTGGGCCATAAACAAGGCCGATTCCGGGCTTGAGGTCAACCAGGGGGTGACCGAGGTGACCGTCCCCAAAGGCGCCTCCATGCGCGACGTCGCCCAGCTTGTCGCTGACGCGGGCGTTGAGATTGACCCCCGGTTTTTCTACTGGATGGCACGGCTGAGCGGCCAGGCGCACCAGATCAAGGCGGGCAGTTACGAAGTCAGGTCGGGCATTTCGCCTCGTGGATTGCTGGACAAGCTGGTCAGCGGGGACGTCATTCTTAGATCGGTCGCCCTGATCGAAGGATGGACCTTCCGCCAGGTGCGTCAGGCGCTTCAGCAGAATGAGGATCTCACGCACGAAACCGCTCAACTGACCGATGCTGAAATTCTCAAGCGCATCGGTGCCGAGGAATCGCATCCCGAAGGTCTGTTCTTTCCCGATACGTACAGCTTCCATCGGGGCGACTCCGAAATCGACGTGCTCAAGCGTGCCTATGAGCAGATGCAGACGCATCTTGCGGAACAGTGGGCCGGGCGCGATACCTCCCTACCGCTCAAGTCTCCCTATGAGGCCCTGATACTGGCGTCCATCGTCGAGAAGGAAACCGGGCAGGCCGAAGATCGGCCGATGATTGCGTCGGTGTTCATCAACCGGCTTCGGGTCGGCATGCTGCTTCAGACCGATCCGACCGTAATCTACGGCATCGGTGAGCGCTTTGATGGCAACCTGCGTCGCAATGATCTGACGCGCGACACGCCATACAACACCTACACCCGCAATGGCCTCCCACCCACGCCGATTGCCATGCCCGGTCTGGCATCACTGCGGGCGGCGCTGAATCCGCCCGAGTCCAAGTACTATTATTTCGTCGCACGTGGTGACGGCTCGTCGGAGTTTTCTCGAAGCCTCGCCGAGCACAATCGTGCCGTACGCAAATTCCAACTCAAGCGTTGAGACTCATGAGCGAAACCGCCACCAGGGCCAGATTCATTACGTTCGAGGGTATCGACGGCGCCGGCAAGAGCAGCCAGATTGCACGTTGCTGCGCCTGGCTTGCAGCGAATGATCATCCATTTGTCCAGAGTCGCGAGCCCGGCGGTACGTCGCTGGGTGAAAAGCTGCGCGCCTTGCTGCTTCACGAGTCCATGGATCTCGAAACGGAAGCCCTGTTGATGTTTGCCGCACGCAAGCAACACCTGGCCGAATTGATCGAACCGAAGCTCGCAGAAGGCACCTGGGTCGTGTCCGATCGCTTCACTGACGCCACCTACGCCTACCAGGTCGGCGGGCGCGGACTCGACGTGGCCAAGTTCGACGTGCTGGAGCACTGGGTGCATGCGGACCGGCAGCCCGACCTCACCTTTCTGTTCGATCTCGACCCGGCCGTCGCGGCGCAACGACTTGCCGGCACCGGCGAGGCGCCGGATCGTTTCGAGCGAGAAAAAGCAGACTTCTTCGCCCGTGTCCGCAACGCGTATCTTGTGCGCGCCGAGGCGGCGCCGGACCGGTTCTGCGTCATTGATGCTTCGCTCGATCCGGACACCATCGGCCTGGCACTCGAACGCGCGCTTATCGAGCGGTTCGGCGCATGATTCATCCATGGCTCGCCCCCTTGTGGCGTCAGGTGGTTCAGGGCGAAAGCCGACGGGCGCATGCCTTGCTCCTGAGCGGCGCACCAGGCCAGGGCAAACGGGATTTCGCTGAAAGCTACGCCGCTCGGGTGCTGTGTGCTCAGCCAAACGCGACTGGCGAGGCGTGTGGCGAATGCGAGGGATGCCGCTTGCGCATGTCAGGCAATCACCCTGACCTCATTCGCGTGGTACCCGAGGCGGAATTGCCGGAAGAACAACAGAGTTCGGGCAAGACCAAGCCGTCGACGCAGATCGTGGTCGACCAGATTCGGGCCTTGCGCGACAAGCTGGGCGTTACGGCACACCAGAACGGCACCCGGGTGGTGCTCATCGATCCCGCCGAGGCGATGAACACCAACACCGCAAATGCCCTGTTGAAGCTACTTGAGGAGCCGCCCCCCGAAACCCTCTTCCTGCTGATCAGCTCGGCGCCGCGCCGCCTGCTGCCGACCATACGCAGCCGCTGCCAGCAATGGTTTTTCCCGCGGCCCGACGCCAATGCGTCGAGCGCCTGGTTGCAGGAATCGATCGGGGAGGGCGGTGCCGCACTGCTGGCGCTGGCAGGGGGGATGCCGCTGGCCGCCCAAAGGATCGCGGACATGCAGGGCCATGAACTGCGTCGCCGTCTGATCAAGGACCTGCTTGGCATGCCGCCGAACGATCCGGTCATGGTGGCAGGTGACTGGGATGCCTGGCTGCGCTCGAAGAATGCAACCGACGCCGGCTTCGATCTGCCCATGCTCATCGACTGGGTTCATCGCTGGGTGTGGGATCTGGGGGCGCTGGCACTCGGGGCCAATGCGCGATTCTTTCCGGATTGTGCAGACCAGATGCAGGCGGTGGTCGCACGCGCCGACGAGCGTGCGCTGGTCGATTGCTACAATGCACTGGTTCAGATTCATCGGGCGGCCAGCCACCCGTTGAATTTTCGCCTTGTGCTTGAAGACCTGCTGATGCGTTACGCCAAGGCGGTACGTCCGGCTCAAGTCCGGGCCCAACCTGCGCGTTAACACGGTGTTCGAATGAAAACAGCAGGGCGCGTGGACCGCGCCCCAGCACGGAGAAGGTGATGAACAAACCCGCCGCCGCAGCCCGCCCAGGCGTTCTGTCGCTGAACATCAACTCGAAGTCGGCCCTTTACGCCGCCTACATGCCCTTCATCAACAACGGTGGCATCTTCGTGCCGACCGGGCGTGAGTACAAGCTGGGCGATGAGGTGTTCATGCTCCTGCAGATCATGGAAGACCCGACCAAGCACGCCGTGGCCGGCAAAGTCATCTGGGTCACGCCTGCCGGCGCCCAGGGCGGCAAGACCCAGGGCGTGGGCATCCAGTTCGCAGACGACGACGCAAGCAAGGTGCTGCGCGGCCGTATCGAGAACATTCTTGCGGGCCATCTGGGCTCAAATCGACCAACACATACCCTGTAGATTTCATGTTCATTGACAGTCACTGCCATCTCGATTTTCCCGAGCTTGTCGAACGCAAGGATGAGATCCTTGCAAAAATGGCAGAAAATCAAGTGGATACAGCGCTGTGCATCAGCGTCAAGCTTGAAACGTTTCCCAACGTGCTGGCACTGGCCAAAGCGCACGCGCATCTGTACGCCTCGGTCGGCGTCCATCCGGACAACGAGGACGTCGACGAGCCGGACGTCGCACGTCTTGTCGAACTGGCCAATGACCCGAAGATCGTGGCCATTGGCGAAACCGGCCTCGATTACTACTGGCACAAGGATGCGCCGGAATGGCAGCGGGATCGGTTTCGGGTGCACATTCGAGCGGCACGGGAAACGTGCAAACCGCTGGTCATTCATACGCGCAGTGCGTCCGACGACACCTTGCGCCTGATGCGCGAAGAGGGCGCCGATGTGCCCGGTGGCGTCATGCACTGCTTTACCGAAAGCCAAGAGGTCGCCCGCGCCGCCATGGACCTCGGCTTCTACATTTCGTTTTCAGGCATCGTGACCTTCAAGAACGCGAAAGAGCTCAAGGAAGTCGCCAGGTACGTGCCGCTCGACCGCATGCTGATCGAAACCGACTCGCCGTATCTCGCACCGGTTCCGTTCCGTGGCAAGACGAATGAACCTGGCTTCGTCAAACATGTCGCAGAACATATTGCTGAATTGCGCGGGATCGACGTCGAGACTGTCGCCGAGCGCACCAGCGAGAACTTCAAGACACTTTTTCGTATTGGACTCTGAGTCATGAAATCACTGATCGGTGCCGTCGCCGTCGCCGTCACCGTAGCGCTCGCCATGAGCAACCACGCACTGGCCGCAGCCTACGACGACTCCATCAACGCCGCACGCATGGGCAATACCAGCGAACTGTCGTCGTTGCTCGACCAGGGGCTGTTGCCGGACACCGTCGATGAAAACGGCAATTCACTGCTCATCCTCGCGTCACGCGAAGGAAACGTCGAGATTGTCGATCTGCTGATCAAAAGGGGCGCTCAGGTCGCTTACCAGAATCCGGCCGGTGACTCAGCGCTTTCACTGGCCGCACTTCAAGGGCACACCGAAATCGTCGACATGCTGCTCAACGCCGGTGCACCCATCGGCAACACGGGCTGGACGCCGATGATCTATGCGGCGTTCAACGGTCATCTCGAGATCGTCAAACGGACGATCGATCGCGGTGCGGTCATCGACCAGCGCGCACCGAACCAGGCCACCGCCTTGATGCTGGCCGCACGCAACGGCCATACCGAAGTTGTTCGCTACCTGTTGTCGAAGGGCGCGGATGCTACGCTCGAAAACGATCAGGGCCGGACCGCGCGCAGTTGGGCCCTGGAAAAGTCGAACACCGATGCGGCCGGTCTGATTGACGCTAACCTCAAAGCACGCGGCATCAAACCCAAGCCTTTGACCATCGAGATCAAGTAAGCCAGAAGGGACATCAATGATGTCCCTTCCATCGTGATATAAAACAGCGATAATTAAGATTATGTAAACACAAGAATGCAGGTTCGAGGAATTGAAAATAAGTCCGCCGTACTAAAAATTGACGGGTTTGGAGAATCTCGTACGATTTCTGCCCCACTTCGGTGCATCGGCTAAGAACCGTAGAATTTAGTCAGCAAAAAAATTGAGCTGCTTACAAACGTCAAACTATTAGTGCCACCACTGAGCCGTTGACGTTGCTCCGTTTGCACTGAAACATGTGCAGGCCCTAGAGAGCCAAACACGTCACTCGTTGGCGCAACCCTCCATTTGCTTGTGTAAGTCGCGAGTAAAAGCGACGCCGTGCAATCGTCGTGACGGTCGCCGAATTTGGAGACAATCCAAATGTCAGTCTGCCCGCCGTAGCTGCCTGACATGTGCTCCTTCCAAACCGAAGCGGATGACCTGCCGAAATTAACGACTTGCGCTTCTTACGCCACGTCTGGGGACACAATCCCAAACGCGCCCTCCCCCGGATGCGACCCTCTTTGCAGGACGGGTCGGGACGCTTGCAAGGGAGCGTCTAGAAATCGGCCTGAGCGGCCGGTGTCCTGAGCGATGAAAACAGGCGGCACTGGGCCGCTCCCCGGACGTTCGGCCGACATGAAGTGCAAACATTCCCACGCGCAAAAACCGATACTCTTGGGAGTTACAGGCCTCTTTAAAATCCGCTGACCATCGTCATCGTTTGCAAACCTCGAATTCGGAAATTGGAATTCCCAGGATTCTGTGGACACTGTGACGATGGCGAACGAAACGCCGGAGGTAACAAGTGCCCAACAAACCACATACAAGCGCCGTTCGGCGAAAGTACGAGTTCATCAAGAACAACGAGAAAGAGTACAGCGTTCAAATGATGTGCCGCTTGCTGAATGTAGCGCCGAGCGGCTACTACGCGTGGCTCACCAAGCCGGTCTCTGATCGGGCTCGCGAAGACAGACGTTTGATCGGCCTGATCCGAGCATCGTTCAATGCAAGCCAAGGTGTATACGGTGCTCCACGCGTTTTTCTCGATCTTAGAGAGGCTGGCGAGACGTGCAGCAAGCATCGTGTTGCTCGGCTGATGAAAGAGAATGGGATGCACGCGAAAGGCGGCTACCGGACCCGTCGCTACGTTGCTGGTGGCAAGTCAGCTGAGCTGATCCCCAATCTCGTCAAGCGCAATTTTGACGTCTCACAGCCCAACCGAGTCTGGGTTACCGACATCACGTATATCCGGACCTGGCAGGGCTGGCTCTACTTGGCAGTTGTACTGGACCTGTTCTCGCGCAAAGTCATTGGGTGGGCCACTCGCCAATCCATCCATCGAGAGCTCGTCTTGGACGCTCTCATGATCGCCGTGCGTCAGCGCGAGCCAGACGGCACAATCGTGCACTCCGACCAAGGCTCGCAATACGGCAGCGACGACTGGCGTCGTTTCTGTCGGTCAAATGGTCTACGGCCCAGTATGAGCCGGCGAGGCAACTGCTGGGACAATGCCGTCGCCGAATCCTTTTTCTCGAGCTTGAAGAAGGAGCGCATCAAGAAACGCATTTACAACACGCGTCAGCAAGCGACCGAAGATATCGCGGAATACATTGATGGCTTCTACAATCGAACGCGAAGACACAAGCATTTATCGGGAGTCAGCCCCGAACAATTTGAAGCCGCAGCAACCCGCAAGTAGCTCGGTGTCCACAGAATCCTGGGAACTCCAGCCCAATAAAACCAGTAGGTTAGGAACTTCGGGTTGAGTGCGTGTTATCCACCGAGCACTGCTCCTGTTGTTGGCCCAAGGCATGACGTAGCCCCTGCGGCGCAGAGCCGATTGGATTTAGTCTCGGTTTGTTGTCTCAGCTACGTTTCAGGCACGAAATTAACGTACGAAGTTCGACATTGGCATTTCGGCATCGCAACCCCATACTTACTGTTGCTTCAGAACGGTGGGCGCAACGAGCGTTCGCCAAGGTCTACTGAATAAATTGCCGATGGGGGCACCTGTCATGCACGAGACCGGTATCGACACGAAGCGTCGTAAGCTATTGCTAGGAGGTGCGTCGATAGCTTCACTTGCCGCCACGGGGTGCAGCACTGCCCCAACATCCGAGATTCCAAGGCTTTGTTCAGACAGAACAAGCCAATATTTGTCTGGTGCTGAAGCCCTGAATGCGTGGTCCAGGAGTGAAAGGTACTTCGACGCTCATTCCCACTTCTTCAACGCAGCTGACGTACCTGTTGCTGGATTCCTGTCCAAGTCGGTCGCCCACTCGCTTAAAGACGCGCGGCTGCGCGAACTGGTGATTGCTCTCGCGCCCATCGCCGAGTTCATTGGCAAGGCCTTCGCTCCGTCCCCGAAAAGAGAGATTGACGACCTGTGCGGCGCAGCAGAAGGGACTTCGGCCATGGCGCTTAAGGCTCGCTCTGCTAGCCT
This sequence comes from Nitrogeniibacter aestuarii, assembly GCF_017309585.1. NCBI lineage: Bacteria > Pseudomonadati > Pseudomonadota > Betaproteobacteria > Rhodocyclales > Zoogloeaceae > Nitrogeniibacter > Nitrogeniibacter aestuarii. The sequence goes on along the minus strand of NZ_CP071321.1, from coordinate 2,402,379 downwards.
AGATGCCGCTATCGAAGCGAATCAACGCGCTGTCGGCAATGCGCTTTTCGAAGAAATACTGCGGCGCGACACACGCATCCCCGCCATCGTCAACGATGCGGTCCAGAAGACGCGAGACATTCGGCCCGAGTCCATCCTCCTCGATCCGCCGGGATTCAGTCGCGACTTCGTACAGGAGAGCGTGCGCCGAGGGTCTGCTCGTGTCGATGCGCCGTCGGGCCGAATCCGTCCCATGTTTAAACTCGGGCTCGTGACCGAGGAAGCCAGCCTCGCATCCATCCAGAATGTTTTCCAATTCGTTGGATTCATGTTGTCGCCGCGGCATCACAACCTGCGCAGCTATATCAAGCGGTTCTCTGAAGGATCTCCAGGTTTGCCGCTTTCAGGCTGCTTTGGCGCGATGGTCGACTTCAACTATTGGCTCGATTCCCCGGCGAAGGCCTCGACCATGCGAGACCAAGTGCTTATTCACGAGCAGATGGCATTGCTGTCGAACGGTTTCTTGATGCCACTGGTGGCCTACAATCCATGGGTAGATATTCAAGAAAATGACGCAAGCCTGAAGACTGTTGAGTGGGCGGTAAAAGAGCACGGTTGTGTTGGCGTCAAGATATACCCACCGATGGGCTTCTATCCCTTTGGGAATGAAAGAAATCCCATCAACGGGTCAAGTGATCCGCGCCCACATCCAAGGGCGCTCGATGAAAAACTTATCCAGTTCTTCACTAAGTGCGAAGAACTGGATGTTCCGGTAATGGCCCACGCCAACGCCTCAAACGGTCGGGACTCCTCGCACGACAAGCTTGCCGGAGTGAAGGGCTGGGAACTCCTGGACAGCTATCCCGGTTTAAAGTCGTTGTACGTAAATGCTGGACACTTCGGTGGTGCACACGCTCGCGACGACGGTGACTGGACGGCAGACTTTGTATATCTTATGAACTCAGCAGAGAAGCTTACCCTTTACGCTGACCTTGGGTACTGGGATGAACTTTTGGAATCTCAAGTCGCTCGCGACCGCCTGCGAGAAAACCTGCTGCTACCGGTCGGGCAAGAAACCGTAGCCGACCGGACAATGTTCGGCACCGATTGGCTCATGCTCAGCCAAGTTCCGGGCTGGGAAGCTTATCCCGAAGGCGTCGCCAATGTCATTCAAAATTACGACACAAGTGGCTTCGCTGCCCGGAAAATCCTCGGCAGCAACGTGCTGCAATTCTACGGGCTCGCCCAGAACTCAAAGCGGCAGAACATGCAGCGCGTTACGGCGTATTACACCAAGCCGGGCCGAACCTTGCCAGGATGGATGTGACCGTTAGAAGTTACAAAGGTAATGGGGAAACGCACCTGTCAGACATAAGCTCGCCATGAAACGCCGAACTGGTTTGTCGCCTGACTGTACTATTTCTATATGCGGAAATTTTAAAAATATAGATTCAATACTTAATCACCCCAGGTATCGCAGAGGCTCCAACTCTTGAGAGGATGAGGCATGATACGACCAGTCACTGGGTGAGCAAGCACAAAGGGTCTGACTCAAACAAAACAGCCTCCGAGATACCTGGGGCGATTAATTTCAGTTCGAAAGAGTCGATAGTTTTCGGCGGTCGCGAAGAAATAGCTGACCTTTGACAAGCCATGCGCCCGCAAATGCCATAACCGCGAGCGATTCTGACCAGAACATTCCTTGCGCAAGTTTGATTTTTGAAAACCACCACATCGCTACGCCAGAAGCGGCCATGACAATCGCACAAATTCTATAAACCTTATTTCGAATCCGCTTTTGTGGCGTTGGGTTTGTCGGAGTGAATGCCGAAAAGCGAAACCACATCAAAACAAAAACGACCGTGAAAAACGTGGCAACAAAATAAAGGTGAAGGCCAAGGATTCCGTGAGGAAAATAGCACGTTCCATCACGTAAGCATTCGCCGTTTTTTAAGGCCGGGATTGATTCTGTGACTATTCTCCCAAACGTAGGGTCCATGGGAAATATTGCGATGCCGATTGCTGACAGACCTGCTATGACGCCTAGCAAGGTGATGCAAAAGCGCCAGATGCTGCGCCAGCACTGAGGTCGGATTTGGATTTCATGGCGACTTGGTCGAAAGATTCGGAATTTCAATTCGCTTCGATTTGCCGAAGCGAAGGGCGACATGCGGTTCAGCACCCATGTTCGGCGCCCGCTTCATGCCGGTACCCCCGAATGGCTCAATTTGGCAATTCTGAGCAGGTTATATGCCGCGCCCGATATGAACGCGGCCATCTGGGTTTTCGCCCGTCCGACGAAGCGGCTCTTTCTCATTCCACCGATCGTCTTGAGCCAGCCAAATATCTCTTCGACCCTTTTGCGCTTCTTCTGGCTACTTCTGTAGCCCTCGGTTCGCG